>NZ_JBJJKZ010000019.1:0-32920 GCF_045449695.1 Marinobacter shunpengi
CGACACCACCCACCAGGTGGCCTCGGCCGCGGAGGAACTGAGCCGGGTGGCGGAAGAGACCCGCGCCTCGGTGCAGGTCCAGGGTTCAGAGACCGACCAGATCGCCTCCGCCATCAACCAGATGGCCGCCACCATCCACCAGATCTCGAAGAACGCCAACGAGGTGCAGCAGGCCGGGGCGGATGCCGACCGCCTGGCCAAGGATGGCGGCCAGACCATGGCCGGCTCCCAGCAGTCGGTGAACAGCCTGTCCCGGAATATCCTGGAAAGCGCCGAGGCCATCGACGCCCTGGCCTCCCGCAGTGACGAGATCCAGAAGGTGCTGGACGTGATCCACGAAGTCACCGACCAGACCAACCTGCTGGCCCTGAACGCCGCCATCGAGGCCGCCCGGGCCGGCGAGCATGGCCGTGGCTTCGCCGTGGTCGCCGATGAGGTGCGCCAGCTGGCCAAGCGCAGTGGCGAGTCCGCCGGCCAGATCCGCGAGATGATCGATGGCTTTATCCGTGAGTCCCGCAGCGCGGTGGAGCGCATGCGTTCCTCCCAGGGCCTGTCGGAGGAGACTGTGGAGCGTATCAACCACGCCAGTTCGGCCCTGAGCACCATCGAGCAGTCGGTGGAGCACATCCACGATCAGGTGACGCAGATCGCCACGGCCTCCGAGGAGCAGAGCCAGGTGGCCGAGGAGATCAACAAGAACGTGGTGCGCATCGTGGAGGCGGCCCAGAACAGCGACACCGGCGTCACCCAGACCAACGAGGCCAGCCAGGAACTGGCACGACTGGGCGAGCGGCTGCGTGAACTGGTGTCACAGTTCCGGGTCTGAAACGATGTAGGGTAACGGCTATACGTCATTGCAGCGGATAAGGAGGGTCTATGGAAATCAAGACCTATGAAGAACTGATTGACTGGGTGAGGAACATGCACGGGCTGCTGGCCCGGACCCTGACGGAAGGCGCCGATGGCAACAGGAACGAGCAGGCCCGCGCCCTGCTGAACTATCTCGCCGACCACGAAAGGGAGCTGGAGCGGATTACGAAGGAATACGAGCGCCAGGCCGCTCCCAATACCCTGCAAACACGCCTGTATGACTACCTGACGCGCAGTCCGGTGAAGGTACAGGACCCCAGGGACAGCCATTTCGACTCACTCGGGTTCGACGATATCTGCAGGGAGATCTTTACCTTCCACGACCGGATCATCGACATCTACCACAGCCTGGACGAGCAGGCCATCACGCCGGAAACCCACGAACTGGTGGAGTCCCTGCGGCAGATGGAAACCAACGAGGCCATGCGCCTGGCCCGTCAGCTCGCCAGCAGTCAGGATATGTGATCCGACGGCGGGCAGAGGTGCCGACCGTCAGTTCCGGTTGCCTCAGATGGCGGTGTAGCCGCCGTCCAGGGGCAGGGCAACACCGGTGGTAAAGCCCGCGCCTTCGGAGCACAGGTAGAGCACCGCTGCGGCTACCTCGTCAGGCTGGCCGATGCGGCCAATGGGATGCATGGTCTTGTGCAGCTCCTCCTTGCGGGGATCATCCGCCAGCGCCCGACGGAACATCTCGGTGTCGATGATGGCCGGGCAGACGGCATTGATACGTACGCCCCGGCGTCCATACTCCACGGCGGCGGACTTGGTCAGGCCCACCACGGCATGCTTGCTGGCGCTGTAGATACTCATCGACGGGGCAGCACCGAGGCCGGCGACGGAAGCGGTGTTGACGATAACGCCGCCACCGGCTTCGACCATCAGCGGTATCTGGTGGCGCATGCACTGCCACACACCTTTCACGTTTACGTCCATGATGCTGTCGAAGAGCTCTTCTTCGCCGTCGGCGAGTTTGCTGCGTTCGAGCTCGACACCGGCATTGTTGAAGGCGAAATCCAGTCGCCCGAACTGTTCGATGGTCTGCTCCACCAGGGTTTTGACGTCGCCGGACCTGCGGACGTCACAGTGCACAAAGGCAGCCCTGCCGCCGGCCCCGTTGATGGCGGCGGCCACCTTCTCGCCGGCGTCCTGGTTGATGTCGGACAGCATGACGCTGGCGCCCGCCTCTGCGAATGCCCGGGCGGTGGCTTCGCCAATGCCCGCGGCGGCGCCGGTTACCAGGGCCACTTTTCCATCGAACTGCTTGGTCATTCCGTATTCCTCATTGTTATTGGCATTGAGCGGCAATGGTATCCTTTTTCAGGGGGAGGAAGAAGCGGCGTGACCGGCCCCGGGAGTCCCTGCCGGGAGGTTGGTGGAACCGGCCAGGCGGGTGGGTGAAGCGACGACCGGGAAACGTTATGATTCCCGGACAGATAGTCTGAAGTTATCGGAGAAGGCGGTAGAACCCCGTGCTGATTATCCACCTTGCCAGGGCAGTCACCATCTGCCTGATGATCCTGCTGATCACCCTGATCGGCATCGGTCCCATGCTGCTGATGGGTCTGGTCAAGGCGCTGGTGCCCATCCGGCCATTGCAGCGGGCCTGCTCCATCGGCGTCATGTGGATCGCCGAAACCTGGGCGGAAGGGTTGAAGAATATCTTCCGGTTGATGACACCCACGGTCTGGGATATCCGCAACGAGGCGATCCTGGACCGGGAACAGTCCTACCTGGTGGTGAGCAACCACCAGTCCTGGGTCGACATTCCGGCCCTGGTGGAGGTGTTCAACCGGCAGGCGCCCTTTTTCAAGTTCTTCCTCAAGAAGGAGCTGATCTGGGTGCCGCTGGTGGGGCTGGCGTTCTGGGCCCTGGACTATCCCTTCATGAAACGGTACAGCAAGGAACACCTGGAGCGGCACCCGGAAGACCGGGGCAAGGATCTGGAGATCACCCGGCGCGCCTGCGAGAAATTCCATGACCTGCCGGTGACCGTGGTCAATTTCCTGGAAGGCACCCGCTTTACGCCGGATAAACATCGTTACCAGCAATCTCCCTACCGCAACCTGCTCAAGCCCAAGTCCGGCGGCGTTGCCTTCGTGATGGGGGCGCTGGGGGAGCAGATGCGATACCTGCTGGACGTGACCATCGTGTACCCGGACGGGCCGGTGCCGGGGTTCTGGCATCTGCTCAGCGGGCAGGTGTCGCGGGTGGTGGTGGATATCCGCAGCCGTACCGTGCCGCCGGAGCTGTTCCAGGGGGATTACGCCAATGATCCGGCCTTTCGGGATACCTTCCAGGCCTGGGTGCGACACCTCTGGGAGGAAAAGGACGCCCGCATTGATGAACTGAAGGCGGCGTTCAGCCCCCGTTCAGGCTGATCAGTCCCCGGATCAGGGCCGCCAGGCCGGCGATTGCCGCAATGCCGAGGATAATCGGGCGCAGGGCCTCGAAGGGCAGCCGGTTGACAAGCCCGGCCGACAGCCAGAAACCGATGAACACCCCGGGCAGGGTGGCGATGAACAGCCACAGCTCTGGCTTCCCCAGGTAGCCGGAGACCACCAGGGTGATCAGCGAGAACACGCTGGCGAACAGGAAGAAGGCGGACATGTTGGCCCGGACCAGAGGTCCTTCCTCGTTCTGATAGATCATGGCGATGGGCGGTCCCCCGACTGCGGTGATGGTGCCCATGTAGGTGGAGGCGATTCCGGCAATGATGCTGTTGCGGGGATTGAGCCGGGGTTTCAGGCCACCCACACTCAGCGCCACGGCCAGAAGAATCAGGACACCAAAGACCAGTTCGAATCCCCGGGCCGAGATCACCAGCAGGGTGAGGCCCGCCAGTACGGCGCCCGCCATGCCTCCGCCGATGGCGTAGCGGACCTCCCGTATCTGCAGGCTGGTGCGGTTACGCATCAGCATCAGCAGGGTCAGGACAACCGCATTGAGGGTCAACGGGGCGGGGATGAACGCCGGAGAGATCAGGAACAGCAAGGGCGCGGCCAGGGTACCAATACCAAAACCAGCCACGCCCTGCAGGCAGGAGCCGGCCAGGACCACCAGGTTGGCCAGGAGAATATGGACGACGGTGATATCTGCCGGCACGGTAGGGGCCTTGTCTGAGGGCGTGAAAAACTGGTGTAGCAGGGTTTTATAACATACAGCTCGATAGGTAGCTATTGGTGGTGCTGTGATAGATTGCCCCAGGAGTCTGCGCGGTAGAGCGTCGCAAGCTCCTGAAACGTTTGTGGAGATCCGTTATGCCGTCTTGTCCCTGTGGCAGCCAAGAATCCTACGAGGACTGCTGTCAGCCCTTCCATCTGAACCAGAGGTCCGCGCCAGGCCCCGAAGCACTGATGCGCTCCCGCTACAGTGCCTTCGTGCTGGAACTGCCGGACTATCTGCTGACCACCTGGCATGTGGACACCCGACCGGCCACGCTGTCCCTGGAGCAATCGCCGGACTGGACCGGTTTACAGGTACTGTCATCAGGGCAGCAGGGTGATCGGGGGCAGGTGCATTTCCGGGCCATCCATCGGGTGCCGGGCGGGTTCGCCTACCTGGAGGAGGCGTCGGACTTTGTCCGCGAGGAGGGGCGCTGGTACTACCTGCGTGGCGACACCCGGGAAGGGCGGCTGGACCCGGGCCGTAATGACCGCTGCCCCTGCGGCAGCGGGAAGAAGTTCAAGGCCTGTTGCCGGGCGTGAATGTTTTGGTCGGCGGGGCACTCCACATGGAGAGACCCCGCCATCAGCCTTACCACCAGTCGTTGAACTGGACTGAAATCCGGTCGCTGTCCGACGGCCAGTTGGGCACATTGATGATCTGTTCAGCACCTTCGTTGCCATGGGGCACACTGCGCAGGGTAATGGTGCCGTCGGGCTCATCGGTGGCCGGCATGTAGACATCGATGCCGGACTGGAAGGCCTGATCCGGGAACCAGTCCAGCAAGGCCAGGCTGCTGTGGGCCGGGGTGGATTCGTCGTCGTGGATGTGCAGGCCGATATTGCCATTGGTCACGCCCTCGACGATGGCGTTCACCGGGGCCTGGTCCCCCCACTGGGGGCTGGTGGTGGAAATCCACAGCTCGTCCCGCTCGCCGTCCGGGGCGTCGGCAATCCACTCCCGCTGGCGGGTGACCACCAGGGTCGAGTGTTCCGGCCCTGTGTTGGTGTTGGCCAGGATCTGGGAGCCAGTGGCGGAGGCGTTCAGTCTCACGAACCGGGTGTTCCTGGGGAGCGCCTGAAGGTAGAAGTGCATGTCGCTGTGGCCGTCCCGTATCAGGGTCATTTCATAGTGCTGGTCGGGGGACAGCTCTGCCGGGCCCCAGTGCCCGTCGGCACCGATGCTGTAGGTTTCCATCGGTATTTCCGCACTGCGCATGCCGGTGTCCGGATCCACGGGCCAGATTTCCAGGGTGGCGCCGTCGGTGCCGGTGTTGTCCGGGAAGATCACCGCCCGACCGGAGATGGACACCGGACTCTCCTGTTCAACGATCCGGGTGTAGGCGGGTTCCTCCCCGGTCAGGAAGGCGAACTGCAGGGCAAAGGACTCCGCGGAGGTGGCGGTTTCCACGTGTTCCTGATCTTCCAGGTAGGCGTTGTTGTCCCCCAGCGCCCGGCCGTCGTCGGCATCGAAGATGCCCAGGCAGGGCACGTCACCCGGGCAGGTTTCCGCGGTGCGGCCGTCCAGGCCCACGTACTTTGCCACCTTGGTGGCGTATTCCGGCACCATCAGGTAGCCGGTGTAGTTGGGGATGGCCTCGGACAGCGGACCCTCATAGCCAACAAAGGTCCCCATGGAATGGGCTACCAGGTAGACCTGGTCTTCCCCGGTTTCCGCCAACACATTGTCGATAAAGGCATCCAGCTCCGCTGGGTTGTGGGGCGCCACACCGGGGTATTCAAAGGCATGGATGTATTCTTCGGGGTAGCCGTTGGCGGTAAAACGCATCGCCTGGCTCATGTACTGGGCCGCGGAGCCGGCGCCGCCGTGGACAAACACCAGTGGCCGGATCACTTCTTCCGAGAGTTCCGGTAGGGAGGTTCCCGGGTCGGTGTCATCGTCTGAAGAAGAGGAATCGGAGTTGCAGCCCACCAGGGCTATACCAGACAGTAAGGCCGCGAGTACGGGAAGAGACCGAAGGCCTCGCGATTGTATGAACATAGCGCTTCCCTGTTTGTTGTGATTGTTGTTGGTCGGCTGGCCGAGGTACGGAACGGACCAGACTGGGATATCAGTCTAGTGAAGCCCCGGTTCATCGCCAGAGGCCTGGAAAGCCAATTTGCAGGCGGGGCCGGTGAGTGGTGCTTCTGTCGTTATTTCGGGCATATTCTAAAGTGCGAATAAGTGAGGCATGACCATGAAACAGCCCATTACCGGCTACCACCGTGATGATGAAGGCCACTGGGTGGCGCAACTGGCCTGTGGCCATAACCAGCATGTTCGCCATGAGCCGCCCTGGATAAACCGCCCCTGGGTGGTGTCAGCGGAAGGCCGGCGGGGAATGCTCGGATTTGAACTGGACTGCGTGAAGTGCCGGGAGGGCGCCCCGCCGGACGAGCGCCCTCCTCAGAACGGTGAGGAGGTGTGATCAGTCCTGCAGTGCCTGCAGTACCGCCTTGGCGGCCCCTTCCGATGAGGCCGGGTTCTGTCCGGTGATCAGGTTGGCGTCCACCACGATATGGGGGGACCAGTCATCCCCCTTGCTGTAGTCACCGCCGTTCTCAAGGAGCATGTCTTCCACCAGGAAGGGAACTACGTCGGTCAGCCCGGCGGCTTCCTCCTCGCTGTTGCTGAACCCGGTCACCTTGCGGCCACGCACGAAATAGTCGCCGTTGGGGGATTCCGGTCGACGCAACACGGCGGGGGCATGGCATACGGCGCCGATCACCTTGCCTTCCCGGTTGGCTTCCTCCAGCAGTCTGATGGAATCGGTATCCTCGGCCAGGTCCCATAGCGGGCCATGGCCGCCGGGGTAGAACACCGCATCGAAGTCATGGGCGTTCACGTCGCTGAGTTTTTTGGTGCTCGCGAGGGCTTGCCGTGCCCGGTCATCCTGGCTGAAGCGGCGGGTGCTGTCGGTGAGGGCATCCTCTGCCTCGCTGTTAGGGTCAACGGGTGGCTGTCCGCCCTTGGGAGAGGCCAGGGTGATATCCGCCCCCGCATCCTGGAACACATAGTAGGGCGAGGTGAACTCTTCCAGCCAGAAGCCCGTCTTGTGACCGGTATCGCCCATCTGGCCGTGGGATGTAAGAACCATCAGAATTTTCATGGGTGTGTCTCCCTTCTCAGTTCGGGAAATGACTATTGGGTTGGCGGGAACCCGGGGCGTATGTTGCTGCCTGATTTCCTACGTTGGTGCGCATTCCGGCGTTTACAACCCGGAAGCGTTTCTTGTGCGTAGATACCCTTATTACTGAACTGAGGCCTGGTTCCGGTTGATAGCTGTCTTCAGCCACGACGTGTCGGTATGCTGTGTCGGCCTGAAAGGAGTTGGATCTTATGAAGCACAAGGCAAGAGAGTGCGTGTGGGCACCTGGCATGCAGGACACCGATGTCACCTACGCAGGGGAACATACCTGGGAGGAGATTAACCGGGCCAGGAAGGAAATGGACCGCCAGCAGGGCCCCGGGGCTCCCACAGGGCTGTTCATTATCCTGGGGCTGGGAGCGGTCATGATCGGCGCCTGGCTGGTGCTGTAACGGCGTCAGTCGTCGGATTGGCCCTGATCGTCGATCCGGGGCGCGCGCGCCAGGATGGCCTCACGGGCGGCCTGCCGCTCCCGGTCGATCTGATCGGCCAGTTCCGTCATCACCGGAGGCAGCCGCCGGTCCATCCGGCTATCGGCCAGTTCCGCCAGTAGCCAGAGCTGCTGGTGACGGTCCTGGAATTCCCCGTACAGGGCCTGTTGTTCCTTCAGTTCCCTCAGCAGTGGGCGGTAGTATCCCTTGTCCAGTTCGGCCAGGTAGCGGAGCCGTTTGAGGGCCTTGCGCACCTCATGGAAGTCCTCGTCCGGTGCATCCGTAGACAGGGCGCGGAACAGCCCGAGGCACAGCATCCCCCGTTCCCGGACGGTGTCATGGATGGCGTCCGGCGTGGTTTCCCCCACAGCCCGGTCCAGCACCTTTCCGGTGATCGTCTGTTCCCATTGCGTCAGTTCCCGGTGCCATTTTTTCCGTTCCAGTTCCCCCGACAGCGACTGCCGCTCCTGTTCCCGCCAGTGCCGGTAGAAGTCCGTGGCACCGGAGGACCGTAATGAACGTTGCAGGCGCGGGTTGTCTGAAGCCTGTTGGTCGAGGTAATGCAGGAAAACATCCAGATCCCGCAGCTGGCTGGTTCGCCTGGCCATGCGCTTGAGTGGCTTGAGGCCCTTGCGGAGTGCGCTTTCTCCGGAAATGGTCTCGACGGCTTCGGTCACCGCCCGGCTGCGCCTGAGGTTGACCCGGAACTGGTGCAGGAACTCCGGGTCGATGCCCTGGATCACGCCGGGCTGGAGGGCTCTGATGGTGTCCAGTTGATGGCGCAGTGACACTGGCACCTGTTTGTGCAGACTGTTGCCGGTCTCCGGAGTATCGGGTGCCTTGCGGCGATAGAGCCGGTAGCTGGCCTGGGCCGGTGGCAGGTAGCGCACCAGTGTTCCTTTCCCCTTGCCCAGTTGGCGCCAGTGGTCCAGGGGCAGCCGCAGGTGGAGCACGGCGCCGGTGACCATGTCTGGTACCTCGCCATCGGTCAGCATATCAGCCAGGTCCGTCAGGGCGGGATTGTGGCCGATCAGGGTCACGGAGGAGGCGTCGCTTCGCAGGCTCCTGAGCCACTTGAACAGGTGCTTGGCGCGGAACGTGTACAGGGTGGGCTCGAATCGTATTCCGGAAACCAGATCCTGTTCCGGCAAGTGCTCCAGCAGTCCTTCGATGGTCTGTCGGGCGCGGCAGGCGTGGCTCACATATACCGGATCGCCCAGGGCGCCGAGTTCCAGTAATGGACCGGCCATGGCCGCCACCTGACGTTTGCCCCGCTTGTTGAGGGGGCGGTCGATATCGTGCAGGGAATCGTCGGTCCAACTGGATTTTGCGTGTCTGATCAGAAAGAGGTTCTTCATCGACAACATCCCTCTGTGCATCGGGTGGCCCGGGAAGCTATGATATCGGCTTCGTGCCGACACCATGCCACGACATTGGTCGGCCACTGGATCAAGCCAGGAAGTTCGTGGGCCTGACCCTATCGGCTTCCAACAATAAAACCAAAGCAGGAAGTAATCACCATGACATTACGCTCAATGCTGAAGACAACGACGCTGCTGCTGTCGCTGTCCCTTGCCGGGACCACCGCCATTGCCGAGGAAACCTATACCCTGAGGCTGGCCGAAACCTGGGGCCCCAACTATCCGATCCTGGGGGACACCAACCGCAGCCTGAAGGCCATGGTTGAGAAGATGTCCGAGGGCCGGCTGCAGATCCGCATCGATTCCTCCAACAAGCACAAGGCGCCCTTCGGTATCTTCGACATGGTAAAGGCCGGTCAGTACGACATGGGCCATACCGCGTCCTACTACTACAAGGGCAAGATTCCCAACAGCATGTTCTTCACTACCGTACCATTCGGCATGACCGCGCCGGAACAGTACGCCTGGTTCTACTACGGTGAGGGTTTCGACCTGGCCCAGAAGGTCTATGGCGAGCACAACATGCTGTCATTCCCCGGTGGTAACACCGGTGTGCAGATGGGCGGCTGGTTCCGTGAGGAAATCAACTCCCTGGAGGACCTGCAGGGCCTGAAGATGCGCACCCCTGGTTTTGCCGGCGAGGTAATGGCGGATATCGGCGTGGCCGTCACCAACATCCCGCCGGGTGAGCTCTACACCGCCCTTGAGCGTGGCACCATCGACGCCCTGGAGTGGGTCGGGCCGGCCCTGGACCTGCCCATGGGCTTCCACCAGATCGCCGAGTACTACTATGGCGGCTGGCAGGAGCCGTCCGCGGAACTGCAATGGCTGATCAACAAGGACACCTGGAACGAACTGCCGGAAGACCTGCAGGAAGTGCTCCGCGTGGCCATGCGAACCGCCGCCTACGACATGTACATCCAGACCATGCACGAAAGCGGCAAGGCCTGGAGCAGCATCCAGGAAGAGTACCCGGACGTGAAGTTCCGCACCTTCCCGGATGAGGTCATGGAAGCACTGCGGGCGTCCACCAAGAAACTGCTGGCCGAGATGGCCGAGGAAGATCCGCTGACCCGCGAGATCATCGAATCCCAGCGTGATTACATGGAGCAGATCCGTCCCTGGACCAACATCTCCGACCGGGCTTACCTGAACAACTCCGACGTGGAGTAAGTCTCACTGTCCATTGGGATCTGGTCAGATGATCAGGCTCCCTGAAACAACAAACCCCGCCTTGAGCGGGGTTTGTTGTTTATGCAGGAGGCGAATACCACAAAGCTGTTTTCTGGCTGGCATGAATGAGGACAGTCACCTCCGGTCCAGGTGAATCGCATGTAAATAAAATTGACAGTGGTGTCGACGGCCAGAGTATTACAGCGCCAGTACGCCTGGCATGAGGGAGTAGCCCGTTATGGGCAGCGAGGAGGAGTTAAAGCAGGAACCACGAGTCCAGAAACAGACACCCCCGCCGGAGCGGAGATGTCTGGACAGTGTTGCAGAGCGTCACTTGGCTGCGGTTTTGCGTCGGGCAAAACCAAGCCCCAGCAGCCCCAGGCCCAGCAGGCCGAGAGTGGCGGGTTCCGGAACCGGAACATCGACAATACGGATAAAGCCGGCGGCGAAGGAGAAATCGTTGACCTCCTTACCGGTAGGGTTTAGCCAGAAGTTGTTGAATCCGCCTTCGATACCAAGAGTCACGTCTTCGAACAGGTAACTCATGTAGCTGTTGCTGCCCTGCTTGACACCCAATACCCAGTCAACGGTACTGCCGACATAGGCATCGGGTACGAACAGTTGGTAAAGAAATTCGAATTCATCATCGGAACCTGAGACCTGCAGATCGAAGCCCGCAATGTCTCCGGCTTCAGCATCCTTTCCGACATAGGTGAACGGATCAGTGACACCCCAGATACTGTTGGTCAGGTTTGTAATGTCGGTCGGGTCCGCGATGTTGCTGTCACTGTAATAGTGACAGGCATCGGCGTAAGAGCCATTGGCACTGGCGCTATGAGTGTCGTTGACGCCGCCATTGATGCAGGCAATCGGGTCTGCCTGTACGGCCAGGGAGGCTGCCATCAGAAGGCTCCCGGCTATCAGCGCTGTTGGTTTACTGCTGTGTGTTTTCATTTCTCGCTCCTGGCGGTGTACGGGACACCGGGTAGAGAGTGCTGCGCCACCTTGGCGCAGCCGATCCACACACTCCTAAGCATGGTTGATGCCAAAACAACAATGTATTGATTTAAAACAATTTGTAAGTGTCAGTACATTTCTGGTGTGTAAATAATATCGACGCTTATCGGGGCGGCTCTTATGATGTGACTTCCTCGTTTTCCCGCCCTGTGAAGCATGCCGACAAGGCCGTGAACTTTTTCCGGTCTGTGGTCCCGGGTTATGCTCCACCAACAATCACAACAGGAGCGAAGTCATGTCAGATCGTCTTGCAGGAAAAGTGGCGGTGATTACCGGCGGCACCAGTGGCATTGGTGAAGCCACGGCCCGTCGTTTCGTGGAGGAGGGTGCCACGGTGATCATTGCCGGTCGCAGTGTCGACAAGGGTGAGAAACTGGCGGCGGACCTGGGGCCGAACGCCGTCTTCCAGAAGGCGGACGTCATGGACGAGGCCGATATCGCCGCCCTGGTGGACGGAGCGGTGGAACGGTTCGGTCGCCTGGACTGCCTGTTCAACAACGCCGGTGCCGGCGACCGCACCACTCTGGATTCGGTCACCGAGGAGGATTTCGGCCATATCATGCGCCTGCTCACCGGCAGTGTGGTGTTCGGCATCAAGCATGCCGCACGGGTAATGCGGGGCCAGGGCTCCGGCTGCATTATCAACAACTCCAGCATTGCGGGTCATCGTCTGGGGCAGGGTGGTTATCTCTACTCCGGTGCCAAGGCGGCGGTCAGTCATCTGACACGGCTGGCCGGCGTGGAGCTTGGCGCTGATGGTATTCGGGTGAACGCCATTTCCCCCGGGGCTGTGGCTACCCCTATCTTCTGGGGAGGCTCCGAGCGGGCCAATACACTCAGCGATCTGGAAAACGAGGCCAAGATGGCCAAGCTGGAGAAAAACCTGGCGAAAGCGACGCCATTACCGCGGGCGGGTTTGGCGGTGGACATCGCCAACGCGGCGGTGTTCCTGGCCAGCGATGAGGGCTCGTTCATCAACAGCCACGACCTGGTAGTGGATGGCGGTCGTATCTCCATGTTCAACGAGAAGTCCGGCTGACCGGAACCGGCCCAACCAGAAAGGGGGCGCCCTGGCGCCCCCTTTCTATCGGGATTGGGGCTGGTTCAGTCCCTGCCTTCCAGCACCGCCCGCATTTTCAGAGTCACCAGCACGGTATTCAGGTGCGGCACCGGTATACCGTGGCGTTGTGCGATAGCCACCACGTTGCCCAGTACCGCCTCCCGCTCGATGGGCCGGCCGTTGAGGTAGTCCAGGGCCATGCTGTTCTTGTAGGGGGGCATCTTGCGGGTGCCGGTGATGTTCTGTTCGATCACCTTGTCGTCCATGGGGTAACCCTCGGCGGCGGCCACGTCCATGACCTCCCGGATCATGGCGCGGATCAGGTCCTCGCCGCCCTCGGTGTCCAGGATGGTTTTGGTGTCGGCGCCGTTGGCGATGACGGACAGCGGGTTGAACGGCGTGTTCCACAGGCACTTGCGCCAGCGCTCGCCCACCACCTGCTCGGTCAGGTCGATGTTGATGCCACCGTCGATAAAGAGCTGGGACAGCTCCCGGCAGTTGTCATCGATGCCTTCCGGGTAGCGGCCCATGACCAGCTTGCCGTAGGCCTTGTGCTCCACCACGCCCGGCTCGGTGCGGCTGGCGGCGATAAAGGCCAGGCAGCTGACGATGGGGTTGTCCGGGTAGGCGTCGGCCAGTTCCCGTTCGATATCCAGGCCGTTCTCGATCAGCACCAGTCGGGTGTTGCTGCCCATCCAGGGTTTTACCAGGGCAGCGCGATCCACGCCGGGCAGGACTTTCACGCACAGGATCAGGTAGTCCGGCTCTTCCACCGGCGTGTCGCCGTCCCGGTAAACGTGATCCGGCTGGTAGGACAGGTCACCCAGGGGGCTGGAAATACGGATGCCATTGGCTTTCACCGCATCGTACTCGGAGCGTAGTACCGTGCTGACGCTGCATCCCGCCTTCTTCAGGATGGCGCCGTAGAAGCTGCCGATGGCGCCGGCGCCGACGATCAGGATGCTGGGTTTGTTGCTCATGTCTGGAATGTCTCCTTGATTCGTCAATAAACGTGATCAGAGGTGTCTTAACGACGGACCGGGGCCATGCCCAGATGGGCGCCGCCGTCGATCAGGATGGTTTCGCCGGTGGTCAGGTCACCACCGATTATCAGGCCCAGGCATACGTCCGCGACGGTTTCCGGGGACGCGGCGTCATGCAGGGGGGCGGCACCCTTGGTCTTTGCCAGCAGCGCATCGTACTTGTCTTCGCCCAGGCCCTTCTTCAGCCATTCCCCCTGGACAAAGCCGGGGCAGACCGCGTTGACCCGGACCTCCGGCCCCATGATCCGCGCCAGGGACCGGGTCATGGTGACCAGTGCGCCCTTTGAGGCGGCATAGGCAATGGAGCTGCCGATGCCCGCCAGGCCGGCGATGGACGCCATGTTAATGATATGGCCGGAACCATTGGCCCGCAGGGCCTTCTCCGCGGCACGGGTCATCTGATAGGGGCCCACGGTGTTGACAGCGTACAGGTCCAGAAAGTCCTGCTTGTCGAGGCCGTCGAGGTTGGCGTGGTCGCAGAATTTGGTGGTGCCGGCGTTGTTCACCAGGATATCGAGGCGACCGAACTGTTCCAGGGTGGCGTCCACCAGGGTCCGGCAGTCGGCGTCTTCTGCCACGTTGGCCCGAACTACCAGGGTCCTGACGCCAAACTTCTCGCAGTCGTCGGCCACGGCCCGGGCGCCGTCTTCGTTGTTGCTGTAGTTGATCACCACATGGCAGCCATGCTCGGCAAACAGGCGAGCAATGGCAGCACCTATCCCGGAGGAGGAGCCAGTGACGATAGCAACGGAATCTTTGAGTTTCATGGAGTGGCCCTTCTTGTGGTTGTTGATTGGAAAGGGGAACGAGCCTCATCCTTGATTGGCGAATTCGGTATCTTCTCTCGTTCTGCGGAACACATCAATCATTATTGGCCCCTGGCGGGGGTGAGCGGGTCGTCATGCCGTAGCCAGGTAACCCCAAGCATAGCCATTACCACGGCCAGCGACAGGCACAGTACGGCAGCCGCCAGGTAGACATCCCGCAGTGACCCCAGCAGCACGGCAACAGGGGCAACCACCAGGGGGGACAGGAACTGCCCCAGGAAGATGGCTGACGACGAGCCCCCGAACACGCGCCCCCGGTAGGCCGTCGGCGTGATGCGCATCAGCCAGACATTGGTATTGGGCAGGAAGATACCGAATCCCAGACCTGCCAGGCTGACACCCACCAGCGTAAGGGCATAACTGTGAGCGTAGCCCACGATGCTAAACCCGATGGCTACCAGTACGAAGCCGATCACGTAGAGGGTGCTTACGGAGAGCCAGGGCTTGAGGCGACCATAGGTGAACGACACCACAGCCGCGGCCATAGGGGTGGTGGACAGTGCCAGCCCGATGGCGGTGCCGCTGACCTCGTGGCGCTCTGTCAGCAGGAACGGCAGTTGCGCTGGCACCATGTAAAACATGGCCATGCTGATCAGGCCCAGGCTGTAGGCCAGGATGACCCGGCCCCAGGGGAACGGCTCCGGGGAAAGCGGTGCTCCGGATTCGTTGCCTGTATCGGTTGGCGCAGATGGTTCATAGAGCACGGCCCGGGCATAGGGCAGCAGGAGCAGTCCGGCGATGTAGACCAGGAAAGGACCGCGCCAGCTCCAGTCCGCCAGGGCGCCTCCCAGGTTGAGGAACACCACCCCGCCCAGGGCCATGAAACTGCCCTGCAGGCCCAGGAACCGGGCCCGTTCGGTGGCATTGAAATAGTCGCCAATCAGCGTCGTACTGATGCTGATGATGCCCGCCACGGCGATGCCGAGAATGGCCCGGGACAGGATCAGCACATCCACCCGGTCAATCAGGAACCCGGACAGTCCCGCGACCCCGTAAACCAGCAGGGCCACAAGAAGCAGGTTGCGGCGGCCGAAACGGTCCGCCAGGTAACCCATGGCCGGACTGAACAGGGTGATCATCAACGCCGGTATGGTCAGCACCAGTTGCACCGCCACCTCGGCATCACCGCCGAAGTGACGGTTCATGCCGGGCAGGGAGGGCGCAATGATGGCGCCGGCCAGCACAGTCATGGTGCTGGCCAGTAACAGCACGGCCTTGATGTGGATGGGGCGGGAAATGGCAGGGCTCCTTGGGCGCAAATCAAATAAGAAAGCTACATGATTTGGCGGAGCCTGCCCAGTGGTTCCGATCCTTCGGCGGGGAGCCGAACAAAAAAGGCCTGCGGATGCAGGCCTTCGTTCATGGCAATGGCAGGGATCAGTAACCGGAGGTGGCGGACAGTCCGAACCATTCCGGCATCACCAGCAGGGTAATTACTACCGCGATCTGGATCAGGATGAACGGAATCACCCCCCGGTAGATCTGGGTGGTCTGCACACCCGGTGGCGCAACCCCCTTGAGGTAGAACAGACTGAACCCGAAGGGTGGGGTCAGGAAGCTGGTCTGCAGGTTCATGGCGATCAGGATCGCGAACCACAGCATGTTGATGCCCAGCAGTTCGGCAATCGGCGCCAGTATCGGCACCACGATGAAGGAGATCTCCACGAAGTCGATGAAGAAGCCCAGGAACAGGATGATCAGCATCGACAGGATCAGGAAGCCCCACTTCTCGCCGGGCAGTGCCAGCATCCATTCCTCCAGCAGGTAGTCGCCGCCGGTGTAGCTGAACACCATGGAGAAAGCGGTGGCGCCCACCAGGATAGCGAATACCATGGCGGTCACCTTGACGGTATCCCTCGCGGAATCCCAGATCACCTGCCACGAGAACTGGCGGTAGATCAGCGCCAGTACCACCGAGCCCACGCCACCGAGGGCGGACGATTCTGTCGGGGTGGCAATGCCGGTGAAGATGGAGCCCAACACCACCACGATCAGGGTCAGGGGAGGAATGATGGCCAGTAGCGCCCGGCGTATTTCCTGGGCGCGGGACTGACTGTCGTCTCTCGGCATGGCCGGGGCGATCTCCGGCTTGAGGAAGGCCATGATCAGGATGTAGGCCACATACAGGCCGATCAGTATCAGGCCAGGGACCACTGCCGCCTTGAACAGGTCGCCCACCGGCAGACCAATCACGTCACCCAGGATGATCAGGATGATGGAAGGCGGGATGATCTGACCGAGGGTGCCGGAAGCACAGATGGTGCCAGTGGCCAGTTCGGTCCTGTAGCCGTGGTGCAGCATGACCGGCAGGGAGATCAGGCCCATGGCCACCACGCTCGCCCCCACCACGCCGGTGGAAGCTGCCAGCAGGGCGCCCACCAGTATGGTGGAAATCGCCAGGCCGCCACGGACGCCACCAAACAGCTTGCCCATGGACTCCAGCAGTTGTTCCGCCAGCTTGGTGCGCTGTAGCACCAGCCCCATGAAGATGAACAATGGCACCGCCATGAGCGTGGTGTTCTCCATGATGCTCATGATGCGGAACGGCATGAAGGCGAACAGTTGCGGGCCTTCGGCGATCAGCCCGAATATCAGCGCCACGCCGCCGAAGGTGAAGGCCACGGGGAAGCCCCACAACAGCATCAGCAGACAGACCCCGAACATCACAATACCGATCATGCGAGGCCCCCCGCACTGTGCTCAACGTTCTCGTAGTGGGCGTCCCGTTTCAGGACACGGATTGCGTAGGTCACCATGTTGATACCGGCAATGGCTGTAAAGAAGGAGGAGAAGGAAATCAGGCTCTTGATGATCCAGCGGTAGGGCAGGCCACCGGGGTCGCCGCTGCTTTCGCCCAGGTTGTAGGATTCGACGGCGAAATCGATCCCCAGCCAGGCGATGAAGAAGGCGAAGGGGATGACCAGCACCAGTGCCCCCACCAGGTTGACCCAGGCCTTGAAGGTCTCACTCCACTTCGCATAGAACACGTCAACCCGGACATGGCCGTCCGTGCGCAGGGCATAGGGTATGCCCATCAGGAACACCACCGAATACAGGTGCCATTCCATCTCCTGCATACCAATGGAAACGTCGTTGAACACATAACGTGCCACTACGTCGTAGAACACGTTCAGCGTCAGCAGGATAAAAGCCACGCTGGCAATCCAGCCACACAGATAGCAAATGCGTCCCAGCCCGTTATCGATGAATCTGAGCCATCCCATGATGAGTCCTCGTACTACGGAAACAATCCCGCCCGGTCGGGCCTTGACGTATGGGGCAGGCCTGTGAAAAAAGCGCCGGTAGTGTAATCGAAAGCGGTGTCTTTTTCACAAACATGCCCTGCAAAAAACAGCGCCGAAGCCCTGGGGCTCCGGCGCTGGTGACTGCATGGCCGTGATTTACTCCACCTCGGCCATGTTGTTGAGGTAGGCCCGATCGGCGATGTCGATATAGGCACGGGCATCTTCCAGGTACTTCTCCTGGGATTCGATAATGCGCGCGGCCAGCTCGTCGCCCTCGGCGGCTTCCGCCAGCAGTTTCTCGTTGGCGTCCACCATGGCCTTGAAGACATCGTCCGGGAAGTTCTTGACCTGGATGTTGGGGTGCTCTTCCTTGATGGAGGCCCAGGCCTTGGCGTTCTCGTGGACAGACTGGATCATCATGTCGTAGGCGGCGGTGCGCATGGAGATCCGCAGGATCTGTTGCAGGTCCGCCGGCAGTTCGTCCCAGGTGTCCTGGTTGACCAGGAACTGCAACTCGGTGGCGGGCTCATGCCAGCCGGTGTAGTAGTAGTCGGCAATCTGCTGGAAGCCCAGGCGCAGGTCCAGGGCCGGGCCAACCCACTCCACCGCGTCGATGGTGCCACGCTCCAGGGCGGTGTAGAGCTCGCCCGGGGGGATGTTGGTCGGGTTCACACCCACTTCCGCGAATACCTCGCCCGCAAAGCCCGGAATCCGCATCTTCAGGCCTTCCAGGTCCTCCAGTGAGTTGATCTCTTCGCGGAACCAGCCGCCCATCTGGATGCCGGTGTTGCCGCCGGGGAAGGACAGCATGTTGTGAGGCTCGTAGACCTCCTGCATCAGATCCATGCCGTCGCCGTAGTAGAACCAGGCGTACTGTTCCTGGGCGGTCATGCCGAAGGGCATGCTGGTGAAGAACAGGGTGTTGGGGACCTTGCCCTTCCAGTAATAGGAAGCGGAGTGGCCCATGTCGTACTGGCCGGCCTTGACCATATCAAACACACCGAACGGAGCCTTGTGCTTGTTGGCGGAGTCGATGCGGATGCGCAGGCGGCCGTCGGACATTTCCTCGGCCATCTTGGCCATGTTCTTGGTGGCTTCACCGAAGATCGGGAAGTTGGGGCCCCAGGTTTCCGCCAGGCGGAGGGTGAATGTCTCCTGGGCATAGGCCAGGGGGGATGCAATCAGCGCGGAGAGGGCTGCCGCGGTCGCGGCGCGCCTGAAGAATGAACGACGTTTCATGGTGCGCGTTCCTCTGTTTGTTGTTGTTTACGATGTCATGATTGTCGCCCCGGGCGCAGTGTCCCGAGAGCTGGCAAGCTTACCCGGTAAACCTAGCACGGATCGGAGGACCGGTGAACTAATTCAGGATGCTACCTAGACTATCGTCGTAGACGTGTCGGGAGCGGCGACCGCCACCCCTTTCATAAGGTTCGGCGCTTGAGGGGGGCTGTTGTCGATGGTTGGGCAGTGCCCCTGCCAGCCTGGCGGCAGGGGCATCCTTGAGAACTACTCGATCTCCACGGCTTCGGCAACCTGCTCCCGCAGGGATTTCTTGAGGATCTTGCCGACGCCGTTGCGGGGCATGGCGTCCATGAAAATCACCCGGCGCGGGGTCTTGTACTTGGCGAGGCGCTCCTGGCAGAACGCCAGCAGCTCTTCCTCACTGATGTCCGAGTCGGCATTGCGCACCACCACGGCGATCACTTCCTCGCCCATGCGTTCGGACGGCACACCCACAACCGCCACCTCGGCCACCGCCGGGTGCCGGGATATCAGCTCTTCCAGGTCGCGGGGGTAGATGTTGAAGCCGCCCCGGAGGATCAGGTCCTTCTTGCGGTCGACGATGTAGAGGTAACCGTCCTCGTCCATCTTCGCCACGTCGCCGGTATGCAGCCAGCCGTCGTGGATGGCGGCGTCGGTGGCTTCCTGGTTGTTGTAGTAGCCGGGGGTGACGTTCTCGCCCCGGACCAGCAGTTCGCCCACTTCCCCGGTTGGCAGCGGGTTGCCGGATTCGTCGGCGATGCGCAGTTCCACCCCGGGCATGGCCCGGCCCACGGAGCCCGGCTTGATGGTCTCGCCACGACGATGTACTGACACCGCCGGAGCGGCCTCGGACAGACCATAGCCTTCGTAGATCTCGGCGTTGAAGCGTTTGCGGAAGGCTTCGATCAGCGATACCGGCAGGGGGGCCGACCCGGACCCCAGGGACTCCAGTGAGGACATGTCGTACTCGTCCACCTCCGGTGCGGTGGTGAGGGCGTAGATCATGGCCGGCACGGCGCTGAAGCGCTCGACCCGGTATTTCTGCACCGCTTCGCACACCTCGCGCACGTCGAACTTGGGCAGGATCACCATGCTGCCGCCACGCAGGAACAGGGTGTTGGCCATGGTGAAACCGTAGATATGGGCCAGCGGCAATACGCCGATGGTGGTGCCAGGCTGGTCACCGGCTTCCTCTGCCAGGCGCACCGCCGCTGCGGCGTTGCTGTAGAGGTTGCGGTGGGTCAGCATCACCCCCTTGGGCTGGCCGGTGGTGCCGGAGGTGTACAGGATCACGGCAATATCGTCCTGCCTGATCTTCGGTTTGCGGATATCGGGATCCGCCGCAGCCATCAGCGAGCACAGGCTCTGGCAGGGAATGCCGGCGTTGGCACTGGGCTGGTTCTGGGCGATGCCCGCCACCACCAGTTTGGGTGGTGTTTCCATGCCGGAGGTGGCCTGCTCCATGACCGGAACCAGGGCCTCGCTGGTGATGATGGCGCTGGCCCCGGAGGCCTGCAGGATGAATCCGATCTCACGGGGGTGGAGTACGAACATCACCGGCAGCACGATGGCTTCCGCCCGCATGACGCCCTGGTAGGCGATGAACACCTCGGGACAGTTGGGCATGCACACCACTACCCGGTCACCGGGCGCCACGCCCAGGTCCCGGAGGCCATTGGCCAGACGATTGGCGCTGTCCTGGAGTTCGAGATTGGTGATTTCCCGTTGCCCGGCGTAGAGCATGGGGTACTCGCCAAAGCGTTCGAGGCTCTGTTCTGGCAGATCGGTCAGGATCATTGTTGTTTTTTCCCTGGTTGATAAGGCTGTCTTTGTGGGGAGCCGTCAGGCGGTCCCCGAATCGTCAAGAGTTTACCGGATTGTCCCTGGTCATTTATGCGGTCTGTTTTGAAACCTTACAATAAAATTTTGCGCCGGCGTAACCCTTGTGCTAATTCTTTTTTGTGTTATCGACGTTTTTTGTCGACCTTAAAGTGAATCGTTTCAATATGGCTGACCCTGTCAGCCGCGAGACTTCCGGGACAACAACAATAAGCGGTCGGTAACCGGCCGCAAAGGGAAACCCTATGCAGGGCAAGACGGCGTCTGCTCTTCCTCCCCAGGCCGCAGCCGGGCACGGTGTGCCGGTCATGCCACCGATCGCCAGGCGTTTTGTCCGCCGGCTCATGCACCTGCTGGCGGTGCTGGTGATCGTCAGTGTCGCCACCTTCCTGATGCTGGAACTGCTGCCCGGCAACCTGGCTGATTCCTTCCTCCATGAAAACGCCTCCGAGGCGGAAGTGGCCGCCATTGAACGGGATCTGGGGCTCGACAAGCCCCTGGTGGAACGATTCCTGGGCTGGGCGGGCAGCGCCCTGCTGGGAGACCTGGGAGAATCGCCAGTCAGCGGGGAACCGATCAGTGCGGCCATCGCCGAACGGTTACCGGTAACGCTGCAACTGTTGCTCTATGCCCAGTTGCTGTCCCTGGCCATCGCACTGCCACTGGGCATCCTGGCCGGCTACCGGGAGGGCAGCACGCTGGACCGGGTCATCTCCGGCGGAGCCCTGGGTTCCCTGGCCATGCCGCATTTCGTGTGGGGCATCCTGCTGATCCTGTTCCTGAGCATCTGGCTGGACTGGCTGCCGGCCACCGGCTACGTGCCCTTTATGGAATCCCCCCGGGGTAACCTGATGTCCCTGTTCCTGCCCGCCCTGACCCTGGCCATGGTGGAGGCGCCTGTCTACCTGCGGCTGCTGCGCTCCGATGTGGCCAGCACCCTGCGGGAGGATTACATCGTGGTGGCCCGGGCCAAGGGGCTCAGTGACCGGCAGATCCTGCTGCGCCATGCCCTGCGGCCGTCCTCGTTCACCCTCATCACCCTGATGGGGATCAATATTGGCAACCTCATCGGAGGGGCGGTGATTGTGGAGAGCCTGTTTGCCTTGCCCGGCGTTGGTCGATTTCTTGTGGAGGGAGTGATCCGCCGGGACTTTTTTACCGTGCAAGGCGTGGTTCTGGTCATCGCCGTGGCCTTCGTACTGGTCAACCTGCTGGTGGACCTGGCCTACAACCTGCTCGACCCGAGGCTCAGTCATGACAGCACTCAGTGAAACAGCCGCCAGGGTTCCGGCCCTTCCGCGTCTGGACTGGCGCCTGGCACTGCCCGCCGGCTGGCTGGTGCTGGTGTTCACCGCGGCCCTGACCGTGGACTGGCTACCGGTACCCACCCCCACCGACATGGACTTCATGGCGGTGGAGACCCTGCCGTCGGCGGACCACTGGCTGGGCACAGATCAGGATGGCCGCGATATCTTCAGCCGGGTGGCCCATGGCGCCCGGGTCTCCCTGGTGGTGGGGTTCCTGGCGCCGCTGGTGGGGCTGTTCTTCGGTACTCTTCTGGGCCTGCTGTCCGCCTGGTACGGGGGCATTGCCCGTACCTCCATCCTGGTGGCCCTGGACGCCATCCTGGCATTCCCGGGGCTGGTGCTGGCCATGGCGGTGACCGCCATTCTGGGAGCGTCGGTGGGCAGCGTCTCCCTGGCCCTCGGCGTGCTCACGATTCCGTCGTTTGCCCGTATCAGCCGGGCGCGGGCACTGTCGCTGATCCAGCGGGAGTTCGTGCTGGCGGCAAAAACCGCCGGTGCCGGTGATACCTGGATCCTGCTGCGGGAAGTGCTGCCCAACATGGTGATGACCCTGGTCACCTACACCCTGACCATTGTCTCGGTAATGATCGTCATCGAGGGAGCCCTGAGTTTCCTCGGTGTCGGCGTGCCGCCGCCCGCGCCCAGTTGGGGCGGCATGATTTCGGAAGGGCGCAGTGCCCTGGAGCGGGCGCCCTATATCAGCCTGATTCCCGCGGCTGCCATGTTTTTCACCGTACTCAGCCTGAATGTCCTCGGGGATCGCCTGCGCCGCCGGGCGGAAGCCCGGGAAGGAGGGTTGTCATGAATGCCGCCGTACCATTGCTGGCCATTGAACACCTGAGCCTGGCCTTTCCCACACCGGCGGGAGAGGTCCTGGCCCTGGACGATATCTGCCTGGATCTGCACCGGGGGCGCACCCTGGGGCTGGTGGGGGAATCCGGCTCCGGCAAGTCGGTACTGTCCCGGGCGATCCTGCGGCTGCTGCCGCCGTCGGCGCAATGGTCGCCGGACGGCCACGTACGTTTCCATGGCGAGGACCTGCTGGGGCTGGGCCGCAAGGGCATGCAGCAGATCCGCGGCCGCCGCATTGCCATGATCTTCCAGGACCCCATGACCGCCCTCAATCCGGTGCGGACCCTGGGCGCCCAGTTGATGGAGGGCATGAGCCTTCACCTGGGCATCGGCCGCCGGGAGGCGAAGCAGCGGGCCCTGGATCTGCTGAAACAGGTGGGCATACCGTCACCCGCCAGCCGTATGAACCAGTATCCCCATGAGCTCTCCGGCGGTATGCGCCAGCGGGTGGTGATCGCCATGGCCATCGCCTGCGAGCCGGACCTGCTGATCGCTGACGAGCCCACCACTGCCCTGGATGTCACCGTGCAGGCGGAAATCCTCGACCTGCTGAAGGAACTGCAGGCCCAGCGCCAGATGGCCATGCTGCTGATTACGCACGATCTGGGCGTGGCCGCCGGCTACTGCGACGATGTCGCGGTGATGTACGCCGGCCAGCTGGTGGAGATGGCTGACACCGGGTCGCTGTTCCGGCATCCGCGTATGCCCTATACCCAGGCGCTGATGGACTCCATTCCCCGCATGGAGGACGAGCCCCACAGCACCCTTACCAGCATTCCCGGTCGGCCTACCGCACGGATGTCGGGGCAGGCCGGCTGCCCGTTTGCCGGCCGTTGCAGCCGGCGCCGTAGCGAATGCCTCAGCGAAACACCGCCGCTCACCGGTTCCCGGGAGGGCTTCTTCCGCTGCCACAACCCGTTGGAGGCCCCATGACCGTGTCATCGCCGGTGCTGGATGTGCGTCACTTGTGTGTCGACTATCGCCTGTCCGGCCGTCGCACCCTGCGGGCGGTGGACGATGTCAGCCTGCGGGTGAACGACGGCGAGACCCTGGCGCTGGTGGGGGAATCCGGCTGTGGCAAGAGCACCATCGCCCGGGCGGTGATGCAATTGAACCCCACCACCGAAGGCACCATCGAGCTGGAGGGCGTGGACCTGGCCGGCCTGGGCCGGTCCCAACTCAAGGCCCTGCGCCACCGGTTCCAGATGATCTTCCAGGACCCGATCTCGTCCCTCAATCCCCGCCGCCGGGTCCGCGCGATCCTGGAGGCGCCCCTGAAGATTGCCGGGATGAAGGATGCCGACGAGAGGCGTCGCCGCATCGAAAACATCCTGGAACTGACCGGCATGGACCCGGCGGTGCTGGACCGCTATCCCCATGAATTCTCCGGCGGCCAGTGCCAGCGGTTGTCCATTGCCCGGGCGCTGGTGCTGGAGCCGAAACTGCTGGTGTGCGACGAACCCGTGTCGGCGCTGGACGTGTCGGTGCGGGCCCAGGTGCTGAACCTGCTCAACGACCTGCAGCGCAAGCTGGGCCTGAGCATGCTGTTTATTTCCCACGACCTGGCGGTGGTCCGCAACGTAGCGGACCGGGTGGCGGTGATGTACCTGGGGCGGATCTGCGAATCCGGTCCCGCCCGTGAGGTGCTGGAGCGTCCGGCCCACCCCTATACCCGCAGCCTGCTCAGCGCCGTGCCGGTTCCCGATCCGTCCCGCCGCCCCGGGCGCATCGCCCTGGTGGAAGCGGAGTCCGCCTCCCATCTGGCGGTGCCCACCGGTTGCCGGTTTGCGCCCCGTTGCCCCCAGGCTCAGGCCATCTGCCATGAACAGCCGCCGGAACTGACCGATGCCGGCCAGGGGCGGGGGGTGGCCTGCCATTTCCCGGTGAACGGTGAGGATGGCAGGGCAACCAGGGATACCGCTGGCGGTCAGGGCTCCAACGATCACAGGAACAACAGGGAGAATCAGTTATGTCCATGAAAGTCTTCACCGGGGGTGTCCTGGCCATGGCGTTGTGCGGGCTCTGGGGCCAGGCCCAGGCGGCCGGCACCCTGACCATGGGGCTGGAGAGCGATCCCATCGGTTTCAACGCCACCAAGGCCCGACTGTTCAACCAGACCACGTCCAATGTGGCCCTGGCGGTGATGGAAGGCCTGTTCGCCTATGACCGGGAGGGCAACATCGTGCCCCGGCTGGGGCTGGAGCTGACCGAGGCGGAGGACCGCATGAGCGCTACCGTGACCCTTCGCGAGGGGGTGACCTTCCATGACGGCACGCCGTTCAACGCGGATGCGGTGGTGGCCCACTACGACTGGATTACCTCGCCGGGCAGCGGTATCAACACGGCGATGATCGAGCCCATCGACTATGTGGAGAAAGTGGATGAGTACACCGTGCGTTTCGTGCTCAACCAGCCCTGGGTGGCCCTGAAATCCGCCCTGGCCATCGACCATATGTTCAACTTTATCGGCTCACCCACGGCGGTGAAGGAAGATCCGGACGGCTTCCACCGACATCCGGTGGGTACCGGCCCGTTCGAGTTCGAGGAATGGCGCTCCGGGGAACGGCTGGTGGTTACCCGTAACGAAGACTACTGGGACAGCGACCTGCCACACCTCGACCAGGTGGTTTTCCGGGTTCTGCCGGACAACGATACCCGCAACCAGAGCCTGAGGGCCGGGGAGGTGGATGTCACGCCGGTACCCACCCCGGCGCAGGTGGTGGCAGCCCGTGATGACGACAGCCTTGTGGTGCATGGCCATGAAAGTTCCGGGGCCCTGTCCTGGAACTTCCATAACCGCAAGGCGCCGTTCAAGGATCCGGAAGTGCGTCGTGCGGTGATCCAGGCAGTCAACCCGGAGGCGCTGATCAAGGTGTTCTACCAGGGCACCACGGTGCCCACCTCGGGGTTGTTCAATGCGGACTCCCCCTGGCACTGCGAGGACCTGGACTGGCCGTCCTATAACCCGGAACAGGTCAGCAAGGTGCTGGAGGAGAAAGGCCCGATCCAGTTCGAACACATCAGCGCCAACACCCCGGCGGGGCGCCGGTTGGGGGGTATCTTCCAGCATTTCTTCAAGGAGGCCGGTTTCGATACCAACCTGGAGTTGCTGGATCAGGGCCAGAACATCCGTGCCGGGCTGTTCGGTAACTACCAGATGAACATCTGGAGATTCGTGGATTTCGGTGGCGACCCGGACCTGAATCTCACCAGCTACCTGACCAGCACCGTCACACGCCATGACGTGGAGGCCTACAAACCCCTGTTGGAGGAAGCCCGGGCCGAGACCGACATGGATAAGCGCAGGCAGCTCTACTGCGAGATTTCCCGGAAGTTTGCGGAGGATGCCATCTTCATGATGCCCGTGCAGTCCACCTACTATGTGCTGGCATCACCAAAGGTGAAGGATGTGGCGCCGCTGCGGAACAACCTGGTTCAGCTCCGGGATATCCGTATCGAATAAGCTCCAGGGCAGGGCGTCCGTCGGGATCAGGCTGCGGTGGCTTCCTGCCGCTCCTGCGGCGGTGTTCTCATGCGGGCCATGGGATAGAGCCCCAGCAGGTAGAGCAGGGCCATCAGTGCGAAGGCATCCTGATAGCCGGGGAAAGCCAGTGGAATGCCCAGGCTGGAGGTCCAGAGGGTTTGCTCCTGCAGCAGGATGGCGGACAGGCTGACTCCCAGGGAGCCACCGAACTGGCGGGCGAAACTGACCAGCCCGGTGGCCTGGTTGACCATCTCCTGGGGCACAATGCTGACGGCGCCGATGACCACCGGGGGCATGGTCATGGCCAGGCCCACCCGGCCCAGGGCGGCCATCAGTGCCACCAGGGTCAGCGAGGTGCCGGTGTCGACTTCCGCGAGCACGATGCAGGAAACGGCGAACACAATCAGCCCGCCGGCCACCAGGATCTTGGGCAACACCCGGTCGGTGAGCCGGCCGATCACCGGGAACGACAGGGCCATGGCCAGGCCTGCGGGCATCAGCAGCATGCCCGCGGCGGAGGCGGATTCGCCCATGGCGGTCTGCACCAGCATGGGTAACAGGTACACCGAGCCGAACAGCCCCGCACCAGTGAGCATGGCCACGATAAAGGCCGGCCCGAACCCCGGATAGCGGAAGATCCCCAGGGCCAGCAGCGGCGACCGGCTTTTGAGCTGGCGCAGGGCAAAGGCGATGAACAGGGCCACTGCCATCAGCAGGCCGATGAGTACGGGGCTGCTGGTCCAGCCCAGGTGGGGGCCTTCCGAGAGCCCCCACAGCAGGGCCACCATCCAGCCGCACAACAGCAGGATGCCGGGGCTGTCCAGGCGTCGGTGCACATGGGGGGCGGACGCCGGCCGGGACAGGAAGGTGCTGCCCATATGGAAGGCCGCCAGGCAGAAGGGCAGTACCACCAGGAACACCGCCCGCCAGGACCACCAGTCCACCAGCACGCCACCCACCACGGGACCCACGGTCGGGCCCAGCACCACGCCCATGGCATACAGGCCCATGGCCTGGCCGCGCTGGTTGACCGGAAACACGGCGTACAGCATCAGCATCGCCAGGGGCTGGACCATGCCGGCGATCAGGCCCTGGATGATGCGCACCACAATCAGCATGCCGAAGTTGACCGCAAAGCCACCGGCCAGGGCGGCGATCACGAAGATCAGCAATGACCCCATGTAGGTGGTACGGGGGCCGAACCTGTCCACCATCCACACGTTCAGCAGCATGCCGATGGCCATACTGGCCAGGAAGGCGGTCACCAGCCACTGCCCCATGGTATGGCTGACCTCGAAGGTGTGCATGATGTCCGGCAGGGCGACATTGACGATAGTGGACGACAGCGACATGGTCATGGTGCCGATCATCACCGTCATCATGACCCACCACTTGTAACGGTCACCGTAGCGTTCCTGGAGCTGGTCCATGGAAGCAGCCATATCAGCCCACCTCCCGGTCCGAAGGTGGCACCGGACCGCAGGAGTCCCGCAATACCAGTTCGGTGGGGACGGTGACCTGGACCGGGCGCAGGCTGCTACCGTCCATCTGCTTGATCAGCAGCTCCACCATGGTGTCCACCAGGGTTTCCACCGGCCAGCGCAGGGTAGTGATGGCCGGTGAGTAGGTGGACACCCAGTCGTTGTCGCCAACACTGATGATGGACAGGTCCTCCGGTATGCTCAGGCCCAGCTGGCGGGCCATCTGCAATGTCAGCGCGAGGATCCGGCTGCCGGGCAGGATCAGGGCGGTGGCCCGGTCCGGCCCCTGCAGCATGGCTTCCAGGTCGGGCATCGGATTCAGGCCCACGGCCAGCGGTCGGATCAGGTCATCATCGACGGTCAGCCCCCGTTGCCCGAAGGCCTCCCGGTAACCGGCCTCCCGCTCACGGCCCGGCCATAGATGGGACAGTGGTTTAAGCAGGGCAATGCGGCGGTGGCCCAGCCCCAGCAGGTAGTCTACCGCCTGCCGGGTACCGGCTCGGTAGCCTACGCGCACCCCGTAGAAACGGCTGGGAAATTCCACGCTCTGGATCACCGTGGGGGCGCTGAAATCTTCCAGGGCGCTGATCAGTTCCGGATCATCCTCACTGTCGGGCACGAAGATGAGACCGTCCACCCGGCGCCGGCGGAACTCCGCCAGTACGTCCTTCGCTTTCCGTCCCCTGGCGCTGGCCAGCAGCAACATCAGGCCCCGGGCCTGCAGGCGCTGGTCAAGGCTGTTGATAATGGCGCCGTACAGGGGGTTGGCTACATCCGGCACGAAGAACCCCACTGCCCCGGTGGAGTTGGTGCGCATGCTGCGGGCGAGGCTATTGGGTTCGTACCGGAGGCGGGTCCTGGCCTCTTCCACCTTCTGGCGCAGCCGGGGGCTTACGGGCAGGCCGTTCAGCACGCGGGAGACGCTGCCTACGGATACCCCGGCTTCCCGGGCGACGTCCTTGATGGTGCTTCTGGCCATGGAACCTCGGCGAGTTCGTCAGTGCGACGACGGGCGGGCGCCGTCAGTTTGTGAGGAAGCGAATGAATTCGTAACAGTGGGATTGTAACGTTTCATTTTTGCCTTGTCGCCTGTTGCAAACCGAAATATTTTTCATGATAACGAGGGGAGGGAGGACGAGTTTTCCGAATCGTGACCTGTATCCGTAATCGGCGGATTCCATCGACTCCTGTCTCTGATAAATTGAGACTCCCGGACAAAAAGTCCCACAACAACGACAAATGCCATGCAGGGGAGTAGGTATGCAAGAGCGCCGGAGTCATCAGAGGCTGCCCTCCATCAGGGTGACCGCCAGGGTTGGCATCAAGCGTGGATTCCTTGGCAGGGACTGGCTGAATGTCAGGGTACTGGATTTCAGTAACCGGGGCCTGGCTTTTACCGGCGATGTTCCCCTGGAGCAGGACGACAGCTTCCAGATGAGTCTGCGGCTCAGCACCGAAACCGGCGATTTCGTGGTGGAGAAGGCCAGCGCGTCCATCTCCAATATCCGCAAGGTGTCGGACCGGCGCATCTACGGTGTCCACTTCGCCGACGACAACCCGGCGGCCACCCTGGCCAGCCTCGAGCGTATCGAAGGTATCGTGAAACGCTACAAGGAACTCAGCTCCCGCATCTTCAGACACCGGTCCGGCAAAGAGGCCTGAGGCCCCTTACCGGACAAGTCGACACTCCGGCCCGTTACCTGATCACACCTTGAAACGACCGGCCTGCTCCTTAAGGCTGCTGGCGTAACCGGCCATGGACTCGCTGATGGTGTTGAGGTCGGCGGAACGCTGATCGCTCTCGCCGGCCAGATCGTTGATCTGGGTAATACTCCGGTTGATCTCGTCAATCACCTGGGTCTGTTCCTCGGTGGCGGAGGCCACGCTGGAATTCACATCGGTGATGTCGTTCATGGCGTTGAGTATGGAGGACAGCTCGGTTTCCGCATCGGAGGCCAGGGTCTCCGTGGCACTGGCCTGCTCGCTGCCGGTCTCCATCACCGAAACAATGTCGGATACCCCGGACTGCAGGGCGGTGATCATCTCCTGGATGTTCTCGGTGGACTGTTGCGTACGCTGGGCCAGGGTACGCACCTCATCCGCCACCACCGCAAAGCCCCGGCCCTGCTCGCCGGCCCGGGCCGCCTCGATGGCGGCATTGAGAGCCAGCAGGTTGGTCTGCTCGGCAATACCCCGGATCACGTCCAGTACCGAGGTGATGTTGTCGGAATCCGAGGACAGCTTGCGGATCACCTCCACCGCCTTGGTGATCTGTTGGGCCAGGCGCCGCACCTGGTTGGCGGATTCCTGCACGATTTCCGCCCCCTTGTTGGCATTGCCCTGGGCATTGCGGGTGACTTCTGCAGCCCGTGAGGCGTTGCCGGCCACCTCCTCGATGGCGCTTTGCATCTCATTGATGGCGGTGGCCACCATGGTGATGGACTCAGTCTGTCGGGCCACGCCGTCACGGTTTTCGGACGCGGAGCGCTCCAGATCCCGGGCCCCTTCGGCAAGCTGCTCGGACAGTTCCTGGATGGTTCGGATCATACCCTGCAGGTTGCCCAGTACCGCGTTGAAGGACTGTGCCAACTGGCCCAGGTCGTCGTTGTTCTCCACCGGCACCCGCTGGGTCAGGTCACCCTCGCCCTGGGCGATGTTGTCCAACTGGTCCCGCAGGGTCCGGATGGAGGAGATGATCATCCGCAGGGCGGACACGAACACCAGCAGGGCAATCACCAGGGACGCCAGGGTCACCACGACGGTAATGGTGATGGCCTGGGCCCCCTCGCTGGAAGCACTGGCCGCCTGCTCGGACGCCAGCTTGTCCGCGAACTGCCCGGTCCGGTCGAAATAACCGCGCAGGGTTTCGAACAGTTCATTGGTTTCGTTCTGGATAAGCTCACGGCCGCCGTAGGTATCGCCAATCTCGGCCCGGCCCAGGGCTTGCTCCGCGGAGCTTCGCCATTGTTCGTAGGCGACATCGAAACCTTCCATTTCCGCTTCGAAGCCGGTGCCTTCCAGCTTCCCCTGGGCGTCATGGATACGGTCCCGGGCCTGGTCCGCGTTCTCGTGGAACGCTGCCAGAAGGTCTTCAGCGCCCTGGTTACTTTCACGGGCGCGGATGTAGCCATTCTGGGCCACAAGCGCCTGATAGAGATCCCGATCACCGTTGAGGATCTCGCTGGAGGCGGGTAGCAGGTTGTCCGCGAGAAAGTCCGTGCCCGAGACCAGATTGCGGGCGGTGATCACACTGAGAACGCCCAGGACGATAACTGCCAATGCAGTGATAACAAAGGGAAGGCCGACCTTGGTCCTGAATCCCAGCAACTTGCCGATAGCCATATAAATACTCCGATAATGGGGAATGTTCTTGTTGTTTTATGACGGAGTATAGACAAGAGTGTTGGATATAAAACTAATTTTGTGCGTTAAGTTGTCACGGCATGTGTATGAATATTGGCAGTTGTAACAAATGATAATCTCACTCGTTCCCCGGCTTGCGATCACTGTGTCCCAGCGATCGGTCGGGAGACACCGTATCCCGCACCAGTTGCTTGAGCTGGGTGATTTCCGGAAACCCGCCCATCTCCTTGCGGGACCAGATCCGCTGCCCGTCGACATGGACCTCGAAGATACCTCCGGTGCCCGGGTGTAGCGCCAGTTCGCCAATCTCGTCCTCGAAGGTGGTGAGCAGTTCCTGGGCCATCCACGCCGAGCGCAGCAGCCAGCGGCAGCCGGTGCAGTAATGGATGTCGATTTTGTGGGTGCGGGTATCTGCCATGGTGTCCCCCGGGTTGGCTGGATCGGATCGTGTAATGATCGGTAAGGAGAGGGGAGTATATCCTTCCGCTGCCAGGGGACAAAAGCCGGCAACCGGGGCGCGAAGGGCGATGCGGCAGGGCATGGTCGTGTGCTCCCGGAGGACATGGAAACCGGGCTCCATTGCACACAACCACGGTTACAGATCTGGTGTCTGAGCGGGCTGTCAGAAAACGTTCAGGAAACCGTCACACGGCGTCGGTGTGGGTACCCCGTAACATGGCCTGCAGCAGTTCCTCAGCGTCGAACTTGGTCAGCGCCTCGTTGGCACCCACCTGTTTCGCGTAGCTGACGCTCATCTCACTGTTCAGGGAGGTGTGCAGGATCACGTAGGGCTGCTGCATAGACCGGTCGTCCCGCAGGTGGAAGGTGAGTTCGTAACCGTCCATGCCCGGCATCTCGATATCGCTGACCAGGATGGTGACCGGGTTCTGGTCCCGGTTGCCCTGGATCAGGGTGTCCAGGGCGGTCTGGCCGTTGCCGGTGACCTCGTAGGGAATGTTTTCCCGGTCCAGGGCATCGGCAAGCTGGCGGCGGGCCACCTGGGAGTCGTCCACCAGCAGGATGCGCTGTTCCCGCAGGGTTTCCCGTTCAACGTCCGTGAGCTGCGCCGGGGGGCTGTGCAGGGATGCGGGGTAGACTCGGGCCAGCAGCAGTTCCACGTCCATCAGTTGCACCAGGTCGTTATCGATCTGCAGCAGCCCGGTGACAAACGCCTGGTCCCCCAGGGCCTTCGGGGGCGCCTGAACCTGCTTCCAGTTGGCCTCCACAATGCGGTCGACGGCCCGCACCAGGAAGCCGATTTCCTGGCGCTGGATATCGGTCACGATGATCGACGCGTTCTTGCGCTCCTCCCTGTCCAGGGGTGGATAGCCCACGGCGGAGGCCATATCGATCACCGGCACCGCAGAGCCGCGGAAGTTCATGGTGCCGATCACCGCCGGGTGACTCTGGGGGATCTGGGTCAGGCGCTGCAGGGTCATGATCTCGCGGATCTTCAGGGTACCCAGGGCCGACAGCCGGTTACCGGCCAGGCGGAACAGCAGCAGTTTCTGGGGGACGGCGTTACCTTCGCTCATGGAGGTTCCGGGGGCTTGAAAGTTAAACGTTGGAAGCTATCGCTAGTGCACTAGATGGTAGCCCACCGGGTCAAGAAACGGCAGGCTGCGATTGTTTCCGTTTGTACTCCCGGTTATCGATCTGTGGCGGGAAAGCTTTAGGGAACTGGGGCAAAATATTGTCTTCTCTGTCATGTGCTGTGCACTGACTCGCTGCTACCGAACGGGTGTAATTCAAACGCAAACCCCGCATCTGTTGGTCTGGTGTGAGTGCCCGTGCTAGTGTCCCGTCCGGGTAATTCGTTGATCTACTGAGCCCCTGAAAGCCTTGAGAGTAAGGCGCGGTGGCGAAGATTTGGTGGTTCCAAATCGAGACGCCGCAACACAGCTCTCAAGGCTTTCAGGGGCTCCCGAAGGGCG
>NZ_JBJJKZ010000020.1:0-201681 GCF_045449695.1 Marinobacter shunpengi
GTCGCTGGCGCCTCTGGACCTGTGTTGCCAGCCCTTGATGTGGAACCACCACACCTGCGGACTGGCGCCTCGGCCAGAGACGCCAGCGACACGCAGTAGATTAACGAATTACCCGGACGGGACACTAGCCCAGGCGGCTTCGGGCCCAGCCCCTGCGAATCCGGGTTTCGATCTCCAGGATCACCAGCACGACCACCCCGGCAAGACCGGCGAAGACCAGCATTTCCAGGGACAGCGGGCTGGATTCAAAGGTGTCATGGAACCATGGCAGGTAGGTAAACAGCAGTTGCAGGGCCACAATGGCCGCCACTGCCCCTAGTACCACCGGTGTTCCCAGTACACCGCGAAGGGTGATGGACGGTGTATCCAGGTAGCGCACGGCAAACAGGTAGAACACTTCCATGGCCACCAGGGTGTTGACGGCCAGAGTGCGCGCCACGCTCTGGTCACCATGCAGGTGCATGGCCCAGAACCAGGCTGCGAAGATACCCACCAGGAAGAGGAGCGATACAAAAAACACCCGCCAGACCAGGAATCCCTGCAACAGGGATTGCTCCCTGGGCCGGGGCGGCTGCTTCATGACATCCGGTTCCGGCGGTTCGAAGGCCAGGGTCATGGCCAGCACAACGGAACTGACCATGTTGACCCAGAGAATCTGCAGCGCCGAAATGGGCAGTGTCAGCCCCAGCAGCAAAGCGGTAATAAGGCTGATGGACTCGCCGCCGTTAATAGGCAACATGAACGCGATGCCCTTTTTGAGGTTGGTGTAGACGGTGCGTCCCTCGCGAACGGCAGCAGCGATGCTGGCAAAATTATCGTCCAGTAACACTACCGATGATGCCTCCCGCGCGGCTTCAGATCCCTTGACGCCCATAGCGATGCCAACGTCGGCACGCTTCAGCGCTGGTGCGTCGTTGACACCGTCGCCGGTCATGGCAACAACCCCGTGTTGCGCCTGCAGGGCCTCCACCAGTCGCAGCTTGTGTTCCGGGCTGGTGCGGGCGAACACGTCCACGTCGGTCGCCAGTTGTTGCAACTCTTCGGCGCTCAGGCCATCCAGTTCCTTCCCGGTTAACACCCGCTCGCTGTTCCGCAGCCCCAGCTTGCGGGCAATGGCACCTGCGGTCAGGGCATGGTCGCCGGTGATCATTTTCACGCGGATACCCGCATCATGGCAGTCCGAAATGGCCCGGATGGCTTCCTGGCGGGGTGGGTCCAGCAACCCCACCAGACCCAACAGTTCCACGCCTGCATCCAGGTCTTCCACCGCCAGGTCCGTGGTGCCACGGGGTACTGATTTGCGGGCCAGGGCAAGTACCCTCAGGCCCTCCGATGCCAGGTCAGCAATCACCTGATCCCACCGGTCTCGGTCCAGTACGGCGGTAGTGCCATCCGCCGCACACTCTGCTTTGCACATGTCCAGGATGCGCTCAGGGGCGCCCTTGAGGTACACCACACTATGGCCATGGTGATCATGGTTCAGTGTGGCCATAAATCGGGTCTGGGTGTCGAAGGGGATCTCATCCTCGCGGGGCCAGGCGCTGGCACTGGCTTCGATATCGAACGCCGCCTTGTGGGCAAACACCTTCAGGGCGGCTTCCATCGGGTCTCCCTGGATGTGTGGTGAGCCTTCGCGAAAATCAAGATGGGCGTCGTTGCATAGGGCGGCGGCGCGGGCCAGATCCTCCAGCGCCCCGGTAACCTCGGCCGGCTGGTTATCCTGGCGCACCATGCCCTCCAGCTCATAGCCCTCGCCGGTCACACCCAGCCGTCGATGGCCCTGCACGGCGGTGGTCACCATCATTTCATTACGGGTGAGGGTGCCGGTCTTGTCGGAGCAGATAACGGAGACCGCCCCCAGAGACTCGATAACGGGCATCCGCCGGACAACGGCCTGGCGCCGTGCCATCTGGCGCACGCCGATGGCCAGTGTAATGGTCAGTATCGCGGGCAGCCCTTCGGGAATCGCCGCCACCGTCAGGCCAACCACGGCCATGAACAGGTCCCGGAAGGGCAGGCCGCTGAACACCAGGCCACCAGCGAAGATGGCCGCTCCGGCAACGATCACGATGATTGAAAGCACCCGGGCGAAACGGTCCATCTGTTCCAGCAGCGGCGTTTTCAGGGCGGTGGTCCGGGCCAGCAGGCCGGAGATACGGCCGATCTCTGTCGCCGCTCCGGTGTGAACCACCAGGCCACGACCGGTTCCCGTGGATACCATGGTGCCGGAAAACGCCATGCCTTTCCGGTCACCCAATGCAGCGTCTTTTTCAACCGGTTCCGGGGATTTCTCCACCGCCTCGGATTCACCCGTCAGAATGGCTTCTTCGATCTTCAGGTTGTGGCACTTCTCCAGGCGGATATCCGCCGGTACACGGTCTCCGGGTTCCAGCAGGATGGTATCCCCGGGCACCAGGTCAGCGGCATCAATCTGATACTGGCCATCCTCACGGACCACGCGGGCCTTGGGTGCCAGCATGTGCCGGATGGCAGACAACGACTGTTCGGCCTTGCCCTCCTGTATAAAGCCCACCAGTGTCTGGATGACCACCACTGCGAGGATCACGCCGGCGTCCACCCAATGGCCCAGCGCACCGGTGATGGCGGCGGCGGCCAGGAGAACATAAATCAGGAAATTGCGGAGCTGGCGACCGAGCCTTGCCAGAGCACCGCTGGATCGCTCTTCCGGCAGGCGATTGGGGCCATGGGCGGCGAGCCGCGAGGCCGCTTCCTCTGCGCTCAGGGGAGCCGTTGCTTCCAGCTGTGCCCTGGCGTGGCAGGTGTCCAGGGTATACCAATGCTGTTCCATGGATTCCGCGGGCAATGGTTTAGCTGACAATGCAGGTGCCTGCACGCCGTTCAAGGATTGCCACCGCATCCTCCAGTCGGCCAATGCCACTGATACCGCCGCTTTCGGCAAAATCCGCAGCAGCGGCGAGCTTGGGCCCCATGGAGCCTGCCGGCAGGTTCAGGGTGTCCGCTTCGGCAATGGTCAGTTGGCGAATGGGGGCGGCGGCGTCCGTGCCGAAATCACGGTAGATGGCCTCCACGTCGGTGAGCAGCAACAGGGCGTCTGCTCCCAGCTGTCGGGCCAGCAGCGCGCTGGCCGCATCCTTGTCGATTACGGCTTCAACGCCGATGGTGCTGCCGTCGTCCCGGCGAAGAACGGGTATGCCGCCGCCTCCGGCGCAGATCACCACCACGCCCTGATCCAGCAGCAGCTGGAGCACCCGCATGTCCGGAATTTTCAGGGGCCTGGGTGAGGGCACTACCCGCCGCCACTTGTCGCCATCCGGGGCTATATGCCAGCCGGCGGCTTCGGCCATGGCCTCGGCCTCTTCCCTGTCGTAAACCGGCCCGACAAACTTTGTGGGATTTTTGAAAGCAGGATCGTCCTTGTCCACCAGCACCTGGGTTAGCAGGGTTGCCACAGGGCGGTCATGGCCCAGGGCGTTTTCCAGTTCCTGTTCGATGATATAGCCGATCATGCCTTCCGTTTCGGCACCCAGTACGTCCAGCGGATAGGTTTCGTCCGGCTTGTAGGCGGCGCCCTGCAGCGCCAACAGACCTACCTGTGGGCCGTTGCCGTGGGTGATCACCAGTTGATGGCCGGCACGAACGATGCCTGCCAGTGATTCCGCGGCAATCTTGACGTTGGCGCGTTGGGCCCCGGCGGTCAGCGGTTCACCGCGCCGCAACAGGGCATTGCCTCCGAGGGCTGCGACCACAAGCATATTGAACTCCCTGTGTCAGGTTCCCAGAGTGGCAACGAGCACCGCCTTGATGGTGTGCATCCGGTTTTCCGCCTGATCAAACACAATGGAGGCGGGGCTTTCAAAGACCTCTTCGGTGACTTCCATGGCATCAATACCGAACTCTGTCTGAATCTCCCTGCCCACGGTGGTTTCGGTATTGTGGAAGGCTGGCAGGCAATGCATGAACCTAGCCCGGGGGTTGCCGGTTTTCTCCATCAGGGCGGCATTGACCTGATAGGGCTGCAATAGCTTGATCCGCTCCGCCCACTTCTCCTTGGGTTCGCCCATGGATACCCAAACATCAGTGTAGACAAAATCCACACCCGCCACGGCGGTATCGATGTCCTCCGTGATCATGATCCGTGCGCCGGTGTCATTGGCGATGGCCCGGGCTTCCTTCTGTATGGCCTCGCTTGGCCAACAGGCCTTGGGGGCGCACAGGCGCACGTCCATGCCCATCTTGGCGCCGCCGATCAGCAGGCTGTCACCCATGTTATTGGCGGCGTCCCCGATGAACACAAATGCCACGTCCCGCAGGGGTTTTTCCACGTTTTCCTGCATGGTCAGGAAGTCCGCCAGTATCTGGGTAGGGTGAAATTCATTGGTCAGCCCGTTGTAAATGGGCACGCCGGCGTACTGCGCAAGTTCCTCGACGACCGCCTGGCCAAATCCCCGGTATTCGATGGCATCGTAAACACGGCCCAGAACCCGGGCGGTGTCCTTTACCGATTCCTTGTGACCGATGTGTGTGCCCGTCGGGCCCAGATAGGTGACCCGGGCTCCCTGGTCAAACGCAGCCACTTCAAAACCTACCCGGGTTCGGGTGGAGTTCTTTTCGAAGATCAGTGCGATGTCCTTGCCCTGCAATTGTGGTACTTCGGTGCCGGCGTACTTGGCGGTTTTCAGGTCGGCGGACAGCTTGAGTAGAAAGCTGATCTCCCGGGGAGTGAAATCCCTCAGGGTCAGGAAATGCCGGTTCTTGAGATTGAAAGCCATGGTTCTGCTCCTTCCTTGTTAAACGGCGTCTCGTATGGTCGGGCAACTCATACAGCGTCCACCGCCCCGACCACGGCCCAGTTCTGCGCCGGGAATGGCAAGTACTTCGATGCCGGCGGCTTCCAGGGCGGCGTTGGTGTCGTCATTGCGGTCGTAACCAATAACCACGCCCGGGCTCAGGGCCAGTACGTTATTGCCATCGTTCCACTGCTCCCGTTCCCGCTCGGCGGGGGTGTCGCCGCCGGTGGCAACCACCTCCAGTGAGGGGTAACCCAGTACCTCCGCAACCACATCAAACAGCGGCCGGGGGTCCTGGTGGAATGAGAGGTGCTTGCCGTCACTGCCGGGGCGAAGGTCGTAGCACACCATCTGGTCGGCTACCTCCTTGAAGGTGGTCACCACATTGCCACCACAGAAGGTAAACACGGTATCCAGGTGCATGGCGGAACGGGTCTTGGGGATCTGGCAGGCAATCACCCGGTTGGCGACACCGTCGGCAAAGAGGGTTTTGGCCAGTTGGCCGATCGCCTGTGGTGATGATCGTTCCCCCATTCCAACAAGCACGGCCCCATTACCTACCGGCATAATGTCACCCCCTTCCAGGGTTGCCAGGGCATGGTCTTTGAGGGGGTCACCCCAATGCACATTGACCTTGCCGGCGAACGCCGGGTGGAACTGGTAGATTGCGCTCGTTAGCAGTGTTTCCGGTTTGCGTGCGGCCCAGTACATGGGGTTCAGGGTGACACCACCATAGATCCAGGCGCTGTTGTCCCGGGTGAACAGGAAATTCGGCAGCGGCGGCAGCACGAATCCGTGGGGTCCCAGGTGGTTTCCAAACAGGCCGTACGGGTCGAACGGCAGGTCGCCCACTTCCAGGCCGCCGATCAGGAACTGGGCGAGGGGCTCGCTTGGAAGCTCGTCCATCCAGGCGCGAAGGTCGGAGACCATGCCCACGCCGATATGGTTCCAGGTAATGCGGTTGTCCAGAATCCAGGCCCGTGCCTCGGGGATGTCCAGGGTGTCGGCCAGCAGTTCGTTGACATCCAGCACCTCCACACCCCGGGCACGCATAAGCTCGGCGAATACGTCGTGGTCTTTCTGGGCCTGCTTGACCCAGAACACATCGTCAAACAGTAGTGCATCGCAATTGGTCGGGGTCAGCCTCCGGTGGGCCAGCCCGGGGCGGCAGACAATCACCTGCCTCAGGGTGCCGGTTTCGGAGTGAACACCAAGTGTGTACTCAGCCATGTTGCATACTCCTTTGCCTTGGGTTTCAAAAGGGTTACAGAAACGCGCCGATACTGATCACCACCGTGATGAACACTGTCAGGATCAGCAACAGCGGCCAGATAAACACCAGCCAGCGGTCATAGGAGACTCGACCGATGGCAAGGCCGCCAACTACAACGGCGAAGGTGGGGTTGATCAGGTTCACCAGCCCGTTGGCGGACTGGTAAGCGGTGACCACCAGATCCCGCCCCACATTGGTAAAGTCCGCCAGTGGGGCAAGGATTGGCATGGACAGCACAGCCAGGCCGGATGAGGACGGCACAAAGAAACTCATGCCCACTTCAATCCAGAAGATCAGGTTAATAAATGCCAGTTCCGATAATCCACCCAGGGTGGTTTCGGCACTGTACAGGATGGAGTCGGCAATCATGCCTTGCTCCATAATCACCACAATGCCCCGGGCCAGGCCCACCACCAGGGCGACACCGAGCAGGTCACGGGCACCGTCAACAAAGCTGCCGGTCAGCTTTTTCTCGCCCAGCCGGGCTATAAGGCCAATCACGATGGCGGCCCCAAAGAAGAGCGAGCCCATCTGGGCCATCCACCAGCCCTGGGACGATACGCCCCAGATCATCACGATGAAGGTAAGGGCAAAGATGATCAGGGCAATTTTCTGGGTGCCTGTGAGGTCAAAGTTCTCCAGCTCATCATGGCCCTGGAGGAAGAGCCTGCGATGGGCATCTCTCTGCTTCGCGACCACCGAGCGGGACGGATCCGCCTTGACCCGCTGGGCATAGCGCATCACGTAGGCGGCACAAATGACGAGCCCCCCGATAAGAAGTACAAATCTCAACACAATGCCGTCAGTAAATGGAATATCGGCGGCATTCGCGGCAATAACCGTTGCAAACGGATTGATGGTGGAACCCATCACCCCGATACCGGCACCCACCAGAATGATGGCGACCGCGGTCACGACGTCGTAACCCGCCGAAATGATGACCGGAATGAGAATGGCGTAGAACGCCAGGGTTTCCTCTGCCATGCCGTAAGTCGTGCCGCCCAGCGCGAACAGGGTCATCAGTATCGGGATCATCCATATCTCACGCCCTTCAAGCCGGTGCATGGCGCTACGAATGCCCGTGTCGATCGAGCCGGTGGCGTTCATCACGCCCAGGAAGCCACCAAGGAACAGCACAAAAAGGGCCACATCAATGGCGTTGGCCACATAGCTGTCGGGGTCATAGAAGCCTGCCGTGGGCGCCAGCATTACGTCTACAAATCCCTGTGGGTTGGGCTCGACGGTCTGATAGGTACCAGGCACTGCTACTTCACGCCCGACCTCTTCATTCATGGAGCGCTCGTACTGCCCTGCGGGAATAATCCAGGTGAGTGCTGCAACCAGAATGATGAGCAGAAATAAAATGGTATACGCCGTGGGGAATCGTGTTGCCAGATCGTCTTCGGGGTTCGATGAGGAGGGCTTTTCGTCGGTCATGGAGCTTCTCCTGTCCATAGTAGCTCGCTGATGCGATCTTCACGCATCGCAAGTGTAGCTCCCCTCAAGAGCGGGGGAACTGACAAATATCAAACCGACTGAAATATCCGGGGCACCGTAGAGTCCACCGTTAACCTACCAACGTCCCCTTTGTTAACACAGAGCTTCGCGGCGATTTCGAAGTTGCGAAGCGTTGGTAACATTGTTCGCCGAAAACGCTGGTTACAGAGTGGGGCCGGTGACTGACAACAATTCGGCAGGCAAACAGGTCAGGTTGTTGGTCAGCGCAAAAGGTCTGCCTTTTTCATACCGATGGAAGCCACGGCCCCGGGCACTTCCGGATGCTTACTAATGGCTCCCAAAGATATCCTGGTGGTATCGGCCTTCCTGCATCAGGGTCTGTAGCCATTGGGAGGCTTCCTCCCGGGAGCATCCGCGCTGGTCTTCGCAGATGCGGATCAGGCAGTCCCGCACTGCCGGGGCCATGCGGCTGCCGTCGCCGCAGACGTAGATCGGGGTGCCGGCTTCCAGTTGTTGCCAGATCTGGCCCCGGGCCTGCCACAGGGCGTCCTGCACGTATCGGTGTGGGTGGCCTGCCCGGGCGGAGCAGGCGGTGAGCAGGGTGACGATGCCCTGCTGTTGCCAGTTTGCCAGTTCGTCCGCATAGAGCAGGTCATGGTCCGGGTGCCGGCAGCCGTGGAACAGCAGGCTGGTGGCCACTGTCTGGTCCTTGGCCGCCTGTTGTGCTCGCTCTTCCAGGAAGCCCCGGAAGGGGGCGATGCCGGTGCCGGCCCCTATCAGGATCATCGGCTGCTGCGGGTCGGCCGGGGGCGCAAAGGCGGGTGAGGGTGTCCGCACGTAGGCCAGTACCTGGTCCCCCTCTTCCAGTGCCCGCAGGTAGTTGGTGGCCACGCCCCGGTATTCCCCGAGACCGGACCAGGCCGGGGCCTGTACGGTGCCCACGGTCAGGATGACCTCGTCCGGATGGGCCAGGGGGCTGGATGATATGGAGTAGAACCTGGGCCGCAGGGGTGGGCACAGGGCCGCGTGGATCTCCAGCGGTAGCTGGATGGCGGGATGGCGTTCCAGCAGGTCCAGCACTGACAGCCTGGGTTCCAGTATGTCCCGGTGATACTGGTCGCTGTCGTCGGCCAGTTCCTCCAGGGTCCGGCGGGTATGGGGGCAGGGGCTGTGTTCCGCCAGTGCGCGCAGGTCGCGGCGGCTGGCGGGTTCCTGTAGCTCCAGGAAGTGGCGCAGTAGCTGGCCAACACTCAGGGTGGCACCAGCGGGCAGGTGGGCGGGGGCGCCGTTGCTGTCGATGGTGACCAGGTCCGTTGGGTGTGCTCCCAGCAGGTTGCAGGCCCGCTGGATCAGGGGGTCGTGGTTGGCCGGGTAGATCGCCAGGTGGTCGCCGGTCCGGTAGTGCGTGCCCTCGGGCAGGGCCAGGGTGATCTCCCGGGTGGAGGCATGGGAGCGGCTACCGGTGAAATCCGGAAGATCACTGGCGTCCGTGACCAGTTCCCGGTTACGTCGCACCGTCAGGGGGCGGGCACTGGCCGGCAGGACCTGTGTGCGTGTGGCCTGGTGATCCACCATCCGCAGGGGCGGTTTGATGGCGGGGCTGTTGCCACTGGTCTCTCCCAGGGTCTGCCAGAAGTCGCTGAGCCAGTCTTCCACCGCGCCTTCGAAATCGCCATTGCCATCGGCGGCGCCCCGCTCCAGCAGACGCTCCGCGCCGGTGTCCGCCAGGGCTTCGTCCATGCGTTGGGGGAAGGCCTGGTAGTTCACCCATTGGGAGTTGCCGCAGCCAAGCACGGCAAAGCGCAGGCCGGGGCGCTCGATGTTATCAAGACCCTGTTCGTCCAGCAGGGCTTCGAACGCCCTGGCGCTGTCTGGCGCGTAGCCGTTGTAGGTGGCGGTCACCACCACCAGGATGCCGGTGTCCGGCAGGTCGTTGGCCAGGTCATCCAGGGGAACGCAGCGGGTGTCGAAGTCCAGGCTGGAGGCGCGGCTGGCCAGTTCCTCGGCAATATCCCGGGCCGTGCCCAGGCTGGTGCCCCAGGCTACGGTGAAAACTTTCCCCTGGCCCTGGACGCCGCTGGTTTCGGGCTCTGTCCGTTTATCGCTACTGTCGGCGACCGGAGTGGTGGCCAACCGCTCATAGGGTTTGCGTCGACGCACCCGCAGGTAGAAGTTATCCGGCTTGAGGGTCAGGGTTTCCTTGATGTCCAGGCGGTAGTCGTGGGGATCGCTCAGGGCGAAGCGTTGCAGGATCATGGCCACCGCCAACTTGGCCTCAGTGAGGGCGAACTGGCGACCGATACAGGCCCGCTCGCCATTGCCGAATGGCTTGTAGCCGTGGGGATGGATCCTGGCCTCGTTCTCCGGCAGGAAACGGTCGATATCGAACACGTCCGGATTGCTCCACACCTTCGGATCCCGGTGCAGCGACGGCAGGTGCACGGAGATGCCCTGGTTGCGGGGGATGCGGTAGCGGCCACCGATAATTTCATCCTGGTATGGCGCCACCAGGAACGCCGGGGCAGTGGGCCATAGGCGCAGGGTTTCCTTGAGCACCCGTTCGATCACGTCCAGCTTTGCCAGGTTGCGGTAGTCCGGCACGGTGTCGCCGGGCAGCACCCGGTCCACTTCCGCGTAGGCCTGGGCCAGTACATGGGGATTGCGCAGCAGGAAGTAGAGGGTGAAGCTGAGCAGACCGCTGGTGGTCTCGTGGCCCGCCACCAGGAAGGTCAGCACCTGTTGGCGGATGTTGAGGTCGTCCAGGCGTTCGCCGGTCTCCGGGTCTTCGGCGGTCAGCATCAGGTTAAGCAGGTCGTTGCTGTCGGTGGGGTTTTCCCGGCGCTGGCGGATCACCTCGTCCACCAGGTTGTTCATGGTGTCGATGTCTGCCAGGTAGTCCGGCGGGTCCTTGCGCAGGCGTTCCAGGACGGGGATCTGGGTAAGCTTGGCCATGTTGGCCGCCAGCACCCGCACCATGGCCCCCAGGAAGGGGTGCAGTTCCCGGGACTCGAAGGAATTGAAACGGTAGTCGAACCCGGCCAGGGAGATGGTGTCCAGGGTCAGCCGGGTCATGTCGTCCGCCACCAGCAGATCTTCCCCTTCGTGAGCTGCCCAGTAGTCGCACAACTGGCCTGCCACGTCGGCCATGGCATCGAAATAGCCCTTCATGGCCCGCTGGCTGAAGGCGGGCATCAGGATGCGATGGGCCTTGCCCCAGGGCGCCTCGTCACTTTTTGCGGTGAACAGGCCATCGCCGACCACATCGCGAAGCAGTGACAGGGGCGGGCGGATGACCTTGCGGAACCGGGTTTCGTCGCACAATTCCTCCACCAGATCCGCCGAGAAGGCGAAAGGAATGCGAACTCCCGCGAAGTCCATCTCGAAGATGCCGTCAAAGTCCCGCGACACCTCCAGAAAGTACTGGGCCATGCGGGACTTGGGGATCTGCAGCAGGTTGCCCACCAGGGGCCATCGCGGCGGGTGGGGCAGTGGCTGGAGTCCGCTCGCCGGAGTGATGGTGTCGGGGGTGCCGCTGTGGTCGCTCATGATCGTTGTTATTGCCTTACAGTGCAGGGTGGATAAAACGCTACCCTACACTGTAAGGTTGGTCAATGGTCGCTTTTCAGGGCATTATTGGCGGCTTATACCCGGCACTCAGTGATCCATCACAGGACAGTCAATGGCACGACAGGCACTGGTCAGACGTCAGCCCCTCAGTCCGGAGCGCATCTACCGCACCGCACTGGGGCTGATTGAGGAAAACGGCGTGGACGACCTGAGCATGCGCAAGCTGGCCGGGGCGCTGGGGGTGGACGCCATGTCCATCTACCATCACGTGGAAAACAAGCAGGCGTTGCTGCAGGGGGTGTTCCAGACCGTGCAGGAAGAGCTGCCGCTGCCGGATCCCATGCCGGCGGACTGGAAGGAGGCGCTGCGGCAACTGGGCAAGGGCTTTCACCACCTGGCACGGCGATACCCGGGCATCTTTCCCGCCATGATCACCAGCTCCTATGGCACCGAGCGGGAGCGGGAAATCTTCCATTACATCCGGCGCGCGCTGCAGAAGGCAGGGGTTGCCGATTCGGATATGCCAGGGGCCACCAGCGCGCTGTATACTTACGGCATCGGCATGGCCAATGTGTCGGCCAATGGTTTGCGGCTGCGGCCACTCTATGGCGAGCCGGAAACCGAGAGCCATCCATCCCATGGCACGACGGACGCGGACGCAGAGTTCAGTATCGAGATGATGCTCGCGGGTATCGAATACCTGGTGAGTCGCAGGCACCCCAAGGAGGACTGACGGAAAATCATGTTACCCGTGGTCCAGATACTGGGGTTCCTGTTAATCCTGCTCAGCTTCCTGATGACCCTGCCCGTCAACCTGCTGGCCCTGGCGGAAACGCCAGACTGGCTGGCGTTCGTGAAATCCGCGTCGCTGACCTTTGGTGTCGGCCTGGCGTGTTTTCTCACGACCGGGACACGCTCGCACCATCTGAAGCAGCGGCAGATGTTCTTCCTGACGGTCTCTGCGTGGGTGGTGATCCCCCTGTTCTCCAGTCTGCCGCTGTTGCTGAGTGACATGAAACTGTCGATCACCGACGCTTTCTTTGAGAGCATTTCCGGCGTCACCACCACCGGCTCAACGGTGCTCACCGGGCTGGATACCCTGCCGGCGGACATCCTGCTGTGGCGGTCGATCATGCAGTGGATGGGGGGCATCGGCATCATTGGCATGGCCGTGGCGATACTGCCGTTCCTGAGGATCGGGGGCATGCGACTGTTTGCCACCGAGTCCTCCGAGTGGACCGAGAAGGCCGTGCCCCGCACCGGGCGGCTGGCGAAGGGGCTGGTGTTCAGCTACCTGATGCTGACCCTGGCCTGTGCGCTGGTTTACTGGGTACTGGGGATGGATTTTTTCAACGCCGTCAACCATGCCCTGACCACCGTATCCACCGGGGGCTACTCCACCTCGGACAGCTCCATGGGGCAGTACGACCAGTTGTCGATACTGTTCGCCTCATCGATTTTCATGATGCTGGGCGCGGTGCCCTTCTTCCTCTTCGTGCGGTTGCTGAACGGACACGCCCAGCCGTTATTCCGGGACCAGCAGGTTCGTTTCTTCCTCAAGGTGCTGGTGGGCGTGGCACTGGTGATCACCCTGTACCGGGTCTACAACGAGAACGCCTTTCCCGTGGACGCCTTTGTGCATGCCCTGTTCAACGTCACCTCGGTGGTCACCACCACCGGGTATGCGTCCCAGGACTATTCCCTTTGGGGGCCCTTCGTGGTGGTGATCTTCTTCTTCCTGACCTTCGTCGGGGGCTGTTCCGGGTCCACCAGCGGGGGCATGAAGATGTTCCGCTTCCAGTTGTCCATGTTGCTGCTGCGGGAGCAGGTCATACGACTGTTGCACCCCAACGCGGTGATTGCCCGGCACTACAACGGACGTTTGATCAGCAATGAGATCGTGTCGTCCAGCGTCGCCTTTTCGTTCATCTTCCTGGCGACCCTGGCGGTGGTGGCGGCGATACTGGCCCTGCTGGGCCTGGATCTGGTGACCAGCCTGACCGGCGCGGCCACGGCACTGGCGAATGTGGGGCCCGGGCTGGGCACGGTCATCGGCCCGTCGGGGAATTTCCAGACCCTGCCGGATGCCGCCAAGTGGGTGCTGATGGCCGCCATGCTGCTGGGGCGTCTGGAACTGCTGTCGGTGTTCGTGATGTTCTCGCCCCACTTCTGGCGGGGATAGGCGGGTCGATTGGAACGGGGCCACCGCCGCCCTGGAGCGACGATGGCCACTGGCAGGATCAGCCCTTGTTGTGGGCTTCCATCAGATTGGTGATTTCCTGCTGGCCCTGGGCACCGCCCATGCCGGGCACCTGGTCGCCGGTGCGGTCGGAAATCTCGGCAAAACGGGCGGCGATCTGGTCTGCCGCATCCTCGCCATCGCCGATGTAGACACCCTTGGTCAGGGTGATGTGAGCGGTTTCAAAGGAACCGGCGCCGGCAGCCAGGATGGTGCGGGTCGGCGCATCCTCGGAGCACAGGAAGACTACCCCCGGGGACACGGTTTCCGGCTTCAGCTTGTCCAGCACTTCCTGGGGCATCAGGCCTTCGGTCATCTGGGTGGCGGCGGTGGGTGCCAGGGAGTTTACGCGGATATTGTACTTCTGGCCTTCCAGGGCCAGCGTCTGCATGAAGCCCACCAGCGCCAGCTTGGCGGCACCGTAGTTGGACTGGCCAAAGTTACCGAACAGGCCGGAGGACGAGGTGGTCATCACGATGCGACCATACTGCTGGTTGCGCATGATTTCCCACACTGCCTTGGTGCAATTGACGGACCCCATCAGGTGCACGTCCAGTACGGTGGAGAAGTCGTCCAGTTCCATCTTGGCAAAGGTCTTGTCCCGCAGGATACCTGCGTTGTTCACCAGAATGTCGATCCGGCCCCACTGGTCCATTACCTTGCTGACCATGCTTTCCACCGCCGCAAAGTCCGACACGGAACAGGCGTGGCTGATGGCCTCGCCGCCAGCGCCACGGATTTCCTCGGCCACGGCTTCCGCGGGCTCGGCGCCCAGGTCATTGACGACAACTTTGGCGCCACGGGCCGCCAGGGCAAGGGCATGACAGCGGCCCAGGCCACCGCCGGCACCGGTGACGATGGCTACCTGGTCGGTTAGTTGGATGGTCATATCGGAGTCTCCTGCAATGTTGTGTTTTTCGGGTTTCCGAGAGAAGAGAGAGTATACAGAGGAAGTTTGTCTGCTGCCCTATCCGGTGATCACAGCCGCATGGGAACAAACTGGTGCCGTTCCACAGCTCGACGCCATATTGCCTGGAAAGGGGGAGTTGGCAGGGCGACGGCAAGCGCTCTATCTGAGATCAGGATGATGCCCGGCAGGTGCCTGCGACAATCATTAAGTGGTTTCGGCGAGCAAGGCGACCTGTCGGCGAATGCCCTCAAGGATGCTATGGCTGATCGCCGAGGGAAAGCCAACCGATAACCGGCTTTCAACGGCCTGAATAGCCGGTTCCGACTGCTCGATGACCTCCTGGATCAGCGAGGTCGCCCGTGCCCGGGAAAAGCCCACCTGTTGGGCCGTGCTCAGGAAATGCCGCGGCTGGATACGAGCCCAATGGTAATGGCGGCTTTTTCCTTTGAGGGACATGGCCATTTTGGCCCTGTTGGCCGGCAGACTGCCTTGGGCCATTAACGGATAGGCGGAGATTACGTCGTAGAGGGGCGTCATGCGATAGGCTGAACCGGGTTCGATAAACAGGCTGAAGTTCTTGGCGTGGCCATCGATAGCCGCCAGTAGCCAGAACAGGATCTGGGTCTTGAAAAAATGCGCCCGGTCATCGCCGGCTTGCTGGGAGCCCAACAGGAGTTCCATGCCGTCACGAATCCCCGGGCCGCCTTCGCTTTCATACTTGAGCGCTGGTGCAATGCCAAGGGCCTGACAAAAGTCCTCCTGCGGCAAACGTACCAACCATGAACCGTCGGCAGACCACCGTCGGTCAAAGCGATCCACGATCAGGACGGTCTGCCGGCCAAACTGTGCCAGGTTGGCCCTGGCTGTCGGTAAACCGAAGGCGGCGAGTAACTGGAGGCATAGCCACTCGTTCTCACTGCTTTCCCGCAGGTCGATATTACTGTGTTCCAGGTAGCCGATGGGCAACTTGAAGATATGGCTGGTTGGCGTACTGCCGGTAGGGCGGTGCCACTGCTCGTTGTGCCACAGCAGCGCTGTTTTTTCCTGGGCACCGGCCAGGGAGATGCGGAAATCGTGGTCCCTCTCCATTCCCAGAGGTGCGGCCTGATAGCTCCCCAGTAGATACTCAATCTCCAGGTCATTCACCGGCTCGGCTGATACAGTTCTCACGTCAGGCACTGCCTGGTTTTCGGGATAGAGCTGGATCGCGCCAATGCAGTCACGACCAACGCTGGCCAGCAGGTCGAAAGGATGGCTAGTGGGCGTCTGGAACCGAGCCTGCATACGGGCCCGAATGGCTTCGGAATCCGGCAACAGATTGTCGAAAAAGTTGTATACCCGCTCGCCCTTATACGGTTTGGAAGATAACGGCAATGACAGGGAAATAGCCCGGGCGCCGGGCTGCTCCACCCAATCCGGATGATATTGAAAGGTCATGGCGCCAGACCTTTCCAGCGTCAGGCGGCCAACCTCCATGCCGTTCATGGCAACGGTGAGACTCGACATTCGCTACCACTCCTGTTCCCAGCCGGTGCCCTGGGGCGATTTGTTACGCTCGGTAATACTCAATTCGAGGTTGAGGGCAGACAGCAATCGGAACAGGGTCTCTACCCTGCTCTTCTCCGGATGATTCTCGAAACTGGATACGGTGTTCTGTTTGATGCCAACCAGCTCGGCCACGGATTGCTGACTGAGTTGATGGTCTATTCTGGCATTCTTCAGGACCTGGGCCAGCAGGTCCGGCGATGTAATCTTCATGTTTACCCCCTATAGCGGATAAAGATAAGGTTATCCCCTGCAGGGGGTAAAGTAAAGTTTATCCTCTGTGGAGGGTAAGTTCGATTCTATCCCCTGTAGGGGGGGAAACATAGGGCCGACCTGGACTGCTCACTCCCACAACCGCTCCGCCAATCCGGACGCCCGCACTACCTGTTGTGCCACACCCTCCTTCAGAACTGTCTCATCCCCGGCAATCAGGCTGAACCAGCGGCGGTCCGGGTGATGCCGGTGTAGACAGCCTCTCTTCGTCCTGAGTCTCTGTTAGGAAATGAGTACGTTGACCGGTGAGAAGGAAATTGGGTAGTCTTTCGGTCGATGCCACTGGACGAGCATCAAGTTTTCAACTACACAAGGATGCGACATGTCTGCTTCACTACCTCTCTACGCACAACCTTTTGTCTCTCCCTTTCAGAACCCCTATTTTCAGAGCCAGTTAAAAAGGCGATTGGAAACCCACGTAGATCTGAACAAGCTTTTCAAGGCGATTGACTCGGATTTCGAGTTGAGCGGGGCGGGTGTTGTCTATATCGATGCCAGAGGGACAATGGTAACTCTCAGGGAATTTGAACCCATTTGTCAGGTTAAACCGGTAAAAGTTGTCCTTGTTGAGCCCATTAGTGCCAGGCCAACAGCGGAAGTGATAGGTGACATTAAAGCAGGCAAAAGAGAGTCAAAGCTGGCCAAGGAACTCTTGAACGCGGGACTTTCTTGTGGTGCGGCCATCCTTGGTTGGGCGGCAGTCATCGTTTCAACCGGGGCAGTCCCGGTTACTGGGGGTACCAGCACGGCCGTGACCGTAATCAGCTACTCGGCGGCGGCTGCTGGAACGGCGCAGTGCGGGAATGGCATAGCGCGATCATGGGCCGAACACGCAAACCCGGAGGCCCTTGATGAGTTTGACAACCAAGAATGGTACCAATATACACAAACCGCTCTTGATGTGGTTTCGGTTGGCGGGGCGGTGACTAGCGGGGCGATTACTGTAAAGCTGGTGATGAGGCTACGGTCACAACAGCATTCGTTGAGAGATATCCTCTATAAGAGACTTAACCGTAACCAGCGGAAGCGCCTCACGGAAGAGCTCATTGAGATGAATCAACCTGGTATTTCGGCAAAAATGAGGAAACATGCGCAAAGGTATGGTTTGCTGCCCAAGCGGTACAGCAGTACGGATATTTCTAGGGCCGCCTTGGTAAAAATTAAAGAGTCATTGTCAGGCATGCTGTCGCTAACGGGGAGCGCTACTTCGGGTGTTTTGTCACAAGTGATGATTGGAATATACAGGGAATACGATTGATGAGCTCTGATCGACCGGGGTTATTCCGGACGCTTCTGCCGCCGGGGAGCGTCAGGTTTATTCTATCTATTGTTTGCTCCGTTATTTCACTTGTATCAGCATTTGCGTTGGCAATTCTGGTTTTTGGACAGCAAATCAACAGCGACCTTTTGTCGAAGTTGGTTGTAATGATGTTCATTGTCGGTGTACTTGTTGTCGTTCACCCCAACTTTAAGTTGACTCGGGGTGCGAAATGGCCGCTGACGTATATGTCCGTGCTCTTGCTTTTCTGTATTTCGCTAACGTCAATCACTTTACTATGGTCGTATTTTAGTGGACTCGACGACATATACAGTGGAGGACTCCTGGGCCTGGTTTCTGGTGCGCTCGGGCTTTGGGGGTATCGATCAAAGGCCCTGGAAAACCTCAGGGCTCATTTCTATCAAATTTGGCAAGATGAGTATCGAAGGAGGGAGTATTTACGGAAAGGTAAGTGAACCAAGTCCCTTTTCACGCTACTCTCTCCCCCTAACTAAACCCACAAACGCCCCGCCAGCCCGGACGCCCGCACTACCCGCTGCGCGACGCTCTCCTTCAGCACCGCTTCATCCCCGGCGATCAGGCTGAACCAGTGCCGTGCGCGGGTGATGCCGGTGTAGACCAGCTCCCGGGTCAGCACCGGGCTGAGCCGGTCTGGCAGGATCAGGCAGGTGTGGGTGAACTCCGAACCCTGGGACTTGTGAACCGTCATGGCGTAGACGGTTTCCAGTTGCTGCAGCCGGCTGGGGGAGATCCAACGGATATCGTTGCTGCCGTCGCTGGCGGGGAAGGCCACCCGCAGGGTGTGCCGGGGCTGGCCGTGGTCGTCCTCGTCCCAGGGCAGGCTGAAGGTGATGCCGATATCGCCGTTCATCAGGCCCAGGTTGTAATCATTGCCGGTAACCAGCACCGGTCGCCCGGCGTACCAGCCTTCGGCCCGGGGGATCAGCTTTTCGCTTAACAACTGGTGGGCAATGCGGTCGTTCAGACCTTCCACGCCCCAGGGGCCCTTGCGCAGGGCGCAAAGCACCTGGAAATCGGCAAAATCTGCCAGTACCTGCCGGGCCAGGTCGTCCCAGTCCTCGCGGGAACTGGCGGCATCCAGGCCATGGTCCCGCATGCGAGTCAGGTAGTGCTGGTAGCCGGTGGGGGGTGGCAGCGTTCTACCGTTCATCGAGCGCCCTTCACCCCGATCGTGGAAGGCAGCGGGGGAGCCGGTCATGGCATGGTGGCAGATCAGGCGTTGGGTATCCTCGGGCGCCGGGCCGGCGGGCAGTATGGCCACATCCTCGAACCCGCCACTGCGCGCTTTCGCCAGCAGGGCGTCATCCAGGGCGTTGCCGTTCACCGCATCCGCCAGCTTGCGGATGCCGCTGTCTTCGTGGAACCGGTAGCTCTTGCGCAGCATGGCCACGGCCTGGTCCATAGCGCTGCCGTTCTCATCCCGTAAAGATTCCGGCACCTGCATGCCGGTGACGGCTGTCAGCCAGTCCGTAGTCGCGGCTGTGTAATGGGCGGCGCCTGCGCGCTGGCACAGTTCCCCGAGCACGGCGCCAGCGTCCACCGAGGCGAGCTGGTCCCGATCCCCCAGCAGGATCAGGTGGGCGCTGGCGGGCAGGGCGTCGATCACCGATGCCATCAGGTCCACGTCCACCATGGAGGCCTCGTCGATCACCAGGATATCCACCAGCAGCGGGTTGTCCCGGTTATGGCGGAACCGGCGGGAGTCCGGGCGGCTGCCCAGCAGCCGGTGCAGGGTGGTGACCCGGGTGGGGATGTCGTCCTGGCCGACCTGGCCGGGCAGTTTTGCCAGTGGCAGCCGGCTGGCGGCACCGCCGATGGATTCGTTGAGCCGGGCCGCGGCCTTGCCGGTGGGGGCGGCCAGGCGGATGCGATATTTACGGCCCTGGCGTTGCGGCGAGGTGCCGGCCACCGCCTGCAATGCCGCCAGCAGGTTGACCACGGTGGTGGTCTTGCCGGTGCCGGGGCCGCCGGTGATCACGGCAAAGCGGTTACGGGCGGCCAGGGCGCAGGCCAGCTTCTGGTAATCCACGTCATCCCGGGCCGGGAACAGGGTGTCCAGGGTAGTGCGCAGGGTCTGGGTCTCCGGGGAGGCGGGGTCCGCCAGCGCTGAGGGTTGCTCCAGCCGCTGCCGGATGCCGTCGGCAATACGCTGTTCGTAGCGCCAGAAACGGCGCAGATAGAGGCGGTTGCCATCCAGCACCAGCGGCGTGGGCTGGTCGCCCTGGCTGGCGGCGCCGGATAAGGCCAGCGCCTGGTGGCATTCGTCCAGGGTGATCCGGGCCAGCAACTGATCTGGCTTTGGCAGTGCTGGCAGTTCGTCCCCGGTACCCCTGCTGACGGATTCTTCCGGTGGCAGTGACAGGGTCTGGCTGGCATCGTCCAGCAGTGTGCCGAGATCAATGCAGACGTGGCCCCGGCCGACCTGATGGGACACCAGGGCCGCCAGCAGGATCAGTAGCGGTTGGGGGTGTTCCCCCTGTTCCTCGCTCAGGGTGCGGATCAGGTGGGCGAACTCCCGGTCCAGGGCGCGTATCCAGTCCTGCGCCTGCCAATTGGCCAGCAGGTGTTCCATGGCGTCCAGGTTGGCGAAGGGGGTTGTGACATCCATGGGAGGCGTAGTTTCCTGGATAGCGTCTTTGGTGGTCTCGGCCTGCTCCCGAACGGTGGCTTCCGTGGTTTCGTCCAGATCCAGGGAGAACTGCTGGTCGTGGTTGCGCTTCCGACTCATGCCGCTTCCCCCTTGTCCGCATCGCCATCGAACAGGGCGTCCAGGGAGTCGATCAGTGCCCGGGGTGGCTTGTCGGCGAACACCCCGGCGGAGGGTGCCTCGATGCCCCGCAGGAACAGGTACACGGCACCGCCGATATGGGTGTCGTAGTCGTAGTCCGGCAGCCGGGCCTTCAGCAACCGGTGCAGGGCCAGCAGGTAGAGCACGTACTGCAGGTCGTAGCGTTTCTCCAGGATGACTTCCCCCATGGCCTGGCGGGTGTAGGCGCTGTCGTCCTCCCCCAGGGTGTTGGACTTGTAGTCCAGCACGTAATAGCGGCCGTTGTGTTCGAACACCAGGTCGATAAAGCCCTTCACCATGCCGTTGAACGGCTGGTCGTCCACCGCCGGGCGGTCAGCGCCGTTGAGGGTGTGGCGGGTGACCAGGGCGTCCAGCCGGCGGGTGCTGACGTTGCGGCTCTCGAACCAGAATTCCAGCTCCGGGCGCAGGCTGGCGAGGTCGGCCAGGCTGGCGTTTTCCCGGCCGTCCCGGTCCAGGGGCAGCGGCTGGCGGATAATGGCCAGCAGCCACTGCTCCAGGGGTTCGACCCACTCGCTCCAGCCCCGGGTGCGGCAGCGTCGGGCGAGTTGATCCCGCAGCAGCGCCGGGTCGGCGGCAAGTTCAGCCATGCCTTGGGCGGTACACCATTCCAGCAGTTCGTGGAGGAAGGTGCCGGGGCCGGCCCCCTTCGGGAAGTGATGCTGGTTGAGGGCTGTCGGTGGCGCACTGGTTTCTTCCGCTGGCTGGCGGCTCTCCTCCAGCAGGTTCTGGGCTTCGGCGTCTTCCACCTCGTCCACAAAGGGGATGCCGGTGCCGCTCAGGCCGCCGTATTCGATGGAGGAGTAACTGGCAATCCACCAGTCCTCCCGGGCCTCGCGGGTGGAGACCAGGGCCGGGCCGAGGGTTTCCGGGGATTCCTCGGTGTAGTGGGTTTCCTCCGCCTGCGGCAGGGGCGTGACGGTGATTTCCGGATGGTCTTCCGCCAGGGTGTGCAGGCGCGGGCCCAGTTCGCCGCTGGCTTCGCCCTGCGCATCCAGCAGGTAGCCCAGGCCGCTCAGGTGCCAGTCGGACAGGGCGGTGGCGCCCACCCAGGTGGCGTGGCGGGCCCGGGTCAGGGCCACGTAGAGTTTGCGGATGTCCTCCCCGAGGCGTTCCCGGTCGGCCCGGTTGACGTCGTCCGGTTCCGGGTCGAACACGGTGATTAGCTGGCCATTGTCATCGTGGTAGCGAACGAAGGCCTGCTTCTGGTCCTCGGCACGGAACGCGGTGCCAAAGGGCAGGAACACCAGCGGGTATTCCAGGCCCTTGGACTTGTGCACGGTGATCACCTTCACCAGTCCGGCGTCGCTCTCCAGGCGCAGGGTACGGTGCTCGTCCTCGGTGTCGGCAGCCCGCAGGATCTGGGTGTAGTGGTGCACCAGGGCGTGTTCGCCGTCCAGTTGCAAGCTGTCCTGTTGTAGCAGTTCGGCAATGTGGAGGATGTCAGTGAGCCGACGCTCACCATCCGGGCGTTGTAGCAGCCGGCCCGGCACCTGGAAGTCCATCAGGAAACGGCGCAGGGTGGGCAGAACGCCCTGGCTCTGCCATTGCTGCTGGTAGCCCATGAAGCGCTCGATTTCCCGCTCCAGGGCGATTTCGTCGGTGAGCAACTGGTCCAGTTTGTGCCACGGCAATCCCAGGGTGGGCGTTGCCAGGGCAGCCCGGGCCAGGGCCAGTTGCCGGGGCTCGGCGAAGGCTCGCAGCCAGCACAGGATTTCCTGGGCTTCCGGGGAGGTGAGCACCGAGTCACGGTCCGACAGGTAGACGCTGCGGACACGCCGCTGGCGCAGGGCATCGCGAACGGCGGCGGCCTCGTTACGGTTGTTGACCAGGATGGCGATATCGCCGGGGCGCACGGGGTCCAGGTCCGCGGGGTTGTCGTTGGCGGCAAAGCCGGCCTGTCCCGCCTGACCCAGGGTGAGCAGGCGGGCGACCTCGCTGGCGCAGGTGTCCGCCACCCGGTCCGTCGCCGTGCCCTTGGCCGGGTGCTTGCCGTTGTCGTCCTCGCTTTCCAGGGTCCAGAAACTCAGGCTGGGCCGGGCCTCGCCGCTGACCGTCCAGGCGCGTTTGGTGCCATTGGCCTGCACCGGCTGGAAGGGCAGCGGGGTGGTGTCCCCCTTGCCGAACAGGAAGGCGCCGTCCCGGGCATGCTGGTCGCCGTACTGGAACACGCGGTTGACTGCCTTCACCATGGCTTGCGACGAGCGGAAGTTGCGGCCCAGTGTGAAGGTACGGTCCTGCACGCCCCGGCGGGCCTCCAGGTAGGTGTAGATGTCCGCGCCCCGGAAGCCATAGATGGCCTGCTTGGGGTCGCCGATCATCAGCAGGCAGGTGTCGGCATCGTTGTCGGCGACCTGATAGATGCGATCGAAGATACGGTACTGCACCGGGTCTGTGTCCTGGAATTCGTCAATCAGCGCCGCCGGGAACTGACGGCGGATGGTGGCAGCCAGTTGCGGGCCCCGGGGGCCTTGAAGGGCGTCGTCCAGCCGGGTCAGCAGGTCGTCGAAACCCATTTCCGAACGTTTCTGTTTTTCCGATTCCAGGCGCTGGCTGACCCAGTGGCTGGCGTGGCGCAGGATATCCGCCCGGGCGCTGGGCAGGTCGGCGCTGAAGGCCATCAGTTCGGTAATGGCGTCAAAGGCCGGATGTTCGGGCAGTGGGCCGTCGCCTTTCACTTTTTCCGCCAGGCCTTCCGGGGTCTGGTTCTTCAGGCCGGCCTTGTCCAGCCCTTCCGGCAGCAGGTCGTCCGAGTCTACCCAGGCCAGCAGGGTGTCCCAGGCGGTGACCATGGATTTGCGGCTGCTGCCATGGAGACGCTTGCCCAGGCCTTCCAGCAGGGCAATCACCTCGTCTTTCCACTGCGACCAGGGCCGGACCTTGAGGTCATCGGAGCGTTCACGGCGTTTTTTAACCGCGTATTCAATGGCGCCCTGGATGTCGGTTCCCGGTGAGTGCAGCCGGTGACTGTCGTTGAGCAGGTTGCGGACGGACTTGCGCAGGTCCTCCGGGGTTTTCCAGTGGCCGAGGATTTCCTCCATCTGTGCGGGCGGCAGCGGGTAGGCAAAAGTGCGCCAGTAGTCCCGCACCACCTCGTCCAGCAGCTCGGTCTGGTCGGTTTCCAGGGTCAGGCGGAACAGGCTGCCACTGTCGAAGGCGTGCTCGCTGAGCATGCGGTGGCACCAGCCGTGGATGGTGGACACGGCGGCCTCGTCCATCCATTCCGCCGCCAGCAGCAGGCGCTTGCGACAGGCGGGCCAGGTGGCCGGGTCCGGGTAGCTCTCGTCCCGCAACTGGTAGATCAGGGCGGTTTCCGGTGGTGGATTGGTGTCGTCCGCCGCGTCCGAGAACACCTCCGCCGCCTGGGTCAGGCGGGCGCGGATACGGTCCCGCAGCTCCTTGGTGGCGGCCTCGGTGAAGGTGACCACCAGCAGGTTGGGCGGGTCGATGCCCTGGCTGAGTGGTCCGTCTGCTGGCTGGCCATGGCCCAGCACCAGCCTCACGTAGAGGATGGCAATGGTGAAGGTCTTGCCGGTACCGGCACTGGCCTCGATCAGGGTGCTGCCGTTGAGAGGCAGGGACAGCGGGTTGAGGGTGGTGCTGTGCTGGCTCATGCTTCTCCCCCGATCTGTTCCGCAGCGGCCTTGTCCTGCTCCGCTTCCCACAGCGGCAGGTAGATCTGGTGCAGCCAGCCTTCGAAGGCCTCGCTCACCAGTTGTTCCGGTGTTTCAAAGGCGCTGCGCAGGTAGCCGGTGTCCCGTTGCAGGGCGATGTCATAGGCCGCGAGGGCATCCTCGATGGCCTTGTCGTGGTCTGCCCGGTACTTCTTGCTTTGATAGAAACTGTAGATCCAGGCAAAGGCGGCCTCGCAGTGCAGGGGCAGGGTCCGGGTGGTGGCCTGCATCCAGCCGGTGAGTATGTTGTCCAGATGCTTACGGGCCTGCTCCGCTGGCAGGGGCGCGAAGGTGATATTTCGCTTCTCTTCCTTGCCCAGGATCAGGGTGGTGAATGGTGTGTCGGTGAGCTGGCCGGCCAGGTGGATCACCCAGTCGGTCATCAGGTTGGCATAGCGCACCTTGCGGGTGCTGCCGGAGCCGGACAGCAGGCTGGAACGGGACACCACCAGCCGGCAGAAACCACCATCGGGGCCGGTTCGCAGGCCGTCGATCAGGTCCAGAAGCTCCACGGAACCCAGGTCGCCGGTAGCGGTATGCTGGAAGGTGACGGGCTCCGCCAGTGCTTCCGGCCACTCACCCAGTGCCTGTCGATAGCGGCCGTGCAGGTCCGGCAGACGTTCGGATAAATCCGAGCGCAACCGATGCTCGGTCAGGCCCATGCCCAGGTCGCCCCGGCGGGCCATGCGGTCCAGGGTGGTGTGGATACGGTCCTGCAGTTCATCGTCGCCATCGGCCTTGAGTACTGCCTCGCCAATCAGTTCGTTGTCCAGGCACCAGCGGTCCAGGCCGTTGAGGTCGAAATTCTCGTTATCCGTGTCGTCTTCCTCCACCCCTTCAAAGCGCACCTGTAGCCGTCGCTGGAAGAAGGTCTCGATGGGGCGTTTGAGGAACGCGGCCAGCTCCGCGAAGGTGATGGGTTCCTCCGGCGGCTGCCAGGGCAGGGCGGCCTGTTCAGACTCGTCCGGGCGGCTGCCATGGGCACTGCGCCACTCCTGCTCATAGGTGAACAGGTGTCGTTCCCGCAGGATGTCCTCCAGGGGGCGCGGCAGGCTGTCCGGCTCCGGTTGCAGGCCGTTGGCCTGGGGGAAATAGGCCCGGCTGAACGGCTGCAACGGGTGTTCGGTGGTGAGGGCGCGGGTGACGTGCTGGTCCGGGTGACCGGCCACCTGCCACAGGCTGTCGAGATGGTCCTGCAACTGGCTGACCAGTACCGAGGGCGGTCGTTCCGAGTCGTCCTTGATACTGCGTCCCACCCAACTGATGTAGAGCTGCTCCCGGGCGGAGAGCAGTGCCTCCAGGAAAAGGTAGCGGTCGTCCTCCCGCCGTGAGCGGTCCCCCGGCCGATAGTCGTTGGCCATCAGGTCGAAGTCCACCGGTGGCCGGGAACGGGGATAGTCACCATCGTTCATGCCCAGCAGGCACACCTTGCGGAAGGGAATGGCCCGCATTGGCATCAGGGTGGCGAAGTTGACCTTGCCCGCCAGGAAGCGCTGGTTCAGACCGCCCTCATCCAGCCCGTCCAGCAGCACATCCCTGACGATGTTCAGGGGCAGCGGGGTGTCCTGCAGGCCGGCGGCCAGGGCATCCTCCAGCCACTGCTCCAGGTGCCGGCGAAAACGGTTCAGCAACAGCAGGTCGTGGCCTTCCAGGTCCTTGAAGAACTGCTCCAGCATATCCGAGAACAGGGCTTCCCACCCGGTGGGTGTGCGGGGCTGTTGCAGGGCGTTCCACAGGTTTTCGAGCCGGGAGACAAAATCCGACAGCCGGCCCGCCAGGCTGGCCTGCAGGCCGCCGATTTCGGCATAGGGTTCGACCCCGGCCCAGGGCTCGTCGTCCCCCATGCCATAGCCCAGCAGCATGGCCCGCAGGCCCGACTGCCAGGTGTTGCGGGCCAGGTCGCCGGGCAGTTCCAGGGTCTCCCGCTGCTGGCGGTTCAGACCCCAGCGGATATTGGCGCCTTCCACCCAGCGCCGGGCCAGGGGGATGTCGTCCTCGCCAATGTTGAAGCGCTGGCGGATGCCCGGCACTTCAAGCAGGCTGATGATCTCGCTCACCGCAAAGCGGCTGCGGGGCAGGCCCATCAGGGTTTCCAGGGCGATCAGCACCGGTTCGTGGTGGCGCTGACCCTGGTCGGAAATGGTGAAGGGGATATAGCGGGTGCTACCCGCCTGGTAGCGGCTGAAGACCGCCTGGATATGGGGTGCATAGACGTTGATATCCGGTACCATCACGATCACGTCCCGGGGCCGCAGGGTGTCGTCCGCGTTGAAGGCGGCCAGCAACTGGTCGTGGAGGATCTCCACTTCCCGCTGGGGGCTGTGGGCATCGTGGAAGGCTAGGGAGTGGTCGATAGCCGGGTCCACGGTTCGCTGTTGTTCGCGGATTTCCTGCAGGGGCGTCAGCTGGTAGATGTCATTCTGCAACTGGTGCAGCAGGCGGCGCAGCTCCGGATCACCGTGCTCGGAGAAGATGTCGATCTTCTGGTCCGGAGTCTGGAACCGGTGCTGGTATTCGTCCGGATTATCGAATTCGTCCAGCAGCCTTATATAGTCGCGGCCCTGTTTGCCCCAGGCAGCCAGCAGCGGGTTGGCGTGCTGGTGCAGTTGTTCCGGGTCGGCGACCTTCATCAGGGTGGGGTGTTCACGACCCCGGCGGCGCTGGGCGTTGAGCAGGTCCCGGTCGCTGATGATATCGGCCCAGTAGAACTGGCTGGGGTTATGGACGCACAGCACCACCTGGCAGAACCGGCTCAGTACATGCAGGGCCTCCAGCGCCTGCCGGGGCAGGGACGACACCCCGAACACCACGATGCGTTGAGGCAGCCGCCCGGGGTTGGCGGGGCGTTGCAGGCGCTCGCCTTCTTCCATGAACCGGGTGTGGATGCGTGAACGGCTGGTCTGGGACAGCTCACCCACATCCGCCACCAGCGCCCTCCACAGCCTGGGCTGCCAGAGGGTTTCGGCATCCAGAAGCTTTTCCTCGCCCCGGGCAGTGATCATCACCTCGTGGCCCTGCTCCCAGGCACTGAGCCAGTCGGCCCGGAATACCTGGTACTGATCGAACAGGTCGGCCACCTTCTCCGCCAGTTGGAAGGCCCGCAGGTCCGGGTCGGTGCCTTCCAGGAAACGGGCCAGGGGGGCGAACACCTCGTCCGTGGGCACCAACTCCGGCAGCAGACGGTACAGCCGCCATACCAGCCGCCGCTTGTCGAAGGGGGACTGCTCCGGCACTTCGCCGTCCGGCAGCACGGCCCGGTAGGCCTGCCAGATAAAGCGGGCCGGGAACAGGAAGTCCATGCCGGCGGCAATACCCAGCCCACCGTCAACGCCGTCGTCGGAACGCTTCTCCGCCAGGGCCAGCTTCAGCCATTGCGCGATGCCGTTGCTCTGCACCAGGAAGGTCTCGCTGTCCAGGGGCGGCACCGGTGTCTGACGGCACAGGTACACCACCGCCCGGCGCAGGTCCTCAAGGTGGTTGGCGTGGATGGCGTGGAAGCCGGGCTGTAGGTGGGCGGTCTGGGTCATCTTGCTCCCGGTTCGGGTACGTCGTTTGATCCTGTACAGGTTACCGCAACTGACCCCGGAAAACCGATCCGGCGATCGACCCGGCTATTGGGTGACGGGCGCAGTCTATCCTGGCGGTCTATACTTGATCAGTAAGGTGCAGTAGTCAGTTTGGTCCATCCATCGTCGGCTCACGACCGTATCCACCGGTAGTGTCGGTCCCTGCGGAGGGCTCCAAGATGACGAAAAGACGACGAACTGTCCATGTCGGGCTGCCGGTCCTGCTGGTGGCCCTGGGGCTGCTCGCCCTGGTCTCCGTTTCGCCGCTGGCCGACGAGACGGACGCGGCCATCCGCGATGTCATCCTCACCCAGATCGAAGCCTTTGCCAACGATGACGAGCTGGGCGCCTGGGTCCACGCCTCCCGGGGCATCCAGAGGCGTTTGCGCTCCCCCGAAATGCTGCTCTATGTGATACAGAACGCCTACCCACCGGTACACCGGGCTGCGTCCATCCGTTTTGGACAACGCATTCCCCACGACGAGTTCGAGGTTCAGGTGGTGCGCCTGGAGGGGCCGGAAGGCAAACTATGGGATGCCTATTACCGCATGGTCCGCAAGGACAGTGAATGGAAGGTGGGCGGTGTCACCCTGCAGCGGGCGGACTTTGGCATCTGATTCTCAGGGACACCAGATGCCTTGAGCCCCGCCTGGACTCATCGTAGAGTTGGGTCCTCGATGCCATCCGCCACAGGTTGCTTTCGTCAGTGATGAATACCCCCGACAGGCAGGATTCGCGACCACAGACTGCGGACCTGACCAACCCGCTGTACTACCTGGAAAACATGGAAACCGTGGTGAACTGGGTCGACGATCACCACGGCGACCTGCTGACGACCGATGAGCGCCGTCGGCTGGCGGATTTCCGCCTGCTGTCGGTGTCCGCCCGTGCCCTGCTGACCCGGATGATCATGCGTACCGGTGAGCTGTTCCGGGCCGACAAGCTGAGTTACCCGGAGCTGCCGGAGCCGGAACCGGTTGCCCTCGCGGAACTGGCGGCGGGCGGATGGGTGCGGACAGCGGATCGGGTGAGCCTGGATGACTTGTTCCACCTGTTCACCCTGGCGGAACTGCGACCAGCGTTTGCGGCCACCCTGTCGGATCTCGGGTATGCCCGGGCGCTTCCCAAGGCTGGCATGAAAGCGGCGCTGGCGGATCACCTGGACGATGCCATCCGTCTTGCGGACTGGCTGCCGGCGCATCACGATAACGTGGTCCACCTGCCCCATATGCCCCTGTTCGACCGTATCCGCCTGATGTTCTTTGGCAACCTGCGCCAGAACTGGTCGGATTTTGTGCTGGTGGAACTGGGCTACCAGCAGTACGAGAAGGTCTCTTTCACACCCGAATCCCGGGCATTCCAGCACCGGCATGAGGTCGACTGCTATCTGGTCATGCACCAGTGCCGGGAGCAACTGGACGAGGGCGTGCCCGCTGCGAATCTCTGGCCACAAGTACCTGCTCTCACTGAAAATACCTGGCTGGCCAGCCGACGTGATCGATTACTGCTGGAACTGGGCCGGCAGGCGGAACGCCAGGGCGAGCGGGAACTGGCGCTGGAGGTACTGGCGCAAAGCACCCACCGGGAGGCGCGGCTGAAACAGCTGCGGTTGCTGGAGCGGATGAAGCGCTTTGACGACGCCTGGGCCATCGCCCGGGACTGGCATACCACGGAACTCAGCGATGCCGAGGCCCAGGGCCTGGCCCGCATCCTCAAGCGGGTGGCCCGCAAGGTCGAGCAGCCGGTGCCGGAGCTGCCTGCCGAGCCCGCACCGGACGACTTCCTGGTAACCCTGCCCCACACGGGCGTGCCGGTGGAGGTGGCCGTCCAGCAGCATCTGTGGCACGACCACCAGCCGGTGTTCTACGTGGAGAACACCCTGATCAACGGCCTGTTCGGGTTGTTGTGTTGGGATGTTGTCTTTGCACCGGTGCCGGGGGCCTTCTTTCACCCCTTCCATATGGGGCCGGCGGACCTGACCCGTGAGGATTTCGTACCCCGTCGTCGGGAACGGCTGGAACAGTGCTTTGCCCACCTGGAGGACGGTGATTACGGTCACATCATCCTGGCGAACTACCGGCGCAAGCAGGGGCTGGCCAACCCGTTCGTCAACTGGCTGGTGGTGAACGAAGACTTGCTGGAACTGGCACTGGACTGCATCCCTGCCAGCCACCTGGAGGTGCTGTTCCGGCGGCTGCTCCACAACCTGAAGGAACACCGCAGCGGTTTCCCGGACCTGATCCGTTTCCTGCCCGATGAGGTGGACCCGGCCCGGCGCTATGAGATGATCGAGGTGAAGGGCCCCGGTGACCGCTTGCAGGACCATCAGCGGCGATGGTTGGCGTTCTTCCACCACCAGGGCATCGCGGCGCGGGTCTGCTACGTGCGCTGGCTGGGTGACGGAACGTGAAGGTCGCGGTCCGTACCCTCTGCGAGTTTGCCGCCCGCCGGGGTGACCTGGATTTCCGTTATACCCCGGCGCCCTCGTCGGAGGAGGGCATCGCAGGCCATAAGTCGGTGCAATCCCGCCGTGGTTACGGCTACCAGAGTGAGTACCAGCTCACCGGTGAATGCCTGGGGCTCGAACTGTCCGGTCGTGCCGACCTGTACAATCCCCACAAAGGCCTGCTGGAAGAGATCAAGACCCACCGGGGTGACCTGTCCCGCATTCGCGAACACCAGCGCGCCCTGCATCGGGCCCAGTTGCGGGCCTATGGTGCGCTGTTGTGCCGCCAGGAAAACCGTCGCAAGGTCACCCTGTCGCTGGTCTATTACGACACCGCCCGGGACAGGGAATCGCCGGTCACGGAAACCGCTACGGCGGATGAACTGTGGCAGGAACTGGAAACCCTGTGCCACACCTACAAACACTGGGCCGAGCAGGAAGAACACCATCGTGAACAGAGGGATCAGCGGCTGGGCCAGCTGCGGTTCCCGTTCGCGGATTTCCGCACCGGTCAGCGGCAACTGGCGGAAACCGTCTACCGTAACGCCGTTCAGTCCCGCACACTGTTGCTGGAAGCGCCCACCGGGCTGGGCAAGACCCTGGGCACCCTGTTCCCGGCACTGGTGGCCATGCCCACCGGCGCTCAGGACCGCCTGTTTTACCTCACCTGCCGCAACACCACCCGGCAACTGGCCATTGATGGGGTGAACGCCCTGCGGGCAGCCCAGCCGGAACCGGACCACTGGCCCCTGCGCACCCTGGAACTGGTGTCCAAGGACGACGCCTGCGAACACCCGGACAAGGCCTGCCACGGCGATTCCTGCCCCCTGGCGAAGGGCTTTTTCGATCGCCTGCCGGATGCCCGGGCCGAGGCGGCACAGGTGCGGGAACCCCTGACCCGGGAGCGGCTGGCGACGATAGCCGCCGGCCATGAACTCTGCCCCTACTTCCTGGCCCAGGAGATGGCCCGCTGGAGCGATGTGGTGGTGGCCGACGTCAACCGGCTGTTTGACCAGAGTGCGCTGCTCCATGCTCTGGTGAACCAGAACCAGTGGCGGGCCAGTGTGCTGGTGGACGAGGCCCACAACCTGGTGGACCGGGCCCGGGGCATGTACTCGGTGCGACTGGATCAGCAACGCCTGTTACGGGTGAAAAAGACAGCGCCGAAGAGCCTGAAGGCCCCCCTGAACCGGGTGGCCAGGACCTGGCAGGACGTGGTGCGGGAGCAGGAAGCGGCGGGCACCGAGCCGGTATTCCTCGAGTCGTTGCCAAACCGTCTGCCTGCAGCGCTGCAGGGGCTGGTTTCCGCGCTGACCGACTACCTGGCGGATAACCCGCCGGACCTGGCCCTGCAGGAACTGCTGTTCGAGAGCGTGGCCTTCCTGAAACTGGCGGACCAGTTCGGCGACCACTCCCTGTGCGAGTTCCACCGGCCAGGGCGGGGCAGGGCCAGCGTGACCATCCAGAACCTGATTCCGGCGGATTTCCTGCGGGAGCGTTTTACGGCGGCCGACTCGGTGTTGCTGTTCTCCGCCACCCTGACCCCGGGTGTCTACCACCGGGACTTGCTGGGACTGCCGGATGACAGCCGCTTTACCTCACTGCCCAGTCCGTTCGATGCCGGGCAGTTGCAGGTTCGGTTCACGCCAGACATCAGTACCCGCAAACCGGACCGGGAGGCGTCCCTGGCGGCCATCGCGGACCTGATCGCCCGCCAGTTCCGGGCGCGCCCGGGGCACTACCTGGCCTTCTTCAGCAGCTTCCAGTACATGCGGCAGGTGTCGGAGGCCCTGGCCAGCCGGGATCCGGATCTGCCCCAGCGGTCACAACACCCCGGGATGAGTCACGAACAGCGCGCCGACTTCCTGGCGGGCTTCCGTCAGCCCGAGCCGGCGGTGGCTTTTGCAGTGCTGGGCGGGGTGTTCAGTGAAGGCATCGACCTGCCCGGTGACCAGTTGATCGGCGCCTTCGTGGCAACCCTCGGGCTGCCACCGTTCGACCCCTGGCATGAGGTGCTCAAGACCCGGCTGGACGCCCGCTTTGCCACCGGCTACGACTATACCTATCGCATCCCCGGCCTGCAGAAGGTGGCCCAGGCGGCAGGCCGGGTGATACGGACACCGGAGGACGAAGGCGTGATCTGGCTGATTGACGACCGCTTCCTGCAGACAGCGAACCGGTCGCTGCTGCCGGGGTGGTGGTTTGATCCGTCATCCGGCTGAACCTGAAAACCCTCGATCGTCTGACTAAAGGCGCAATGACGGCAGACGGAACACCTGTATACAATGCCCCGCAGGTGAGGGCGGTAATAATGTAGCCCTCTGTTGTACCTGTAGTATATGGAATGTCCATGGTTTCAGTTCGCTGTCGGAACCTGGTGGCTGTGCTTTTGCTCGGGCTTGTCCCGGTACTGGCCCAGGCCACCATCAAGCAGTCTTCCTCGGGGCTTTGCCATCCGCCGCAAAGTCCCTGGTATGAGCGCACCACCACCTTTACCGCCTATGACAGCCTTGAAGCCTGCCTGGCCGCAGACGGGCGTTTGCCGGACGGGGTGAGCATTGCCAGCGCTGACCCGGCGGATGCGGGCTACCGGCGCAGCGCCTTCGGCCACGGCTGGGATGACCGGGACGGCGACTGCCAGGACAGTCGCGCCGAGGCACTGATTGCCACCTCCACCACCAACGTCCGCTTTGCCGGCGCGGACCGGTGCCGGGTGGTGACCGGCCGCTGGATATCACCGTTCACCGGCGAAGTGATCCAGAACGCCGGCGATATCGACATCGACCATGTGGTGCCCCTGGTCTGGGCCTGGCATAACGGTGCCAGTGAGTGGTCCCGGGAACGCCGGGAGGCCTTTGCCAACGACCCCCTCAACCTCTGGCCCGTGGAAGCAAGCCTCAACCGCAGCAAGGGTGGCCGGGGGCCGGACGAGTGGATGCCGCCGGCGGGAGAGTGCCAGTACATCAGCCGGTTCATGCGAATCCTGATCAAGTACGACCTCAAGCCTCCGGAATCAGAAGCCCGGGCCTTCAACCGGTTACTCGATACCTGTCGAGGCTAACGGTGCCTTCTGGGGAGGTAACCGCGGGACGATGGTTTGTGACAAGGCGCTATACCGGATGTTGATATACCGGGTGCAATAAAATATAAGTTAAATACACAACCAATGAGAATTGGAAACACGGCCTTGTCGCCATCAACGGGAAGCCTTGTGCATGGACCCGAAAGACACCATCCCGGGGGGCGACGGATTCGTCCTGCCGCGGGGTCCGGAGGCGCCGGATGACAGCGCCATCAGCGAGCGGGATTTCATCGGTTACAGTCAACTGGTGGCCTCGCTGTATCGCTGCCTCAACGATAACAGCGGGTTCCAGCCCTTCTTCGATGCCTTCCAGTCCCACTTCCGGTGCCTCCAGGGCGGTATCCTGGGGCTCACCCTGGCCCCCATCCGCATGATGTATGGCTGGACCTTCGGATATCCGGAGGGGTTCGAGCAGTGGTTTATCAACAGTGACCTGCCCCGGCAGGACGAGGCCCTGAAAACCTTCGCCGCCCTTCCACCCCGTCATTTTGATAGCCTGGTCGGTGGCGATGCCTCGGTGGATATCCTGGACCTTCTCACCGAGGACACCCGGGCCTGGGCGGCGGAAGCCGGCCTTGGAGACAGTGCGGGCATGCTGGTGACCCGGGGGCGTGATGCCCAGATCGTGTTCCTGGCAAACCGCCATCGCAGCGAAGGCCCGTACAGCCGTCAGGAAATCCTGCAGATGAACCTGCTGGCACCCCATATTGAGAATGCCATCAACCTCCACCACAAGCTATATCACTCCCGGGCGGATAACCGCAGTCTGTCGGCAGCGCTGGACCTGGTGGGCAAGCCCATGCTGGTGTTCAACGAGCTGGCCCAGGTGGCTCAGCTCAATGCGTCGGCCAGGGAGGTACTGCGGGATCATCCCCGGCTGTTTGTGACTGACGGTCCGGCACCCGTTCTGCGGAGTCGTCATGCGGGCTTCAACGAGGAACTGATGGCGGCCATTGCCACCAGTGTCTTCAATGCTCGCTTGAACGTTCACGACACCGTCACGCTGGTGGATGGCTCGGGAGACGAGCGTCTGGCCTTGTGCTTTACGCCCCTTCAGGATGACGGCGGCCATGGCCAGGGAGCCCTGGCGGAACTGATATGTTTCTCCTCCTCCCGCGACGTTGACGAGGACAGGCTCAGGGCCCTGTTCGACTGCACGGTGGCGGAATCGCGCACGGCGGCGTTGCTGATGCGGGGCCTGACATCGGACCAGATTGCCGGGGCCGAAGCCCTGTCCATCCACACGGTTCGCCAATACATCAAGAGCCTGCTATCGAAGAATGGCTACCGGCGCCAGGCGGAGTTGGTGGCTGCGCTGGTGCGGGCCCTGGGGTAGCTGGAGCGACGGCCGAGCGCGGGCAGGGGACCTTCTGTTAGGCTTGGGGAATATGAACGAGGAGCCCCTGATGCCTGAAGATCCCCTGAAAACCCTGTCGGATATGGCCAGCGACGCCCATGCCCGCATCCAGCAGGCCCACGAGCACATCAACCCGGTGGTGGAAGTTCGTCGTGGCATGCGGGATGCCGGTATTCCGGCGGATGTGATGACCATCGACTGTCTGCGGACCCGCCGGCGAATCCTGCTGATCCTGCACGATGAGGAGCCCGGCACCCTGCTGTACCAGTTCGTGACGCTCGAAGAGGAAATGGGGGAGGAATTTCGCCGGACTCCCCTGTCGGAGGTCAGCACCGATACCCTGGTGGACTGGATCAAGGGCTACTTCAGTCCGGATGCCTGAGATCGCGTTCATCCGGTCATGGCGGGCAGGATTATGCATGGTATGAATAGTCGATCATCAAAATCATGCATTTGTCAGATCCGGCCGGTCTGCTTAGTCTTCCAGATCCACTGATCCAGATTCCGATAACAACACCCGGAGGCCTTATGGCTTTACCTACCCTTGAAACGACCCAGTACAGCGTGGACCAGGGCATTGCCACCATCACCCTGAACCGCCCCGACAGGCTCAACGCCTACAACGCGAAGATGCGTGAGGAACTGCTGGCCCTGTTCGACGAGACCGACGCCGATGACAATGTGAAAGCGGTGGTGATCACCGGTGCGGGCCGCGGCTTCTGTGCCGGGGCGGACCTCGCCTCCGGCGGTTCCACCTTTGACCGCAACGCCCAGTCCGGCGACCTGTCCCGGGAGTCCCTCAGGGTTGGGGATGTCTATCGTGATGGCGGCGGCACCAATACCCTGCGCATCTACGAGAGCCTCAAGCCCGTGATCGGGGCGATCAATGGCCCGGCGGTGGGCATCGGTGCCACCATGCAGCTGCCCATGGATTTCCGTCTGGCGTCCACCCAGGCCAAGTTCGGCTTTGTCTTCGCCCGTCGCGGCATCACCATGGAAGCGGCGTCGTCCTGGTTCCTGCCCCGCCTGGTGGGCATGCAGACCGCCATGGAGTGGTGCATGACCGGTCGGGTATTCGGTGCCGAAGAGGCCCTGCAGAAGGGGCTGGTCCGCTCGCTCCATGAGCCCGACGACCTGCTGCCGGCAGCCTACGAACTGGCCCGTGAGATTGCCGATAACACTGCACCGGTGTCCGTTGCCCTGACCCGTCAGATGCTGTGGCGCATGTCCGCGGCACCGCACCCGATGTACGCCCACCGCATCGACAGCCGCTCCATCCAGGCCCGGGGCGAATCGGCGGATGCGAAGGAAGGGGTGACCTCGTTCCTGGAGAAGCGTCCGGCGGAGTTCCCCAACAAGGTATCCACCGACATGCCCGCGTTCTTCCCCTGGTGGGATGAGCCGCCGTTCGAGTAAGCCTTCCGGTAGGAGTCTGTGCGGTAGACATCGCGCAGGCTCCTGGGGCTACGGTTGCGTAGCCCTGTCTTCCGCATCAATCAGCACTTCCTGCAACTGCACTGCCGCCTCCCGTAACAGTGGCTCGTGGGCCTTCAGCTCTTCCAGGCTGCTGCGGATAACCGGGGCGTGGCAGAACAGGCAGGCGGCCAGCCGTCCGTCCCGGTGGGTGACCGGTACCGAGATGGCGACCATGCCGTCGATGAATTCCTCGTTGTCGATACCCAGATCGGTCTGGCGAATCTGCTCCAGCTCTTCTTCCAGTTGGTCCGCGTCGACGATGGTGTTGCGGGCCAGTTTGACCAGGGGCAGGTTCCTGAGGACCCGGCGGCGAGTGGCCTTGGGCAGTCGGGCCAGGTAGAGCTTGCCGCTGGCCGATCCCCAGATGGGCACATGACTGCCGATGGGCAGGTGAACCTGCAGCGGCCAGTTGGCCTGCACCCGGTCGTAGTAGATCATCTCGGTGCCGTCGGGAATGGAAATGCCGCAGGTTTCATCGATCCGGTGTGACAGGCCCTGGAGGATGGCCTGGCGCTGCACCTTGATCTCGTTGCTGTTCATGACCCCCAGGGCAATCGCACGCATGGCGGGCCCGGGGACCAGGTTGCCGCGCATATTGGTCTGGAAGAAGCGTTGTTCCTCCAGTTGCTGGACCAGCCGGTGGGCGGTGGCCTTGGGAATGTTGAGTTCGGCGATCAGCTCGGGCAGGGGCGTCGCCTTTTCAGCGGTGCAGACATGGTGAAGGATGTCCAGCACCCGCAGGATCGAGGAACCTTTTTCACGGCGGGACGCCGTTTGGTGGTCGCGAGAGGTGGTCATGAATCCCTATCCAGACATTGTTAACAGGAGGCCGATGCTACCATGACATCGGTCGGGCATCGGCCTCCATCGCCGGTTACAGCGTGGGCATGTTGAAGTCGGGATTCTGGCGAATGCCGGTCGGCCAGCGACTGGTGATGGTCTTCATGCGGGTGAAGAAACGCACCCCGTCCGGCCCGTGCATATGCAATGGCCCGAACAGTGACCGTTTCCAGCCCCCGAAGCAGTGATAGGCCATGGGCACCGGAATGGGCACGTTGATGCCCACCATCCCCACCTGGATATCGTCGCCAAAGTTGCGGGCGGTATCCCCATCCCGGGTAAAGATCGCGGTGCCGTTGCCGTACTCGTGGTCGTTGATCAGGGACACCGCCGAGTCATAGTCGGGCACCCGTACCACCGACAGCACCGGCCCGAAGATTTCCTGCTGGTAGATGTCCATGGCCGGCGTGACATCGTCAAACAGGGTACCGCCGATAAAGTAGCCGGTCTCATGGCCCGGAACCTCAACGCCACGGCCATCCACTACCAGGCTGGCGCCCTGGGCCACGCCGGAGTCGATAAAGTCCCGTACCCGGTCCCGGTGTTCACCGGAAATCAGCGGTCCCATGTCGTTCTCGGTGTCGACGCCGTAGCCCGGTCCAACCCGCAGTGCCTGCACCTTCTCCTTTAAGCGTTTGACCAGCGCATCCCCTACCTCATCGGTTACCGCCACCGCCACCGAGATGGCCATGCAGCGTTCACCGGCGGCGCCGTAGGCCGCGCCCATCAGAGCGTTGACCGCCTGGTCCAGGTCCGCATCCGGCATCACCACCAGGTGATTCTTGGCCCCACCCAGGGCCTGCACTCGCTTACCATGGGCGCTGCCGGTGGCATAGATGTACTCGGCCACCGGGGTTGAGCCGACAAAGCTGACGGCCTCGACCCTGGGGTCGGTGAGCAGCACATCGACGGCTTCCTTGTCGCCGTTGATGACGTTGAAGACGCCTTCGGGCAGGCCCGCCTCGGCAAGCAGTTCGGCGATGCGCAGGGCGACCGAGGGATCCTTCTCCGAGGGCTTGAGGATAAAGGTATTGCCGGCTGCAATCGCCACCGGGAACATCCACATGGGCACCATGGCCGGGAAATTGAACGGCGAGATACCGGCACACACGCCCAGGGGCATCATCAGTGAATGGGTGTCCACCTCGCTGCCCACATTGCGGCTGTGTTCTCCCTTGAGCAGGTGGGGCATGCCGCAGGCGAATTCCACCACTTCCTTGCCCCGGGTCAGTTCCCCCCTGGCATCCGACAGGACCTTGCCGTGTTCACGGGAGATCAGTTCCGCCAGCTCGTCCTCGTGTTCTTCCAGCAGGGCCTTGAACCGGAACAGGATGCGCGCCCGGCTCAGTGGCGGCGTCCGGGACCAGGCAGAAAAGGCCTCATGGGCAGCCTGGATACCGCGCTCGGTGTCGGCCTTTGAGGCCAGGGCGACCTGGCAGCGGACTTCGCCGGTGGCCGGGTCATGGACCGGGGCCGTGCGCCCGCCGTCGCCGGCATTGTGGGTGTTGTTGATAAAATGTCCGAGAATGTTCTGCATCCTGATTTACTCCTGGTTCCACACCTGTTCGTAAAGTTCGACCATTTCCGCCTGGCTGGGTACCCGGGGGTTGTTGCCCGGTGATCCGGATGCCTGGGCCTGTTCCGCCATCAGTTCCCGCAGCTCCATGAAACGGGCCTCGTCGATGCCAAAGGCCGCCATGCTGGGCACTTCCAGCTCCCGGTTCAGGGCGCGCAATTCCGCCAGCAACTTGTCGTTGGCGGCGTCATCCGAATCTTCCGCCCCGGCAATGCCCATGGCCCGGGCACAGCGGGCATACCGGTCCGGCGCCCCGGGCAGGGAAAATCGGGTGATTGCGGGCAGCAGCATGGCGTTGCTGAGCCCGTGGGGCACATGGAAGTGGGCGCCGATGGGGCGGCTCATGCCATGGACCAGGGCGACGGACGCGTTGGAGAAGGCAATGCCCGCCAGGGTGGAGCCCATCATCATCGCCTCCCGCGCTTCCCGGTCCTCGGGGTTGTGGTAGACCCGGCGCAGGTTGGGCGCGATCAGCGCGATGGCGGCCAGGGCCTGCTGGTCGCTGAATGGGCCGGCCTTCCGGCTGACGTAGGCCTCGATGCCATGGGTCAGGGCGTCAATGCCGGTATCCGCGGTAACCCGGGCGGGTACGGACAGGGTCAGTTCGTAATCCACAATCGCGGCGTAGGGCATGAAGGCCAGGCCCATGCACAGCATTTTTTCATCGGAATCGCCGTCGGTGATGATGGTGAAGCGGGTGGCCTCGGACCCCGTACCAGCGGTGGTGGGAATGGCCACCACGGGCAGTGCCGGCTCGGATACATCCCTTGGCACCTTGTAGTCGGCCATGCGACCGCCATGGAGACCCAGTACCGAGATGGCCTTGGCGCTGTCGATGGCACTGCCTCCGCCCAACGCCACCACGGCATCGAAGCTGCCTTGCCGGAGCTGTTCCACCGCTGGCAGGAGGGAGCTTTCGGTGGGCTCAGGCTCGGTGTCGGCAAAGAGCCCCCAGGTCATGCCAGCTGTCTTCAGAATATCGGTGAGCCGGTCAGCGTAGCCGAGGGACATCATCACCTGGTCGGTCACGATCAGTGGGTTGCGGCATGCCAGGGTGGACAGGATGTCCGGCAGGCGCTGGAGGGTGCCGGGTCCGGTTTCCAGGATGCGCGGCAGGACGACTCGTTGGGTCATGGCTTGATCCTCTTGTTGGTATAGGGCGTTTGGGAAAGGGTGTTATCGATCTTGTTATTCGATAATGAGACAAAAAGTATCGTTATTGCAATATAAGAATTAAAAAAAGTGCTTGACGGTTTGAATAATTCGAATCTAGTCTATTTCCAGATCGAGTGGTCAGACCATCAGTCCATTGATCCAGTGAAGCGTCCTTATCCGATTCGTCGAGGCATGTTGCGTAATGAGTATTGAACCCCTGGAAAGAAAGAGCTTGAGCGACCTGGTGGTTGAGAAGATCAAGCAGCTGATTCTCAAGGGTGAGCTGAAGGAAGGCGACCGGATTCCCGGTGAAAGGGAGCTCTGCGAGCAGTTTGCCGTCAGCCGGGCATCGGTGCGGGAGGGTCTCAAGATCCTCTCGCTCCAGGGGCTGCTGAAGCGCACGAATGCCGGTACCGTCATTACCACCAGCTTTTCCTCGATCCTGGAGGAGACGCTGACCCTGAAGATCCTGCTGGATGACACCAGCTACGAGGACATCACCGAAGCGCGGCTGTTCCTGGAGAAGACCATGGTGAGCCTGGCGGCGGAGCGGATCACCGACGAGGACATCGATCTGATGGAGCAGCACCTGGCCTCAATGATCGATGCCGACGAGCGGGAGAACAACAACGATTTCGTGATCGCCGATATCGCGTTCCACCAGCAGATTGCCAAGGCCTCCCGCAGCAGCGTCCTGATCATTCTCTACAACTCCATCATCATGCTGATCTTCAAGGTGCAGACCCGGGTCGGCTATGACGCCACGGTGATGAAGGAGTCCATCAAGTATCACCGCCGGATCCTGGACGCCCTGAAGCGGGGCGATGTGCCGGAGTCCGAACACGAAATGCAGTCCCACCTGCTGGATGTACAGGAAAGGCTCGATCACATGACCGGGATCGATAAACTCAAAGCTGGAGAATAAAAAGATGTACGTGCGTTTTAACGACAACAACAACGAAATCCATGAAGGCTACCTGGAAGGGGATAAGGTCTTCTATCTCAACGGTCCCATGCTGGAGGGCGGCAGCGCCAGTGAGCGCTCCGTGGACCTGGCCAGTGTTCGCCTGCTGGCACCCTGCGAGCCGAGCAAGGTGGTCTGTGTGGGGCTGAACTACCGGGACCACGCGGCGGAAATGAACGAGACCCTGCCCAAGGAACCGCTGCTGTTCATGAAGCCCTCCACCTCGGTGATTGGCCACCAGGAGGCGATTGTCGCTCCGGCCCACAGCAAACGCCTGGACTATGAAGGGGAGCTGGGCATTGTCATCGCCAAGCGCGCCAAGAACGTGTCGGTGGAAGAGGCCAGCGGCTACATCTTCGGTTACACCTGCGCCAACGACTTTACCGCCCGTGACCTGCAACTGGGCGACAAGCAATGGACCCGGGGCAAGTCCTTCGACACCTTCTGCCCGATTGGACCGGGCATCGTCCCCACCATCAATCAGAAGGATACGACCATCGAGCTGACCGTGAATGGCGAGGTGCGGCAACGGTCCAACCTCAACCAGCTGATCTTCAACGTGCATGAAGTGGTCAGCTACATCTCGGCCCACATGACCCTGCTCCCGGGGGACGTGATCCTGACCGGCACGCCCCACGGCGTTGGTCCCGTTACGCCCGGCGATTCCATGACCGTCACCATCGACGGCATTGGCTCGCTGACCAATCAACTGGTGGCCGGTTAAGCAACGGACCAGACGCCGCCGGCCTTATGTGGCCGGCGTTTCCCCGATTTCTGAAAGGAGCAGACCGTGGCCAAGTATTCTGTATTCATGACCGATAGTATCTTCCCCGACACGGCCATCGAGCGGGACGAACTGGGGCTCGCCGATGCGGAGCTGACGTTTTCCAGCGCCCCGGATGCCGACACCCTGATCCGCGAGGGCCGTGACTGCGATGCCATGCTGGTGGTCTACGCCAAGGTGGATGCCAGCGTCATTAATAGCCTCACCCGCTGCAAGGTCATCGTGCGAGCCGGCATCGGCTTCAACAATGTGGACCTGGAAGCGGCCACCAAAGCCGGGATCATGGTGGCTAACGTTCCCGACTACTGTCTGGATGAAGTGGCCGATCACACCATGGCCCTGGCGTTGTCCGTGATCCGTCGCACCTGCCTGCTGAACCGTAAAGTGGCCGATGGGGTCTGGAGCATCGCCGATGCCAAACCCATGCCCCCGCTGCGGGGCGCCGTGTTCGGGCTGTTTGGCTGTGGCGCGATCGGCCAGCAGGTGGGCCGGCGGGCCGCCGCCTTCGGTATGGACGTGGTTGGTTATGACCCCTACGCGCCGGAATCCACCTTCAGCGACAATGGTATTCGTCGCGTCACCGACTTTGACGACTTCCTGGGCAGCGTCGATGTGCTGTCCCTGCATGTGCCGCTGACCGACGACACCCACCACATCATCGACCGGGAAAACCTGGAGAAGATGAAGCCCTCCGCGTATGTCATCAACACCTCAAGGGGTGGGCTGATCAATGAGCAGGACCTGCAGGAGGTCCTGGAGGAGGGTCGACTGGCCGGTGCCGGCATTGACGTGCTGGAGACTGAACCGCCGGAGCAGGCCCCGCCGCTGTCCCGGCTTGCCAACACGGTCATCACACCCCATGCCGCGTTTTACTCCGAGGCATCGGTGGTTGAACTGAGGAAGAAGGCGTCCCGGGAGATCATCCGCACGCTGCAGGAGGGGCAGCCGAAGTTCTGGGTCAACCGGAACTGGAAATAACCCGAGAACAACCAATAACAAACCGGCCCATCCCAGGCGGGATGGTCATTTCCCAGAAAACGGATCCAACCTGATCCGAACACGGCGTCACTCGTCTGATCGCCAATGCAAAACAACAACAAGGAGTACCACATGCACCGTAAACTGTCTGCCATAACCGCAGCGTTCGTCATGATGGCCGGCGCGATGTCACTGACCGTGCCAGTCGTGGCATCCGCCGCCGATGTCACCATCAAGTTTGCCCACAATGGCAATACCGATCCCAAGGACCCCCAGAACGTTGGCGTGGCTGCCTTCAAGGAGATGGTGGAAGAGCGCTCCGACGGGGCCATTGAGGTCAACATCTATCCCGCCGGACAACTCGGCGATGCCAGGACCATCGTCGAGAGCGTCCAGATGGGCAGCCTGGAAATGGGCGACGTCGAAAACGGCCCCATGGGTCGGTTCGTGCCGGAAGCCATGCTCTGGGACCTGCCGTTTATCTTCCGGGACATTGACCATGCCCACAAGGTGCTGGACGGCGAGATCGGCCAGCAGGTCCAGGAAGCGTACCTGGACGTGGGCATCCGCCACCTGGCCTACAACGATGGCGGCTTCCGCTACTTCACCAATGACGAGCGCCCCATCGAGACCATGGCAGACCTGGAGGGCCTGAAGATCCGGGTGATGGAAAGCGAAGTCATGATCGATACGGTGAACGCATTTGGTGCCTCAGCGGTTCCCATGTCGTTCGGCGAACTCTACTCGGCGTTGCAGCAAGGTGTTGTCGATGGGCAGGAAAACCCGATGAACCTCATCTACAGCCAGCGCTTCTATGAGGTCCAGCAATACCTGTCCCTGAGCGGCCACTTCTACTATCCCCGTCAGTTCATCGCCTCCGAGCGCTGGTGGCAGGGTCTGAGTGAGGAACACCAGGCCATTATCGCCAAAGCCGCCAAGGAAGCCTGTGATATCCAGCGGGCGGAGCTGGCCAGCTACGAGCAGGAGATCCGTGGCGTTCTGGAAGAGAAGGGCATGGTGATCAATGAGGTGGACAAGTCCGACTTCATCGAGGTCGCCAAGCAGGACATCTATCCCATGTCCTATGAAACCATCGGCGAGGGCGATGCCGACAAGGCCAGGGAACTGGTCCAGCGCATCCTCAACACCAAGTAATACTGAAGCCGGGGGGAGTTCACGCTTCCCCCGGCTTCATCTCCAATAATAAGCGGTGACGATGTCGGGATGGCAAACGTGAAGACAACAAACGATTCGGGCCTGGTTCACTACTTCAATACCCTGGTCAAGTGGCAGTTGGTCGCCATGATGATGGCGATTGCCGGCCTTACCTTCTATCAGGTGATCATGCGCTATGTGTTCAGTAGCGCGTCCTCCTGGAGTGAGGAGCTTATCCGGTTCATCTTTATCTGGTGCAGCTTCATGGCCGCCGCGATTGGTGTGCGTGAAGGGATACACATCGGCATCACTATATTCGTTGATCTGCTGCCCCGTAAATTCGCTCCCCTGATGCACATTTTGGTGAATCTGGCCATCCTGATCTTTGCCGGATTCATGGTTTATTACGGCTGGCAGAACGTCAAGATGGCGGATGGCCAACCGTCACCGGCCCTGGGCATTCCCATGAGCTGGGTGTACCTGTCGATTCCGGTGATGGGCGCTATGATGGTGTTCTACTGCACCCTGGAAATCGGCGATGCCTGGAAGCGCTTCACCGCGTCGGGGAGTCACTGACCATGCTGTTTGCCCTCGTTGCGACACTGTTGATTGCGTTTCTGATCAATGTTCCCATCGGTTTCGCCCTGGCCATTGCCGCCCTGGCGAGCCTGGTGGCCTCGGGCATGGCACCCATCGGTATCCTTCCCCAGCGGATGATTGCCGGCGTGAATTCCTTTCCCCTGTTGGCGATCCCCCTGTTCATGCTGGTGGGGTCGATCATGGAGCGGGGCGGGATTTCCCGTCGTATCGTCCGCCTGGCGAGCTCGCTGCTGGGTCATGTGTCCGGTGGGCTGGCGGCCGTGTCCATCCTGGCGTGCACTTTTTTCGCGGCCATTTCCGGTTCGGCCCCCGGCACGGCTGCCGCCGTGGGTGAGCTGACCATCCCGGAGATGGAAAAGCGGGGTTACTCCAAGGCCTATGCGTCGGCCGTGGTGTCGTCCGCCTCCTGCCTGGGGGTGATCATTCCTCCCAGCATTACCTTTATCATCTTCGGTATCGTGGCCAACGTCTCCATTGGCCAGCTCTTTGTCGCCGCGATTATCCCCGGGATATTCCTTGCGGTCCTGCTGATCGGTGTGAACCTGATCTGGTCCCGCAAGCACGGCTACCCGACGGAAGACAGGCGGACCTGGAAAGAGCGCTGGCAACCCTTCCTCGAGTCGGTCTGGGGGTTGCTGCTGCCGATCATTATCCTTGGCGGGATCATGACGGGGGCGTTCACGCCAACGGAATCCGCCGCGATTGCCGTGGTCTACGGACTGATCATCAGCTTCTTCGTCTACAAGGAACTCAGGCTGGGTGACCTGGTGCCCATCTTCTACAAGGCCTCCCTGAACTCCGCGATGATCATGCTGCTGATTGCTGCGGCAAGTCCGTTCGGCTGGGTGATGATCATCGAGCAGGTGCCGCAGATGGCCTCCAGCGCGATTCTGGGTATATCGACCAACATGTACATCATCCTGATGCTGATCATCATCATGTACCTGATCCTGGGCACCTTCATGGAAACCGGTGCCATTATTCTGTTGGCGGTGCCGATCTTTGCGCCGATTGCCCAACAGCTTGGTATTGATATGGTGCATTTCGGGGTGGTGACGGTGGTCGCCCTGGCCATAGGCATGGCAACGCCGCCGGTGGGCATCACGCTGTTTGCCACCTGTGGCATCTCGGGGGTATCCATTGGTCGGTTGAGTCGCGCAATCGTACCGTTCCTGATAGCACTGATCCTGGGGTTGATCGTGCTGGCCTACGTGCCCTTCCTGTCGACCTTCCTGCCTGGGCTACTGTTCTAGTGTTCCGTCTGGCCGGCCCCTTGGGGGGAGGGTAGTGCCCCTCACACTGTCGTCGCATCCTCCCGCCGGTGCCGCAAGGTATGGGGGGCTGGTCGCTCCGCCGGTGCGGTGGCGACGATATTGCGGCCCAGGCTCCTTGCCTGGACCAGGCCCTGATCGACCCGGTACAGGACCTCGTCCAGGTCCCGCTCCGGATGATACTGGGCCACACCGAAGGTGGCGGTAACGGTCAGACCCGCGATGGGCAACTGCTCCATCCGCCACCGGCAATGTTCGGCACTGTGCAGGGCCTCCCCTTCCGTCATCCCGGGGCTGACCATCAGGAACTCATCGCTGCCCCACCGGGCCACCAGGCTGTCACGCCCCATGGCCTCTGTCAGTAATTCCCCCACCAGGGTCATGACCCGGTCACCGGTCTCATGGCCCTGGTGGTGATTGATCCGGCGGAAATGATCCAGGTTCGCCAGGGCCAGCGACAATGGTTGGTCCTTGCGTCTGGCGATACGGGTGGCTTTCTTCAGGTAATCGAGGGCGCCCTGCCGGTTGGCCAGGCCCGTCAGGTCGTCGGTGACGTTCACGCGCTCCAGCAATTCGGTACGGGCGATGGCGGAGAAGGTGCGGTCCCGTAGCAGGGTGCCCGCGCTGGTGAGGGCCAGCAGCGTCAGCAGGAAAAAGTGGATACGCAGGAAATACATGGCATCTGAACAGCCCGCCGATCCGTCGAGGGCACAGCTCAGGGAGGCACCGGTGGCCAGCAGGGCCGAGAACGAAAAGGTCACCAGGGCAACCGCCATCCCGGCCCGGAAGCCCAGGGCGATAAAGGCCACGACGATCAGCATCCCCACGGCCCAGTAATGGCCGGACACCAGTGGCATGAAGTTGGCGCCGAACGGATCACCGGCGATGAAATGCCAGGCAAGCCGGCTGAGCACGATCACAGCGATCAGGGATACCAGGCCGACTTCCAGCAGCCGCAGGCGCACACGCCCATGAATCAGCAGGACGCAGGAAACACCATAGATCACCGAAAAGATCGGGTAGCCGATGGCGATAAAAAAGTCATGGGGATGCCGGAACAGCCAGCTGACGAAGAATATGGCCATGGCCATGAGGCACGCCACTGCGTAGGTGTAGCGGCGGTAGTCGGTAAGGCGGGACAACTCCTGTCGTGCGCTGGCGGGCGTCCTGCCCGGAGAGTCTTCCATGATGCCATCCTCGTTGGGAGTTTGTAGCCCGTCTGACCAATGGCCGGTGTGGACGGGCGAGTCGCGTAACCTACCCCCTCAAGGAATTGAAAAATATAGTCTGCGTCACGTTATGTCGCTTTTTATCATTCTTCTCAACACATCCTCGTGTTCCGGGGAGCGTCGGTGTATCAGGGCCATGGCGGCATGACCAATCACCGTCACCAGCAGGAGCCAGCCCAGCCAGCTGTGTAGCAGGTTGGCCGGGGCCTCCATCCAGGCGATTTCGTCGCCCTCGAAACCGGGGAACAGCGGGATGCCGAAAGGCTCGAAACTGTGCCCGGAACCATACTGGCGCAGCAGGGCAATGGCGGGAATCACCAGCAACAGCAGGTACAGGGCAATATGTCCGGCCTTGGCCGCGATGGTGATGGAAGGTGGCCGGTGGCTGGCGTTGACCAGCGCCCAGACGATACGGATGACCACCAGGGTCAGCAACAGGGTGCCCAGGGGTTTATGAGTGGACCAGAGGAACTGCTCTACAGCGGTGTCCTCCGCCAGCACCCTGGCAGCGGCGGAAGTAAACTGCCAGAGCAGTAACAGGGCCATGCCCCAATGGAGCAGGCGACTGATGGAGCCGTATCGGTCAACATTGTCCTGGATCATGATCGGTCTCTCTCGGTTGCTGACGGGATGCTTACCTCATCGATAGGGATGCATGGACCTTCGGAATTCCTGAAAGTTCAATGAGCTGGTTCAGTTTTCAATGTAGTAGGAATGACTGGGATTGTCCCGATTCGACCGGTGAACATTCTGGGCCTGCCTGAACTGCGCCGGGGAGAGTCCTGTCCAGCGCTTGAAGGCGTGGGAGAAACTGGAGGTTTCCGTGTAGCCCAGTTGTTCCGCCACCTGTTCCACCGTGTAGTGCGCCGAGCCCAGGAGTCTTCGGGCCCGGCGTTCCAGCACCTCATCCCGCAACTGGCGCCAGCCGGTACCTTCCAGGCTGAGCTGGCGGCGCAGGCTGCGGGTCGACTGGTGGAACACCCCGGCTACTTCCGTCAGGGTCGGCAGGTTATCGCCCTGGTTTCGCAGGAAGTCCCGTACCCGGTCTGAAAGCGCCAGGCGCTGTTTGCGCTGGCTGATCAGCTCTCGGCAGTAGCGTTCGCACTGGGCCTGGGTAACACGGTTGGCCCCGCTGAACGGTTGCTGGAAGGTGGCCGGGTCGAGCGTCATGCCGGTATGGGCCTGCCGGGTGCGGACGGGGCAGGGGTACAGGTCCCGCAGCATGTCCATGCCGTTCATCTCCGGCAGGGTCAGGCGTAGCTCGTTGACGCCCATGGAATGCCCCGGGAGCAGTTCCCGGTGCAGGCTCCACAGGCAGGCCAGGTCCCTGGCAACGATGAACGGTGATACATCGTCCGGCAGGTGGTCATCGTCCATCAGCAGCAGCGGGCCCCGGCGACCCAGCCGCCAGCGGTAGCGGACAAAGGGAAAGGCGACGGACGCGAACCGGCCGCCCCACTGCAGGGCCACAATGCCATTGGCGGAACTCATCACGCCTAGCCCCCATACCCCATGGGCGGTGAGCCCCTGGCGACCGCCTACCTGCAGGCCATGATGAAAGGCGGAGCCGCATTCCCGGACCAGCAGGCGAATCAGGGCCAGTTCCTGGCTGGCGTCGATAACGGTGTCCGGGTTGTCGAGGGCATCCGGGGTGACACCGGCGCGTTGCAGGCACCGGACCCGGTCCAGCCCCTGTTCCCGGGCATAGCTGAGCAGGATATCGAAGGTGCCGATACCCAGCCGGTGTTGGCTGCCCCTTTCCACGGATACGTGATCGGACATCTGGCGTCCTGTCTCTTCCTGAGGTGGTTCTTGTTCTTGGCCCGGTGTTCGTCCCGGGTGGTTTGCCTACACGGTGCCTATATGACCATGTCGCCCAATGGTTATGATTTTCATGTTTCCTGGACGTGATCTGATTCACGTTTTTCGGGTTTGGCCGTTTCGCCCAAGAGGGTAGCCGGTACTGGCATGGTCTGAAGCGGGAGGGGTGAACAGACTGCCTGGCCGTGGCCTGAGGCTTTCAGGCTGCGGTTCAACAACAAGGAGCAACAATAATGAACAATACAGACCTTACCAGGCACACGACTTTACTCCTCAACACCGGAAACCTCCTGCGTATCCTGACAATGGCGGCCCTGGCGCTGGTCATGACCGGTTGTGGCCAGTTGGGGCAGTTGCTGAGCAACGACCAGGTAGCGGATGCCGACAACGATCAGGTGGTCTTCCTGGGCGACTCCATCTTCGCGCTGTCCGGCGGTATCCAGGATGAACTGGAAGGCAAGGCCGGCGAAACCTTCCGGCGCTATACGGTCTCCGGAGCGGAACTGACCGGTGGCGTATTGGCACCGTCGGTGGTCGAGCAACTGGACACCGCAGTCAACGACAATCCGGATATCGACACCCTGGTGACCGATGGCGGTGGCAACGACATCCTGATCCCGGCCATTGCGCTGGACCCCCACCACTGCAAGACCCACTGGTACCAGTTCGGTCGCCTGAGCGATAGCTGCAAGTCGCTGATCGACGATGTCTACGTGGATGCCGTGGACTACCTCAACGGTGCCGCCGCAGCCGGCGTGGATAAGGCCATCTTCCTGGGCTACTACTACACCAAGAACGGGCTGTTCCGTCTGGAGAGCATGAAAGAGGCCGTGGATTACGGCAATCAGTCACTGGCCCGGGCCTGCGCTAACTCCGTCCTGGAGTGCACCTTTGTGGACCCGCGTTCCAGCATTGTTAACAGCGATATCATCTTCGACGGTATCCACCCCTCGGACAGCGGTTCCCGCAAGATTGCCAATCTGATCTGGCCCAAGCTGCAGCCCTTGCTGTAACCGTGGTTGCGGATAACTGACCCGGCGGTGGCGGCGCTCCGGGCGTTGTCACCGCTTTTACCAGAACAGGACGCATTGCCATGAAACCAACGACGTTGATCGCCGGTTTGCTGGCCCTGATCGTGATTGGGGGCGTCGCGGGCTACTCCACCATCCTGTCCGATGATCCGGATTCCCCGGTCGCGGAGAAACGCGCTGGGCCCGTCCCGGCGAACGTGCCGACAGCCCCGGGCTCCGGGGAGGCCGTCGAAACCGATGCCTCAACCTCCTGGGACCAGCGAGTGAGCCGGTTGGCAGCCCGACTGCGGAACGACTACGGCGACACCATTGATGAACCGGCCACCCAGGCATACCTGTTCGTGGAGCGGGAAAAACTGGCCGACACCCATCCCCGGGACGGGCGGGCCCTGTTCGAGACCGCCGTGGCTATGGCCTTCCCCGACCGCTCGGCATCCATCCTGGCGCTGATGGCGGGCATGGACCGCTATCACCAGTGGCTGTCGGACAACGAACTGACCCTGCGGGAGATGCCACTGTTGCAGCGGCGGGCGGCGATCTGGAAGCAGCGGCAGGCGATCTTTGGCGCCAGGGCCTCGGAAATCTGGGGTGAGGAGGAAACCGTTGCCAGCAAGAATGCCGATGCGGTGAGGGAGGAACTGACCCGTCTCGACCAGGCCCACGAACTCACCCCGGAAGAGGTGGCCCACCAGCTCAGCACCACAGTGGATGACCTCTATGGCCTGGAAGCGGCCAGCCAACTGGTCACCCCCCAGGCACTGGGCCAGGCCCTGTTTGCCATGGAGTCGGTACAGACGGACCTGGCGGCCATGTCTGCGGAGGAACGGCAGCAGCGCATTGACAGCCTGCGCCGGCAGATGGGCTACAGCGAGGAGGACGTTCGCCGACTGGAGCAACTGGACCGTCAGCGGAACCAGCGCTGGCAGGAGGGCGAGGCCTATATGGCCGAACGCCGGGAGCTTGGCCGGCAATACCAGGGGGAACAGTTGGAGCAGGCTCTGGACCGTCTCCGGCAGGCGCACTTTGGCGATACCGCGCCCACCATCGCCAGGGAGGAAGAGCAGGGTTTCTTCCGTTTCCAGCGGGAACGGCGTTATGGCCTGAACTAGTGTTCCGGGGGTGGACTACACTGGGGATAGGGAAAGAAATCTGAGAAAAACATATATAAGCGGCTTGTCAGGATCCAACCTGTGGCTATATCGTATGGGTTCAAAATAAAGCGGTTGCTCGCCGACCTGACACCGAAACCATAACAACCCGATATCAAACCATAACAACAAAGGAGACGCCCGATGCATGGCCTCATGATGCAACGCCCCCTGCTCATTTCCCAGATCCTGGAGTTCGCGGCCGGGAACTACCCCGATCAGGAGATCGTATCCCGCACCACCGAGGGCCCCATCCACCGGTACACCTACCCGGAACTGGCCCAGCGTACCCGCAAACTGGCCAATGCCCTGAAGAAGCTGGGCGTCACCGAGGAAGACCGGATCGGCACCATCGCCTGGAATACCTACCGGCACCTTGAGATCTATTACGCCAGCTCCGGCATGGGGGCCATCTGCCACACCATGAACCCGCGCCTGCCGGCGGAGCAGTTCATCTACATCATCAATCACGCCAAGGACAAGTTCATCTTCGTGGACCTGACCTTCCTGCCGCTGATGGAAAAGCTCCACGAGCATTTCCCGGATGTGGAAGGCTACATCGTGATGACCGATGAGGAACACATGCCGCAGACGGACCTGCCCCGGGTCTATTGCTACGAAACCCTGATCAAGGACGAGCCCGACCAGTTCGAGTGGCCGGAGTTCGACGAGAACACCGCTTCATCCCTGTGCTACACCTCCGGCACCACCGGCAACCCGAAGGGCGTGCTCTACAGCCACCGCTCCAACGTGCTCCATGCCCTGTTTGCGCTGACGGTGTCCGGCCTGCCACTGGACGAGCGCTCCACCATTCTGCCGGTGGTGCCCATGTTCCATGTAAACGCCTGGGGCACGCCGTATTTCGGCCTGATCGCCGGCACCAAGCTGGTGTTCCCGGGCCCGGGGCTTGATGGTGAGAATCTGGCGAATCTGATCGAAGATGAAAAGGTCACTGACGCCTGGGGCGTTCCCACGGTCTGGCTGGGTCTGCTGGGTTACATGAAAAAGGCCGGCAAGAAGTTCAGCACCCTCACGCGTACCCTGATCGGCGGCTCCGCCGTGCCCAAGTCCATGATTGAGGACTTCCGCGACAACTTTGGCGTCGAGGCCATCCAGGGCTGGGGCATGACGGAAATGAGCCCGTTGGGTACCGTCGCAACACCGCGACCGAGCCAGCGTGACGGCGACTGGAATGAGGAACTGCGCCTGCGGGCCTCCCAGGGCCGACTGGTGTTCGGCGTGGAGATGAAGATCGTCGATGCCGAGGGCAAGGAACTGCCTCATGATGGCGAGTCCCAGGGCGAGTTGCTGGTGCGCGGCAACGCGGTCATCAGCGGTTACTACGAGAACCCGGAAGCCACCAAGAAGGCCCTGGACAAGGACGGCTGGTTCCATACTGGCGACGTGTCCGTGATCACCCCGGACGGTTTCATGGAAATCGTTGACCGGGTGAAGGACGTGATCAAGTCCGGTGGCGAATGGATCAGCTCCATCGATCTGGAGAACGAAGCCATCGCCCATCCGGGTCTGGCGGAAGCGGCGGTGATCGGTGTTCGCCACGAGAAGTGGCAGGAGCGTCCGCTGCTGGTGGCGGTGAAGAACGAGGATGCGGACGTCACCCGCGAGGATGTGCTCAAGTTCCTGGAAGAGCGGGTCGCCAAGTGGTGGCTGCCGGATGACGTGGTGTTCGTGGATGAGCTGCCCCACGGTGCCACCGGCAAGCTGCAGAAGGCCAAGCTCCGCGACGACTTCAAGGATTACAGGCTGCCGACGGAGTAAAACCTGCGCCCCGTCATAAGGAAGATCATGAGCCGTCAGGGTGTCCCTGACGGCTCATTTTTTTGGGAAAAGTGAGCCGATAGATCCTATTTGAGATCAAAGCCCCGCTTCTTCAGAAACTCCCGCATATGGGCGCGCAGCTTGGCGTTGAACAGCGGGCTGAGCTGCTGGGACCAGTTGGTGTCCTTGGTGCCGCCGGTGCGCTGGCGGTAGTAGGTACGCATGGTGTCGTCGAAGCGGTTGACGGAATCCTCGTCCTCCCGGTAGACGTCTTCCATCAGGATGCTCTCCACCGGCAGGCGGGGTTTCACTTCCGGGTTCTGGTCCGGGTAGCCCAGGCACAGGCCGAACACCGGGAAGACATGGTCGGGGAGCTGCAGCAATTCACTGATTTCGGAGGGATTGTTGCGAATGCCGCCGATATAGCAGATGCCCAGCCCGGCGGACTCGGCGGCCACCACCACGTTCTGCGCCATCAGCGCGGTGTCCACGCTGGCCACCAGGAACTGTTCGGTCATGCCCCGGACCACCTCGGCACCGGTGCGCTCCGCCGAGTCCGTGGGGCGCTTCATGTCGGCACAGAACACCAGGAAATCCGAACAGGTGGCGATATACGGCTGCCCGCCGGCCAGTTCGGCAATTTTCTCGCGGTTGTCCGGGTTCCTGACATGAATAATGGAGTAGGCCTGCACATGGCTGGAGGTGGCCGCGCTCTGGCCGGCACGGATCAGCTCCAGGAACAGGTCCCGGGGAATGCTCTGGTCAGTGAACTTGCGGATCGAACGGTGGGATTTGAGTAGATCGATAACCTGGTTCATGGCGCCTCTCTTTACTGCTGGTAACCCGGCCACCTGCCGGACAGGGCCTGGGGGCTGCGCGGTGGAAAGTCGCAGACCCCTGGCCCTGTCCGGATGTTCCGGAAAGAGAGCATTCTACACGTTTTGCCGCGGAGACTCCCGGGTTCAGGCCTCCGGGTAGGCGGTCCAGCCCTCCAGCCAGTCGCCAGGACTACGGGGGTTGATGGCGCCTGAGAAAGTAGCTGATTCGTCAAAAAACTCGCTCTTGGGTGGTGTGGTTGCCGGCATATCGCTCAGGGGGATCCGGGGACGGAAATCCGGTGACGTCGGGTTACGGGCTGCCGGGTGCAGGGCGCTTTCCAGTCTGATCAGGTTCTCGCTTTCCGCTGCCTTCAGCCAGGCTTGCTCGTCAAAGCCGAAATCATCGTCACTGTCACCCCGCTCCTGCTGCTGGCCGGCGATACTGCCGGTGCTGGCCAGGATGTTGTGGCTGAAGGTCAGCTTGCCACTGGCCACCAGGGCACGGGCTTCGTCACGGGTATCCACGGCTTCGATGGCATAGCTGTCGATGATCATGTTGTGGAAGTGCCCGCCGGTGCCCTCGCGCAGCACCATGCCCCGATGGGTCTTGGCGCTCTGTCCGGTACCGGCCAGGGTCACGTTGTAGAACACTGGCTCCGAGCGTGGCGTTGCCTCGTGCTGGTTGCCGTTGTTGTCCCCCTCGAAAGCATTGTCGCCGACATCCGCGTGCTGCTGGATCACCGCAAACTGGACCCGGCCGCGCCAGCCCCAGTCCCAGTCAATGCTGTCATCCGCCGCACCGGTTACCAGGATATGCTGCAGGTCCACGGTGCCACCGAACATTTCTATACCGTCGTCCAGCGCCCGGTGCACCTGCACATGGCGGATAATGGTATTGCTGCCACAGCCCCCCAGGGTCAGGCCGTTCAGCTCGTTGTTCTGGTACACCTCGAAGCCGGCGAACTCGATACGGGTGTATTCCACCACGCCACAGCTGTCCGTGGCGTTGGTGCCGCCAAAGCTGCCCCGCTGGTCGCTGTCGGGGATGCCTTCGATCTGGGGGGATGGCTGGTTGACCGGGGCGCTGCCCAGCAGAACCACGCCTCCCCAGTCACCCCGTGATCGGGCACCTGCGTCCTGGGCGCTGGTGAACACCACGGGCTTGTCGGGGCGCCCGCGGGAGAAAAGCTGGCTGTCCCGGGTTACGATCAGGGCGGCACCGTTCTCCCCCTTGATGGTGGCGCCCGCCTCGATGGTGAGGCTGGCGTTTTCCACAAATATGATGTCTTCCAACACGTAGGTTTTGTCACCTTCCCAGGTGGTGGCGGTGGTGATGTCGTCGGTGATGCGGATGGTCTGGGGCTCCAGGGCCGTGAACCCCACGGTGGCCACGGCACCGGCCACCAGGACCGGCGCAATCCAGGTCAGGTGGCGGCGACGCTTGCGGGGCTTCTCCTCGTCGGGCTCCCGGAACGGCGCCTGGCGGTTGTCCGGGTTGGCCATCAGGGCTTTGCCCGGGTCGTTGTCCCGGATGTCCTTCACCAGCTTGCGGACCTTGTCCGAACCGGAGCTCTCCGCCCGACGCAATACATCGGCCCGGTAGTTGGGTTCCCGCAGCAGATTGTTGAGGTGGACAAACTGGATATCGCTGCATTCGCCGCGATCCACCAGCCGCTTGAGTTGCCAGAGTTGTTCTACCAGGAGGGAGGCATTTTCGGACATTACTGCATCTCCGAAGAAATAAATGTGGTCGCATTTATAACTTATGGTGATTACAGCTTCATGACAGTTGGGCTCACGGTGTTTTGCGGAGATTGACCAGTACCGGGGTGCCACTGGCCGGGTCCTGGATGACATCGCAGTGGACGCCGTACAGCCGGTGAATCAGTGACTGGTCCAGGATGTCACCGGGGGCTCCCTGGGCCTGGATGGTGCCGTCCGTCATTGCAATGAGGTGGTCGGCATAGCGACAGGCACTGACCAAGTCGTGCACCACCATCACCACGGTCTTGCCCTGGTGGGCAAGCTGGCGGATCAGTTCGAACACCTCGATCTGGTGCCCCAGGTCCAGGGCGGAGGTGGGCTCGTCCAGCAACAGCAGGGGCGTTTGCTGGGCAATGCTCATGGCGATCCAGGCCCGTTGCCGCTGGCCACCGGACAGGGTGTCCAGGGGGCGGTCGGCCAGTGGCAACAGGTCCGCTGCCGCCAGGGCCTGCTCCAGCACAGCCTGGTCATCGGCGGTCCAGCGCTGCAGCCAGCCCTGGTGAGGCTGGCGACCGAAGCGGATCAGGTCGGTCACGGTCAGCCCCTCCGGCGCCGAGTTGTCCTGGGGCAGCAGGGCCAGCTTGCGGGCCACCTCGCGGCTGGGCTGGCTGTGGATATCGCCGCCATCCAGCAGCACCGCGCCGCCAGCGGGCGCGTGCACCCGGGCGAGTCCGTTCAGCAGGGTGGACTTGCCGCAACCGTTGGGGCCGACAATGGCGGTCACCTGACCCGGGGGCAGCGTCAGGTTGAGCTGGTTGATCACCGGCGTATGGCGATGGGCCAGGGTCAGGTCCCGGGCTTCCAGTCGGGGCATTGGGGTGGCATCGGTCATGACAGGCTCCGGGTGGAAGGTTTGACAAGAATCCAGATCAGGTACGGGCTGCCGGCGATGGCGGTCACCAGTCCCACCGGCAGTTCCAGGGGCGCCAGGGCCAGCCGGCCCACCAGGTCCGCCGCCACCATGAAGGCCGCACCGGCCAGGGCCGACGCGGTCAGCGGCACCTTGCCGGCACGGCTCAGGGCACGGGCCAGTTCCGGTGCCAGCAGGGCCACCATGCCCACGGGGCCGGCGACGGCGACCGCCAGGCCGGTGAGCAACACCGCGCAGGCCAGGCTCAGGGCGCGGATCCGCTTCAGGCGGGTGCCCAGGTTGATGGCCACCGGATCCGAAAACTGCAGGGTGGTCAGTGCCGGGCCCAGGGCGATGGCCAGACCGTAGCCGATCGCCAAGCCGAGGGCGAGCACCTGCACGGCGGTTGCCGACCGGGCGTTCAGGCTGCCCACGGTCCACGGGAAGGCGGCATTGGCGGCGTCAATGGCCACGCGGCTGAGCATCACCTGGGTGACGGCCCCGGCAATGGCGCCGATGCCCAGACCGGCAATAATGAAGCGGTAGCCACGGGTGCCGTTGGCACCGGCCAACCCGAAGGCCAGGGCGGTGGCGGCGGCCGCGCCGGTGAGGGCCATGGCCGATGGCGCCACGGCGATACCGGTGCCGACCACCGAGGCCACGGCAAAGGCGGTGGCGGCGTTATCAATGCCGATGATGCCCGGGGTTGCCAGGCGGTTGCGGGCCACGGTCTGCATCATGCAGCCGGCCAGGGCAAAGGCGGCGCCGGTCAGGGCACCGGCAAGCACCCGGGGCAGCCGCAGTTCCCGGATAACAAACTGGTGGATGGCATCGCCGCCGCCTGCCAGCACATCCAGTATCGCTTCAGGGGGAACCGCCACCGTTCCCAGCGCCAGGGAGGCGGTAACCGCCGCCACCAGGGCCAGGGCGAGGGCCAGGTTGGTGGAGGCGTTGCGTTGGCGGGTGGTCAGCAGGGTCATGGCAGTGGTTCTCATAGCGTTGGCATACGCCCGGAACGGACAATCATCAGCAGCACCGGTGCGCCGATCAGCGCGGTAATCACGCCCAGCGGCAACTCCGAGGGGGCCGCGACCACCCGTGCCATGGTATCCGCCAGGAGCAGCAGCCCCGGGCCGATGGGCAGGCACAGCCAGAGGGTCTTGCGGATATCCGGGCCGGCCAGGGCGCGGGCGATAAAGGGCACCACCAGGCCGATAAAGGCCAGGGGGCCGGCCAGGGCCGTGGCGCCGCCCACCAGCAGGGCAACCGCAATGATCACCAGCAGCCGGATGCGGCCCGGCTTGTGGCCCAGCCCCATGGCGGCCCGTTCCCCCAGCGACATGGCCGCCAGTGGTGAGGCCACCAAAACCACCAGTACGCCGGCGACCAACAGGGACGGTCCCACTGCCCTGAGGTGGGACAGCGGTGTACCGGCGATACTGCCGGTGATCCAGAAGCGTATCTCGTCCGCAGCCCGCTGATCCGCCAGCATCAGCACCGATGTCAGCGACAGCAGCAGGCCGGTCACCGTGGCGCCAGCCAGCACCAGCCGCACGGGGTCGGCCGCCAGACCCCGGGAACGGGTGGCCAGCATAACCAGGGAACAGCCGGCCAGGGCGCCGGTCTGGGCCACCAGCGTGGTCATGGTGGCGGAACTGGCCCCCAGCAGGATGGCAATGGCCACGGCAAAGGCGCTGCCGCCACTGACCCCCAGCAGGCCGGGTTCCGCCAGCGGGTTGCGGGTCAGGGACTGAAGCAGGGCACCGCTTACAGCCAGGGCAATGCCGGCGACAATACCGGTGGCAAGACGGGGCAGCCGCAGTTCCGTGACCACAAAGCGGGCTTCCTCGGTACCTTGCCCGAACAGCACCGGCAGGGCTTCGATGGCCGACACCGGGCCGGCGCCCCAGAGCAGGCTGGCGAGAGCGGTGGCCATAACGAAAAAAACCGCCACGGCAAGTGGCGGTGCAAAGGCACAAGATGCAAGGGTGCTTCTGAGGGTGACTGCCATGGATTACTTCAGTGCGGCCTCGATGTCGTCCAGAATGGCCAGGGCGGCAAGGGGGCCGGACGCGCTGGTCCACAGGGTGCCATCCACCGGTACGATCTGGTCGGTGTCGTTGGCCTCCAGGCGCTGGAAGGCCGGCGCCTCACGGGCGGCTGCCAGGGCCTCGCGGCCATCCTCGTTCAGGGTGGCCAGGAAGATCCAGCTATGGTCCATCAGCGACAGGTTTTCCTGGCTCAGGGGCTGGCTGTGGGGGCGGCCTTCCTTCACCAGGTCGGCGTCGTCCACCTCGAAGCCGGCGGATGCCAGCACGGTGGCGGAGAACAGGCCTTCGGCCATCACCAGCGGGCCCTGGGGCATCCAGCGCACCAGGGCGGTATCACGCTGGCCTTCGTCGGCAGCGGCTTCAGCCCGGGCACGAACCTCCGCGGCCCGTTGCTCCACCCTGGCAATCACTTCCGAGGCGCGGTCCTCACGGCCCAGGGCGCGGGCGAACAGGGTCAGTTCGCGCTTCCAGGTATCGTTCTGGTAGGCCGGAACGTCCAGCACAATGGTCGGCGCGATACGGGACAGTAGCTGGTACTGCTCCTCGCTGGTCCAGGCGGAGGCCAGAATGATGTCCGGCTGCAGGGCGATGACCGCTTCCAGGTTGGTCTCGCCGGGGGTGCCCACAATCTCGATATCGCCAGCGGCTTCCTGGATGTAGTTGGCGACGTTCTGGCCACCACGGGTGATCACCGCACCCACGGGCTGGGCACCAACGGCAATGGCGGAGTCCAGGGCGCCCTCGTACAGGGTGACAACGGTCTCCGGCTGGCCTTCCACCTCCACCTCACCAAAGGCGGTGGTGATGGTACGGGTATTCGCGTGCAGTGGTCCGCTCAGGGCACCGATGACAAGGGTTGAGAGCAGGGCGGTCAACACCCGTGGGCGTTTCAGGTACGACATAGTGAGGGACTCTCCGACAGAAGACCGCCGCAACAGGCGGCCATGGCAAGAAGTCGGGTAATGATAATTGTTCGCATTAATTTAATAAAGCTGATAGATTGGCACGACCTGTTGCATAACCTGGAACGATCGCCGCCATGTACGACCTCAAAGAGCTGGAAGCCTTTGTCTCCGTTGTGAAAACCGGAAGCCTCACCGCCAGCACCCGGGACCTGGACCTGCCCAAGTCCACCCTCAGTCGCCGTATCCGTCAGTTGGAGGAGGCCGTGGGTCAGCCCCTGCTGCTGCGGCAGTCGAAGCGCATCTTCCCCAACGATGCCGGCAGGGTGTTCTACCGCTACAGCAATGAAATCCTGGAACTGGTCTCGCAGGGGTTCGACGCACTGGATGAACTGCGGGCGGGTGTTAGCGGCACACTGGAGCTCTTTTGCCACGAAGCCTTCGTGCGGGGCTGGTTTGCCCGGATGGTGGAGCGATTCCGGGATCAGCACGCGGGTCTGAGTGTGTCTGTCCGGACCCAGCGGGCCGTGCCGGAAGAACTGGTGGAAGGGGTTTGCGTCTGGCTGGGCACGCCACCGGAGGGCAATTTCCGGTGCGAGTTGCTGGGCCACCTGACCCAGGGGGTGTATGGCAGCCGGGAGTATTTCAGCAAGCATGGTTGCCCGGAATCGCCGGCGGACCTGGATACCCACGCCTGGATTGACATGCTGGGAGCCGATAACGCCGGCGTGGTACTGAATCACCCGGTACACGGCTCCTATCCGATCATGCCCCGGGCCGGCCGGTTCAGTGTCGACCAGTACACGGTCCAGGGTGATGCCATTGCCGCCGGTCGTGGGGTCGGACTGATTCCCCACTGGCTGGCGGAAAAACGCCTGCAGGCCCACCCCGGGGCCTTTGAACTCTGTATGGCGGACTGGCAGGGGCCGGTCCTGCCGGTCAGCATGCTCTATCCCCACGGCATATTGCCCAGGCGCACCCGCCTGTTCATGCAGAATGTACGGTCCGCCACGCCGGCGCAGTGGAAGCGGCAGACGATGTCGGGGGAGTCCGATGCCATCGTTCCATGAAACGGAACGCATCATACCGCGCAGTCAATGATGGCCTTGTGTTAATGTTCGCCGCAAATGATATTGATTTGCATTTAGGTGCGGGTCTTCGATAAACAGCGAACCATTCAGACACAAGGAGTTTTCCATGCATCGCCGTATGACGCTGCTGGCATCCGCCGTGGCCCTGGCTAACGCCGGATCCGCCATGGCTCAGACCGAATCCACCGAACTCGACGAGATCGTCGTCACGGCCTCGGGTTTCGAGCAGAACATTTCGGATGCGCCGGCCAGCATTTCCGTGATTCCGGCGGAGGAACTGGAAAAGCATTCCTACACCGACATTACCGATGCCGTGAGCAACATTCCCGGCGTCTACGTCAACGGTGGTGGCAATGCCAGGGACATCACCATCCGGGGCATGACCGAAGGCTACACCCTGTACCTGGTGGACGGCCGCCCGGTGTCGGCGGGCCGGAACATCAACACCAACGGCAGCGACGGTGGCAAGCAGATAGCCCTGCCGCCCATCTCCGCCATCGAGCGGATTGAGGTGATCCGTGGCCCCATGTCGTCCCTGTACGGCTCCGAAGCCATGGGTGGTGTGATCAACATCATCACCAAAAAGAACACCGAGGAATGGCACGGCTCGGTAACCACGGAATACACCAAGTCCCTCAGTGACCTGAACGAAGACTCGCAACTGGTCAGCGCCTACGCCAGCGGCGCCATCGTGCCGGGCCTGCTGGGGCTGCAGTTTGACGGTTCCTGGCAGGGTACCGAAGAGAGCCATTACATCGGCGGTGACGACAACGCCGAAAGTACCCCGGACAGCGACCGTCGCCAGGGCGGGGCAAAACTGATCTTCACCCCCAACGACCGGAATGAGATCGAGCTGGGCTACAACACGGCGGAACTGGAGTACACCCACAATCCTGGGGTGAGTATTGCAGAAGGCGAGGACCCCAGCACCTACACCTACCACAAGGATGTTTACCTGCTTGGCCACCGGGGCACCTACAACAACCTGACCCTGGACACCTACCTGCAGCACGATGTGTCCGAGCGTGAGCAGGACCTGGAGAAGCGGGAAGAGATCACCACCTTCAATACCCAGGGCACCACGCTGCTGGGTCGGCATATCGTGACCTTTGGCGGCCAGTACCGATACGAAGACCTGACCGATGAAACCAATGGTCTGCTGGGCACCGACATACCAACAGCCACCGCGTCGGTGGACCGATGGATTGGAGCCCTTTACGCTGAAGTCGAGTGGTCGGTCCTGGACGACCTGAATGTCACCACCGGCATTCGCTACAACGACGACGAACTGTTTGGTGGCCACTGGACGCCCCGAGTCTACGCCAACTACCACATCACACCGGAGTGGACCCTGAAGGGTGGCGTGTCCACGGGCTATAAACAGCCCAGCCTGCCGGAGGCCACCGAAGGCTTTGGCCGTGGCACCGGTGGTGGCGGCTCCCCCGCACCCCATCCCCGGGCCCTGATCATCGGCAACGAGGATCTGGAGCCGGAAACCAGCGTCAGCTATGAAGCTGGCTTTGTCTTCAACAGCCTGGCCACGGACCTGGACGCCAGTGCGATGGTGTTTTACACCGAATTCGACGACAAGATCGCCGAAGACCGGTTCTGCGATCCGGGTGGTGACCGCAACGATCCGTCCACCTGGCAGTGTGCATACCAGGGCAACAACTACCTGTTCCTGAGTACCCGCGACAACATTGATGAAGCCTCCATGCAGGGTGTGGAGCTGTCCCTGGACTATGGCATCACGCCGGCACTGACGTTCAGTTCCAGCTACACCTACACGGATTCCGAGCAGAAGTCCGGCGAGTTCGAGGGCGAGCCCCTGAACAAGATACCCAAACACATGGCGAACGCCGGACTGGACTGGCAGAGCACCAGCCGGCTGAACCTGTGGCTTGACGCCAACTACCGGGGCGAAACCACCGACTACCTGAGCCGCACCAGCATGGAGGACGGCACCCCGGATTACACCTTTGTGGATGTCGGCATGGTGTACGCGCTGAACGATAGCGCGCGGGTGAAGGCGGGCCTCTACAATGTGGCGGATAAAGAGGTTACCAACGATACCTACGGTGTCGTCCTGGATGGCCGCCGCGTTAACCTCGGCCTGACGGTCGACTTCTGAAGCGGGAGAACCCCATGAACACGATTCGAACCTGTTTACTGGCCCTGGCGGGCGCGGCGATCCTGTCTGGTTGCAGCACCCTGTCGAAGGATATTGCGGGCCCCACGGTGATCAGCTTTGACCACGGTGCCACCGATACCCTGGTGGAACTGGGCCTTGAGGACAAGATTGTGGCGGTCCCTAAAACCGGACTGCCGGACTACCTGGGCGAGCTGGCGGATGGTCGTCCTGATGCCGGCAACCTGAAGACCCCGGATCTGGATGTGGTGGCCGACGTGGCACCGGACCTGGTGCTGGTCACCGGTCGTCAGGGCGACAGCCTTGAGGCCCTCGAGGAAATCGTTCAGGTACAGGATGTGTCCCTGCTGGGGGACGACTACCGCGAAGCGGTCCAGGTTCGAGTGCTGGGACTGGCCACCCTGTACGGCCTGTACAATGAAGCGGACGAAGACCTGCGGGAACTCTGGGATTTCGTCGACCAGCAACGGGCCGGGATCGCCGGTAATCCGCAGGTGGCGGTGGTCACCCATAACGATGGCAACTTCTCACTGCGGGACGAGGCGGTCGTGTTCCAGTTGCTGGACCTGGAACAGCCGCCGGTGCCGGAAGGTGTTGAGTCGGTCACTCGTGGTACCCGGGTGTTCACCCCGGTGACGCCGGAGGTCTTGTCTGACATGGCACCGGAGCACCTGTTCGTGGTGGACCGCAGTGCCGCCATCGGCGCCGGGGCACTGGATGCGGACCAGCTTCGCAGTGACCTGGCGGCTGTCGGTGGGGCGGACATCAGGGTGACGGTACTGTCCCCGCGCCTGTGGTACTTGTCCGGCGGTGGCCTGCAGAGTGTTCGCCTGCAGGTTGAGGAAATCGTCGACGCACTCTGACGGGCGTTTACGCCCGGGCCTACATGGCCCGGGCAAACAGGCCAAAGGGCATCGCCTTGAGCACGTAGCTGAGCGGTGTCCAGGGCCACCAGGGCACATAGGCCCGGCGCTTCTCACTGTCGATGGCCTTGACCAGGGCTTTGACGCCGGTTTCCAGGTCCACCCGGAAGGGGGCGTTCTTCACCTCCCGGTTGATGTCGGTGAGGATATAGCCGGGCAGTATGCTGGTCACCCGGATCGGCGTGCCCCGGGTATCCAGTTGCAGTCCCTCGGCCAGGGCGGCCACGGCTGCCTTGGTCGCCGCATAGACATTAAACGGCCCCCTGAACCCCCGCACACCGCTTACCGACGACATCAGCACCAGATGGCCGCTGTTCTGTTCACGGAAGATTTCCATGGCGGCCTCGCACTGGGCGATGGCGGCCACGAAATTGGTCTCCGCCGCCTGACGGTTGGAGGCGAAGTCGCCATGGCCGATGGCCGACTTGCTGCCCATCCCCGCGTTCACCACCACCCGGTCCAGGGTGCCCAGCTCCCGCTGGAATTCCCGGAAAACCTCGAACACCTGATCGTGGTTGCACACATCCAGTGAGCGCACCACCACCTGTATGCCGGGATGGGCGGCCAGCAGTTCACTCTGCAACTGCACCAGCTTTTCGGTGCGGCGGGCGCACAGGGCCAGGTTGCAGCCTTTTGCCGCCCAGCTCCGGGCCATGCCTTCGCCAAGGCCGCTACTGGCGCCGGTAATCAATATGTTGCGTCGCATCGGTGACTCCCCTGTAACCACTTTGACATGTAGCTTTTGTAACATCTTCGTTGGCGCGTCACTACTGTGGGCCCGTCAGGAGTATGGCCAGTGGATGGTGTTCCGTCATTTTTCGCAACCCGGGCCCCATTTGAGACAGATCCTCCATGGCTATCACCCACGGACCAGCTTCCAGCCGCGTCCAGCAGGCCACTATCCTGCTGGGGCTGCTGATTGTCATCTTTATCTGGGCCCTGTTTCTATACCAGGTGACCAGTTCCCGTCAGGAAATCCTCTCCACCCGGAAAGTGGAACACCGTAACCTGGCTCTGATTTCCTCGGAAAGCATGAAGCAGATGATCGACCGTGCCAGTGCCCTGGCGGGACTGATTGACAAGGGCATCGAGCCCGGGCGTCGGCGGGGGGACATGGTGGTTAACCTTCTGGCGGAGGATCCGCTGTTTAATCGACTGGCGCTCTACAGTCCCGCTGGCGAGGTTCAGTATGCCTCCCACCCGACCTCCCGCGATACGCTGGCTGGCGCCTGGCTGACGCAGTTCCGGGGGCACCAGCAAAGGTTTGGTGATGTGCCCATGATTCCACAGCGCCTGGGTGACGAAGCCAGCCGCATGGACAGGCCGGTCTGGCGATTGCCGGTATTGATTCCGGCCCGTACCGGAGGTCGCATTTTCCTGATGGAACTGGATGTGGGCTACCTGGTCGGATTGCTGCAGCGCGTGTCGCTGGGTGATACCACCTTCATACAGATCCTGGACGAGACTGGTCGGGAGTGGCTACGGGCCGACAGTGGCGGGGTCATTACCGGTGGCGAGGGCGTCGGGAGAATCCAGGCGACCGGTGATGCTGAGATGCAACTGGGTGGCATGATCACGGGCACTGGCGGGCAGGAACTGCATAGGCAGTATGTCAGCCGTCTGGACCGGGGATTCACCCTGGTGGTCAACCAGTCGGTGGACGAAATACTGCGTCCATTGCAGGCCGGACACGTCCGCCAGTTGATACTGAATGTCCTGATGACACTGCTGGTGACGGCCATCATCCTTTGGCTAAGGCGTACCCTGATTGGCCAGCAACAGGCCTTCCAGGCCCTGCAGGAATCAGAGGCCACCAAGCGGCAACTGATCGAGCGACTGGAGATGGAACACGCGCGCAGCAGTCGGGCTGCCGCCATTGATCACCTGAGCGGGCTGCTTAACCGGCGCCAGTTCATGGAGGTGGCAAACGGTCTGCTGGAGGAGCAGCGTCGCAATCGGCGGCTATCGTCATTGATCTTTATCGACCTGGACCGTTTCAAGGCGGTGAACGATTCCCTGGGCCACAAAGTGGGGGACCTGCTGCTTCAGGCGGTAGCCGGGCGCATACAGCGATCGTTGGAGCCGGCGGACCTGGCGGCCCGCTTCGGTGGTGATGAGTTCGTGGTCATGCTGGCCGGCCAGCGGCGGGAGGAGGATATCGAGCATTGGGTGCTGTCCCTCAGTCAGCACCTGTCCGCCACCTATGAACTGGATGGCGTGGAAATCAATAACAGCCCGAGTATCGGTATCGCCATCTGCCCACGGGATGGCCAGTCCCTGGAGGATCTGGTGCAGGCGGCGGATGCCGCCATGTACTCAGCCAAAAAGGCCGGTCGCGGCCACTACCGGTTCTTCGACCAGTCCCTGAACCTGAAGGATGTGGAAGGGTTCCTGCTGGAACAGTCCTTCGCCGAGGCGCTGCGCAACCACGACTTCATCCTTCATTATCAGCCCCAGGTGGATCTGGAAACCCAGGAGGTGGTCAGCTATGAGGCCCTGGTGCGTTGGCAGCATCGGGAGTTCGGGCTGTTGTTCCCGGACCGGTTCATCGACCTGGCGGAAAGCAGCGGCTTTATCCTCCCCCTGGGCATTGAGGTCATCCGCCTTGCCTGCGAGCAGATGCGCCGCTGGCGCCATGAGGGCCTGCCGGTGACGCCGGTGGCGGTCAACGTCTCTCCCCACCAGCTTGCCCAGAGTGACTTCCCGGCCAAGGTGATGAACCTGCTGGCGGAGTACCACCTCAAACCTGGACAGCTGGAGCTGGAAATCACCGAGACGGCCATGCTCGATGAGCAGGCGGTTGAACAATTGCATGTGCTACGCAAGGCGGGTATACGCCTGGCCCTGGACGATTTCGGCACCGGATACGCCGGTTTTGCCCATCTGGAAGCGGTGCCGGTGGACAAGCTCAAGATCGATCGCAGCTTGATTGCCAGTATCTGCAACACCCATGACGACAGTCCTATTGTGTCGTCCACCATCATCCTGGCCAAACGAATGTCTCTCAAGGTGGTGGCGGAGGGGGTGGAAACCCGGGAGCAACTGGTCCACCTCAAGGTGGCCGGTTGCGATGTGGCCCAGGGCTATCACCTCGGTCGCCCCATGCCGGCGCAGGATATCCCGGCCTTTATCGAACGGTTTGGAGAAACGGAATCCCTGGTATGACCCTGAAATCAACCTGGTTTGTACTCCTCCTGTCGCTATCGCTGGATGCCCTGGCCGACAGACACCCGGTGACGGCCTGTGGTATCGACCGTTTCCAGTTTACCCTGATCCCCAAGAAGGATGTGCAGGAGCAGGTGCGGGAATTCCGGCCGCTGGCGGACCTGCTGGCGGAGGGGCTGGGAGTGCCGGTGGATATCCTGCCGGCCAGTTCCTACGACAGTGTGATGGACGCCGTGACCACCGGCGCAGCCGATATGGGGGTGATGGGGCCGGCGGCCTACATCCTGGCGGTGCGACGGGAGCCGGGATTGATACCGTTCGCGTCGCTGGCAATGGAAGGTGGCTCGTTCACAGCAGAAGGAAGCTTCTATTATTCAATGTTGTTGGTTCGTGCCGACGATGACTTCCACGAGACTCAGGACCTTCGTGGCGCCAGTGTGGCGTTGGGTGATCCGGCCAGCACCTCTGGTAACCTGATTCCCCGGGCCCTGTTTCCGGAGACGTCCGATAACGGATTTGACGCGTTTTTTGGCACTCTGACCTATACCGGTGGCCACGACCGGGCCCTGGATGCCTTGATTGCCGGACGGGTGGACGGTGCCTTTGTCTCCAGCTCCCGGGTCGACGAATACGTGCGGCGGGGAAAGGTCTCCGTCGACGAGCTCCGGGTTATCTGGCGGTCCGGCCCGCTCCACTACGATCCGTTTGTGTTTTCGGCCCGGCTTTGCGAGCCGGTCAGGGCACGTGTCCGGGAATTGATGATGACACCGTCACCACAACTTTCACGCTATCTGAAAAATGTCGGGGCAAAGAGAGTGACAGAGGTCACCCATCAGGACTATCAGATCATGGAACCTCTGCTTGCCCCGAGATAGCCCGACATAGGCGGGCTGTCCGGTGATTCCAGGTTTTGACACGGCAACCGGATCGTCGCATGGTTGAGGACATCCAGTGGTCAACCGGAAGTCACGTTATGCCCCAGGTCCATATCCCCTTCGATAATCTTGTGTCGCTGCTGACGGCTGTTTTTCAGCGCCATGGCACCTCAGAGGCCGTGGCCGCTGTATTGGCCCACAATTGCGCCAGCGCCCAGCGGGACGGCTCCGACAGTCACGGTGTATTCCGCATTCCCGGGTACCTGTCCACCCTGGCGAGCGGCTGGGTGGACGGCAGGGCCGAACCAAAAGTGGAGGACTGTGCCCCGGGTTTTGTGGCGGTGGACGCCGGCAACGGCTTTGCCCAGCCGGCGCTGGAAGCCGGGCGCGGACTGCTGATGGAGAAAGTGCGGGAAAATGGCATTGCCCTGATGGCCATCCGCAACTCCCATCATTTCGCCGCGCTCTGGCCGGACGTGGAGCCCTTTGCCCGGGAGGGGCTGGTGGCCCTGGCGCTGGTCAACAGCATGGCCTGCGTGGTGCCCGCCGGTGGGCGCAAACCCTTGTTCGGAACCAACCCCATCAGTTTTGCGGCACCCCGCAGTGGCCATGATCCACTGGTGTTTGACCTGGCCACCAGTGCCATTGCCCACGGTGATGTGCAGATTGCCGCGAAGGAGGGGAAAACCCTGCCGGAAGGCTATGGGGTGGACGCAGACGGCCAGCCCACCTGTGATCCGCAACGGATCCTGGACGGTGGCGCCCTGTTGCCCTTCGGCGGCTACAAGGGTTCGGCCCTGTCCATGATGGTGGAATTGCTGGCGGCGGCGCTGACCGGCGGCAACTTTTCCTTCGAGTTCGACTGGTCGGGCCACCCGGGGGCCAAGACGCCCTGGACCGGGGAGCTGATTATCGTGATCGATCCGGCCCGGGGCGCCGGCAGCAACTTTGCCGATCGCACCGAAGCCTTGGTACAAGCCATGGTGGGTGCCGGCCAGCAGCGCCAGCCCGGGGACCGACGTTACCGGCAACGGGCCGAGGCGGAACAGTTGGGGGTTGCCATCAAAGAGGACGACCTGGCCTACCTGAAAGGACTGGTGAGCTGACGTCGGGAACCGTCAGTCATTGTCGGCGGCCGCCTGGGCCGCCTTGCGCCGCTCCAGCCGGTGATGGATCTCGCCGATAATGCCCCGGCGGAACACCAGCACCACCACCACGAAGATGGTGCCCAGGATCACCTGCACCCAGGAGCCGAAGGAGCCCAGCTCGTGGGTCAGGGTGGCCACCGTGATCGCGCCCAACACTGGCCCGAACACCGTGCCGAGTCCGCCCACCAGGGTCATCAGCACCACCTCACCGGAGGTCTGCCAGTGGGCCGAGGTCAGCGAGGCGAACTGGAACACCAGCGCCTTGGTGGACCCCGCCAGTCCCGCCATGGTGGCTGACAGCACGAACGCCAGCAGCTTGAAGCGGTCCACGTCGTACCCCAGGGACAGGGCCCGGGATTCGTTTTCCCGGATGGCCTGCAGCACTTCCCCGAAAGGCGAGTGAATGGTCCGGTAGATAATGCCGAAACCTACCAGGAAGATGGCGAACACCAGGTAGTACATACTGATCTCATTGCCCAGGTCGATCAGCCCGAACAGCTTACCCCGGGGAATGCCCTGAAGGCCGTTCTCGCCGCCGGTGAACGGCAGTTGCAGGCACAGGAAGTAGATGATCTGGGCCAGGGCCAGGGTGACCATGGCGAAATAGATACCCTGGCGGCGGATGGCCAGGAAACCGAACACCACCCCGATCAGGAAGGCAAAGCCGGTGCCGGCCAGGATGCCCAGCAGCGGCGGAAAGCCCCACTCCTTGAGGGTGTAGCCTGCAATGTAGGCAGCGCCGCCAAAGAAGGCGGCATGGCCAAAGGAGAGCAGCCCGGCGTAGCCCAGCAGCAGGTTGAAGGCGCAGGCGAACAGGGCAAAGCAGAGCAGGTCCATGACAAACACGGGGTAGGCCAGGAAAGGCGCAATCAACCCCAGCACCAGCATGATGGCAAACAGCACTTTATTCATCATGGGGTTACTTCTCCTTGCCAAACAGACCGGCCGGGCGGAACAGCAGCACCAGCACCATCAGGAAGAAAATCACGGTATTGGCCGCCGGTGGATAGAACACCTTGGTCAGGCCTTCCACCAGCCCCAGGGCAAGCCCGGACAGGATCGCCCCCATGATGGACCCCATGCCGCCGATCACCACCACCGCGAACACCACGATGATCAGGTCCGCCCCCATCAGCGGGCTGACCGAGTAGATGGGCGCCGCCAGTACCCCGGCCAGGCCCGCCAGGGCGGCGCCGAAGCCGAAGGTGAGGGTGACCATCAGCGGCACATTAAGGCCGAAGGCCTGGGTCAGTTGCGGGTTCTCGACACCCGCCCGCAGCCGTGACCCCAGTCGCGTGTGTTCGATGACGTACCAGGTGGCGAAACACACCACCAGGGAGAAGACGATGGCGAACATGCGGTAGGTGGGGAAATACATGAACCCCAGGTTGAGCACGCCGCCAAGCACCTCCGGCTGGCCCGGGTAAGGGGTGCCGGAGACGTTGAAATAGTTGGCAAACAGCCCTTGCAGGATAAGGGTGATACCAAAGGTCAGCAGCAGGCCGTAGATATGGTCCAGGTCCGCCAGTCGCTTGAGCATGGTGCGCTCGATGAGAATGCCCAGCAGGCCGACCACCAGGGGCGCCACGATCAGCGACCCCCAGAAGCCGATCTGCAGGCTGATACCGAACCATTGTTCCAGGTAGGAATAACCGATCAGTGCGACGAACGCCCCCAGCATGTACATGGCGCCGTGGGCGAAGTTGATGATATTCAGCAGACCGAATATCACCGCCAGGCCAAGACTCAGCATGGCGTAGAACACACCTACGTTCAGCCCAAGCAGTGCCTGGGCCATGAGGACCTGCATCGACACGTCGGTTATCCCCTCTTGTTCTTATTGGTTAAGGGCGTTGCCCGTTACTGGTTAACCAGGCTGCACTTGGTCTCTTCCATGGTGATGTAGGCCTGATCCGCCGGAATCCGGGAGACCACTTCCAGCAGGTCCCACTCGCTCTCGGACTCGTCCGGGGATTTCACTTCCACCAGGAACATGTCGTGCAGCATGGAGCCGTTGGGGGCGATCTTGCCGTTCTTCACGAAGAAGTCGTTCAGCTCCATTTCACCCAGTTTCGCCCGTACCGCATCGCTGTCGTCGGTGCCCACGTCGTCCACCGCCTTCAGGTAGTTGCTGACGGCGGAATAGACACCCGCCTGCACCATGGTGGGCATGGCGCCGTGGCGCTCATAGAAGCGGTTGGACCACTCCAGGGCTTCCTCGTCCTGGTTCCACACGAAGGCGGTGGTGAATTGCAGGCCCTGGGCGATATCCAGGCCCATGCTGTGCACATCGGTGATGAACACCAGCATGCCGGCCAGTTTCTGTCCGCCCTGCACAATCTGGAACTGGTTGGCCTGCTTGATGGCGTTGACCGTGTCCTGGCCGGCATTGGCCAGGCCGATGACTTCCGCACCGGAGGACTGGGCTTGCAGCAGGTAGGACGAGAAGTCATTGGTGGACAGCGGGTGTTCGATGCTGCCGACCACTTCGCCGCCCAGCTCCTTCACCACGGCGCCGGTGTTGTCCCGCAGGGAGTGGCCGAAGGCGTAGTCAGCGGTGAGGAAGAACCACTTCTCGCCGCCGTTCTTCACCATGGCGGTGGCGGTCCCCACCGGCAGGGCGTGGGTGTCGTACACATAGTGGATGCCATAGGGCGTGCACTGTTCCTCGGTCAGGGCGGTGGTGCCGGCACCGGTGTTCATGGTGATCACCTTGCGCTCCGAGGCCAGCCCCTGCACCGCCAGGGCCACGGACGAGTTGTCCAGGGCCGTCAGCATATCCACCTCGTCGTCATCGATCCACTCCCGGGCGGTGCTGGCAGCGATGTCCGCCTTGTTCTGGTGATCCGCCGAGACAATCTCGATGGGGGTACCCATGATGGAACCGCCGAAATCCTCAACGGCCATCTCCGCGGCAACCACGGCGCCGGGGCCCTCCAGGGTCTTGTAGACACCGGACATGTCACTGAGGACGCCGATCTTCAGTACGTCGTCCGACAGCTCCGCGCTGGCGGCCATGGGGAGTGAGACCGCTGCGGCAGCGGCCACGGTGGTGATACCTGTCTTCCAGTTCTTGAGCATGTTGTTTCCCCTTCTTGTTGTATTGGGTGGGGGCGTGTCCCTCACCTTTGATCAGACACTCAGGTGCCTGTTCAACTGGTCCTGTTTGGCGTCAAGCTCGTCGGCGGCGATCTGTTCCACCACACGCCCGTGCTCGATCACGTAATGCCGGTCCGCCAGCGGTGCCGCGAAGCGGAAGTTCTGTTCCACCAGGATGATGGTGAAGCCCCTGGCCCGCAGTTTGCGGATCACATCGTCCAGGGATTTGAGGATGACCGGCGCCAACCCCTCGGTGATCTCGTCCAACAGCAGCAAGGTGGCCCCGGTACGCAGGATGCGGGCAATGGCCAGCATCTGCTGCTCGCCCCCGGACAACTTGGAGCCCTGGCTCTTGCGACGTTCCCTGAGGTTCGGGAACATCTGGTAGATCTCGTCGGTCGATAGGCCGCCCTCGGCAATCACCGGTGGCAACACCAGGTTTTCGTCCACGTTGAGGGAGGCATAGATACCCCGCTCCTCCGGGCAATAACCCAGTTTGCCGACCCGGGCGATCTGATGGGTGGGCAGGTTGATCAGTTCAGTACCGTTGACCCTGATGGACCCGGTACGCTTGCCCACCAGGCCCAGGATGGCCTTCAGGGTGGTGGTACGACCGGAGCCGTTGCGCCCCAGCAGGGTGATGACTTCACCCTCGTGTACGGTCAGGTCCAGGCCATGGAGGATGTGGGACTCGCCATACCAGGCGTGCAGGTTGTCGATCTTCAGCAGCTCTCTGGCGTTCTCAGGCGGCATCGGTGGTCCCCATGTAGGCTTCCATTACGGCAGGGTTGGTGGACACGGCCTCGTAGTCACCCTCGGCCAGCACCTGCCCCCGGTTGAGTACGGTAATGCGGTCGGCAAGCGTTGAGACCACATTGAGGTTGTGTTCCACCATCACGATGGTTCGGTCCTTCACCACCTCGCGGATCAGGTCGGTGACCGTGCCGACATCCTCGGCGCTCATGCCCTGTGTAGGCTCATCCAGCAGCATCAGGCGCGGTTTCAGGGCAATGGTGGTGGCAATTTCCAGCGCCCGCTTGCGGCCATAGGCCAGCTCCACCGCCGGGGTGTCACCAAAGTCCCCGAGGCCCACCTGTTCCAGCAGGTGCTGGGCTTCCTCGTTGAGCTGGTCGAGCACCCGGATGGACCGCCAGAATTTATAGGACACGCCCAGCTTGCGTTGCAGGGCAATCCGTACGTTCTCCCGGGCGGAGAGATGCGGAAATACCGCGGAGATCTGGAACGAACGGATCAGGCCGTGCTGGGCAATGTCCGCCGGACGGTGTCGCGTGATGTCGTCACCGTTATAGAGAATTCTGCCCGAAGTGGGTGTCAGGAACTTGGTCAGCAGATTGAAGAAGGTGGTCTTGCCGGCCCCGTTGGGACCGATCAGCGCATGGATGTGCCCGGTCTGCACCTGCACATTGATGTCTTCGATAGCCTTGAAACCCTTGAAGTCCTTGGTCAGGCCCCGGGTTTCAAGGATTACGGATGAAGTGGGCTGGTTTTCACTCACGGATCGTCACCCTGTCTGCCCCACTATTGTTTGCCCGGCTATTGGTTGTCCAACTACACGGGCCGTGGGGTGTTTTTATTATTGGCTATACCGGATATTTCCGATATCTGTGACGGCTGTTTTTTTGAACACAGCAAGACGCGATCCGGACGGATTCCTGAATCACGTCCGGAAGCTCCATGGCATTAAAGATGGAACCTGACTGGGTTGTCAAGTTTGGTTCCTGAAATACTGTTTATGCGACCTTTGGGGAAAGTCAGGCACCCAGTGACAGGTGCGTCGCCAGGAATTCCAGGGTACGTCCGTGGGCCAGTGCCGCGGCTTTCTGGTGGTAGGACGGTCGTCCCCAGCAGTTGAAGCCATGGTCGGCGCCGGGGTAGACATGGAACTGTGCCTGGTCGTTATGGGCAAGGGCCTGGCGGATGCTGTCCACGGCCTCGGTAGGAATCATTGGGTCCTCGGCGCCGAAGTGGAACAGGATGGGCTGGCGGACGTCGGTGGCCAGGCCCAGGTGATTGTGGGTACCGCCGCCATAGTAACTGACTGCGGCGTCCGGTTTGCCGGTGGCGGCGGCCCGGTAGGCCAGTTGGCCACCGAAGCAGAAGCCCATCACGCCCACCTTGCCGGTGACCTGCTCCAGGTTGCGCAGGTGCGCCACGGTGGCAGCCATGTCGGCGCCGTTCTTTTCGGCATCCGTTGCCTTGACCAGCGAGAACGCCTTTTCACTGCCCTGCTTGTCGTAGGGCAGGTCTACCCGTCTTTCCTGCCGCCAGAATACGTCCGGGGCCAGCACCACGAATCCGTCCAGGGCGTATTGCTCGGCCAGGGTGCGGATGTGGGCGTTCACGCCCCAGATTTCCTGTATCAGGACCAGGCCGGGGCCTTCGCCGGTGGGTGGCAGGGCCAGGTAGGCGTCGAAGGTGTCGCCATCGCTATTGGTGACGTTAATCCACTGTGTGCTCATCGGCTGCCTCCGTCGGGATGATCAGGTGATCGCCGGGAATGCACGGGCAGTCCCGGCGGTCGCGGGCGGTTTACTTGTAGATCCGGTTGAGCTTCTTCATGCCGCCGATCCAGCGGTCGTAGTTCTCCGCCTTGTTACGGAAGTAGCCCAGCACATTCTCATGGGGCAGCACCAGGAAGGTTTCTTCCTCGATGGCTTTCAGGCAGGCATCCGCCACCGGCTCCGGCTCCAGCATGCCGTCCATGCTGGCGACGCCTTCTTCGTGGCCCTTGGTCATGGCGGAGCGTACTGCCTGAGGGCACAGCACCGATACCTTGATGCCGTCATCGGCGTAGGTGAAGGCCAGCCACTCGGCCAGGGCCACGGCGGCGTGCTTGGTCACCGAATAGGGCGCGGAACCTACCTGGGACAGCAGCCCGGCGGCGGAAGCGGTGTTGAGGAAGTAGCCGTGGCCCCGTTCTTTCATGCGTGGTGCCAGGTGGCGGGCGGCGTAGACGTGGGCCATCACGTTGATATCCCAGATCTTCTGCCAGTCCTCGTTGGCGGCTTCCGGGCCGCCCTTGACCATGATGCCGGCGTTCGAGCAGAACAGGTCGATGGGGCCGTGTTCGTTTTCCACGTCCTCGATCAGGGAGCGGATCTCGTCCTCGGAGGCTACGTTGACCTGACGGGCGACGCCGTTGATTTCGGCGGCCGTGGCTTCGGCGCCCTGCTGATCCAGGTCGGCGCAGACCACGAGTTTGGCGCCGGCCTGGGCCAGGCGAATGGCGAGGGCCTTGCCAATGCCACCGGCGGCACCAGTGACGACGACGATACGATTCTGGATATCCATGTGCTTCTCCTTGTTGTTGGCCCGATAGGTGTGTCTGGAAGGGACGGCAGGTTTATCGGGGCAGGCTTTTTCGTTATGGGAGAAAGATCGTAACACTTCAGGACGTGCAATGGTTATACACCTGCGCCCGACGGATGGAGGGCGCAGGTTTCAGCAGCGGCGGGAAGAGGAGGGGGCGCTATCCGGCCAGGGCGACGTCGTCCTTGGCCTCATTGGTGTGCCGGGATACCGGAGCCGCCGGCGCTGCAGGTCTGGCGGCTGCGTCGGCCCTGGCCATCTGCTGGTCGATATACAGCATCAGGTCACGGGCGGTGGAGACATTCTTCAGCGCCACCGTGGCACTGCCCCTTCCGTGCACGGTGACAGTGCCGTAACCGAGTAGGTAGCCCAGCCAGGACTGGTACAGAGACAGGCATTCGGCGTCCTTGAACTGGATCCGCGAGGTGTATCGGTGGAGAATCCCGGTGCGGTGCTCAATGCCGTTCTTCTCCACATCCACCCGGGTGGTCAGCAGCCAGGCGATGCGACCGGTCATAACCACGATGCCGAAGCCGATCACCAGCCACACGGCGATATCAATGACAATGGTCCACTCAAAAGGTGGCTGCCGGCTCATGACATGCTGGATCTTGGCCAGGGTCTGGCCGGGTGTTACGCCGAAATGGTTGAGCAGGTAGAGGCCCAGGGCGATGGGAATGAGGGGCGTCAGCAGAACGCTCCAGTGTCCGCGAATATTCATTGGCTTCTTCCTTGAGGCTGAAGTCTTTGTGTTATTGATGGCACAGCGTAGCGTGCCGGGGAGAAGGCCTCCCTGGCAACTCACAACCTGATTATTCTATACCCAAATGTTGCTACATTAAATATTGGCAGGGTTTGGCTGCGTAACCAATCGTAACCGTCAGTCCGGTCCTGTGAAGTGAACGAGAGTGAATTCGGGAAGTGACAGGCAAAAAAAAGCCGGACATCCAATGGAGTCCGGCAACAATCACTAAAACCATTCACAATGGCACAATGCATCTCGTGAGGCTTCATAGTGGCAGCTTTGTGTGACAGTAATATGTCAGGCCCCGGGAAAATTGACCCATCTCCGAGGACCCGTTCTGTTGGTCCCTGTTCTGATGGTCAATGGTGACCGGCCTCCAGGGCCAGGGTATGGAACGCCCTGGTATAGAGAGGCTGTTCCTCCGTATCCCGCGTACCCAGGTGGATATGCTTGTGGATACCCCGCCTGCCAAGCCTGACCGGGGCGATGGGTAGCTGCCCGGCATACTCCGCCACCAGCCACTGGGGCAGGGTGGCGACACCCCGGTTGGCGGCCACCATCTGCAGCATCATTTCCGTGGCTTCCACCGTCTTGTGCTGGCGCGGGCTGCACTCGGCCGGTAGCAGGAACTGCTGGTAGATATCCAGCCGCTCGGTGTCCACCGGGTAGGTGTACAGCACCTGGTCCGATAGCTGCGACGGTTCCACGTGGTTGAGCCGCGACAGGGGATTGTCCCGGCTTACCACCAGCACCTGCTCATAGGGAAACACCGCCTCGAAGCCGATACCGGCCTTGCGGATCGGGTCCGGGGTGACCAGCATATCGATGTCGTGATTGAACAGGGCCGCAACGCCACCGAACTGGAATTCCTGCTTTACGTCCACATCCACCCCCGGCCACCGGGCCAGGAAGGGTTCCACCACCTTCAGCAGCCACTGGTAGCAGGGGTGGCACTCCATCCCGATGCGCAGAGTGCCCTTTTCCCCTGACGCATACTGCTCCAGCACCTCATCCATCCGTTCCAGTTGCGGCAGCACCCGCCGGGCCTCCCGCAACAGGTAGTGGCCGGCCTGGGTCAGTTGGAGGCGGCGACCGTCCCGGGTCCACAGGGGCGTGCCCACCTGGCGTTCCAGCTTCTTGATGGTGTGGCTCAGGGCCGACTGGGTCAGGTGCAGGCTGTCCGCGGCGGCGGTGAGGGAGCCCTGGCGTTCGATCTCCCGGAGGATGCGCAGGTGGATGCGTTCAATCATTGGTTAATCCATGAATTCTAGTCATTGATGGATGAAATCATACCATTATTCGTCATGGGTGTTTTTGGTTAGGCTGGCCACCAATCATCGGGAGGAACACGCATGGCACTGATACATAACCTTGGATTTCCGCGCATCGGCGCGAAACGTGAACTGAAATTCGCCCTTGAGGGTTACTGGAAAGGCCAGGCCTCGGCAGAGGATCTGCTGGATGTGGCCAGCCGGCTGCGTGCCACCAACTGGCGCCTGCAGAAAAACCTGGACCTGCTGCCGGTGGGGGACTTCTCCCTCTATGACCAGGTGCTGGACATGAGCTTTACCCTGGGCCATATCCCCGAGCGGGTGGCGGCACTGGATGGCGCCGGGCTGGATAACTATTTCCGCGTGGCCCGTGGTCGCTCCGCCCAGGATTGTGGCTGCGGCGTGCATGCCGGCGAGATGACCAAGTGGTTCGACACCAACTACCACTACATCGTACCGGAGGTGACGGCGGATACCGACTTCTCCCTGAACCCGGAGCGCCTGCTGGGGCAACTGGAAGAGGCCCGGGCGCAGGGTGTCAATGGCAAGCCGGTGATCATCGGCCCGGTGACCTACCTGTGGCTGAGCAAGGAGAAGGACAACTCCCATCGCCTGGACCTGTTGCCAAAACTGCTGCCGGTGTACAGCCAGTTGCTGGAAACGCTGGCGGAGGCCGGTGCCGAGTGGGTACAGATTGACGAACCGGTGCTGGTCACGGAACTGGACAGCGACTGGAAGCAGGCCCTGGAGAGCGCCTACCACATCCTCAAGGCCAACCGCCCCAAACTGCTGCTGGCCACCTACTTCGGTACCCTGAAGGAAAACCTGCACCAGGCCTGCAACCTGCCGGTGGCGGGGCTGCATGTGGATGCGGTACGTGGCCGGGAGGAGGTGGCCCAGGTGGTGGACTGGCTGCCCACCCACAAGGTGCTGTCGGTAGGCGCCATCAACGGTCGCAACATCTGGAAGACTGATCTGAACGCCACTCTCGACTGGCTGGAGCCGATCGCGGAGAAGCTGGGCGACCGGCTGTGGATCGCGCCATCCTGCTCACTGCTGCATGTGCCGGTGGACCTGGACAGTGAGGTCAGCATGGATGGCGAGATCCGCGACTGGCTGGCCTTTGCTACCCAGAAGCTGGATGAACTGGTGGTGCTGGGCCAGGCCCTCAACCAGGGGCGTGAATCGGTGGCCGGGGCGCTGGCCGACAACCAGGCGTCCGTGGACCGTCGCAATCGCTCCACCCGGGTCCATAACCCGGCGGTGAAGGACGCGGTCAGCCGGATTACGCCGGAACTGGAGCAGCGCCGCAGCCCCTATGCGGAGCGTGCACGAAAGCAGTCCGAATACCTGAAACTGCCCCTGTACCCGACCACCACCATCGGCTCCTTCCCCCAGACCCAGGACATCCGCAGGGACCGCCTGGCCTTCAAAAAGGGTGAAATTGATGCCGTTGAGTATGAAGCCCGCATGAAGGCGGAGATTGAACGGGCCGTGCGGGAACAGGAAGCCCTGGGCCTGGACGTGCTGGTCCACGGCGAGGCCGAGCGCAACGACATGGTGGAGTATTTCGGCGAACAGCTGGAGGGCTATGTGTTCAGCCGGTTTGGCTGGGTACAGTCCTACGGCTCCCGCTGTGTGAAACCGCCGATCCTGTTTGGCGATATCAGCCGCCCGAAGGCCATGACCGTGGAATGGATCCGATACGCCCAGTCCCTCACCGACAAACCCATGAAAGGCATGCTGACCGGCCCGGTGACCATCCTCAACTGGTCCTTTGTCCGTGATGACCAGCCCCGTAGCGAGAGCTGCCGGCAACTGGCCCTGGCGATACGCCAGGAGGTGCTGGACCTGGAAGCCGCCGGCGTGAACATCATCCAGATCGACGAGGCCGCCCTGCGGGAGGGCCTGCCGCTGAGGTGTTCGGAGTGGGAAAACTACCTGGACTGGGCGGTGGGCGCCTTCCGGATCAGCGCCAACGGCGTGAAGGACGAAACCCAGATCCACACCCATATGTGCTATTCGGAGTTCAACGACATCATCGAATCCATTGCGAGGATGGATGCCGATGTCATCACCATCGAAACGTCCCGGTCCGATATGGAACTGCTGGATGTGTTCGAGCGGTTCGAGTACCCCAACGAGATTGGCCCTGGAGTCTATGACATCCACTCGCCGAACATCCCGGCGGAGGATCACATCATCACCCTGATGACCAGGGCCGCCGAGCGCATCCCCCGTGACCGGCTCTGGATCAACCCGGATTGTGGCCTGAAGACCCGCCAGTGGGAGGAAGTGGTGCCGGCCCTGACCAACGTGGTGTCGGCGGCCCGCAGACTGCGATCCGCTGTCCACTGATCCATTCTCCACGTCCGCCGCTGGTGGTTCCCGCCACCAGCAGGCTTTTCCTGCCTGTCCCGCTCGCCCATCAGCCCGTTGTCTGGCATTCTGATCCGCGCGCCTGTGCACCAAACTGGAAACCATCACCCGAAATTGCCCCGGAATCATGCAAAAAGTGTGTGATGGCCTAATCTGACGGTTTGTGATTGTGCAGTATGCACAGCTCTTCGTGCGGCCGGGGGCATGCCAAACCTGTCTGGGGTGCTATGGCATAAACATTGCGAACCGCCGTGTACATGTTCACGACAGGAGATGGCAATGACCTCACAACCCTCACCCCAGGAGCAGGACTACCCGCTTAGCCCCGTTCCCCTGGACCAGCGCAAGAGCCTGTGGTCCATGGGCTTTGTCCTGCTTGGCTTTACCTTCTTTACCGCCACCATGTGGGCGGGCGGCAGCGTTGGTGTGGCTTTCGACTTTCCCACCATGCTGCTGGTACTCGGCGCCGGTAACCTGCTGCTGGGCATCTACGCAGCCATCCTTGGCTACATCGCCGCCCGCAGCGGTCTCAACACCGCACTGATGAGCCGCTTCACCTTTGGCGAAATCGGCAGCAAGCTGTCGGATGTGATCCTCGGGTTTACCCAGATTGGCTGGTACGCCTGGGGTACGGCGACCATGGCGATCCTGCTGGTGAAACTGACCGGCCTGCCGGAGGACTGGGCCAAGCCGCTGATGGTGGTGTTCGGGTTCGGCTTCTGTGTCACCGCCTTTATCGGCTACCGGGGGCTGGAATGGCTCTCGCGTTTTGCGGTACCCGCCATGATCGTACTGGTGGCGGTGAGCATGACTATCGCCGGGTCCGATGCAGGTGGTCTGGCCGGGCTGATGTCCATTACCCCGAGTGAGGACATGACCGTGGCCGCTGCCATCACCCTGGTGTTCGGCACCTTTGTCAGCGGCGGTACCCAGGCCACCAACTGGACCCGGTTTGCCCGCTCCGGCAAGACCGCCGTCATTGCCACGCTGTTGGCGTTCTTCCTGGGCAATGGCCTGATGACCCTGATCGGCGCGTTCGGTGCACTGGTGTACCAGCAGGCGGACATTGTCGACATCATGGTGGCCCAGGGGCTGGCCACACTGGGCATCCTGATGCTGTTCCTGAACCTGTGGACCACCCAGGACAACACCGTCTACAACTTTGCCGTGGCCGGCTGCAACCTGTTGCGCACCCGCCGCCGCAAGCTGGTCACTGTCGGTGGCGCGGCCATCGGTACCGTGCTGGCGGTGCTGGGCATGTACGAGTGGCTGATTCCCTTCCTGGTGTTGCTGGGCACCTTCATTCCGCCCATTGGCGGCGTTATCATGGCGAGCTACTTCGTGGGCTACAGGCGTGAGTACCCGTCACTGGATCAGGTATCCCTCCCGGCCTTCAACGTGCCTGGCCTGGCCGCCTATGCCATTGGTTCGGCGGCGGCTTACACCTCACCCTGGATTGCCCCCATCGTGGGGGTGGTGGTGGCAGCGGGCAGCTATGCCATCCTGCTGCTGGCCACCGACTCGGTCCGGCAGCGCCGCACCCAGACGTCCGGCGCTGCCTGAGCCATGCTCCGCTGCCAGGACATTCCGACACTGCCCGGTCTTGAGGCCATTCGGCTGCGGGGCGGGCAGGCCGGGGCGGAGAACGTCATTCGCTGGCCCTATGTGGCGGAGAACCGTTCCTTCCGTGACTGGGTGGATGGCGGCGAGCTGGTGTTCGTCACCGGTATCAGCCGCCATCGCAGCCCCGAGAATCTGGCGGAATGTCTCTACGAAGGCAGGCAGTGCGGCATCGCCGGCATGGTGGTACTCACCGGGGAGGCCTATATCGGTCAGTTCCCGGCGATACTGAGCCGGCTGGCGGACGAGTTGTCGATCCCGGTGTTCGAGCAGCCCTATTCCTTGCCCATGGTCCGGGTGACCGAAGCTGTCAGTCGGGCCATTGTCGCCCTGGAGCAACCGGCGTCAGCCGATACCCTGGCCGGTGCCATTGCCGACCGGATTGGCAGCGACCAGCTGGACCCGCTTCTGGACCGCTACCTGCCAGCAACGGACAACGGCCTGCCCGGGGCCGGCGACCTGCTGGATGCCTGGCTGACCCACGGTGGTAACCAGCAGGCCATGGCCCAGGCACTGGGCTGCCACCGCAATACCATACGCAACCGCATGCACGGGCTGACGGGCGGCCTGACCCATGCGGAATTCCGAACCTTACTGCTGGCCCATTTGCTGACGTGGGCGGACAGCTCCACAACATCCTGAACCGGAGAGGTTATGCAAGAACCCCTGAATGCCATCGTGAATGCCCGTCTGCCGGGCCGCGAGGGCCTGCACCAGATCGCCATCAACAACGATGTCTTTGGTGAAATCACCCCCCAGACCGCCTTGATGGAAGCCTCCGGCCAGGCGCTGGATGCCCGGGGCAACCTGTTGGTGGCGCCGTTTGTGGAACCCCATATCCACCTGGATGCCGCCATGACCGCGGGCGAGCCCCGCTGGAACCAGAGCGGCACCCTGTTCGAGGGCATCGAATGCTGGGCCGAGCGCAAGGCCATGCTCACCGAAGAAGACGTTATCAACCGGGCCGAGCAGACCCTGAAGCTGTTCGCCGACCATGGCATCCAGTACGTGCGCACCCACGTGGATGTGACCGATCCACAACTGACCGCCCTCAAGGCCATGCTGGCGGTGCGCGAGCGTATGGCGGACCTGGTGGACCTGCAGATCGTCGCCTTCCCCCAGGAGGGTATCTGGTCGTTCCGCAACGGCCGGGAACTGATGGAGGAAGCCGTGCGGATGGGCGCCGATGTGGTGGGTGGCATCCCGCACTTCGAGCATACCCGGGACTATGGCGTGGAATCCGTCCGCTGGCTGGTGGAGCTGGCCCACAGGCACGACCGCCTGGTGGATGTGCACTGCGATGAGATCGACGACCCCCAGTCCCGGTTCCTGGAGGTACTGGCCGCGGAAGCGCTACGGCTGGATTACGGCTCCCGCGTCACCGCCAGCCACACCTGCGCCATGGGTTCCTACGATGACGCCTATTGCAGCCGGCTGTTCCGATTGCTGAAAAAGTCGGGGCTGCGCTTCCTGTCCATGCCCACGGAAAGCCTGCACCTGCAGGGCCGGTTCGACACCTACCCGAAACGCCGGGGCATCACCCGGGTGCCGGAACTGCTGGATGCCGGCCTGACAGTCGCCTTTGGACAGGACTCGATCCGCGATCCCTGGTACCCGCTGGGCAACGGCAACCTGCTACGGACCCTGGATGTGGGGCTGCATGCCTGCCACATGCTGGGAATGGAGCGTATCGATCACTGCCTGGAAATGATCACCGACAACGGCGCGGCGGCGCTGGACCTGTCGCAATACGGCATTGAAAGTGGTCTGCCTGCCCGCTGCGTGGTGTTGCAGGGGCAGTCGCCCTACGAGGTACTGGTGGGTCAGCAGCCGGTGCAGGCCTCGGTACGTGATGGTCGGGTGGTGGTGCTTCGCGGGGATAGTCAGGGCCAGGTGTCATAGTGACCTTTCACTTTGCCTGCGAACAAAAAAGCCCCGCATCATGGCGGGGCAAAGGAGGTCACCTCAATCGGTCGATGCTGAAAGGGCTTTCTAGAAGCGGGTGTTGATACCAATGGTCGCCGCGCTGGGGTTGCCGCCCCGGACGGTATTGACCACATCGCCATGGGCATAATCGGCGGTACGGTAACGGGCGTTCTCATCGTTGAAGGTCTTGCTGAAGCCGGTGTAGAGCTGGATCTGTCGGGTCAGGCCGTAAGCCAGGATGATGCTGCCCTGATCAGCGCCGTCGTTGCCCAGATCCGTCTCGTCGGCGTGCATCCACTGTAGCGTCGCGGACAGCCTGGGGAGCACATCATAGGTGGCAAAGGCGCCGTAGCCCTCCCGGTCCAGCGGCGTGTAATCGTCGGCCTTGATGTTCTCGTAGATGCCCCCGACCTCGGCTTTGCCAAACTCGTACTTGGCACCGGCCCGGTAACCTTCGATCCGGCTTCCCGCATAAAGGGAGGTGTAATTCACGTAGGCGGCGCCCATGTCGAAGCCGCCTTTCTTCCAGGAAACGCTGGCGCTGTACATGTCGTTGTCGTTGTCGTCCAGCACGCCCTCGGTGCCCGCAATCGGCGTGTCGTTGTTGGAGCCGTAGCTGCCACGGTTCTGGTCAAACCCATACTGCAGACGGAGTTTTACGCCCCCGATCCTGTGGTCCCACATGATCGAGTTGCCGCCACGAAGGTCCAGGCGACCACCGGCTGTAGAGCTGGCCCCGAGGATGGCGTGGGGGTCGGCGACGGTGGTGGTGAGCTTGGTGAACTGGAGCCCGGTGAGTTTGAAGGGCGTACTCAGAAGGCCGGCACGGAATCGGCCATAGGGTGTCTTGAAACCACCAAAGGTGTCCCGGTTGGCAAACGTGTCCCCTTCGCTGACGCCGGGGTTGAAGTTCTGCTCCACCTGGTACAGCAGTGCGTAGGGTGAGCCGCCCAGTTCAAAGTCATGGGCGCCGCGGAAGCCGATCACCGTGGTGTTGGCGGACAGCCCGAAATCACCGGAGGACAGGCCCCGCCCGGCATTCTCCATGGACCTGGATACGTCGGATTCGCCGTAGTCCACGGACAGGCGCAGGTTGCCGTAGATTTCCACGGGGCGCACCGCCTCAACAATCTCCGTTACCGCTGACTCGAATGATGCGTCGTCGGATGAGGGGGCTTCATTGGCCTGGTTGTTCCGTTGCGCCTCCAGTTCCTCGATCCGGGATTGCAGTTCCTGGGTCTGCTGCCTCAGTTGCTGGAGGTCATCGGGAGTCTGGGCATGGGCGTTGCCGAGTATCAATCCGCTGCACGCGAGGGTCAGCAGGCTCAGTGCGGGTCTGGTCACAGGTAGCTTCATGGTTACTCCGTTGTGCTTGTTGTTGATGTCGTGGCGTTCTTTTCCGGGCAAAAGATGCCCGACCGGGGCCAGGCCACGTCTGGCCCCGGGGTACTTGTTGTTGGGTTGGGAAGAGCGGGTTATTGCTTGCCGGTCAGCTCCTTAAGCATCCCCTTGGCAATGGTGTTGCGCTGGATCTCGCTGGTGCCGGTGACGATGCGGAACATGCGCAGGGCGCGGAAGATAAACTCAACCTTGCTACCTTTCATCAGGCCCACACCGCCATGGATCTGGAGCGCCCGGTCGGCGATCTGGAAGGCGCGCTCGGAGGCGAACAGCTTGCACATGGCGGAGGCCTCCCGGGTGTCTTCGCCCCGGTCGAGCCGTGAGGCAACATCCAGCATCATGCTGCGGGCCGCATGCAGTTCCGTGGCCATATCCGCCAGCATGTGCTGGATGGCCTGGAAGCTGGCGATGGGTGTGCCGAACTGCTCCCGGCCGCTGGCATAGGTGGCCGCTTCCATCAGTGCCTGTCGTGCCAGACCCAGCATCGTGGGGCAGTGCAGCAGGCGGTTGACGTTGATGCGGGACATGCCCAGCAGGAAGCCGCGACCCAGTCCGCCGACAATGTGACTGGCCGGTACCCGCACGTTCTCAAGGATAATGTCGGCATGGCTGCGCTGGCCGGAGATCGGCAGGTAGTCACTGTTGAGGGACACGCCCGGCATGCTGAAGTCCACCAGGAAGGCGGTCACGCCCTTGGCGCCCGCGTCCGGATCGGTGACCGCCATCAGGATGGCGAAATCCGAATAGGGCGCGCCGGAGATATAGCGCTTGTGGCCGTTGAGGATGTAGTCATCGCCATCCTTCACCGCCTGGGTGGCCAGCCGGCTGGCGTCGGAGCCCGCGTTGGGTTCGGTGAGGGCAAAGCAGCAGGTACGTTCGGCCCGGATCACCGGCAGGAAGTGGGACTCCAGTTGCGCTTCACTGGCAAACTGGAACAGGTGCCCCACCCGGGGCGGCCCCCCCAGTTCCCCCAGTACATGGCCGCCGAGTACGGCGCCCGCCGACACGATGTCTTCCTTCAGAAGGCACTGGTCGTAGATGGTCAGGCCCCGGCCGCCGAGTTTCTCCGGCAGTTGCGCGCCATAAAGCCCCGCTTCGCGGGAGTCTTTCCAGATCTGGCGCAACAGATCCATGGGTACCTCGGATTCGTGGGTAATGCCATGTTCCCGTTCCAGGGGTTTCAGGTAGTCCTCGATAAACGCCAGGGCTTCGCGGCGTACCTGTTCGCCGTTTTCGCTTCCGGTAAACGTCATAAACATGGGATGCCTCCGTGATTAGCCGACCTGACGGTCCTGTTGCTGCCAGTACTTCTCCCTGACCATGCGGCGGGCGACCTTGCCGTTGGGGTTCTTGGGCAGCTCTTCGGTAAAGCGGATGATCCGGGGCTTCTTGAATCGGGCCAGGCGATCAGCGCAGAAGGTGCCCAGCTCGTCTTCCGAGACGGAAACCCCCGGTTTGGCGACCACCAGGGCCATGATGCTCTCGCCCCATTCCTTGTCGGGCACGCCCACCACGCAGCATTCGGAGACTGCCGGGTGGTCGAACAGCACGGACTCCACCTCTGCCGGGTACACGTTGAAGCCGCCGGAAATGATCATGTCCTTCTTGCGGTCGATAATGTAGAAGAAGCCTTCCTCGTCCGCGGTGGCCACATCGCCGGTGTGGTACCAGCCATCCTTCAGCACTTCCTCCGTCAGGTCCGGCGCCCGCCAGTAGCCCTTCATGACGTCGGGTCCGCGTACCAGGATTTCCCCCGGCTCGCCTTTGGCCACCGGATTGCCGTCGTCGTCGGCGATGATCACGTCGGACTCACCGAACGCCCGGCCACAGGACGCCAGCAGTTCCGGCTTGTCGGCGAGGCCACGGACATGGTCCGAGGTGAGCAGGGTGGTGATGGTTGAGGTGGTCTCACCGGCGCCATAGCCCTGCATGAATATGGGGCCGAAGGCGTCCATGGCCTCGCGCAGGCGGGCCGGTGCCATGGGGGCGGCGCCGTAGGTGATGCGGTTGAGGCTCGACAGGTCGTACTTGCCGCCCTGGTAGGCGTCCAGCAGGCGGTAGATCATGGTGGGCACGGCAAAGAACCGGGTGATCTTCTCCCGCTCGATGGTCGCCAGTAGTGAGTCGATATCAAACCGGTCGATCAGGTAGTTGCAGCCGCCGTTGAACAGCACCGGCATGACCTGCATGCCACTGGCATGGGTGACCGGCCCCACGTGGGCGACTTTCTCAATCCCATTGCTGCGGGCTTCCGGCAGCATCAGGGATTTGCGCAACAGGGCCATGCGGTTGCCGAAGGTCTGTACTGCGGCCTTGAGGCGTCCGGAGGAGCCGGAGGTGTAATGGAGCACTGCCGGGGCGTCCGGGGCCAGCTCGATATCCGGAGAAACCGCCGAGCCCTTGGCCAGCAGACCCTCATAGTGCTCGTCGCCGGATTGACCGATAACGACGATGTGTTCGATGGCGGGCAGGGAGTCCTGTTGGTCGAGAATGGCTTCGGCATGCTCGGGGCCCACAATCAGGACACGGGCGTCGGCGTCCTCGAGCACATGGGTAGCTTCTTCCAGGGACAGGCGGGCGTTCAGGGGCGCCTTGACCAGACCGGCCTTGTAGAGGGCCACCTCGATCTCCACCAGTTCCTTGCGGTTGACGGAGTACATGGCAACCCGGTCACCGGGCTCGAGCCCGAGTCCCAGCAGGGCATTGGCCAGCCGGCTTGAGCGTTGGTCCAGCTCGGAATAGGTGATCGAGCCACGGGAATCGGCAACGGCAGGCGCGTCCGACCAATAGCGGGCGCTGCGACTGACAAATCGACCGAGATTCATTGTTGTCTCCTTGGTTTCGGCGTTTCACTGAGTCGTGCCCAGATGATGCCGATCGCAGGAGATCAAGAAAAATATTATTTTTGTTGATCAGGTATCATAAAAAATGATTTAAAATCCCGGTTCGGACTCTAACCGCGAGTCAGAACCTCAATGGCCCGGGCATCGGTGGCAAAGATGTTATCGGGACCGATCAGCTGCTCCAGGCCTGATCGCGCCAGCGCCTCCCGCACTGGCAGTTTGGGGCCGGACAGGCAGAGTTGGATGCCCCGGGACTCCAGCATGGACCAGATATCCCGGAGGGTATCGAGGCCGGTGGCGTCGATCTGGTTCAGCGACGACGCGGAGATCAGCACCTGCCGCAGGTCCGGGTCGGCGCCCACCCGTTTACGGATATAGCGCTCCAGCATGGGGGCGGTCAGGTAGGTGAGGGAAGCGTCCATGCGCACTCCCAGAACGCCCTCGGCGATCGGTGGTAGCCGGTAGAGCCTGCGGTCCCGGAAGCTGCCGGTGTCGTGCACGCCCAGCTCGATGATTCGCGGCGCGGCATGGTGGTGGAGGAACGCCAGCAGCGAGGCCCCCAGCCCCGCCAGTATTCCCCAGTACAGGTTGGGCACTGTGGCCAGGGTGACCACCAGGGTCACCAGCGCCACGGCACCATCCTTGGGGTTGTCCCGGCACAGCCTGAGCAGTGAGCGGATATCAATCAGCCGCAACACCGGCACGATGATGATGGCGGCCAGCACCGCCGTGGGCAGGTGGTAGAGCATGCCGGTGAAGCCGAACAGGGCCACCATCACCACCAGTGAGGCGGCGATCGTGGACCAGGCGGTGCGGGCGCCGCTGTAGGCGTTCAGGGCCGTGCGGGAGAAGGACCCACTGACCGGGAAGGCACCGCTCAGCCCGCTGACCATCTTGGCCAGCCCCTGGCCGATCAGTTCCTGGTTCCGGTCCCAGGGTTCGCCGGTCATCCGGGACATGGTGCGGCAACTGGACATGGCTTCGGTAAAGCTGATCAGCGCAATGATGGCGGCCGGCACCAGCAGGGCCAGATGCTGGTCCATGGTCAGCGTGAAGGGAAGTGAGAGATCCGGCAGGCCGCCGCCGATATGGCCTATCACGGCGCCCCCCAGCGCATCGAACCCCGCCAACAGACTTACTGCGATACCGATCAGGCAGGCAATCATGACCGCAGGCAGCCGGGGTGACAGACGCTTGAACAGCTCAAGGAACACCATGGTGCCCAGGCCAAAGCCCGCGGTTGCCAGCAGTGCCGGGGTGTTGGACTGCCACTGGTGCTCAAGCCGGGCGATCCAGCCGCCATCGCCCGCCCCGAATCCCAGCAGGGCGGGAAGCTGGGACACGATAATGATGATGGCGGCGGCGTTGATAAACCCCTGCACCACGGGGTTCGACACCAGGTTGGCGATCACTCCCATCCGGAAGGCCCCCATGGCCAGTTGCATCAGCCCGGAATAGATCGCCAGCCACACCGCCATGGCCACCCACTGGGCGGATCCGGCTTCGGCCAGAGGCTGCAGAGCCGCGAAGGTCAGCAGGCTGGTCAGCGCCACTGGCCCTACTGCCAACAGGGACGACGAACCGAACAGGGCACCGACAATCCCCGGTAGCAGAGCGGCATAGAGCCCGGTAACCGGCGGCATGCCGGCAAGCTGGGCGTAGGCCAGGGCCTGGGGGATCAGCACCAGGCCCACGGTGATACCGGCAATGGCATCGGCCCGGAGCTGCTGTCGCGATGGCCTGCCCCAGCCCAGGAAAGGCAGCAGCCGGTTTAATCGCGCGAGGATCGGTGACGTCCAGTTCATGTCAGCTCCGGTGTCGTGGCGTCGGGTTGGGGGCGTGGCGATCATTTTCTGGTGAACGACCGGTTGACACCCGCCCAAAAAAATTACGAATATAGAAAACGATTTCGGAGATTGTAATCATGTCGGAGCCCAAAAACCAACTGCGAACCCTCTCCAGGGGGCTGGACGTTCTTGAGCGTATCGAGGCGGCCCGGGAACCGCTGTCACTGACGGAACTGGCCCGTGAAATGGGGGAGTCTACTCCCATTGTGTTCAGGATTCTGCAGACCCTGGAAGAGCGGAAATACGTCTATCGCCGGGACAGTGACAAGCGCTATAGCCTGGCGGGGCGCGCATCCACACGTGAAACCGTGCTGCGGCTGATGACGCTCCTGCGGGGCGTTGGGGGCAGTGGTTCCCGGGGGGCATCGCTGAGTGAGCTGGCCACGAAGACCGGCTTTGAACCGGCGGTGATCGAAGGACTGCTGGAGCCGCTGATGGAACGGGCCATTGTCGAGATCAATCGTCTCGGCATGGAGCGCTGGCGGATGTCCGCCAAGGTGCTGGAGTTTGTCCGTCCGCTGCTGGCGGAAAATGACCTGACCACCCAGTTGATTCCGGTGATGGAGCGCCTGGGGGTGGAAACCGGTGAAACCGTCTCGCTGTTCAAGCGCATTGGCGACGAACACGTGCTGACCGCCGTCCAGCCGAGCCGCAAGCCCATTCGCTACGTGATGGAGGTGGGTGAACGTTTTCCCCTGCACCTGGGCGCCGCTGGCAAGGCGGAGCTGGCCTTTGTGTCGTCCGAACAGCGGGCACGGGTTTTCCACCGCCTGGGCCAGAGTGATTCCGGTTTCGATGAGGATCGGATCCGCCGGCTGGATGCCGAGCTGGATCAGGTTCGCAAACAGCGTTACGCCACCTCGGTCGGCGAGCGGGCCGAAGGCGCCGCCGCCGTGGCCTCGCCGGTGCGGGATGCCGCTGGCGCCGTCTGTGGTGTGCTGAGCGTGATGATGCCGTCGTTCCGGGTCAGTGAGGAAGAGCTGCACCGGATCGGCGATGTGCTGGTCCGCACCCTGCAATCCGTTTTCATTCCGGCCACCGGGGAGCAGTTCTGGCAAGGTTCCGCCCCGCTGGCTCAACAAGAACCCTCAGGAGAAGTACCATCGTGACCCGTCCAAGCCCTGCGGCAGACTCCGGTTTTGAATCCCGGGATGCCGAACCGGAAACCATCCGCAAGCACCAGGCCTGCCTGCAATCCATGCCCTTCGAAGACGACGCCGATTTCGAGGACGCCTGGCGGGGGCTGGTTGCCAGGCCCCACCTGGATGCCGTCGAACGGGACAATGGCAAGATCGCCTGGGATTTCCGTGCCTACGAGTTCCAGCAGACGGAGCAGGCACCGCTGACCGTTCATCCCAGCCTCTGGCGCCTGGCACGGCTCAACAACATTGCCGGTCTGTTCAGGGTCACCGACCGCATCTACCAGATTCGCGGCTTCGACCTGTCCAACATGAACATTATTGAGGGCGACACCGGGCTCATCGTTATGGACCCGCTGGTGTCGACGGAAGTGGCGAGTGCCGGGATGGACCTGTATTTCCAGCATCGCCCCCGCAAGCCGGTGGTGTCGGTGATCTACACCCACTGCCATGTGGACCATTTTGGTGGCGTGAAAGGCGTGGTGGATGAGGCCGATGTCAAAGCGGGCAAAGTGTCCATCCTGGCGCCGGACGGTTTCATGGAAGAGGCGGTGAGCGAGAATATCATGGCCGGACCGGCCATGGGCCGACGGGCGCAATACATGTATGGCGGACTGCTGCCCAAGGGCCCGAAGGGCCAGGTGGATGCTGGCCTGGGCAAGGCCACCTCCCGGGGAACCGTCACACTGATAGCCCCCACCGACCTGGTCAGCAAATCCATCGAAACCCGGGTGATCGACGGACTGGAAATGGAGCTCCAGCTGACGCCCGGAACCGAGGCACCGGCGGAGATGAACCTGTACTTCCCGTCGCTGCGGGCGCTGTGTGTGGCCGAGAATGCCTGCCGCTGCCAGCACAATATCCTCACCATCCGCGGGGCGCAGGTGAGGGATCCCAGGATCTGGTCCTACTACCTGGGGGAGACCCTGGCCCGCTATGGCGACCGCTCCGATGTGCTGTTCGCCCAGCACCACTGGCCCACCTGGGGGCAGGACAATATCCGCACCTTCCTGGAAGACCAGCGGGACATGTACGCGTTCCTCAACGACGAGACCCTGCGCCTGCTCAACCACGGCCTGACGCCGCTGGACATCGCCGACCACCTGCGCAAGCTGCCCGATCCGGTGGCGCAACGGTGGTACAGCCGGGACTACTACGGCTCTGTCAGCCATAACGTGCGGGCGGTCTACCAGCGCTACATGGGCTTCTATGACGCCAACCCCGCTAACCTGAATCCATTGCCCACCGTGGAGTCCGCCCGCCGTCATGTGGACTGGATGGGTGGTGCCGAACGGGTGCTGGAAAGGGCGCAGGCGTCGTTCGATAAAGGGGATTTCCGCTGGGTGGCGGAGATCGTCAACAAGGTGGTATTCGCCGACCCGGACAACCAGGCCGCCCGGCAATTGCAGGCGGATGCGCTGGAACAGCTCGGTTACCAGTGTGAGAATACCACCTGGCGTAATGCCTACCTGACCGGGGCCATGGAGCTCCGCAACGGCGTCCGTGAGACCCGCAGTGCAGGTGGTGTGCCCCATGACCTGATCAAGGCCATCACCCCGTCCCAGTTTTTCGATGTGCTGGCGGTGCGCCTGGATGCCGGCAAGGTGGCGGGCCAGGAGGTGGCCATCAACTGGCGTTTCTCCGATACCGGCACCTGCTACGCGCTGACGCTCCGCAATGGGGTGCTGACCCACCGGCAGGATGACCGGTTCGAGCAGCCGGATGTGGAAGTGACCACGATACAGACGTTGCTGCCGCTGATCGGCAGCAAACCCGGCGCGGTGCAGGAGGCCCTGCAGAGCGGGGATATCAGGGTGCAGGGTGATGGCAGCCGGCTGATGCTGCTGTTGTCGTCCCTGGATCGTTTCTCGGGGCGCTTCAATATTGTCACCCCGGCCAAGTTGCCCGAATGAGGGCGGCCCGGCGGGCCTGAACGGGTTCGCCGGGCGCCGTTAACGTGGATGCAAGCCATGAACTTCAAACATCTCCGGTCCCTGGTGACGGTATGGGAGGAGGGCAGTTTCTCCGCCGCCGCCGAGAAGCTGAACATCGTCCAGCCGGCCCTGAGCCAGCACATTCTGGCCCTTGAACAGGAGTTCGAGGCGGAACTGTTCAAGCGCAGCCGTCGGGGTGTGGAAATCACCCCCACCGGCAAGCGCCTGCTCAGTCACGCCCTGCTGATACTGAAGAACGCGGAGATCGCCAGGAACGACATCAAGGCCTCCCTCAACAACGAGCCGGCGGGGGAGGTGTCCGTGGCCCTGCCCTTCACCATGGCCCATTACCTCGCCCCGCGACTGATCTTCGCCATCGAGCAGGCCTACCCCCGGGTGCACATCCAGATTGTCGAGGGCCTGAGTTCGGTGACGGGCAACGTGATCGATACCGGCACGGTCGAGATCGGTGTGGTGCCCAACGCGGCGGAACTGGAGAACGCCGAGGCTATCCCCGTGTTGCAGGAGTATTTCTGCCTGTTCGGGCAGCGTAGCCGGCCGGAGTGCTCCGACGATCCCATTGCGCTGGCGGAAGCGGTCCAGGCGCCGCTGGTGCTCGGTGACCGGCAGCTCAGCATGCGCCGCGTGCTCGACGATCAGGTGCTGGCTATCGGCGCGTCCCTGAACCTGCGCATGAGCCAGAACTCGCCCCGCACCCTGCGGGGGCTGATTGATTTCGGCATGGCCTGCACCATTTCCAACGTGATCCACGCGGGAGGTCGCCATGGTCTGTCCCGGGAGTACTTTGCCCGCCGGATCGTGGAACCGGAGGTCACCCGCACGGTGTCCCTGGCCTGGCCGAAGCACCGACCACTATCACGACCGGCGGAATGCGTCCGGGATGTGCTGTTGGGGATCATGCACGACGCAGTACGTATGGGGGATTGGGAAGGCGAGCTGATCGGCCCGGAGTCCTGAGAGTCTGGTATCACGAAATCAGATCACTGGCATTCTGAAATAGTATTTTATTTTATCCTGTTGCGCCGATATCGTTTGCCTGACTCCAACAATAAAGCAATCCAGAGGTATTTCGTCATGAATGTCCTGACCCTGGGCGGGCTGCCCGCCCGCTTCCTGATGGCCCTGACGGCCACCCTCGCACTGAGCCTGTTTCCGGCTTTATCCTCTGCGGAGGAATGGCCCACCAAGCCCCTGACACTGATGGTGGGCTTTGGCGCTGGCGGCGGTGCGGATACCCTGAGCCGCCTGGTCGCCAAAAAGATGGAAGAAGAGCTTGGCCAGCCGGTGGTGGTCCGCAATATGGCCGGTGGCGGCGGCGTGGTCATGGCCACCAGCCTGAAGAACGAAGACCCCGACGGGTATACCTTCGGGCTGGCGGCGAATTCCTCGTTTGACGCCATGCCCTGGTTTGGCGACCTTGCATACACCACCGCTGATTTTGACTACCTCACTACCGTCACCCAGCTGCAGAGCGCCCTGGTGGCCAGCGGTGACGCGCCGTTCTCCTCCTGGGACGAGATGATTGCCTATGGCAAGGAGAATGGCCTGACCTACGCCTCGATTTCTCCCATCACCCGGTTGTTCATTAACGAGGTGGCGAAAAAGGAAGATATCGATATCCGTATTATTCCCATGCGCGGTGGCCTGGAAATCATGAACAGCCTGATTGGCGGCCATGTGGATATCGCCTGGAGTGCGGGGGTACATCAGGCCTTCCTGAACGATGGCAAGATCCAGGTCATCGCCGCCCTCAACGAGGAGCGGCTGACGGCCTCACCGGAGGTGCCCACCATCCGGGAAATCGGCTACGACAACTCCTACACCTCCTACTTCATGTTTGCCGCGCCCAAGGGCATTCCGGAGCCGGTTTTCCGCAAACTGACCACGGCCCTGCAGGCGGCTGCGTCATCAGAGGAAGTGGCCGAGCTTGCCGAGAAACGCATGGGCTTCCCCAATGTGGTCCTTGAGCCGGAGGAACTTGAAGGTTTCATCCAGGCTAATGCCGACAAATACCGGAAACAGTTCCAGTAGACCTGCTGGAACCCGCTCATCAGCATTCACGGGGTTCAATCGCCATGACAGTGCGCAACGTTGATCTGTGGGCCGGTGTGGTGATCACCCTGGCGGGCCTGATCGCCACCTTCTACCTGATACCGGTCCATGTGTCCGGGGGCTTTGGTTTCGGCCTGTCCCCGCGCTTTTTCCCCTACATCTGTTCCGTGGCCATCACGGTGCTGGGGGCGATCCTGGTGCTGTCCCGTGTCCTTGGGAAGGGCGATGCCAGCTCGCGGTCTCCCCTGAGCCTGAAATCCTCAGGCCGCCTGCTCCTGCTGACGGTCCTGTTGGGTGGCGGGCTGCTGGCGATGACGGTCTGGGGTTACCTGCCGGGATCCATGCTGATGATGGCTGCCTTCATGATCGCCATGGGAGAGCGACGGCCACACTGGATCATTCCAACCGCCGTGTGCTGGCCGCTGTTCCTGTGGCTGCTGTTCGAAAAACTCCTTGAGACACCGCTGCCGGGTTAATCCATTATGATTAATGACATTCTGCTGGGGCTGTCCGACGCGCTGACAGTCACGAACTTCCTGTACATTGCCGCCGGTGTCCTGATTGGGCAGATATTTGCAGCAGCACCGGGAGTGGGAGCGCTCACCGCGGTCACCATCGCTATTCCCTTTACCTTCTACCTGAGCCCGGTGACGGCCATCGGTTTCCTGGTGGGGATCAACAAGGGCGGTACCCTCGGCGGTGCCGTCTCCTCCATCCTGATGAACACGCCGGGTTCGCCCGAGGCCACCGCCACGGCCTTTGACGGTTACCCCATGGCGAAAAAGGGCAGGGCGCTGAAGGCCTTGCGAACCGCCCACGTTTCCTCGGTAACCGGGGACGCCCTCAGTGACATGGTCCTGTTCCTGGTGGCGGCGCCCCTGTCGATCGTGGCCCTACAGATGGGACCGGCTGAAATGGCTGCGGTTATCCTGGTGGCGCTGGTGGTGGTTGGTGGTCTTGTCGGTGACTCCATCGTCAAGGGGCTGATTGCGGCCTTCCTGGGGGTGTTGTTCAGCCTGGTGGGAACCGATCCGGAAACCGCCGGCGGCCGTCTGACTTTCGGTGTCCCGGAACTGATGGATGGCCTGTCCATCAGCGCTGTTGGCATCGGGGTGCTGGCGCTGGGGGAGATCTTCCGACAGATGGTATTCCACCGGGATGATGTTCACGGTGACACCCAGGTGGCGGGCCTGGGCAGTCGGGAGGCCAATCGATTTGGCTGGCAGGACTATCGTCATGTGGCGCCCACCATCCTGCGGTCCTCGGCCATCGGCACCATCATCGGGGCGATTCCGGGACTGGGGTCCTCAGCAGCCGCCTTTCTGGGCTATGCCTCCGCGAAACGGGCCGCCAAGGATCCGGAGTCCTTCGGCAAGGGCGATATCCGGGGCGTGGCGGCAACCGAGGCGGCCAATACCGCCGTAGTCGGTGCCAACTTCATCCCGCTGCTGTCCCTGGGTATTCCGGGGAACGTGGCGGCGGCCCTTATCCTCGGCGCCTTCATCATCCACGGCATCTCACCGGGCCCACAGTTATTCTCCGAGCAGCCCAGGCTGGTGTATGCGCTGTTTGGCGCCATGATGGTGGGTACCTTCTGGAACCTGGTCATCGGCCTGTTCAGCATGAAGCTGTTCTCGAAGGTGGTGCAGCTGCCCCTGGTGCTGGTACTGCCCTGCGTGGTGCTGTTGTGTGTCACCGGCATCCTGGTGGCCACCAACCTGTTCAGCGCCTGGCTGCTGGTGGGCTTCGCGGTCCTGGGCTTTCTGATGCGTATCCTGGACTTCTCGTTCGTGACCTTCATCATCGGCTTCGTGCTGGGGCCGATGTTCGAACTGAACGTACGCCAGACGGTGCTGCTGGCCGACGGCAACGTCACCTTCCTGCTGGGCCGGCCGATTGCCTGCGGCTTTATCCTGCTGGCCCTCTTTATTGCCTGGCGTCTGGCCAGGCGCAGGCAATCCGGGGCCAGTCAGCTATCGGTTTAGGGTACGGTGGCATACTAGCTTTCGCCACTGCCGTTCATTTCCACGGATTGCGCGTGAATCATGGGGGGATCGGAAGATTCGGGGGCCTGCATAAGCGCCATACGTTTCCGCACCAGGGCATCGAATGCCTCAATGGCGTCGTCGGGCACCTGGGCAGCGGTGGGAATATCGGCGGTCATCGGATCGACCGGGCGCCCGTCGACGCGGAACTCGAAATGCAGGTGGGGCCCCGTGGAGCGCCCGGTGTTCCCGGACCGCGCGATCTCCTGGCCACGCTTGATCCGTTGCCCCTTGTTGACCAGTACCCGGCTCAGGTGCAGGTAGCGTGTGGATAGCGACCCATTGTGACGGATATCGACGTACTTGCCGGCGTAGGGATGGTCGCCGACGCGGGTGACCACGCCGTCACCGGTGCTTAGGACCGTCGTGCCGACCGGCGTGGCAAGATCGACCCCGTTGTGGGGCGATACCCTGCCCGTAATGGGGTGCAGGCGGCCGGGATCGAACGGGGAGCTCACCCGGTAGTGCCTGGACGTGGGCCAGCGCCGGAAGGCCGGCAGGATGCTTTCGCCCCTGTCATCGTAGTAGTTTCCGTCGGTATAGAGGAAGGCATTGGTCTCGTGTCCACCGGCTGACAGCGTGACCGCCTCGATGCGGTAACGTCCGGTTCTCTGATCTCCGGTCATTTCATTGGCGATCAGCACCGAGAACGGATCGCCCTTCCGGATTTCCCGCCGGAAGTCGATCTTCTTCTTCAGCAACCGGCCAAGTTCGTCCACCTGTCGTTCACTCATTCCCGCTTCCATGCCGGAGTAGTAGAAGCTCCGCTGAATGGTTCCCGACCGTACCTCATGTGACCAGTAGGTCTCGGCTTCGATCTGCCGGTGGGCAAATTCCCCGTCCGGTTGACGGTCAAAGACCACCTCCCGGGCCGGGTCCAGGTGCAGCGTCAGTTTCTCCAGGTTCTCGTTTTCATCAAACTCGAACGTCAACTCTTTGCCGGGATGAAGGGTCTCAAGCGACAGGAACTCCGCATCGGCCACCAGCAGCTTGTGCAGGTCACTGGCCGGTATCTCCCTGTCATCAAAGATGTCGCTCAGGGTGTCGCCGTCCCGGATGCGGTAGGTTTCGATGGGGTCGGGCTCGGGTACCTTCACCAGGGGGATGATTGGCAGAGCTTCTTCCGGGGCTTCCTGGGTTGTGGCAGGGGGCGGGTCGGAAATCTCCGCCTGCTTGCCGAACAGGGCGGCTGCGTGCTCCGGCAGTCCGGATACACCAACCCCCAGGATCAGTACGCCCAGTAGGAGAAGGATCTTCTGATGTGCTGAAAGAGAGAGTTTTTTTGCCATGCCTTTAATGCTGTCGTGGTGTACTTGCTGCCGTTTCCATTACCCTGCGTGGACGAAACCGCAGGAGACCGGATATCCCGAAGAGTATCGCGGCGGTGCAGACGATGGTCGGCCCGGTCGGGCTGTCCAGGGCGTAGGAAGCACGCAGGCCGACCGAAGCCGCCGTGCATCCTATCACAGCCGCCAGGGTGGCCATGACTTCCGGGGTGCGGCTGAAGGGGCGGGCGGTCGCCGCCGGCAGTATCAGCATGGAGGCAATCAGCAGCACGCCCACCACCTTGATTGCCACGGCGACCACAATAGCCAGGGACAGGGTCAGGATCAATTGTTCGCGTTTCGGCGAGATACCGCTGGCGTGGGCCAGATCCGGGTTCAGGGTGGCGGTCAGCAGCGCGGACCAGCGCATCCCGATCAGTGCCAGCACCAGCCCGGCTCCGCCCCAGATTACCGCCAGGTCGACCTTGCCCACCGACAGGATATCCCCGAACAGATAGGCCATGAGATCTATCCGGATGCCGGAAAGAAAGGATACCGCCACCAGCCCGAAGGCGAGGGCGGAATGAGCCATGACACCCAGCAACGTATCCATGGCGTAGCCACGGCCGCTCAGCAGGGTCACGATCAGTGCCATCAACAGGGACACCACCAGCACGCCGGCGAAAATGGGCGTGGACAGGGTCAGCGACAGGGCCACACCCAGCACCGCCGCGTGGGCCGTGGCGTCACCGAAGTAGGCCATTCGCCGCCACACGATAAAGCAGCCGAGTGGTGCGGCGGCAATGGCAACGCCGATGCCGGCCAGGGTCGCCCTGACCATGAAGTCATCGAGCATTCAGGGCTTCCTTGTACTCCGGGGTGATGGGATAGACCGGCGCCCTGGCCGCGGGCTCTTGCGGCTCGTCGATGCCGAACAGTGACCGGTATTCAGGCATGGCGGCGACTTCCTCAGGGGCCCCCTGGCACACAATGGTTCTATTCAGGCAGATCACCCGGCTGGCCGATTGCATGACCAGTTTCAGTTCGTGGCTGACCAGCACGATCGTGCAATCCATCTCCTGCCGAATCCATTCGATCTGACGATAGAAATCCCGGGTGCCCCCGTAGTCGAGGCCTTGCGAGGCTTCATCCAGCAGTAACAGGTCCGGCTTTTCCAGTATGGCCCTGGCAAGCAGCACCCGCTGGAACTGGCCACCGGACAGCTCCCCCAGTTGCCTGGCGCCCAGCGCTGGAACGCCCGCCCGTTCCAGCGCCCGCTCAAGGTCCCGGCGGTGGTGGCGAACCGGCAGCCGGAGGAAGCGGTGGACGGTCATCGGCATGGTTTCATCGATGTGGAGCCGTTGCGGCACGTAGCTGACGACAAGCCCGTCGCGGCGGGAGATGACGCCGGCGGAGGGCGGCAGCGCGCCAATCAGGGTGCGCAGGAGCGTTGTCTTGCCGGAACCGTTCGGGCCCAGCAAGGCAAGGATCTCGCCCCGCCGGATATCCAGGTCGATATCCCGCAGCAGGGCAGGCCCGCCAAAGCCAATCGCCATGTTCCTGGTGGTGATCAGTGTCATTGTCGTCTACCTGGCACGTTTAATATGTTATAACATAACATTAACGGACAACCAAACGAAGAGGCAAGACGAGAATGAGGAAGACCCAATGGTTTACCCGCGCGCTGGTGGCCCTGTCGCTCCCGTTGAGCGCAGAGGCAGAGGTACCGAAGGTGGCGGTGGACATCACGCCGCTGCACTCACTGGTGGCCCAGGTGATGGCGGGCGCCGGCGAACCGAACCTGCTTGTCCGGCCGGGGGCATCCCCGCACGGGTATTCCCTGAGTCCTTCGGAGGCCGAGGCGCTTCAGGAAGCGGACCTGGTGTTCTGGATTGGCGACGACCTGACACCCTGGATGGAGAAATCCCTGGAAAACCTCGCCTCGAACGCGCAGGTCATCGAAATGCTGGATATCTCCGGCACCACCACCTACCCGTTCCGCGAAGGAGCCACCTTCGAGGGGCACGACCACGGCCATGCTGGTGAAGCCGATGGCAAAGAAAACCATCATAAGGAGGATCACCACAACCACGGGCACGATCACCACTATGAGGGTGTCGACCCCCATGCCTGGCTGGACCCGGCCAACGCCCGGCGGTGGCTGGATGTCATAGCAAAGGCCCTCTCGGAAGAAGATCCGCAAAACGCAGCGCTGTACGCCGGCAATGCCAATGAGGGGAAAAGAATCATCGACGACATCTCCCTCCGCGTGGAAGCGACGGTGGATGAGATGGGTGACCGGGAGTTCATCGTGTTCCACGATGCCTACCAGTACTTCGAAAAACGATTCGGCATCGCGGCGGCGGGCGCCATTTCCATTGGCGATGCCTCCGATCCGGGCCCGGCACGCATCCGGGAGATCCGTGAACGGGTGGCGGAGCTCAACGTTCAATGTGTCTTCACCGAACCCCAGTACAACCCGGATATGGTCAGAACCGTGTTTGAGGGTACTGGTGTCAACACGTCTGCGGTGATGGACCCGTTGGGGGCGGATCTGACGCCAGGTCCCACACTCTATCCGGAGTTGATCAGGGGGCTTGCCGGGTCCCTGCGGTCCTGCTTCGGACTGGAAGGCTGAAGGTTTTCTCCGTCATCCCGCAGCCCGTCATCCGGAGAAACCGGGCACCGCCCCGGCTTCTCATGTGGCATGGGGTTCCCGTAGTGCGCCAGTTTGGTGCCGTTTTCCTGGCGTGATGCCGGCGATATAAATAAAGTCCTTTTAAATCATGATTCTGGAATTCCTGAACACTTGGCCAGTTTTTTGCTCGCCCATGAAGGTGTGATTCGTTCACCCAATAAAACGACGATAATCAAACCGTTCAGGAGATGTATCCATGAGCCTTAAACGCAGCCTGGCGCTTGCTGCCGCCATTACCCTGTCTGCCCCCGCCATGGCACAGGACCCCATGAAAGTGGGCTTTGTCTATGTGGGTCCCATTGGTGACCACGGCTGGAGCTACCAGCACGACCTGGGGCGTCTTGCCGTTGAAGAGCATTTCGGTGACAAGGTAGACACCACCTACGTGGAGAATGTTAGCGAGGGAGCCGATGCCGAACGCACCATCCGCCGTCTGGCCCAGGCGGGCAACGACGTGATCTTTACCACCTCCTTCGGTTTCATGAACCCCACCGCGAGGGTGGCGGAGCAGTTTCCGGACGTGACCTTCCTGCATGCCACCGGCTATAAACAGGCCGAGAATCTGGGCACCTACCTGTCAGTAACCTATGAAGGCCGTTACGTGACCGGCACTGCGGCGGGCCTGGTTACCGAAACCGATACCCTGGGCTATATCGCGTCCTTCCCGATTCCGGAAGTGATCCGTGACATCAACGCCGTTTACCTGGGCGCCAAGGAAGTGAACCCGGACATCGAACTCAAAGTGGTCTGGGCCAACACCTGGTTCGATCCGGCCAAGGAAGCCGACGCCGCCAACGCACTGATGGACCAGGGTGCCGACGTGATCGTCCAGCACACCGACAGCCCGGCACCGCTGCTCGCAGCCGAAAAGCGGGATAACTGGGGGGTGGGCCAGGCGTCCGACATGCGCAAGTTCGGTGGCGACGCCCACCTGCTGTCCGTGGTCAATGACTGGGCGCCTTACTACATCGACACTATTCAGTCCGTTATGGATGGTACCTGGGAACCGAAGGACTACTGGGGCGGTATTTCCGAGGATGTCATTCAGATTGTCGGCATCAGCGACCGTCTGACCGACGAGCAGCGGGCGAAGGTGGACGAGGTGATTGCCGCCATCGACAGTGGCGAATTCCATCCGTTCACCGGCCCCCTCAAGGACCAGTCCGGCAAGCTGCGCGTACCGGAAGGTGAGCGCATGACCCACGAGGAACTGGCCAGCATGGACTGGTATGTGGAAGGCATGACCGCCAACCTGCCGGAGTAAGTCTCTCCGGTTCTGATCGACCATGATAAAAGCCGGCGGGTGATCTCACCTGCCGGCTTTTTCGTGCTCAGGCGTCGGCCAGTAATTCGGCAACGCTCTCCCGTACCTGGCGGGTCAGCTCGGCCTCATCCAGGTCGCCAACCCGACCATCCTTCACGATCTGCCGTCCCTGCACGAAACTGTCCCGCACCGTCACCGGTTCACCACACATCAGCGGTGCCATCAGTGGCGAATGGACGCCGGCGAAACGGGGCTGGTCGATGTCGTACAGCACCAGGTCCGCCGCCTTGCCAACGGCCAGGGTTCCGGTATCGCCAAGGCCCAGCAGCTCCGCGCCGCCACGGCTGCCCCAGTCCAGCACCTGTTCCAGGGTGGTGACGTCCGGGCCGTGCACGGCACGGTGGATCAGCCAGGTGAGGTTGAGTTCCTGCAGCATGGAGCCGGACTCGGCGGAGGCCGAGCCATCCACAGCCAGTGAGACAGGCACCCCGGCTTTCTGCATATCGATGACGGGCGCGATACCGCTACCCAGCCGGCAGTTGGACGTGGGGCAGTGGGCAATGCCGGTGCCGCAGGCGGCAAGACGCTCAATAGCGTGCGGATCGCTGTGCACCAGATGGGCATACCAGACGTCCGGCCCCAGCCAGTCGCAGGATTCCGCGTAGTCGATGGCGCTCAGACCATACTTCTCCCGGGCCTGGATCTCATCGAACTCCACCTCCAGCAGGTGCGAGTGCATCTTCAGGCCATGCTCCCGGGCCCATTGTGCCTGCGCCTTCAGGCCGTCGGGTGTGCTGGAATGGATCAGGCTGGTGGGGGCCACCACCAGTTTCTTCATGGCGTCGGGGCCATCCTGATGATGCTTGCGGCGGGTGGCATCCAGGCGGTCGATCACCTGCTCAATGGTCTCCGGCTCGATACGGTGCTCGATCATGCCCTCGTGGGAGCCGGTTTCCGTGGCACTGCCGCGACACAGCACCAGTCGTATCCCCAGCTCATCGGCAGCCTGCCAGACCGCTTCCTCCAGCTCCGGGCTGGTGGTGGCGTGGTACAGGTAGTGGTGGTCGGCGCAGGTGGTGGCACCGGAACGGATCAGTTCGTACAGGCCCAGGCGGGCGGCGTGGTACATCAGTTCCGGCGTCACCTTGGGCCAGAAGCGGTAGGGCACGCTGCTGAGCCATTCGCCGAGGCCCTGGTTCAGACCTGCCGGCACGCCCTTCATGATGGACTGGGCCAGGTGGTGATGGGTGTTCACCAGCCCCGGCCAGATAACACAACCGGAGGCGTCGATAACGGTTTCCGGCTGCTCTGGTGTGGAGGTCAGGTCCCGGCCCAACTCGGCAATGCGGCCATCGCGGATACGGATGTCCCGGGCACCGGGGGCCTCATCGGAATGTACCGCGACGGCATTCTGGATCAGATAGTTCACTGGTTGCTCCTTTGCGAACGAAAGAGCAATGTCCCGAAGCCTTACCGGGATCCGGCAGGCCTCTGACCGCTTCTACTCTCTGTGTATCGTATGACACTGGCTGTGTATGGAATGACACTGGGTAGATAGCGCAATGCAAGATCGCTTCCATTATTTGACCAACTGGTCAGATCAATGATTTTCCCGCCCGATGGGTTTCAACGTGGCACCTTCATAGTGCATGTGTGACAGATTATGCACCGTCATGGTTCCGGGGCAGGGCGGATGCATACCGGCACCGTGGTCAAGTGACTGATTGTTGGATGGGTTTTCCCGGGGAGGCGGTGGCATGGATGCTGCTTCCCACTGTTCAGCGGGTCATGGCCAGGTGGCTGACCTGCCCAGTCTGAGTAGAAGCAGTCAGTCGCCAGCCTTCCGGTTGTCGTCGGGTCATTGCTCAGTCGTCGACCGGAGATGCGAGAACGGTAGGCGGCGACAGCAGGACCCACTGCGTTTGCGCCTGCCCCTCGTCTCCTCCGGTGCGTTTATCCCAATCAGACGATAGCCCCGGGAGGCACCGATGACCAACACTGCAGAAAAGTACGCGCTGAAAGAGCTCAACCTGGAAACTACCTTCGGTGGCATGGGCAGGGAGATCGACCGGGACGTGCCCGTGATCGACCTGACCGACTTCGACCAGCGCCGGGAGGAGATCACCGACCAGCTCTGGGACGCCGCCACGGAAGTGGGTTTCTTCCAGCTGTCCAACCACGGCCTGGACCTGGCCCTGATCAAACAGGCTTTCAGCCTGTCCGAGAAGTTCTTCGCCCTGCCGGAATCCGAGAAACAGCGCTTCCCCCTGAAGAGGGGCCTGAACGCCGGCTGGGAGTACAAGTCCCAGGTGCGCCCGTCCACCGGCACGGCGGACGACAAGGAGTCCTACCAGATCACCCTGCCGCACATGGACGACCTCTGGCCGAACCAGACCGTGGTGCCGGAGTTCCATCGGGTGATGCTGGACTTCGAACACCGGGCCTGGCAACTGGGCATGAAGGTATTGTCGTGCTTCGCCGACCGCCTGGGTTTTGAACGGGATTTCTTCACCCGTGCCCACGACCGCACCCGCGAGGACTACCAGAGCACCCTGCGGCTGCTGCACTACCTGCCGCTGCCGGAGGATCACCAGCCGGACGAATCCATCTGGCGGGCCGGTGCCCACACCGACTTCGACTGCCTGACCATGGTGTTCCAGCAGGAAGGCCAGGGCGGCCTTCAGGTCAGCCCCGGCAAGGACGCGGAAGGCAAAGGTGATAACCGTGAGTGGTTCAGCGTCACCCCGAAGGAAGACCGCATCACCTGCAACATCGGCGACATGCTGATGCGCTGGAGCGACGACCGTCTCAAGTCCACCCTGCACCGGGTGCGTATGCCCAGGCCGGGTGAGTACAACGGCCCCCGCTACAGCCTGGCGTTTTTCTGCCAGGCCAACAAGGAAGAGATCATCCAGGGCCCGGAGCAGAAATACCCGCCCATCTCCGCCCGGGACTACCTGCTGCAGCGGATCCAGGCGAACTTTGATGCCGCCGAAAAGGCGGCGGCTGCCAGGGAGTAATACCTCCTGTCCCGGGGCTTCTGCCGGAAGCCCCGGGTTCCAACGCAATCAGCCAGGACCTTCAGGTCGTCTACGGTTCACTATATACATCCCATACGTGTCACGGGGTTGAGCGGTCTGTCTTGCTGGCCCTGTTGCTTTCCATTAACTTGATGCCATTAATACAACAGAAGAAAAACGTCGCGGATCAGGATTCACGCATTGGAAGCTCTTCTTATCGTTGTAGTTGCCGGCATCATGCTTTTGGTGCCGGTGGGATCATTGCTGGGGTTTCTCGCCTTTCGTGCCAGCGGTCGGCAGACCTCCCGGATAGCGGAACTTGATAAGGAGTTGGCGCAGCTACGCCAGGAACTTGCCTACCTGAAAGCGGAGCCCCCGATCGACGATCCAGAGGAAGAGCCGTCCCTCGATCTGGACCTGGAACCGGTTCCGGAACCGATGAGCCGCCAGCCTGATCCGATTCCACGGCCTGTCACCTCATCCGAACCCGAGGAACCTCCCCGGGACGACTCACCAAAGGTGCCAGAACCCACACCGGTGGTGTCCTTGGAAAACCGCCTACTGGCTGCCCTGAAAGAGAACTGGATGGTCTGGCTGGGGGCCCTCAGTGTCAGCCTTGCCGGCATCTTCATGGTGAGCCACTCCATCACGTCGGGATTGATCGGCCCTGTCCAGCAGTTCCTGCTGGCGCTGTTGGTGGGCCTGGCCCTGCATGCCGGAGCGGAGTTCCTGCGCCGCCGCCATATGGGCACTGATCAGGTGTTTGCGGCGCTCGCGGGCGGGGGCAGCGTTACGTTGTATGCGGCCCTGCTGGCAGGGGTTCACCTTTTCGAACTGCTTGGACCGGCGACCGCCCTGGTAGCCCTGGCGGTGGTTTCGCTTATCACCATGCTGCTGGCCCTGGTGCATGGGCCGCTGTTGGCGGTGATGGGGCTCAGTGGTGCCTATGTGGTACCGATTCTGGTCGGAGGCGAGGACGGTGGCGGAGCCTTCCTGCTCGGCTACAGCTTTGTGATCACCCTCAGTTCCCTGTTGCTGATGCGCTATGTGTTCCGTCTCTGGCTGTGGTACGCCACTGTGTCAGGCGCTCTGCTGTGGTGGCTGCTGGTGATTGGCTTTTTCTCCAGCGATCTGTCAGCGGCCTGCTACCTCTCGGCGTTGTTTGTCCTGTTCTCGATACTGCCGGGTGCCCCCCGGGTTCCGGTTCGCCAATGTGCCATCGCGCTGATGATGCTGTTGCTTGCCTGGGCGGCGTCGATCACGTTGCAGCCGCTGGCGGATCCAACGTTCGCCGGATGGCTGATACTGATCCCCATTGCGGTGGTGACGCCCATGAGCCGGGGCCTGCTCTGGTTCCTGCCCTGGGCGGCGGTGTTGGCCACGTTTGCCGGCTGGCTGGGGTACGCAGGACGCGGTCACTCACTCGAGGTGCTGACACCCCTGGACACGGCTCACCACGGTGCCTTCCTGGCCTACCTGGGCATGGTGGCCGTGGCGACGACCCTGCCGGCCTTCTGGCGGTGGCAGCAGCAGGTGGACCTCCGGCGCTGGGCCTCGCTGGTGCTGGTATCACCGGTTGTGTGGCTGGTGCTGGGATGGCTGCTGACCAACGGCGGGGCGCCATCCGTCCCCTGGGCGATCTTCACGTTGCTGGCCGGGGGCGTCTACGGCGGGCTGGCCTGGTTTATGGACCGGAACGAGCGGTATCGGGCCGGCCTCGTCTGGGCATTGCTGGCCGCCCATGCCTGCTACTCCCTGGCGGTGGTCATGTGGTTGCAGGAGGCGTCGCTGACCCTGGCGCTGGCGGCGCAGTTCGTCAGCCTCGTGCTGCTCGCCAGACGTTACCAGGCCCCGGAGCTGTACCTGTTGCTGAAAGCCATACTGGCGGTTGTGGTGGCACGCCTTACCTTCAATCCCTGGCTGGGTAACTATGAGGCCAGCGTTCACTGGACGCTCCTTACCTATGGCGGCGTCGCCCTCAGCAGTGCCATCGCCACGTGGCTGACGTCCCGGGATAGTCGTATCCGGCTGTGGCTGGAGGGGGCGACCCTGCATTTCGTGGTGTTGTTCCTGGGCGCGGTTCTGCGTTACTGGCTGTACGACGGAGAGATCTTTATTCAAAGTTACGGGCTCACCGAGGCGGCCATCAATACCGCCCTGTGGGGCGCCCTGAGCGTGGTGTACGTGGTCCGGGCGCAGGCCAGTGTCTCCATGGCCTGGTTCTACCGACTGCTGGCGCGGATTCTACTGGTGCTGGCGGGACTGAGCTACCTGACGGTGATCACGGTGAACAACCCCTGGTGGCAAATGGACCTTATTGGTGATGCACCGGTCTTCAACCTGCTGTTGCTGGCCTACGGTGCGCCTGTGCTGTTGGCCCTGGCGCATGCCCGTTTCTCCGACCTCGTGCCAAAACTCTGGGCGCAGTGCGGGGCCGCCGCCGCGTTCCTGCTGTTCACGGCCCTGGAAATCCGGCAACTGTGGCAGGGAAGCGAGATCGCGTATTGGTACGGCGTGTCCGAAGGCGAGCTATACACCTACTCCATCGTGGGCATGGGGTACGCCATCGCGGCGATCCTCTGGTCGATCCGCCGCAACAGCGAGTGGCTTCACAAGGGTGGCATGGCGCTGCTTGGTGTGGTGATCGCCAAGATCTTCCTGGTGGATATGTCGGGTTTGCAGGGGCTGTGGCGTGTTGCTGCCTTTATGGGGCTGGGGCTGGCGTTGCTGGGTCTGGCATGGATGTATCGGCGGACGCGTAAAACCGAGGGGCCGGCAGCGGCGGGCGAATAGTCCGTCTCAAGCACCACTCTCAATCGCCACACTCGACCGCATCACCGCCTTGTCCCGGCCCGGCGGCGCCCCGAACAGCTTGCGATAATCCCGGCTGAACTGTGAGGGGCTTTCATAGCCGACCTGGTAGCCAACGCTCGCCACTTCCTGCTCGCTTAACAGCAACCGCCGGGCCTCCTGCAGGCGCACCAGCTTCTGGAACTGCACCGGCGTTAACCGGGTGATGCTCTTGAAATGCCGGTGGAAAGACGCCGGACTCATGCTCGCCATCGCCGCCAGTTCGGCCACCCGGAAGGGCTGTTGGTAGTTCGCCTGCATCCAGGCCGTTACCCGGCCAATGCGGGCGGTGTCGCTGTCCTTCAGGCCGATCTGCTGCAGGGCCGGCCCCAGCGGCGAGCGCAGGACACGCCAGCAGATTTCCCGACGTACCAGGGGCTCCAGCACCTCGCGATCATCCGGCTGGTCGAGTAGCTGGAGCAGGCGAGTGACAGGATCGTACAGCTCATCCGGCATTGCGGCCGTCACCATCGCCGGCTGTCTGGGGCCCCGGTATGCCATCTCCGGATGGGTCACCAGCAGCTCGGAAATCATGGCCGGATCAATCGCCAGACTCAGTGCCAGATACGGCCTGTCGGGGGCTGCCTCTACAATGCGGGAGTTGACCGGCACATTCACGGACGCCAGCAGGCACTCACCCCGTCGGTAATGAAACGTCGATTCCCCAACCGCCGTTACCTTGGCCCCCTGCAGGACAATGCAGAACGAGGTCTGGTAAAGGGCCCGGATGGTGCCGCTGGGTTCCAACGCGCGGGTCAGGCGAAGACCGTCGATGGCATTCTCCAGGCCATGGGTCAGCCATTGCTGCGCAACCAGATCACGGAGCTGGTCCAGGGCAGGGTTGTCCGGTTGCATCGGAACGACATTGGGCTGGGCGGTCATGGCGGTCTCCTGTTCTGATTCGATCATAAGTCTTCCGGTGCTACAGGTCAGCACGCCCTTCAGCAGGTTGAGAGGATTGTGCAATCCCCTGAGAGTTTCCGCCAGCCCGGTTCTGTAGACATCACCTAGTATGGATCAACGGTCCTGCTACGGCAGCTTGTCCCACAACCATGAGGTGATCGACGATGACGACAACTCCCAACCTGCCCCAACCCTCCAATGAGTCGCCCCTGCGCCTGCGCACCTTGGGCGACTCGGGCCTGTTTGTATCGGAACTGTGCCTGGGCACCATGACCTTCGGTGGCGGTGACGACATGTGGGGGCTGATCGGCCAGCTCCAGCAGGAACAGGCCGATGAACTGGTGAAGACCGCCCTGGAGGCGGGAATCAACTTTATCGATACCGCCAACGTCTATGGTGGTGGTGCCAGTGAGCGCATCGTAGGCCAGTCCCTGAAGAATCTGGATGTCCGCCGCGAAGACGTGGTGCTGGCCACCAAGGTGCTCGGCCCCATGGGCGAGGGCCCCAATGCCCGCGGCGCCTCCCGTGGCCATATCATGAGCGAACTGAAGGCCAGCCTGCAGCGCCTGCAAACCGACTATATCGACCTGTACCAGATCCACGGTTTCGACCCGGCCACGCCGATCGAGGAAACCCTGGAGGCACTGAACACCCTGGTGCAACACGGCCATGTCCGCTACGTCGGCCTGTCCAACTGGGCCGCCTGGCAGGTGATGAAGGCCGTGGGCATTACCCGGGCCCGCCACCTGTGCCCGATCCTCTCATTACAGGCCTACTACACCCTGGTGGGCCGGGACCTGGAGCGGGAGGTGATCCCCATGCTGGAATCCGAGAACATCGGCCTGATGGTCTGGAGCCCGCTGGCAGGTGGTTACCTGTCCGGCAAGTATGAAGGACCGGATGTGTCGGAAGAAAACCGCCGCGCCAGGTTCGATTTCCCACCTGTTGACCGGGAGCGGGGCAGTGCAGTGATCACCACCATGCGGGAGATCGCCGCCGGCAAGCAGGTGGACGGCCAGCCGGTCAGCGTGGCGCAAATCGCCCTGGCCTGGCTGCTGCACCAGAACGCCGTCACCAGTGTCATCATCGGCGCCAAGCGGGCTGACCAGTTGCAGGACAATATCCGGGCCGCACAGGTTCGCTTCTCGGAAGACGAACTGACGGCCCTGGATGAGGTCAGCCGCCTGCCGGCGGAGTACCCCGGCTGGATGCTGGAGCGCCAGGGGGCGTATCGGGCGCATATGAAGGGCTGATTTAGGCGTGCCCTGACGCTACAGTCAGCGAGAGGGCACGCCGGCTACCCGATCCCCGGCATAGCGATGTACCCTGGCAGTGCCTTGATACGGTCGATCCACGCCCGGATCGCCGGGTAGGGTTCAAGGGACACCCCCCCTTCCCAGCCAACGGCGATGTAGGGGAACACGGCGCAGTCGGCGATGGTCGGACGGCCCAGGGCCAGCCAGGCGTGTTCACTCAGGTGCTGGTCGATCAGGGGCAGAATCTGGTCACTGACCTCCAGTGCGCGGGCCTTGTCCCGTGGGTAGCCAAACTTGTCCACCAGCCGGGCGATGTTCGGGCCGTTGTGGATTTCATTGGCGGCGGTGGACAGCCATTGCATGATCTCGCCCTGATGGGCGGCCGCATCCGGCCACCACTGATGGCCGCCATACCGTCGCGCCAGGTACACCAGGATCGCCTGGGAATCCCGCAGCACCAGGTTTCCATCGGTCAGCACCGGCACCTGGCCCCAGGGGTTCAGGTCAATAAACGGTGAGCGCTTATGAGCGCCGCCGGGCACATCCACCGCTTCCCGTTCCAGTTCGATGCCCGCCAGTGCGGCAAACAGGCGGATCTTGTAGCAGTTACCGGAGAGCTCCAGGTCGTACAGTGTCATGGTCGGTTCCTCCTCAGGATGTGGGTGTGTCGTTGTCGGTCGCCGGTTCAGGCAGTAGCTGGTTAAACTCCAGCACGTTCCTGTCCGGGTCGCGGATAAACAGGGTGATGCGCCGTGGGCCAAGGCGATGGATTCCTTCGGTGATGGGAATGCCGGCCTGATCAAGCCAGTCCTTCAGGGCGTAGAGGTCGTCCACCACAAAGGCGGGGTGGGTGACACCGGGCAGCTTGATCGGCTCGTCCAGAAGGACATTCCTGCCGTGGGGCAATCGCGTGGCATTGAAGATCAGGTTGATGCGCGCGCCATCGGTCGTTTCCATTTCATTGGCCTCGTACTGGCCGAAATGGCGTACCTCCTCAAATCCGAGCTGTTCGTAGAAGGCCACCGCCTCCTGGCGATCGCTCACCCGGATACCGACGTGGTCGTACTGGCGAATGGGCTGGGGCTGTTTCATGACTGACTCCGAGTGGTGACGTTGTGGGACCAGTAAACGCCTCCACACGGATTCAATAAATGCCGTGGACCTGCTAGGTTTATTCAGGTTTTTGCACAAATCCCCGGTGAGCGGCTGCGGAAGGTATCTGACGATGGACAAACTCAAGGCCATGAGCACCTTTGTCGCGATTGTCGACGAGGGCAGTCTGTCCGCCGCTGCCGACAGGCTGGACCGATCCCCGGCCGCCGTGGTGCGGACCCTTGCCACACTGGAAAAGCACCTTGGCGTTCGCCTGCTGAACCGCAGCACCCGTCGCATTGCGTTGACGGACGAAGGCCATGAATACCTGCGACACAGCCGGCAGATACTGGCGGATATCGAGGCGATGGAGATCCGGCTCGACAGCTGCCGCGCCAACCCGGCGGGCAAGCTGAGGATTACTGCCCCGGACACCTTCGGGCGCCTGCACCTGGCGCCGTTGCTGAACCAGTGGCTCAAGCAGAATCCCGGCATGAGTGCCGAACTGAGCCTGGACGATCATATTGTGGATATGATTGAGGAGGGCTTTGACCTGGCGCTGCGTATCGGCCATCTGGCCGATTCCTCCCTGGTGGCACGGGTGGTTGGCAGCACGCCGATCGTGATCTGTGCGAGCCCGGCCCTGATGGAGCAGCTGGGGGAGCCCACCCACCCCAGGCAGTTGTCGGACTGGCCGATCGTATGCTTCGACCCCGCTGGCGAGGTGTGGCGATTCCAGGTCGATGGCGAACCCTGGGAGCAGCGCGTCCACCCCGTTGTCAGTGTCAACAGGATCGAGGCAGGGCTCGACGCCGCCCGGGACGGCCTCGGCCTGTGCCGGGTGCTGGGTTACCAGGCGCAGAAAGACCTTGAAGATGGCACGCTGGTACCCGTCCTGGCGGACTACATCGTATCGGAACTGCCGGTGCAGTTTGTCTTCCCCCACAGCCGACTGCTGTCACCGAGGGTACGGCACTTCCTGGACTCGGTGGTGGAACCATTGCAGCAACGCATCGGGGCCATACCCCGATCCGGTGGAGTGACATAACGTGCTAGTCCTTGACCAACGCAGCGCCCAGCGAATTGTCGACCGCACCATGCCGGCCATCGGCCACTCGGTGAATGTTATGAGTCCGGACGGCCTGATCATCGCGTCCGGTGACCCCCACCGGGTGGGTAGCCTGCACGAGGCCGCGCGGCTGGTGGCCGAGGGTGGCGAACCCCTGATCATTGGCGAGCAGGATTGCGACAACTATCCGGGCGCCCGGCCCGGCGTCAACCTGCCCGTCAGGGTGGAGGGCAGGCTGGCGGCGGTGGTGGGTATCTCCGGTCCACCGGAGGAGGTGTCCCGCTATGCGGATCTGGTCCGGATAACCGCCGAACTGATGCTGGAGCAGGTCGCCCTGCTTGAGGCTGGCCAGCATCGCCGGCGTCACATCGAGGAAACCCTGCTGGCGGCCTGCAGTGGCAAGCCGGTCCCGGCGGTGTGGTTCGAGCAGCAGGGGCTCAGGGCTGACAGCCTGCGGGTGGGGGTGATTGTTGAGGCCCATGGCGAACCCGCAGTTGAGAAGGTGCTGACCCCGCTGGTGTCCTTCCTGGAGCGGAAAGGCAAGCCGGTACTGGCGGTCCGGCAGTCCACTTCACGCCTGCTGGTGTTCCTGGAGATTGAATCGGGCCGCCCTGATACGGACCGTATCCGCCGTATGCTCAACCTGACAGCCCGCGACGACGTGGCCCTGGCGGTGGGGCAGACGTTTACCACCGATTTTGAGCTTGGTTACCAGTCGGTCCAGGCTACCCGGGAGGTCGGGCGGCGCAAGACCCCACAGGCCCTGGACCTGCGCTACACGGACCTGCGCATGGCGGCGCTCTGGCACAGCCTGTCACCGGGATGGCAGCAGCAGGATCTACGGACCCTGATCACAGCCGTCCGGGACGAGAGACAGGGCGAGGGCTACCTGAAGACCCTGTCACGGTTTATCGAGTGCAACGGCGAGGTGCAGCGTTGCGCCGATCAGCTCCATATCCATCCCAATACGGTTCGGTATCGCCTGCGCAAGATCCATGGCCTGACCGGATTGTCCCCGTTTTCCCTGCCCGATCTGTTGCTACTGCACCTCGCGCTGGAAACCCATCCGACCAGTTTTGTAGAAAATGACAAAAAGCCCTGGTAAGCCCTGGGTATTTTTTGTTCAAACCGCTAAAGACCTGTTGCCGGTTAGCTTCTAGACTGTCGCGTCTTGTACCCGGATTCCGACAAGAACGACTAACGGAGTGTAAAGATGCATCTGGTCCTGATCCTTGTGGCACTGATTGCCTTCATTGTATTCGCCACCAGCAAACTGAAACTCAACCCCTTCATTACGCTGCTGCTGGCCTCCTTCATTGCGGCCTTCGCCTTCGGCCTTCCCATTGATTCCATTGAAAGCACGATCCGCTCGGGCTTCGGCGGTATCCTCGGCTATATCGGCCTGGTCATCGTGCTCGGCACCATTATTGGTGTGATCCTGGAGCGCACCGGCGCCGCCATCGTCATGGCCGAGAGCATCGTGAAGGTGCTGGGACCACGGTTCCCGACGCTGACCATGTCGATGGTGGGGTTCATCGTTTCCATCCCCGTATTCTGTGACTCCGGCTTTGTCATCCTGAACAGCCTGAAGCGCTCCATGGCCCGCACCCTGTCGGTGTCACCGGTTGCCATGACCGTGGCCCTGTCCACGGGCCTGTTCGCCACCCATACCCTGGTACCGCCCACCCCGGGCCCGATTGCAGCCGCAGGCAACCTTGGCCTTGAGGACAACCTGGGCCTGGTGATCGGCGTTGGCTTTGTGTTCGCCCTGATCGCGGCGGGCGCGGGCCTGTTCTGGGCATCCCGTTGCCGTAACCTGGAAAGCCGGGAACTGGAGCTGGCGGAAGAGGCCTTTGAGGAGGCAAAGGAACACTATGGCGAACTGCCATCTGCCTGGGCCGCGTTCGCTCCGATCTTTGTGCCCATCGTGCTGATCTGCCTGGGTTCCGTGGCCAGCTACCCCACCGAACCGCTGGGCACGGGTGCGCTCTACGAAACCCTCAACTTCCTGGGCAAGCCGCTGAACGCCCTGATGGTCGGCCTGGGCTTTGCCGTCCTGCTGTTGCAGGGCAAGGGCAAGCTTGAGGAGTTTGCACGCCACACCCAGAAAGGCCTGGAAGTGTCCGCGCCGATCATCCTCATCACCGGTGCCGGTGGCGCCTTCGGCAGTGTGCTGTCGGAGACCCCGCTGGGTGACTACCTGGGGGACACCCTGTCCACGCTGGGCCTGAGTGTCATCATGCCGTTCCTGGTGGCGGCAGCGCTGAAGTCCGCCCAGGGTTCCTCAACCGTGGCGCTGGTCACCACCTCGGCCCTGGTGGCGCCACTGATGGGGCAGCTTGGCCTGGACTCCGAGTTTGGCCGGGTGCTGGCGGTGATGGCCATTGGTGCCGGTGCCATGACGATCTCCCACGCCAACGACAGCTACTTCTGGGTGGTCTCCCAGTTCAGCAAGATGGATGTGGCCACGGCGTATCGTTCCCATACCGCCGCCACCCTGTTCATGGGGATTGTCACCATCGTGGCGGTCTGGGCGGTTTCCCTGGTAGCGCTGTAACATGCGAGTGGTCATTGCCCCGGATTCGTTCAAGGAATGCCTCAGCGCCAGGGAAGTGGCGGCGGCCATTGCCGAGGGCTGGCAACAGGCCGCGCCCGGGGACGACCTTTCCCTGGTGCCCCTGGCCGATGGCGGTGAGGGCACCACGGTGGCCCTGGTGGAGTCCCAGGCTGGCAGGCTGATACCAGTCGACGTCACCGGCCCCCTGGGGTCGACAGTCCGTGCACAATACGGGCTGGTGGATGACGGTCGCACCGCCATTGTGGAAGTGGCCGAGGGCAGTGGATTGCACCACGTTGCCGCCGTGCAGAGGGACGCCATGCAGGCCACCAGCCGTGGCACCGGCGACGTGATCAGGGCGGCACTCGCCCATGGTCCGGACAAGCTGGTGCTGTGCCTGGGGGGCAGTGCCACCACCGATGGCGGCGCCGGAATCCTGCAGGCGTTGGGTGCCCGGCTGCTGGATTCGTCGGGCCGAGACATACCGCCCGGTGGCGCCGGCCTGCGATTGCTGGACGCCCTTGACCTGTCGCCTGCACTGGAGGCGCTTGCCGGCGTCCAGCTGGTGGTGGCCTGTGACGTCAGCAATCCACTGCTGGGCCCGGACGGGGCCGCCGCCGTCTTCGGGCCACAGAAGGGCGCGCTGCCGGAAGACGTCCGCCAACTGGACAGCGCCCTGGCGCACTTTTCCCGCCTTGCCGCCGAGCAGGGCCATGATATCCACTCCTTCCCCGGTAGCGGCGCCGCTGGCGGTATCGGCGGTATGGTCGCCGGTATGCTGGGGGCTACCCTGAAATCCGGTATCGAGCTGGTGATGGAGACCGTGGGCCTGGCCGGGCAGGTTGCCACTGCCGACCTGGTGATTACCGCCGAAGGCGCCATTGATGCCCAGAGTGCCGCCGGCAAGACCCCGGCCGGGGTATCGTCGCTGGCCCGGAAAAGCGGCGTGCCGGTGATCGGGCTATGTGGCCGGCTGGGCCGTGACCTGCAGGCCATGCACGAGCTGGGCCTGACCGCCGCCTACTCCATCGTGCCGGGGCCGGCCACCCTTGAAGAAGCAATGCACGAGGCCGAAGCCAACCTGAAGCAGACGGCGGGGCAACTGGCCCGGACCGTCCATGGTCTTTCCCGGGGCTGAGTCCGCCTGATTCACGGGCAATCCGGTGGGCCCCGCGGATCTGGCCGCGGCGGTTAGGCATCCGGAAGAGGCAGGCTATGGCTCGAACCGGCTGACCTCGATACCGGAGCCGACCGGCAGCATCACACTGGTGATTCCCGGCTTATGCCTGATGGCCTCGGCATAGGCCTTCACCTCAGTGTTCGCGGGTCGAATCATGTTGTCGGCCACAATGATGGCACCCGGGTTGAGCTTCGGGTAGAAGCGTTCCAGGCAGGGAACGTACAGATCCTTCCAGAGATCGACGAAGACGAAATCCAGGCCATCCGGCAGCGCGTCGATCATCTCCAGGGCGTCCCCGACCCGGAAATCGATGGACCCGGCGAGCCCCGCCTTGGCGGCCATCTCCTGGGCGAAGGCTGACTTGTAGTCATGCTTCTCCATGGTGATCAGGCGCCCGCCCCGGGCCCGTGCGGCCTCCGCCAGCCAGATACCCGAGTACCCGAACGACGTGCCCAGCTCCAGGATGCGGGGTGCCTCCAGGCTTTTCACCAGGATGTTCAGCAACTGTCCGGTTTCCGGTCCTATCGCCCGCATTCGCATGTCCTGCCCGCCGTCCCGGCCACCCGGGGCTTCGGTTCGCGGCTGGCTGGCTTCCTCCCGGGCGATTTCCTGGTAGTGGTCAAGTACGTCCTGAATGCGCTGGTCCATCGGCAGTTCTCCCGTCACTGGTGTTGACCACCTTCCAGCCGGTCACCCATGACGAGGTGCACTTGCTGGAGGGGATACGTCGGCGTGCCTGGTTTGCATGGAGATGGTCCCCGCCTGCGGGCGGGCTTTAATAGGCATGATATCGAAGACGTTAATGAGTCCCGTCCAAGCTGTAAAGCAATCGCGTCGGGACGCTCTGTTCCGGTTTCTGGTACATAAGGCAAAAGGCCAGGTACTGCCCCGGATTAGCTGGTCGGGGCAGTCATGGTCGCGTTTTCGCTAGCCGTTGTCGGGAATCTCCGGCTCAATGAGTCTGGCAAGCTGCTCAAGCGACTCCTGCCAGCCCAGGTAGCACATCTCCACTGGAATGATCGCAGGAATCCCTTCCTGGACGATACGAATATCCGTGCCACAGGACACCGCTTCGAGATCAATCGTAACCGTCATCTCTCCGGGCAGATTAGCGTCATCAAAACGGTCTTTGTGGCGAATACGCTGGTTTGGCACCAGTTCAACGTATTCCACGGTGAAGGAGTGCTGGCTACCGGTACCGAAGTTCGTGAATGACATCCGGTAACCACCACCCGTGCGGGCATCCACCGAGTCGTGGATCTTTCCGGTGAACCCGTACGGCGGCAGCCAGCGCTCCAGAGCGCTTTGATCTGTAAACGCCTTGTAAACCCGCTCGGCCGGGGCTTTCAGTACCCGGTGCAAGTGAACCGTGCCTGTTTCTTCATTGGACATGTTGGTCTTCCTGGTAGCTCGTTGGTTAGACAGCAGACAGTTGGAAAATGACCGGCGTCCGCCAGGGCATTCCGGAACCTGTCTGCTCCTGCCGGTAGTCGGATGGGGCTTCCCGAAATCGACACCGAAGGGATCTTCTTGTCGGCTGAAAGGACGGGGCTACCTCAATGGCCCGGGTTCAGGGCAACATTGATGCCTCCCTGGAGGCCAGGAGTCTACTTGGAAGGCTGAGCGGTCGTGCCGGACCTATGCAGGCTTGAGACTCACTTTCTGTTGCCATAACAACGACCTTGCCCCCGTACCGGAATTAATGATCGTGTTGGTACCTACGACTTTCTGTACTGAACAGTGTTATGGGGTAACTCGACGTCGCCAGTAGCCGGGCTTTCTTGAGTGGTGGGCAAAAGCAACGACCATGATGACCCGGTCTTTTACGATGGTTATTAGGGAGAAAGGGAATCTATGAAGTACAAGCTGCCTGGCTCCGGCTTCTGCAGCTTTATAGGATACTGGGACTAGAGGGGGATTTGGTTCTTCGAGCAGTCTGATCGCTTGTTCAAAAGCATCAGTCAGGCGCCTTCCGAGCCCGACCTCTTCCTGCTCATACCAGAAAACCGCTTCTTCGAATTCGGTGGCAGCTTCCCTGCTGACTCTTACTCGCAAAGGTATCAGCCTCCGATTCGAGATCTGGCTCGAGACAGCACTTCCCTGGGATCAAGCAACTCTGCCTCTCCTGACTCAATTTTTTGGATTCTACGACAGATCTCACGGTCCCAGGCCTCTGCAACACTGTCGTCTGCAGGACCATCCAGACTGGCAACCAGATCTCTGGCCAGGGCCGCGCGCTCTTTTTCAGAGAGGGTCAGGGCAGCATTTCTTACGGTTTCGAGCTCTACCGCAGTCATTTCACACTCCGTGGAGACAGGTCTCTCTGAATCATGCAGGATGTTTTATCCCATAACAAGTGACTGTGGTCTCAGCCGTTCACTCCCTCTGAACCAGCGCCCGATGTTCAAGGCAAAAAGAAAAACCACCCGGCCACCGCCGGCTCGCCTACAACCAACGCATCGGATAGCGATGCCCGGAAACCAGTCGGTGGTAAACCACCCCGAACGCCACGATCAGCACGGCCCCGGCTGCCGCCGGCATCAGCAGGAAATCCCAGTGCTCTCCCGCCAGCATCACCACTAGAGGGTTGGCACCCGCTGGCGGGTGGGTGGTGTTGGTCAGCAGCATCAGGCCGACCGCCAGTCCCACGGCCAGTCCCATCGACCAGGGTGTAACACCCAGCAAGGCAGCCACGGACAAGCCAATGGCCGTGGTTAACAGGTGACCCACGATAATGTTCCTGGGCTGCGCCAACGGGCTCTCGGGCAACCCGAACAGGATCACCATGGTTGCGCCGAAGGGTGCCATTAACCAGACCGAAGATTGAAGGGCACTGCCCAGGCTGCTAAGGGCGGTAATGCACAGCATCGCCCCCAGGCCGGCTATCAACGGGATGAGGTAACGTGAAGAGATCAGGCGTTGCTGCATTTGTAAAACTCCATAGTAGACAGATCGGTCTCCCTAAAGTAGACAAGGTTGTCTACTGATGTCAAGATGCGTACACCTTGGTGCGATGCGGGGATAGTCATGGATAAACGGGAACGGCTAGTGAGTACGGCCTTTACATTGTTCTACGCACGGGGAATCCACGCCGTGGGCATTAACCTGGTGCTGGCGGAATCCGGCATCGCCAAGAAAACCCTTTACCACCACTTCCCGGGGAAGGAGGATCTGGTGGAGGCGGCCGTCCGTTACCGCGACGGCAGTTACCGGGCCTGGCTTGAGTCGAGACTGAACCGGGTTCTCGTCGGTAAACCCGCTTTGCTGGAGCTGTTCAGCGCCCTGGATGACTGGTTCCACAGCCGGGTGCCGGAGATCGAACCCTTCCATGGCTGCTTCTTCATCAATGCCAGTGCGGAATTCGGCGACCGGGACAACCCGATCCACCGGGCCTGTGCGGAGCATAAGGCCGGCATCACGGCATTGATCCGAAAGCATGTGGAGGCATTGTCCCTCCCGGAGGGAAGGACGGACGAGATCACGCGCCTGATTGTCCTGCTGAAGGAAGGGGCTATCTCAATGGCCCATGTTCAGGGCAACCTTGATGCGGCCCTGGAGGCCAGGGGGCTGGTGGAGGGCATGCTGTGAAAGGACTTCTGATAGCAACCGCGTTGCTTATGTCGCCGCTATGCTTCGGCGACAGCGTGGAAAGTGAGCTGGTCAGCGCAGCGATTGATCGAACGAAAGAGAGGGTGATTTACGACGGCTCCTACTTCTCCATTCCTTACCCTAATGGCGATGTGCCGTCACATATTGGTGTCTGTACTGACGTCGTAATCCGGTCTTACCGCGCTATCGGCACGGATCTCCAGCGGCTGGTTCATGAGGACATGGCGAGCAATTTTGACGCTTATCCTTCAAACCGGATCTGGGGGATGACCGGAACCGACAGAAACATTGACCATCGTCGTGTGCCAAACCTGAGAGTGTTCTTCTCGAGAAAGGGGCAATCCCTGGCGGTATCCGACAGCCCGGCTGATTATCTGCCCGGCGACATCGTCACCTGGAGGTTGCCCGGAAACCAGCCCCATATTGGCATCGTTACGGACCAGTATTCAGACACCACGGGAAATCCCCTGATCGTTCACAACATAGGTCTGGGGCCACGTCTCGACGATATGTTGTTTGCCTACAATATAACGGGGCATTACAGATATGTTCCGGAGTCGGGTGCCGGGAGCGATTGATGTTAGGGGGTGCCAAGACCAGAAACGAGAGGTGATGGTTGTAAGATGAGACAGTGGCCGGATACCTCGGCAGGGACGTTGACCTGTTGCCCGGTATCCGGGCAACAGGTGTGGATACACTACTGATTATAGAGCCACTCAGACTGTTCCAGGGCGCGATTGTTGATCCGTATCTCCGAAATGAAACCGCTGAACAAGGATGTCGACACAGTGTCATAGTCATCGCCGGCTGTCCCGATCGCCCACGGGCGGCCCGGGGCGGCAAGTAGTCCCTGCTTCACCGCAGAGCCGGATCGCATGACCTGTTGGCCGTTTACATACATCAGCAGTCGCTCACCATCGTTCACCATGGCCACGTGGTACCATTGCCCCGGCTGAACTTCCCACGACCAGCTATCCGGCTGTTTGCCATTCTGTGAGACGGTAATCCACTGAAACTCTGTCAGAGAGGAAACGTTCAGGCCCACCGATGGATCGTCGCCACTGCAGGACAGTTTATGGAAGTTACAGATATCGGTGATTGAACGCCGGTGGTTGAGGATGCCGGTCCATGCATAGGTGTCGGCATCCCAGTCTTCCGGCAGGCGCACAATCGCCTCAATGGTGTACTCCGGCAGATACCCAAGCTCACCACTTAGAGCTTCCTGGAACGTTAGGCCAGGCGCCTCGCTACGTAGATAATAGCCTTCACTCTCGCCGATGGGGTCGAAGTGGGCTGAGCCGGTCGAATGCCCGAAAGGTGGGTGCTCAGGGGTGACCCTGAAATACTCGGATAGGGGTTGTGACGGGTTCTGTTGGGCGGTCAGGGTCATGCTGTTGCCGTTACCGGACGCATCAATGAATCCGGGGGCACCGTTGCTTCCGGTGACCCGGTGTGCCTCGTCCAGAACCCAGTAGGCAAGGGTACCCTCAATGTTGCCGGGGGAGCCCTGATTCGCCACCGGGTCCTCATTGAAGTTGGAGAATCGCTCTTCAAAGTCCATGGGGATAGTGTGCTCCCACCGCTCAAGCTCATCCTGCGGCCCGCGCTGAGCCTGCGGAATATTCGCTACCCAGGGGGAGAAGGAACGGAAGCGCAGCATCTTATTCGGTAGATCGAAGGTGATGAGCTGCATCATGCCATTGCCACCCCAGAAACCGGACTGATAGTCCACCACCTGCATGATGACGTCATTGCCATACTGGTTCTTGGCGATCATCGTGCCTTCACCGTGGTGATGGCCGTTAATGGTCAGAAAGATCTGGTCATTGTTGTAGATCAGGTTGCTCCAGAGGCGCCGACCATGATCGGTAAACATTGCACCATGTTCGCTGGTTTTATCCTTGGTGGTATTGAGCAATTCATGGGTGGTCAGGATGGCCGGCATATCGGGGTGCTTGTCAAGAACCGACTGTAGCCAGTCGATGCTGGCAAAAGACGTACGCCAGTCGGTGGCCAGAACCAGGTAGTCACGGACCTCGCCATGAAAAATATGGTAGGAGTTGAAACCGGTTGGGTCGGTTCCCTGAAAGGTCAGGAAGCGTGATGCTTGCAGATCGGCCGAGAAGTGGTCGAGATAGGGCTCCGCCGTCTGATCACGTTCAGTATCGTATTGCCAGGACTGCAGCACGTCGTGGTTGCCGGCAAGGACGCTATAGGGCGTTTCCGAGTTCTGATTCAGGATGGACAGCGCCTGCATGGCGTTAGTCCACTCATAGTCCTGAGTGGCAATATCGACCACATCACCAAGATGCAGAGTGAAAGGGATTTTCTCCTCCACGTAGTTATCGGCAATCCACTGCGTCTGCGCATCAAATCGCTCCGGCGAATAACGAGAGTACTTCTGCGTATCTGGCAGAATGGCGAGCGTAAAAGAATTGACGGGTTGTTCATTGGTACCGTCGTTATCACCGGGACTATCGCTGTCGCCGTTATTATCAGGACTGCCGTCGTCGCCGTCATTAACAGGATTACTGCTGTCGCCCCCGTCTGAGCTGTCACTATTGCAACCCAGCAGGCTGAAGGTCAGCACCAGCAGTAGCAGGAGCCTGGTGAAGGTATTGCCGGGGGGGAGTTTGAGATATTGCATTTGCCTAGTCACGTTTACTTCCAATTGGGGAACGGGCAAACGAAATTAGCAAGCAATTATTTAGGTCTGATGAAGAAATTGTTACTCGATGGCGGCATCGGCGGGCATTTGTCGAGCTGGGCCGGAACAGCCCGAAAACTAACCTACTTCCGTCGGGGCGGCCTCCTCGGAGAGAAACTGAGCAGCACGCTTAGTGACCTCTTGGGCCCTGAGAATTCGCCTGTGGCCCAAGCCTTCGGTTTTCTCAAGCCGAGCATCTGGCAATGCATCAGCAATGGTTTGTCCATCCGAGACCGGTACTTCCTTGTCTGAAATGTCGTGAATAACCAGCACGGGCTGGGTGATGCTGTTTTTCAGTGCAGGCACCAGTGTTTCATTCAGGGAAACACCCATCTTACTCTCAAGTGCGGCCGGAAAGCTCTCACGGGCCCGGCCCTTGAGTCCCATCAGGGGCGCGATTCGTTGGGCCCCCCCAATGAACCGAGGCCTGTGGAGCAACCAGAACCGCCCGCCTTGCATCCAGCCCTCCACCAACGGTAATTCGCTCTACAGACACTTGAGCCTCATGCTCCCAGTCTTTAGGTGGTAAGCGACGGGGTGCTACCAGCAGGTGTGCTGCCAAACTCGCTGCAAGCCTTGCAGAGATCGGCTGTATAGTGGGAATCAATTTCAGGGTCAATGAATACATGCAGAGGCTCCATGAGCGAGGTTATATAGCAAACTCGATGATTGCCATTGGCGGATAACCCTTCAAGGACGGCAATCGCAACCTTAAAGTGATGGCTTAGCCGGATAACCGACTACGTATCAAGTCAGATATCAGTCAGAAAATAATCTATACATTTTCTCTATGGACTCCGGTCCATACGCAACCACTCCAACAGGAATGGCAAAGTCAATTGCTTCAAGGACCTTCCCTGCCCATACTGGGCTAAAGCCACCGCACAACTCGATGAGTTGAACGCCATTTTTTAATAGAGTTTGTGCGGCATTAATGCCTTCGGATGGATCTCGTACACCCACCACGGTCATCATGAAATTCTCCGTCCCCTGTTGTTGAATAAAACTGTCACCGGTGACTATGAATCCGAATTTTGTCAGTGCCATTGCTTCTTTCCTTTGGGTAGTGGGTTTTGATTATGAATAGTATTGGATGTTAAGCCCTGGAGTTTCAGTCGAATATGTGTTTAAGAGTTATCTAGTTTGTGCGATGAAAGTGTTTCCAGATATACAGCATCTACTGGAGAAATATATAATTGCAAGTATTATAGGGCTGGCATTTCTCTGTAATCACAGGGTGGTTCCCATGTGAACGGTGTGATTATCGGAAAGCGAACACGTGTAGGTAAAGGACTATTAAGGTCATGCTGATGACCTCGGAGGACACATGCTTGAACTCAGGCTTCTGAGATATTTTGTCGTTGTTGCCCAGGAAGAGAGCATTGGACGGGCGGCTGAGAAGTTATGTATCTCTGCATCACCTCTGAGTCGACAAATACAACAACTCGAGGAAAGGCTAGGTATATCTCTATTCACCCGTGAAAGCGGTCGGATTCGACTGACCCACGACGGTGAGCGGTTCGCTCATAGTGCAAAATCGCTTCTCCATCATGCACAGGAAGTTGAGCAACAGGCGCATCAGATACGTGACGGTTTCGCAGGGAAGATAAACATTGGTTACGTCGAAGGAGCGCTGAACACCAGGATACTTCAGAGTGCACTTCGTCAATTTGGAGATGAATTTCCTGGCGTCGACGTGGAAACAAGGTTATTACGGTCATACGCACAGGTTGAAGCGGTTCGAAAAGGAAGTCTGGATATCGGCTTTGTTTACTCCTCGCCCAATGATGTTGACGAGCTAGAGGCGCACCTGCTTATGGAGGAGCCGCTGATTATTGCGGTACCGGGAAGCTGGTCACTCGCGAACGAACCTTCGATCTCTGCAGATCGTTTGCAGCACTGCCCAGTGGTTGGGCTACCCAAGTCCTTTCACCCTGAGGCCAACAAAGACCTGATACGGGAATGTAAGACTGCTGGCTGGGAGCTGGACATTCGCTATGAGGCCTCAGAACCGTCGACAGCAGTAGAGTTGGTTGAGGCCGGTCTCGGGGTTGCCTTGGTGCAAAAGAGTATGTGTTATTCCCATCCACAAAATGTAGTCATGCGAGAACTGCCTTGGCTACAGTGTTCAGTCCGTATTTATCTGATACACAGAAAAGCCATAGAAAAGACCTCCGTCGCACGGTTTGTTGATATGGCTTTGGATTAATCACTCACCGTGGCCGCGAAGGGCGCGATTGGCGTTTCAGGCCTGCTACATTGTAATCCCGGGCGCGTGAGATTAGCCGGGGAGGGGGCGTATCCTCCGCCTTCAAAAGAAAAACAGGTCTGTCCCAGTTTCCAGTGCAGTTCACGGAAAGTACCGACACTCACCGGGCCGGTTTTTGCGCCTGAATGGTCAGGGCCGGCATGGGGAACTCGACCGTTCCCGTACTGGTGACAAAGTCCCGGAACGCGACGTCAGCCTCGCTGGCCAGTCTTTCGAACTGCGCATCATCCAGGATGCCGCCCAAGGTAAACACGCAGGCGCGTTCGGTCGCAATCATGTCGCCGACGGTGTCGAACCTGACCGTTCCCCGTTGCTGCTCAATCTGTGGGTCCGGAATACCGGCCTGGGCCACGACGTGTCGTAGATGGTCCACATTACCGGCGCTGAAAGGCGCCCTGAACGATTCGGCAACCTCGGCACCAAACAGGCTGTTCAGCACTTCAGCGAACACCGCATAGCCGGGGGAACGGTGCACGCCATCACACACCGCAACCAGAAGGGTTCCTCCCGGTTCGAGTACGCGCCACATCTCGGCCAGCCCTTGTGCCCGGGAGTCGAAAAACATCAGGGCAAACTGGCTCAGAACTGTGCCAAAACTGGCGTCCGTAAAAGGCAGGTTCTCGGCCGGGGCGTGGCGCCAGCTAATGGTCGGGCGCTGCTGCCGGGCTACCGCCAGCATTTCCGGGTTGATATCCGCACCCGTGACACACGCATCACCGGCGATATCCGCGGCGGCTGACGCCAATACGCCGGTACCGCAGCCTACATCGAGCACGGTGCTACCGCTACGGACGTTCGCCTGCTGTGCCAGTCGAGGACCCCACTGGCCAAACAATGCGGGTACAAACTGTTGGTGATAGATTAAAGCAGGACCTGGGGAATTGATTTCCACAGTGCTGAGCGAGGACATGGCAGCCTCCCTTATCTGGCGTCGGATCGCGATGGTGATCCGTTTCCCTTAACTCGAATGCTAGGGCGAGCCATGCAGAGGAACCATAACCGGTCGTCCGAATATAATGTCCCAACGTCCGGGCCGGCAAAGGCCGTGGATGCGCTTCTCTCCAATGTGTTGGAAAACATCCGTTTGCAGGGGGCAGTTTTCTTTGGCTGGCAGCCCAGTTGGCCATACGCAACTGGCGTTCCCAACGAGCGTCATTTCAGGGAGCTGATCTTGCCGACGTCCGATCAGGTGATCTCCTACCATATCGTGCTGGAAGGTCCCTGCTGGGCGACCGTGGAAGGCGAACAGCCCGTCAGACTGGAGGGCGGCGACATCCTTCTGATACCTCACGGCGATGCCTACATCATATCGGACCAGCCCCGGGAGCCTTCTGACGGCGATATAGGCCCCGCCCGAGAATTTTTTTCCCTGATGGCTGCCGGTGGCCTGCCCCTGGTGATCGAAAACGGTGGTAACGGCCCCGGACGGAACCAGCTCGTGTGCGGCTTCCTGGGGTGTGACCGACATCCGGTGAATCCTCTGCTGGAGGGGCTACCCAGCTACATCGTACTTTCACGTTCGGCACTGGAGGGACCGATTAACGATCTGGTGGATATTGTGCTTCGGGAGTGTCGCCATCCGCAGGTTGGTAGCCAGTCCATGATGCTCCGTCTGGGGGAGGTGCTGTTTATCGAAGTCATCCGGCAGTACGTGCAGCAGCGGGACCTGATCAACAACCCCTGGATAAGGGGGCTGTCTGATCCGCTGGTCGCCAGGAGCCTGTCTCTTCTGCATGGCCGCATTGCGGATGCCTGGACCCTGGAGAAGCTGGCCAGCGAAGTGAATTGTTCCCGGTCCGTTCTGGCGGAACGCTTCAGCCGGGTCATCGGAGTGCCACCGATGAAGTACCTGAGCCTATGGCGATTGCAGGTAGCCGCCCGACTACTGCGTGACCGGCAGGACAAGATACTGTCGATCGCTCTCAGTGTGGGCTACGAGTCGGAAACGTCTTTCAGCCGGGCCTTCAAACGCGCCATGGGGCGCAGCCCCAGCGAGTTCCGCCGGTCTGTGCAGCCGGTGATAACGGATCGAAAAAACGGATCAACGTAGCGGGGCCAATGGAAAGGCTCGGGAAATAGCCTGGGGACGTCCAACACTACCGCGAGATAACTTCATCGCCGGCCTGTTTGTAGGCGTGAGGGTGTGGCTGCTTCCTGTTTGAACTCAGGAGGAAAAGAACGTCGCTTTCTGGTCATCAGACACCTCGCTTATGGTGGCGATCTTACCACCTACGTTGATGTCCAGAATCATTGAACCACTACAACTTGATACGTTCACGATTTTACATACAACAGGATCGCTTTTCTTCTACCTCCATGGAAAGAGATTTATGACACTGATTCCGAGCGGGATCAAACATTTGAGCAATCCGTTGACGTGTTTGAAGGTATGAAAAAGTGGTACCTGCAATGGGGTTATGCAACATTGGAAGTGCCGAGCCTGCGTGTCGAAGAGCGGGTCTCTTTCATTCTGGAAGCTGTAGATCGGGACAGGAATAGCCCTATCCTGGATTTTTCGTTCTGACTGCACAGGCCCTTTTTTGACGAAAACCGTGACAGACTTATTTTCCTTCGCTCTGGTAAGACAAAAATAGATCTGTCCCGGTTTCTAATCGGTCCCGGTTTCTGAATCTGTCCCAGTTTCTGGTGAAGCTGGCGGATACTGCGCTGCGCGCCGACAGCTAACCCACTAACCCAGGGCGTAATATGTGCGTCACCTACAGGCTATAGAAGGAAGTCCTATGACTAAGCATGCTGGTTCCTGCCTGTGTGGCACAGTGAAATTTGAGGTACACGGGGACTTCGACAGCTTTTACCTGTGTCATTGTGAGTACTGCCAGAAAGATACGGGATCCGCTCATGCAGCAAATCTATTCTCGCAGTCAGCTAAACTGACCTGGCTGGCGGGTATAGACGCTGTAACGTCCTTTACGCTTCCTGGTACTCGCCACAACAAAAGCTTTTGTAGGACGTGTGGTTCAGCATTGCCAAGTACTCAACTTACCGGTTTGCTCGTTGTTCCCGCAGGGTGTCTGGACACTGAAGTCTCTGTGCTGCCAACTGCGCACATCTTCACATCGAGCAGAGCAGTGTGGGACGGGGCGATTGGTGACGTGCCAGAGTTCGAAGGTCTGCCAGAGTGAGCCAAGACCTCATAACCAGTGGCTGTTGCCGGACGTACCTCCGCTGACGTTCCGGCGCGCCGCATAATCGGGCGTTATGCCGAGTAGGGATGATGAATCGTGAAAAAGATCTGGATTGTGTCTGTAATCTTTGTTTTGACCGCTGGATGCAGTAGCAAAGCCGTATATGAGGACATCCAGCGCAACAATCGCCAGGAATGCAACAGTGTCCCGCCTGCTCAGTATGAGGAGTGTGTGGAGCGTTCCAATAAGCCCTACGAAGAGTATGAGAGAGAGCGAAGAGCCGTGGTAGGTGACAATTAATATGCTCCGCCCCTGGCATCGACGGGGGCCAGAAGCCTGCGGGTTGGCGGGTGTGGCATAACCCGCGACTGTGGTACTAATTGTTCGTCCCGAAACCCGCCGGTCAAAAGGCGGGAGGACCAACCGCTCACCCGCCAGGCACACCCACTCTACATTGCGAGTAATAAACCGGGACAGATTTTTTTCTTCGCTACCGGAGTTTTCGTCAGAGCTGAGACATCCTCTCGCAAAGACTAACAGGTCCGGACTGCGTGGTCTCCGAAAGGCTGGAGCAAGACGCCATCCATTGACATCGAACCAGAAATCCAGAAAGCTGGGCCTGCTGTTTTAACAGGATGTTTCACGCACTAAAAGGAGATTTAGGATGAGCAGCCCCGCCGTCGCTGAACGTTACGTGACGCCTGACTTCAAGCAAACTCCGTTGATGGCTCTGGCAGACTTGATGGGCCTGAGGAGCCACCGGCCCACCATCGCGGCGTCACCTGAACTGTATTCGCCCATACTTTCCGGCATCGTCGTCTATCGTCATCTGCCCTCCCGGGAAAGACAGCAAGTCAACGACGCCATTATCAACAGCATCCCACGAAGTGGCCTGACCGCTCGGCTTATGGAACTCGTAGCCGATCAGAGCGTCCAGCCCTACTGGTACATGTGGTCGCTTTCCGACGAGGAGCTGAAAGAGTTCTTTGATTTCAGCACGACCACTGCGGAAGTGACCGAGCAATTCAACCCGCTGTCCCCTCCAAATCTCACGGTCACCACCGTTGCAAGTGGCGTCCTGATTATGTCCAAAGGGGGCGGTCGGGCGCTGGCCTCTGACGCGCTCAATTCCATCAGAAAGAGCAATCTGATGACAGCGGTGGGTCGTCGCTTTGGTCTGAGCCCGGCCACGGTCCGATCCCTGGGTATAGCCGCCGTTCCTGCCCTGATTGTCATTTCCGGGCTCAACATTATGGCTAAGAAGCAGGCAGGGAATGCAAGGCGGGAGCTGGCGGCCAGGGGGCTGCTGGTTTACGAAGACCTCTAATATGCTAGTGCTAATGTTGGTCAGCGGGCTTGGTGGCGCGTTCTTCTACTATTCCCTGTTAAGGGGCCTGAGACTGGGCACAGTAAGCAAAGGGCCCGCGTTATGGGTCAGGTGTGTGGCTGCCAGCGCCATGATGTTAGCCGTATGCGGGAGCATCATCGTTCGGTATTTCTACGAGGATGCGCCCTATACTCTTACGCTTGCCCTCTGGCCCGCATTCATCCTGGCTCTTGAGCCCGGTTACCGTGTAGCCGGCGTACACGTCAAAGAAACCGAAAGCGACGAGAGTTGAGCATGCGTTCATCAGCCATTGCCTCAAAAAGACCTGACATCGGCCACCTGGGAAAAGGCGTTGTGTTTGGCCTTCTCGCCTGCATGAGTTCAGTAACGCAGGCCTCAGAATCGACACCGCCCTACGACGAACGACTTGTTCCGCTGGCACAGACCTTTCTCGGCCTCCAGCTCTGTGCAAGCTACGCGACAGAGCAGGAACAGAACGTGGCGAAAGGTGATGAATATAGCCAGAAGGCCTGGAACCTCTACGATAGCGTTATCGACACTGGCTGGGATAAGCAGCTGTTTTCCTCGGCCATGGTTGTAGCCCATGAACAGAGGTCTTCGCTTGAAGTTAGGGATGATGATACACCCGAGAGCTTCAAGCGCCGCCATCAGTCAGGAAAGCCCTGCGAGGAGGCGGTAGCAACGGCACAGGCCTACCTGTCCGGGGGAATACCGAAACCACGCTAAGGCTACGGCTGGTGCGCAAGGCCGCCCGCAGCCCTGCCCTGGATACCGACAGCGGTCGCGGCCTGGCAGCACCATGCCGTGATCTTTAGGACCTACTCCAGACTCATCATATAGACGCCCATCATATTAGCGACGGTTGTAACAACACCCACGACCGTCAGATAGTAGAAGTGCTGAAAAGTGGGTATCCAGGCGAAGGCCAGAAACAGGGTTGAGTAGACCGCAAAATAGCCGATCAGGAAGCGCTTGGTCTGGGTGACCACATGGGTGTTCAGCCTCATTGAGCAGCAGGCGGTCAGGACTGCGGCGGTGGGAACAAGAATGTCGGCAGCAAACCAGAGTACGGTAGTGAGCTCTCCAAGGTCTTGCACAAGGGCCTTGAAACCGAAGTTGGTCAGCACGGCAATGGCAACGCTGGCAATAATGAGCAGAGCGCCCGGCCGGCTGTTGAGGATGGCTTCCTGAATCTCCGGGACAGAGTCCGTGTGGTGCCTGAGCGCATACCGGAAGTAGTCACGGCGGCGCCACCCGGAGAGTCCGTTTGTGGACCACACGGATCCGGTGGTGCTGTCCAAGAGATAACCGTGGATTGCAACAAAGGGTATACGCAGCCGCCCCTGACGAAGCCCGCGCAATGCCTTCCGACGATGGTCAGTCTGGATGCGCTGACCCACCACGATGAGCTCGAAAAACACCGGGAGCCGTTTCAGGGCTTTGGCTCTCTTCTTCCTGGCTTTTGCACTGTGGCGGCTTTCTTCCACCGGTTCCTCCGCTTCCGGCTCCGCCAACAACTCTTCCCGGGCCTGCGCACCTATTTTAGAAAGCATCTCCCGGTTCAGATCCGCAGGCACGTGATCCTCAATAACCAGGGCTACCTTGATGGCAAAGGGGCGTTGTTTTACCAGCATGCGGGAACAATAGGGCTTCAGTCGCCGCAGGGCCGGGGAGGTAATGACCACGGCATGGGTCATGCCCTCAATCTCCGTCAAGCTGCTCATGTCGGGGAACGGGCCACCAATCAGCGGCAGTGCATTGAGATGCTTCGCCTTCTCGTCCAAGAGTTCAAGGAAGAGGCGGTCCTGTTCGACGGGGTCGCTGGTGGCGTCGAAGCAATCCCAGTAATTGTCCTCTTCGGGGAAAGGTGGCTCGCGGTCGCAGTCCGTGAGCAGCAGCCAGCCTTGTTCGGTTACCAGGCGCTGACAGAGTTGATCCACGGATAGTGTCATTGGAACATCCTTTTAAGCGATTTCGCGCCTCTTCGATGAGGTGCCGTTATAGCTCTTGGGCCATCCGTCCTGAGCTTGGGGGACTCGCGCTTTACCATGTTCCCATAATGGCTTGGGCCAGGTTCGTTTTAACGTTGAGGCACCCATCTGCCCAGTTTCCGTACGCCCCAGCCGAGCAGAAGCGGAGTGACAAAAACGATCGCTGCAAAGAGTCCAGTCGTCAGTGACTCCGTTCTGGCGCTCGTGATCAATTGCCACCCTGACAAGTAGTCGATGGCAAAGAACAGGAAATAGAGCGTAGGTGCCAGCCAAATGGCATGAGCATTTTTACAGAGAACGAAGGATAGCAGGGTCGCACCGAGGAAGGCAGACCAGAACGACAGGGCTTCGCCCGCTGACAGGGAAGTAAGCAGTTTCGCCCCGCCCAGGAATACCAGGAAATAGACCGTGATAAACAGCCAGGTTTGTTGGTTCATGGAATAACCTCAGGTTCCATCGCGGTTGTCCATTGGCACTTCACTGTGTCTCGGAAGAGCAGGCCTCTTTCAATATATTCTCATCAACGCCATAGATACCCCGCTCACTGAACAGATCAAAAATACCCTGCTCATCCAACGCCTGAGAGACGCTGCCAACGTAGTAGGTCTGATACCGCAGATGGCAAGTGTCCAGAATCTGGAATTCTCCCGAACCGCCGCCAAGGATGCGTAATTCGTTATCAGAGCGGTTATCGGGGGTATCGTGGATGGTGCCGCTCCAGCGACCATCTATCTCGGTACGCTCGCCATCTTCGCTGACATAGAAAAACCGGATCCTGTCGCTCTCGATCCAGCCACCGTTCGGATCGGACTGCATCAGCAGGAATCCACTATCCGGAATACGGTACAGCCGGGAATCGCCTTCGTATTCCTGTTCCTGACCACCCGAAATGTTGAACACCAGATAGAACTGGCCAACAAAGCCTTCGGGGATGACGTAGGTTTCAGGCTCACGGTCTGAGGCGTAGGTGCAGCCGCTGGTGACGATCCAGAGAGATGCGGCAACAACAGCACTGAGACAACGAAGATTGGTATTCATAGATTCTGCAGTTCCATAAAGCACTCATCGGTCCAGATATCGTCCCAGTAGGCGGTTTCCAGGCCCATGCAGCGTTGGTCATTGGGGTTGGTTCCCAGGAAGTCCTGGTTCCAGTCGCTGATCCGGCGATAGGCACGCTCGCCGCTCGGTAACGTCTTACCACGATGGTCCGCAATCAGACCGCTAAAGGCCCCGTTTTGCTTCAACGGAAGCCGGGCTGTGCAGGCAATCATGCTGACATTGCGATCTTTCGAGAGACTTGTTGCCGCAGCCCCTTTACGGACATGAACGCCGAGGAAAACAGGCTGTCCGTCCGGACCCACCATGAATGCTTCACAATTGGGGAACCCGTCGCCCCGAACGAGCAGCACAACGTCCAGATGTCGATTGGACGGATCGAGATAGACGATCAGCTCATAATTGACATCGAGCGTTGGCACGTAGGTAACACCAAACTCCTCCTGCAACTCTCCTGAATACGGCATGGCATGATTTTCACCGGCGTAGAAGCCTTTCACTCGCACACGGTAGCGGTTGTCTGTAAGGCGATCAGCTTCGGCCGTTGCCCTACCTCTTGGCCCCAGTTCTGACGAGTAGACCTTGGGAGTGTCCGACCATGGCGCTTTGGAGGGATCGGACTCTGTTTGCCGCTCGCTGACTGAGCCGGATTTGATCCCGAGCTTGAAGCGGTGCCAGATTCTTGAGGTTACCCGGGTAACTCGGCCACTGGGGGCCAGGGAGAAGCCCCGGTCATCACCCTCGAAACAGAAGCCTGACCAGCCAAATGTCTTTTCAGGATGGAATGAACGGATATTGAACTCGTAATGAGTGAGATCGGCAGGAGCCTGGATGGGCATGATGACCTTCCTTGGAGTCAGATGTCGTCGGTTACAGATATCCTTCTGTGTCTCGAAGACTATCGGGTAAGGCCTGTGTACTCAATATCACCCGCCAGGAATTGGATAGAGCGCACAGACCGACTCATGGATTAGAAATGTCTCCATACAAGTGACTGTGGCGCCAATAGAAATTACGCCAAAGCAGAGAGTCTGCCAGGCGGGCAAGACACCCACTAACCCGCCCGGCGCAACACCACTCACTGCGAACTCAACCAAACCCCCAACAACTCCCGCTCCTCCTCAGTCATCCCCGTACTATTCCCCAACGGCATGTAATGCGTATCCACCGCGGCCTGCCTCACCTTGCCGTTGTGGTCGGCCAGCAGTGACAGGTCATCCAGCCGTATCCCCGCCGGGGCGGATTGGAAGCCGGGTTGGGTGGGTGTTTCGGCGTGGCAGGCCACGCAGTGGGTTTCCACGATCTGCGTCACGGTCTCGTCGCTGACGGCGGCGCTGTCCGTGTTGGCGGAGGTGGTGGGTGTGGGGGCGATTATCCAGATCAGCGTCACGGTCATGATGGCCGAGGCCAGCAGGATCGAGGGCCGGTGGATGTCCCGGTGCTTCAGGTTGAAGTAGTGGCGGGTGAAGGCGGTGATAAAGCCGATGGCCGCCAGGATGGCCCAGCCGTATTCGTGGCTGTACAGCATCGGGTAGTGGTTGCTGATCATGATGAAGATGATCGGCAGGGTCAGGTAGTTGTTGTGGGTGGAGCGCAGCTTGGCCAGGGCGGCCAGCCTTTCTACCTTCTCGTCTGGCTCCCTGCCTTCGTTGAGGGCGTTCACCAGCGCCCATTGGGACGGCACGATGCCCAGGAACACGTTGGCCACCATGATGGTGCCGATCACCGCCCCCACGTGGATGAAGGCGCCGCGACCGGAGAACACCTGGAACAGGCCCCAGTCCACCACCAACAGGATGGCGAACAGCACCAGGCCGAAGGCCTTGCCGTTGTCGGCCAGGGGGCTGCGGATCAGGGCTTCGTAGAGCGCCGTTACTCCGATCAGGGTGCCCAGGCCGATGGCGATGCCGGCGCCCATGCTGATGTCGGCTTTGGCCGGGTCGATCAGGTAGCCCGGCGAGCCCATGTAGTACACCACGAACAGCAGCGCCAGGCCGCTGAGCAGGGTGGAGTAGGCCTCCCATTTGAACCAGTGCAGTTCCTTCGGCATCTTTTTCGGGCCCAGTTTGTACTTGGCCACCTCGTAGACGCCACCGCCGTGGATGGCCCACAGATCCCCCTTGATGCCTTCCTGTTTCTTCCACTCCGGTGGTTCCCGCAGGTGGTTGTCCAGCCAGATGAAGTAGAACGAGGCGCCGATCCAGGCGACCCCGGCAATCACATGAAACCAGCGGACCATCAGGGCTAGCCACTCGCTGAGGTAAGCTTCCATCAATCAGACTCCTTGGGCGGGGGAGGTGGGTTTTGGGGTGTCGCTCGCGGTGGAGAGCGGGGCATCGCCCGGTCGCCGGTAGCGGACCTCGCCGGCCACGGCGGTGGCGGCGATGGCCCGGTCGTCCCCCAGGATCATCAGGCTGAACAGGGTTTCGGCCAGGGTGTTGGTATAGGCCTGCTTCATGTCCATGGCGGGTGTGGCGCCCTGGTCAAGCACCACGAAGTCGGCGTGGCGACCGGGCTGGAAGCTGCCGGTTTGCTCCGCCTGGTGCAGCACCCGGGCGTTACCCAGGGTGGCCAGGTAGAAGGCCTGCCAGGGCGTCAGGGTCTGGCCTCGCAGGCGGCAGACCTTGTAGGCCTCGGCCATGGTGGCCAGCATCGACAGGCTGGTGCCGCCGCCCACATCCGACGCCAGGCCCACGGTCACGTCGGCCTCCCGCGCACTGCGGAAGTCGAACAGGCCGCTGCCCAGGAAGGTGTTGGAGGTGGGGCAGAAGGCAATGCGGGTGCCGGTCTCTGCCAGGCGCTGGCGGTCGTGGTCATCAATATGGATGCCGTGGGCCAGCACGGTGTGGTCCCCTAGCAGGCCATAGTGGTCGTAAACGTCCAGGTAGCTATGGCGGTCCGGGAAGAGTTCGCTGATCCACTGGATCTCGCCGGTGTTCTCGGCCCAGTGGGTCTGCACCATCACGTCCGGATGTTCGGTGGCCAGCTTGCCCGCCAGGGTCAGTTGCTCGGGGGTGGAGGTCGCCGCGAAGCGCGGGGTGATCGCGTAGCGCTGGCGGCCACGGCCGTGCCACTTCTGTAACAGGGCCAGGCTGTCGTCGTAGCTGCCCTGGGCGGTGTCGGTGAGGTTGTCCGGGGCGTGGCGGTCCATCATCACCTTGCCGGCGGTCAGGCCCATGCCCCGGCTTTCGGCGGCCTCGAACAGGGCGTCCACCGAGGCGGGGTGGGAAGTACAGAACACCAGCCCGGAGGTGGTGCCGTGGGCCAGCAGCAGGTCGGTGAACCGTTGTGCCTCGGCCCGGGCCCAGTCGCCATCGCTGAAGCGGGCCTCGTGGGGGAAGGTGTAGGTCTCCAGCCAGTCCAGCAGTTGTGTGCCGTAGCTGGCCATGACGCCCAGTTGCGGCATGTGCACGTGGGTGTCGATAAAGCCGGGTACCAGAAGGCGCTGGTCCCAGTGGGTGACCGGGGTACCGGCGGGCAGTCGGGGCAACAACTCGGTCGCATGGCCGGTGGTGACTACCTTGCCGTTGTGGACCACTAGCAGACCGTCTTCGACGTATTCCAGGCTGCCATCGGCGGGATCGGGGGCGTTGCCCGGGTCGTCCAGGAAGTGGAGCAGGGCGCCCCGATGGGCTTCACAGCCTTCGGGCAGGCGGGCGTTGGTGTCGGTCATCAGCTCCCCCGGTAGGTTGAGTAGCCCCACTGGTTGAGCAGCAGGGGGACGTGGTAGTGGGCGTTGGTGTCGGACACCTGGAAGTCCAGGCTTACCTGTGGGAAGAAGGTGTCCAGCCCGTGCTGCTGGTACCAGGCGCCGGTCTCGAAGGTGAGCCGGTAATGGCCTTCTTCAATGGCGGCGTCGAACCAGTCCATGATGCGACCGTCGTCGTCGGTGATGCCTTCGGCGATCAGGGTTTCCCTGCCGCGCAGCACGTTGTAGAGGGAGACCGCCACGCCGGCAGCGGGGCGACCACCGCCCAGGTCCAGGATATGGGTGGTGATGGGGCTCTTTGCGGTCATGCCAGTTTCTCCAGTCTTATCTCGGTGATCTTGGCCTGTTCCCGGGCGGCGTTTGCGATTTCCTGCTCGCGGGTATTGGGCAGGCGGGCTTCCAGCAACTCGAGCATTTCCTCGGCGGATTTGCCGGTGGCGCAGACGATGAAGATAAAGCCGAACTTCTGCTGGTAGGCGTCGTTGTCCGCCTTCAGGCGTCGCAGCACGGCCTCCGGGGCCTGGCGGGCGCCGGCCTGCTCGCCGCTGGCCAGGGCTTTGGTGCTGGCGTACTTGCGGCGCAGGCTGTCCACATCGCCGATTTTCGGGTGGGCCTCGAAGGCCTGTAGCCAGTCACTTTCGGTGAGGGTGGGCCACAGGCGCTGGCTCTGTTCCATCATGGCTTCACGGCTGGCGTAGGGGCGGTTGTCCACCATGCCCTGTACCCAGGGCCTTGCCGCGCAGCAGTCGCGGAAGCGGGCTTCGGCCTGGTCACGGGGCAGGGTGTTCAGTTCCTCAAGACTCATTCGGGCTTCTCTTTTTGGATGGCTCAGATTGCTGATCGGTGTCGGTGTTCTGGATCAGGCCTTTCAGTTCCTTCCAGGGCAGGCCACGGCGGGTGGCGGGCTGGTCCGCGCTGGCGGTCAGGCTCAGCAGTTCGGCGCTGATGGACACGGCGACCTCCATGGGGCGCTTGCCGGGAATGTCGGAGCGGCCTACCGGACAGCGGATGGTGGCGATCTGCTCGCCGCTGAAGCCCCGGTGCTCCAGCCGCTGGCGGAAGCGTTCCGCCTTGGTGTCGGAGCCGATCAGGCCGATGCCCGCGCAGTCTGCCGTCGTCAGCAGGGTGCGGCACAGGTCGAAATCCAGTTGGTGGTTGTGGGTGAGGATCAGCACCTGTTTGCCGGTGCACAGGGCGGGGGCGTCGCCGACGGGATCGTCGGTGTGGTGGATGCGCACATTGGCGGGCACCCCGGCGGGGAACTGGTCAGCCCGCTCGTCCACCCAGGTGACGCGCCAGGGCAGGTCCCCGAGGATGGTGACCAGGGCCCGGGCCACATGGCCGGCCCCGAAGATCACCAGTTCCTGCTCGCAGCCCGGGTGCGCTTCGATCAGTACCGAGACACTGCCGCCGCAGCACTGGCCCAGGCTGGCGCCCAGGGGGAAGTGGGCCAGTTCGCTGGTGTAGTCCTGTCTGGCCAGCCGCTCCCGGGCCTGCTGGCAGATGCGGTATTCCAGGTGGCCGCCGCCAATGGTGTCGTAGCTGTGTTCGCCGGTGACCACCATCTTGCTGGCGGGCTCGCGGGGTACCGAGCCGGTGACGCCCAGCACGGTCACCAGCACGTAGGGTTCGCCCCGGTCCTCGCAGTGGGCCACGGCCTGGTACCAGTTCAGTCGCTTTTCCATCACGCGGTCTCCTTCTGTTGGGCCAGCCACTGCTGGCTGGCGGTGACGGCGCCCAGCACCCGTTCCGGTGTGGCCGGAGTGTCCAGGGGCGGGCTGAAGCGGTAATCGGTGAGACTGGCCACGGCATCCCGCAGGGCGCTCCATACGGCGATGCCCAGCATCAGCGGTGGTTCGCCCACGGCCTTGGAGTGGAATACGGTGGCTTCCCGGTTCGGGCTCTGGGGCAGCAGCGCCACCCGCAGGTCCGGCGGGCAGTCGGACACGGCCGGGATCTTGTAGGTGGCGGGGCCGGTGGTCAGCAGCCGGCCCTCGTCGCTGTAAACCAACTCCTCGGTGGTCAGCCAGCCCATGCCCTGCACGAAGCCGCCCTCGATCTGGCCGATGTCGATCTCCGGGTTCAGGGAGCGGCCGACGTCGTGGAGGATATCGGTGCGCAGCACGCGGTACTCGCCGGTGAGGGTGTCCACCACCACTTCGGAACAGGCGGCGCCATTGGCGTAGTAGAGGAACGGCCGGCCGGTGCCGGTTTCCGGGTCATAGTGGATCTTGGGGGTGGCGTAGAAGCCGGATGACCACAGGGGGATGCGGTTCATGTAGGCGGTCTGGATAAAGGTCTCCCAGGGTACCGCGAGGCCGCCGATCATCACCTGGTTGTCGGAGAAGGTGATTTCCTCCGCTGGTGTCGCCCAGTGTTTCGAGGCGAAGTCCACCAGCCCCTCCAGGATCTTCTCGCAGGCATCCAGTGCCGCCATGCCGTTCAGGTCGGAGCCGGATGAAGCGGCGGTGGGCGAGGTGTTGGACACCTTGTCGGTGCGGGTGGCGGAGACTTTCACCCGTTCCAGGTCCACCTGGAAGGCGGAGGCCACCACCTGTGCAATCTTGATATACAGGCCCTGGCCCATTTCGGTGCCACCGTGGTTCACCACGATGCTGCCGTCGGTGTAGATGTGCACCAGCGCGCCGGCCTGGTTCAGGTGCTTGGCGGTGAAGGAGATGCCGAATTTCACCGGCGTCAGGGCCAGGCCCCGTTTCAGGACCGGGCTGGTGCGGTTGTAGGCGGTGATCTCCGCCCGGCGCTGGCGGTACTCGGAACTCGTCTCCAAGGTCTCCATCAGTTCCGCCAGTACATGCTGCTCCACGGTCTGGCCGTAGTGGGTAGTGTCCCGTCCGGGCCGGTACAGGTTGAGCTTGCGGATATCCAGCGGGTCCCGGCCCAGGTGGCGGGCGATGTCGTCCATGGCCTGTTCGATGATCATCATCCCCTGGGGGCCGCCGAAGCCCCGGAAGGCGGTGTTGGACACCGTATGGGTCTTGCAGCGGTGGCCCACCACCCGGGCCTGGTCCAGGTAGTAGGCGTTGTCGGCGTGGAACATGGCGCGGTCGACAATGGCGTCGGACAGGTCGGGGGAATAGCCGCAGCGCCCGGCCACCATGATGTCGGCACCCCGGATCAGGCCGTCGTCATCGAAGCCGATGTCGTAGGTGTTGTAGAAGTCGTGGCGCTTGCCGGTCTGCACCATGTCGTCCGCCCGGGACAGCCGGTACCGCACCGGTCGCCGGGTGGCGTGAGCCAATAACGCCGCCACGCAGGCCAGGGGCGCTGCCTGGGTTTCCTTGCCGCCGAAGCCACCGCCCATGCGGCGAACCTCCGCCTGCACTTCGTGGATGGGCAGGCCCAGCACTTCCGCCACCAGTTTCTGCACTTCCGAGGGGTGCTGGCTGGAAGTATGCACGAACATGCCACCGTCCTCGGTGGGCTCCACCAGGCAGGCCTGGCCTTCCAGGTAGAAGTGTTCCTGGCCGCCCACGTGCTGTTCGCCCTTCAGGCGGTTGGGGGCTTCCGCCAGGGCCTTGTCCGGCTCGCCCCGTTGCTGGGTGTGGCTGGGGCGGACAAAGAGCTGTTTCTCCAGGGCCTGCTCTACCGTGACCACGGCATCCAGCGGTTCGTACTCCACCTTCGCCAGCCGCGCTGCCTTGCGGGCCGCTTCGTGGGTGATGGCAGCCACGGCGAAGATGGGCTGGCCGATGTGTTCCACAATGTCGTCCGCCAGTACCGGGTCGCCGGGGAATACCGGGCCGATGTCCAGGTGGCCGGGTACTTCCTTCGCGGTGATCACGGCCACCACGCCGGGACAGGCCCGCACGGCCTCCAGGTCCATGGACAGGATGCGGGCGTGGGCCTGCTCGCTGTGGCCCACGGCAGCGTGGAGCAATCGTTCGGGGGTAGGCAGGTCGTCGATATAACGGGCCTGGCCGCTGACGTGCTTCCAGGCACTGTCGTGGTGCGCACTGTGGCCGGCCAGTCCGCGTGCGCTGTGGGCCGGCGTCGGGGTGTTCAGGGGCAGTTTACGCATAGTCGGTCACCATCAGGGATTCGCTGGTGTTGGCGTCTGAGGCCAGCAGTGCCCGGCGCAGCAGGTTGCCGGCGACCTGCTGGCGGTAGGCGGCGGAGGCGCGGACGTCGCTCATGGGAGTGAAATCACCGGCCAGGGCGGTAATCGCGGCGGCCACGCTGGCCTCGTTCCAGGGCTGGCCTTTCAGGGCGGCTTCGGCCTTCAGGGCCCGGGCCGGGGTGGCGGCCATGCCGCCGAAGGCCAGCCGGCAGTCCGCCACCACGCCATTGTCCACGGTCAGGCGGAAGGCGCCCAGCACGGCGGAAATGTCGTCGTCCAGCCGCTTGGAGATCTTGTAGATATAAAGGTGTTCGTTGGCCGCAGGCACGGGTACCCGCACCGAATGTACGAATTCGCCCGCTTTCAGGTCGGTCTGCTTGTAGCCGTGGAAGAAATCCTCCAGGGGCAGGCGGCGCTCGCCGTCCGGGCCGTCCAGCACCAGGGTGGCGCCCAGGGCAATCAGGGGCGGGGGCATGTCGCCGATGGGAGAGGCGTTGGCGATATTGCCCCCCAGAGTGCCCCGGTTGCGGATCTGCAGGGAACCCAGGCGCTCCACCATGGCGTCGAAGGCCGGCCACAGCGCTGATAGCGGCCCACGGAACTGCTGGTAGGTGGCTGCGGCGCCGATGACCAGTTCGTCCCCTTGCTGCTCGCATCCTTTCAGTTCCCCGACCCGTTCCACGCTGATCAGGTGCGGCAGAGTCTTCAGTTGCTGGGTGATCTCCAGGGCCAGGTCGGTGCTGCCGGCCACCAGGCGGGACTCGGGGAAGGTACGGCGCAGGTCCCGCAGCTCGGCCAGGGTGGCGGGGGCATCGTAGCGAAGGCCGTCCGCGGTGCCGGACGAGACGCTGCCTCCCGGGATGCCCGTCAGTCCGGGGTTTGCGCCGGTGCCACACAGGCTGGCGGCGGGGTGGGATGGCTCCGGTGTCCACTCCTGCACCAGGGCCTGGCGACCGGCGTCGATGATCGGGCGGTAGCCGGTGCAGCGGCACAGGTTGCCGGACAGGGCTTCCAGCAAGCGGTGGTCGTTCGGGTCAGTGCCTTCCTTATGGGCGTGCAGGGCAATCAGCGACATCACGATACCCGGTGTGCAGAAGCCGCACTGGGAGCCGTGCTTCTCCATCATGCTGCGCTGTACCGGGTGCCCCGGCTCCTGCTGGAAGGCGTCCACGGTGATCAGCTCCTTGCCGTGCAGGCTGCCCAGCAGGCTGATGCAGCTGTTGATGGCCTCGTACCGGATGCTGCCATCCTGGTCAGGTGTTCCTGTGATGACCGTGCAGGCACCACAGTCACCGGAGGCGCAGCCCTCCTTGGTGCCGGTGAGTCGCATTTTGGTGCGTAACCACTCCAGGATGCTCAAATTTGGGTCGACCTGGTCAACTTTTTCCATTTGACCGTTCAGAAGGAATTCAATCACGACTCTCTCCGCTTATGGGCTATTTGCGGTATTTCGCGGGCTACTGCCTTTCACTATAGACAGGCTTTTCGCAGCTTCTACGCCCGATTCTGCAAAAATCTGACCAATTGGTTCATTTCCGGTTTTTTCAGTTTTTATTAACGATTGGCAAGCATATTGCTCAGCCTGGAAATGTTGATTGGTTGGTCAGTTTATGAAATTGGCCAGGCCGGAATGTGGAACAAGAAGAGGCTGTGTATGAGTGCGGCGCTGCGCCTGAAACTGGAAAACATCGTCAAGGAATACCCGGGCTGCCGGGCCAACGATGGTATCGATCTCACGGTGGAAGCCGGGGAGATCCATGCGCTGCTGGGCGAGAACGGTGCTGGTAAGAGCACCCTGATGAAGGTGATCTACGGCGTGGTGCAACCGGATGCGGGAACCATGACCTGGAATGGCCACCCGGTGCGGGTCACCAGCCCGGCCCAGGCCCGGGAGATGGGCATTGGCATGGTGTTCCAGCACTTTTCCCTGTTCGAGACCCTCACCGTGGCCGAGAACATTGCCCTGGGCCTGCCGTCGGAAGAGGCCCGCAACCGTGGCGAACTGGATCGCCGCATCCGTGAGGTGTCCGAGCGCTACGGCATGGCCCTGGACCCCCGGCGCTTTGTCAGCACCCTGTCCGTGGGCGAGCGCCAGCGGGTGGAAATTGTGCGCTGCCTGATCCAGGAGAGCACCCTGCTGATCCTGGACGAACCCACCTCGGTACTGACCCCGCAGGAGGTGGCCGACCTGTTCACGACCCTCCGGCAACTGGCGAAGGAAGGCTGCAGCATCCTCTTTATCAGTCACAAGCTGGAGGAGGTGCGGGCGCTCTGCCATAACGCGACCGTGCTGCGCCAGGGCCGGGTCAGTGGTGATTGCCGACCGGCGGAGGTGTCCGCCGCCGAGATTGCGCGCCTGATGGTGGGTGACGATACCCCGATTTCCACCCGGGTGGCGGCTGCGGACGCCGGCGACGTGCTGCTTGAGGTGCGTGACCTGAGCTGGCAAAGCGGCGACCCGTTCGGCACCAGTCTGAAACACATCAACCTCGACCTGCATCAGGGCGAGATTGTCGGCATCGCCGGTGTGGCCGGCAACGGCCAGGACGAACTGCTCAAGGTGCTGTCCGGAGAAATCCGTTCGGCCCGGGACAGTCTGTCCTTCGGCGGGGTGGGCATTGGCGCCCTGAACCCGGATCAACGCCGCAGGCTTGGCGTTGCCATCGTGCCGGAGGAGCGCCTGGGACGAGGGGCGGTGCCGGGCATGACCCTGGCGGAGAATGCCCTGCTGACCGCCTCCAGTCAGGGGCTGGTGGAGCGGGGCATGATCCGCTTCGGCAAGGTTCGCGAGTTCTCCCGCGAGGTGATCCGCCGCTTCGGCGTGCGTTGCACTGGTGAGGACAGCACCGCCGCCAGTCTCTCCGGTGGCAACCTGCAGAAGTACATTATTGGCCGTGAAGCCCTCCAGAACCCGAAGCTGCTGGTGGCCTCTCACCCCACCTGGGGCGTGGACGTGGGCTCGGCGGTGGCGATCCACGAAGCGCTGGTACGCCTGCGCGATGAGGGCGCCTCGATCCTGCTCATCTCCGAGGATCTGGACGAGCTGTTCCAGCTCTGTGGCCGTATCGGGGCCATCTGCAACGGTCGCCTGTCGCCCCTGGCACCAACGGCGGACCTGACCATCGAGCAACTGGGCGAATGGATGGCCGGCGGCTTTGGCGAGGAGGAGGCGGTCCATGCTGCTGCTTGAACGCCGCCCCGTAGACTCGGCCCTGATGCGCTGGACCTCACCGGTGCTGGCCCTGGTGCTGACCGTGATCACCGGCTTTGTGCTGTTCCTGGCCATGGGCAAGGACCCGGTGGAAGGCCTGACCTTCTTCTTCATCACTCCGGTCAGTGACCTGATCGGCCTGGCGGAACTGGGGCTGAAGATGGCGCCACTGCTGTTATGCGCCGCCGGCCTGACGGTCTGTTACCGGGCCAAGTTATGGAACATCGGTGCTGAGGGTCACTTCCTGATGGGGGCCCTGGGCGCCAGTGTGGTGGCCGTGCAACTGGTGGATGTCTCCGGTTTCTGGGTGCTGCCACTGGTGCTGGTGGCGGGTGTCATCGCAGGCATGCTGTGGGCGGCCATTGCCGCCGGTCTGAAGACCCACCTGAACTGCAATGAAATCCTCACCACCATCATGCTCAACTACATCGCCCTGAACCTGCTGCTGTTCACGGTTCATGGTCCCCTGAAGGACCCGTACGGCTTTGGCTTTCCCCAGTCGGTGATGTTTGCGGAATCCGCCCTGTTGCCGGACCTGATTCCCGGCACCCGCCTGCACCTGGGGCTGGCCTTCGGACTGCTTGCGGCCGTGGCCGTGTGGGTGCTGTTCGCCCGCAGCTTTATCGGCTTCCAGCTCAATGTGGTGGGGCAGGACCAGCGCGCTGCCGCCTTTGCCGGCTTCGGCGCCCGGCGTCTGACCTGGTTCGCCTTCCTGGTGGGTGGCGCCACCGCCGGCCTGGCCGGGGCCTCGGAAGTGACCGGCCCCATCGGCCAGCTGGTCCCGCAGGTGTCCCCGGGTTATGGCTATACCGCCATCATCGTGGTGTTCCTGGGGCGCATGCACGCCCTGGGCATCATCGCCGCCAGTGCCCTGCTGGCGCTGACCTTTATCGGCGGCGAAATGCTGCAGATCGCCATGAACATGCCCAAGGCCACCACCGGGCTGTTCCAGGGGCTGCTGCTGTTCTACCTGCTGACCTGCGATGCCTTTATCCACTACCGCCTCCGCCTGAAGCAGCCGGTACGCCAATCCACCCCCGTTGCAGCCAGCGCTGCCACCCAGGAGGCCTGACATGGAACTGCTGACCAATGTACTGGCCGCCACCGTGGTGGCCGGCACGCCGCTGCTGCTGGTGGCCCTGGGCGAGCTGATCTGCGAGCGCTCCGGCGTCCTCAACCTGGGCCAGGAAGGCATGATGCTGATGGGCGCGGTGGCCGGCTTTGTGGCCACCCTGACCAGCGGCAGCCTGTTTGTGGGTGTGGTTGCCGCGATCCTGGCCGGCATCGCCATGTCGCTGCTGTTCGCCTTCATGGCGGTCACCCTGGCCGCCAACCAGTATGCCGCCGGGCTGGCCCTGACCATCTTCGGTACCGGGCTGAGTGCCTTTGTGGGTGCCGGTTTCGTAGGCGAATCCATTGATGGTTTCAGCCGTGTGGCGATCCCGCTGCTTAGTGACATTCCGGTGATTGGGCGCGTGCTGTTCAACCAGGATCCGTTGGTCTATCTGTCGCTGGCTGCCTTCGCTGCCGTGTGGCTGTTCCTGCGCCACACCCGCGGCGGCCTGCTGCTGCGGGCCGTGGGTGAGGACCCGGATGCGGCCAACGCCAATGGCCTGAGGGTGCTGACCGTGCGCTACCTGGCGGTGGCCTTCGGCGGCGGCATGGCAGGGCTGGCGGGCGCCTACCTGTCCCTGGCCTATACCCCGCTGTGGACCGAAAACATGACCGCTGGTCGTGGCTGGATTGCCCTGGCCCTGGTGGTGTTCGCCACCTGGCGCCCGGAGCGGGTGTTGCTGGGTGCCTACCTGTTTGGCGCCGCCAGCATCCTGCACCTGGTGCTCCAGGGGCTGGGCTGGAAGAGCTCCACCGAGCTGCTGGCGATGCTGCCCTACGTGGTCACCATCCTGATGCTGATCCTGCTGTCCTGGAACCCGGCCCGGACCCGATTGAATACACCGCTTTCCCTTGGCCAGCCGTATCGGCCTGGCCGTTAGGAGCCGAGCAAGAAGCTTCCAAAAATAACGATCCACCGTGCGCCAACAATGCTCAAAAAAGAAAGTAATCCGAGAGACTGTAACCACAGAGGTATTACCATGAATGCATTTCGTAAGACACTGATCGCCGGCTGTGTGACGGCCGCTTCCTTTGCACCCGCAGCCCATGCCGAGAAGTTCTTCGGCGGGTCCAGCATCTCCATCCTCCACAGCAATCAGTACCAGGGTGTCGAATTCGACGCCGGCGGTGATGGCGGTATGGAGTATGAAGCCACTTATTTCACCTTCGAGAATGTGACGGCCCATGACTGGGGCGGCACCTTCTTCTTTATTGATCGCGACCAGCCCCAGGGCGACCTGGAAGGCACGGATGAAGTCTATGGTGAATTCGCACCTACCCTCAGTGGTAGCTGGCTGACCGGACAGGACCTGTCCTTTGGCCCGGTCAAGGACGTTGTGCTGGCGGGTCAGTACGAATTCGGTGGTGGCACTGAGGCCAACAACTACATGACCGGTTTTGGGCTGGCCTGGGACGTGCCCGGCTTCAACTACTTCAATACCGCGTTCTACTATGTGAACAACAGCGAGATCAGCGATGACTGGCAGACAACCGTGACCTGGGGTGTGCCTTTCAATGTCGGCCCGGCCCTGTTCCTGGTGGATGGCTACATCGACTGGTCCACCTCGGCCAGCGACCACGAGTCCGAGTTCCAGTTCACCCCGCAGATCAAGCTGGACGTGAGCAACTTCTGGGGTGAGCCGGGCGTTCTGTATGCCGGTGTGGAATACCAGTACTGGAACAACAAGTTCGGTCTGGACGACACCCTGATCGACACCCAGAGCTCTGTCAGTGCCCTGGTGAAATTCCACTTTTGATCCGTCACGGGAGTCCGGCAGAATAACCCTGTCGGACTCCTGAACACATGGACAACAAGTGAGACGCGAATGACCAACAACCCAGTTGCAGAGGCGCCGGTGAACGGCAAGGACCTGAAAGCCGGCAATGGCCGCAAGTACCGGCCAGGGCGCATTAGGGAACGGAACCGGGAAAAGATCCTGCAGGCGGCGGAGGAGGAGTTCGCCCAGCATGGCTACAAGGGCGCCACCATCCAGAACATCGCCGAGCGGGCGGGGTTGCCGAAGTCCAATGTGCTTTACTACTTCAGCAACAAGACGCGCATGTACAGCGCCATGTTCGATGACATCCTCGGGCGCTGGAACAAGGTGTTCTCGGACATCAGGCCGGAGGACGATCCGGCGGAGGCGCTGTCCAGTTTCATTCGCACCAAGGTGGAGATGTCCCGCCGCTATCCGCTGGCCTCGCGGCTGTTCGCCATGGAGATTATCCAGGGCGCGCCGTTCCTGATGGACCACCTGCGTACCAACATGCGGGAATGGGTCCGGGGCCGGGCCGAGGTCATCCAGCACTGGATCGACGACGGTCGCATGGCGGAGGTGGACCCGGTGCAACTGATCTTTCTGATCTGGTCATCCACACAACATTATGCCGACTTCCAGGTGCAGATCCTGATGGTGGAGAACAAGGCGGAGTACGAGCAGCGCGACTTTGACCACGCCGCCGACTTTCTCACCGATGTGATCCTGCGGGGGTGCGGCCTCGAGAAGCCGAAATGAACGAACACGATTCCTACCCCCGGGACATGCGGGGCTACGGTGAACACCCGCCCCACGCCCGATGGCCCGGTAACGCCCGTGTCGCCGTCCAGTTTGTGCTGAACTACGAGGAGGGCGGCGAGAACTGTGTGCTGCATGGTGACGAGTACTCCGAGACCTTTCTCTCCGACATCATCGGTGCCGAGGCCTACCGTGACCGGCACATGAGTATGGAGTCGCTGTACGAGTACGGCTCCCGTGCCGGGGTCTGGCGCATTCTGAAGGAATTCCGCAAGCGGAAACTGCCGCTCACCATCTTTGGCGTCACCATGGCCATGGCCCGCAACCCGGAGGCGGTGAAGGCCTTCATCGACGATGGTCACGAGATTGCCTGCCACGGCATGCGCTGGATCCACTACCAGGACATGAGCGAGTCGGAAGAGCGCCGCTACATGGAACTGGCCATCGAACAGCACACCCAGCTCACCGGCGCGCCGCCCCTGGGCTGGTACACCGGTCGCGACAGCCCCAACACCCGCCGCCTGGTGGTGGAGCAGGGCGGTTTCGAATACGACAGTGACTACTACGGCGACGACCTGCCGTTCTGGACCACGGTGACCACCCGCGACGGCGCCGAGGAACCGCATCTCGTCGTGCCCTATACCCTGGAAGCCAACGACATGCGTTTCTGTTCTCCCCAGGGGTTCAACTCCGGCGAGCAGTTCTTCCAGTACCTGAAGGACAGTTTTGATGTGCTTTACGAGGAAGGCGCGGAATCCCCGAAAATGATGTCAGTGGGTCTTCACTGCCGCGTCATCGGCCGTCCCGGACGCTTCCGGGCACTGCAGCGCTTTCTCGACCATATTCAACAGCATGAGCAGGTGTGGGTGTGCCGGCGAATCGATATCGCCCGCCACTGGAAACAGGTGCACCCCTATCACCCCGGAGACAACGAATGACTGATGCAGTAGTGGCCCCCGTAGTCGAAGGGCCCGACTTTACCCGCCAGGGCCTGAACCTGGCGGATGGCAGCCTGGGGGCGGAAGTGACCCAGGTGACCGATGAGTTCTTCGGCCCCCGGGACCGGATGCTGAACCCGGAGCAACCGGTGTTCTACCCGGACCGTTACGACGACCACGGCAAGTGGATGGACGGCTGGGAAACCCGCCGTCGACGCACCACCGGCCATGACTGGTGCATCGTGCGCCTGGCGATTCCCGGCGTGCTGATGGGGGTGGATTTCGATACCAGCTTCTTCACCGGCAACTTTCCCCCGGCGGCGTCCCTGGAGGCCTGCTTCAGCCCGGCGGGGGAGCCGGACGAAAACAGCGACTGGCAGCCCCTGGTGCCGGCGATGGAACTCAGGGGCAACGACCACCGCTTCTGCGGGATCGCCTCCGACCAGCCCTTCACCCATGTGCGGGTGCAGATCTATCCGGATGGCGGCCTGGCCCGGCTGCGGGTCTACGGCAAGCCGTTCTGTGACTGGTCCACGCTGGCAGCCAGCGAATCCGTCAACCTGCTGGCCCTGGAACATGGCGGCGATCAGGTGGATCAGGCCTGGAGCGACGCCCACTACGGCGAGCCCCGCAAGCTGCTGCGTCCGGGCCGGGGCATCAACATGGGCGATGGCTGGGAGACCCGTCGTCGCCGCGAACCGGGTAACGACTGGTGCATCCTGGCCCTGGGCCACAAGGGCATTGCCGAGCATGTGGAAGTGGACACCGCCCACTTCAAGGGCAACTTCCCGGCTGGCTGCTCGATCCAGGCCGCCTGTGTGCAGGAGGGTGCGGCGACGCCCCAGTCCCTGATCACCCAGAGTATGTTCTGGCACACGCTGATGGACGAGCAGCCGCTGACCGCCGACAGCATCCACCAATTCAGCAAGCTGAACGACCTGGGGCCGATTACCCATATCCGCTTCAACATGATTCCGGATGGCGGTGTCAGCCGGGTTCGCCTGTTCGGGAAGCCGGTTTCATGACCATGCCCCGGGAGATCGTCGCGGAGCCTCTGACCCGGGAGGCTTTCGCCCGCTTTGGTGAGGTGATCGATACCGATGGCGTCGACTCCTTCCCCATTAACCAGGGCCGCACCGAACGATTCCACGCCCTGGCCGGTGTGGAACTGCTGGGCGATGATCCCTGGGCCATCCTGTCCATTTTCCGGGGCCAGCCCCTGGAGCCCCTCGACATCACCCTGATGGAGCGCCACCCCCTGGGCAGCCAGGCGTTCGTGCCCATCAACAATCAGCCCTTCCTGGCGGTGGTGGCACCGCCGGGGGAATTCGACGAATCCGCCATCCGGGTGTTCCTGGCCCGGGGCAACCAGGGCCTGAGCTACCGGGCTGGCACCTGGCACGCGCCGTTACTACCCCTGGAAGCGAACGCCGACTACCTGGTGGTGGACCGCCAGGGGCCTGGTCATAACTGTGATGAAACTCTGTTGGCGACGCCGGTGCGACCGGTACTGCCAACGTCCTGATCCCTGCCAATGCCAGAAAAAACCTCCCTCCAACAAAAAGAATAGGGAACTCAAAAACAGGGCACGGGCTTAACGGGCCGTGCCCTGGTGACCTTGTGCGAGGAGAGAGTGGTATGACGAGCAAGACAATTTCTGACGTGACCCGGGTGGGTCGTCCTGGCTGGCTTTCGGGGCTGGCCCTGGCGGCAGGTCTGACACTGTCATCGGCGGCGGCCTGGTCGGCGGAGCTTGAGAAGGTGACATTCCGCACCAACTGGTTTCCGCAGGCGGAACATGGTGGCTGGTATCACGCCGATTCCCAGGGGACCTATGAGGACTACGGCCTGGATGTGGACATGGAGCCCGGCGGTCCGCAGGTGAACAACATCCAGTTGCTGCTGGGCGGGCGTGCCGATTTCGTGATGCTCCATTCCAGTGGCCAGATCCTCACCGCCCTCGAGGAAGGTCTGCCGCTGGTGGCGCTGGCCGCTTTCTACCAGAAGGACCCGCAGATCATCATGAGTCACCCGGGCGTTGGCAACGACAGCCTGGAGGACCTCAGGGGCAAGCCCATCCTGCTGTCCCAGGACGCCCACCAGTCGTTCTGGCCCTGGCTGAAGCAGAAGTACGGCTACACCGACGACCAGGTGCGCCCCTACACCTTCCAGATGGGGCCGTTCATCGCCGATCCCGAGGTGATCCAGCAGGCGTATGTGACCTCCGAAACCTTCGTGGTGAAGGAAGCCGGCATTGATCCCAATGTGTTCCTGCTGTCGGACCATGGCTGGCGGTCCTACTCCACCATGATCGTGACCACCCGCGAGACCCTGGAGCAACGCCCGGAAGTGGCCCGCAAGTTCGTGGAGGCAACCATCGAGGGCTGGTACCAGTACCTGCAGGATCCGGCAGCCACCAACGAGTACATTAACGAACTCAACGAGAACCAGGGGCCGGTCCAACTGGCCCACTCCCTGCGGGAAATGGATGAGCGGGGCATTGTGCTTTCCGGCGATGCCTTCACCGGTGGCATTGGCATCATGACCGATGAACGGTGGCAGGCGATCCAGGAGCAACTGGTGGGCCTGGGGCTGGTTGATGACGCCGTCGATCCGAAGCAGAGTTATACCACGGAGTTCGTGGGCACCGGGGCAATCCACGACATCATGGCCCGGTATCCGGAGGTGTCCGGTGTGGAAGCGGACTGAGTGTCGCCATGCAACCTGATGTGACAGAGCGGGGCAGGGTCCGGGTCCTGCGCCCGGATTCCCCCCGCGAAGCCGTCACCATGGCCCGGCGTTTCGGTGGCACCTACATCGCCGGTGCCAGCTGGCTGCAGCCTGTCTGGGAGCGGGATCAGTGCTGGCCTTCCTGCCTGGTGGCCCTGGATCCCGGCTGGCCGGGCTTCCGGGGCATTGACCAGGGCGAGTGCGGGCTCACCATGGGTGCGCTGACCACCCTGGACGAACTGGCCCGGCACCCGCTGGTCCACGACTACCTGCCGGGCCTGGCGACCTTGCTGGACCAGGTGGCGGGGCCGGGCGTGCGTCGACTGGGAACGGTGGGGGGCAACCTGTGCGCCGGTGGCGACCTGTCGGCCCTGCTCCTGGCCCTGGACGCCCGGCTTCACCTTGTCGGTCACCATGACCCGAAAGGCGAAAGCCTGGTGGTGTGGGACGCGGCGGACTCCGGTGTCGATCTGATCCAGTCGGTCACCTTGCCCGATGCCCGGCCATGGCGTATTGCCGTCGACAAGCTGGGCCATCGTGAGCGCTTCAGCCCCACCCGGGCAACGGTGGTCTGTGTCCATGACGGAGAGCGGCTGCGGCTGGCGGTGAGTGGCGAAGGCGGGCCGGGCCGACTGTCCATCAGTGAAGCGGCATTGAACGATGGCCACTCACTGTCCGGGGCGGATCGAATCCAGATCCTGGACACCGAGCTGGAATTCCGTGGCTGGCAGGATCCGACCCTGCGTCTGGCTATCCAGCGGATGGTGGATTACCTGCTGACGGAGGTGGGCCATGGCGTCTGATACCCCTGGGAAGATTGTCACTCTTGGCGCCGATGCCCTTGACGGTGGAGGTCCGTCGTCGGATCTTTATCGCCGCATAGAAGGGCGACTGACCTATCCCACCGATCTTACCGATACCCCGGGACTGTTGCAGGGTGCGATCCTGCGCAGTGAATACGCCCATGCCCGGTTGCTGCGAGTGGATACCACCCGGGCCAGAACCATGCCGGGAGTGCACGCGGTGGTCACCGCCGACGATGTGCCCGGCCTCAACCGGTTGGGCATCGTGGTGCGGGACCAGCCCGTGTTCTGCGAGGATCGCGTGCGCTACGAGGGCGACGCCATCGCCGCCGTGGCGGCGGACACCCGGGCCCAGGCCCGGGCGGCGCTGGCGGCTATCGAGGTGGAGTACGAACCGCTGTCACTGGTCACCGACCCAATGACGGCGGAGCAACAGCTGCCGCTCCATGAGGGCGGCAACCTGCTGGCGCAGGAGACCTTCCATCGGGGTGATCCGGAGCAGGCCTTTGCCGCCTGTGCGGTGGTGGTGGAACACGAATACCGGACGCCCCGGCAGATGCATGCCTTTATGGAAACCGAGGGTGGCATCGCCATACCCGATGATGCCGGTGGTGTGCACTTCCGGGTGGGCTGCCAGTCCGGCCACCGGGATGCGGAACAACTGGCCGACATCCTGGCACTGACGCCCGGGCAGGTGACCGTGGAAGCCATGGCCACCGGGGGTGCCTTCGGTGGTAAGGACGAACTGACGGTGCAGCCGGCGGCGGGCATCCTGGCCCTGAAAACCGGCCGTGCGGTGATGATCCACCTGGACCGTTTCGAGTCCTGCCGGGCGGGCATGAAGCGACATCCCGTGGCGGTGAGGATGACCACTGGTTGCGACGCGGACGGGCGACTGCTGGCCCATCGGGTGGAGGCGGTGCTGGACACCGGCGCCTACGCCAGCCTCGGTCCGGCAGTACTGGAGAACTTCCTCGACCACGCCACCGCACCGCTGTACCGGATCGGTGCCTATGCGGTGTCCGGGCGACTGGTCTACACCAACAACGGCGTCTGCGGCGCTTTCCGGGGCTTCGGCGGCAACCAGGCCACCTTCGCCGTGGAATCCCAGCTGGACGCCCTCGCCCGGGAACTGGGGCTGTGCCCCCGGGAACTGCGGCGCATCAACCTGCGGTCGGTGGATGAACCCGGCAGCCGCCATCAGCCCGTGCGCTGGACGGCCCCACCCGTCGAGGTGCTGCGGCAGGCGCAGGCATCGCCCTTGTGGTCACCGGAGACAGCCCCCCGGGGGCGTTGGCTGGCGGGCACCGGCATGGCCATGGGTGCCCAGGGCAACGGGCTCGGGGACGGCCTGCCGGATGCCGGTGGTGGCCGTATCTCCCTGAGCCGTGAGGGCCGTATCCGGGTGGAGTTCGGATTCTCCGACTACGGCCAGAACATTGGCGAGGCCATCACCCATTCAGTGTGTGCGGTATTGGGCTGCCACGGGAGCGACGTGGAGGTCATGCTGGGGAATTCCCGGGGGCCGGATTCCGGACCCACCAGCGCCTCACGCAGTTCGGTGCTGGTCCACGGTGTACTGGCCGGGATGCTGCCCCGGTGGATGGATGCGGTAAGGTGCCAGGCCGCCGAACTGACTGGTTATCCCGGGGATGACCTGGCCCACGGCCCCGGTGGTGTCTTCCACCAGGGCCGCCAGGTGCTCAGCTACCGGGAACTGGCGGATAACGGGCGACCGGAAGCGATGGTGGCCGATGCCCGCCAGGATTTTCCCGTGGCGCCGGAACAGGACTACCCGGTGGGACGATACCTGCAGCTACAGATTGCCACCGTGGCCAGGGTGAGGGTGGACCGCCTGACCGGCCGTGTCAGGGTGACCGATCTCCACCACATCACCGCCGCTGGCCGGGTGATCTATCCGCCCGGTTATCTCGGACAGATCGAGGGAGCCGCGGTCATGGGCCTTGGTATGACACTGACCGAGGACATGCCGGCGGAGGATGGCCGGCTGCGGCGGGACAACCTGGACCAGTACCTGATTCCCACCTTCCATGACGCGCCGGCGCAACGGGTTGATGTGCTGGATGAGACCCCCGAAGACGATTCCTTCCCGGTGCGGGGTGTGGGCGAACTGGGCATTGAAGCCGTCGCGCCGGCCATCACCTCGGCCATCGAAGCCGCGACGGGCGTCCGCATCCGAACGTTGCCGGTTGACCCGGGCGTTCTGCTGACTGCCATCCATACCCGAGAGGCCGTGTCATGAATGATCTGTACAGGGCCTCGGAGCCCGTCACCTTTGAACTGAACGGGGAAACCGTAACCCGCTCGGTACCCGCCGCCACGCCGCTGCTGGACCTGCTCAGGGAGGTTGGCCAGTGCACCTCCGTGCGCCCCGGCTGCCGTATCGGTCGTTGCGGTGCCTGCAACGTGCTGATGGACGGGCAGGCAATGCCGGCCTGTCTGATCATGGCCTGGCAACTGCCGGGCCGTCGGGTTGAAACCGTGGAAGGACTGGGCGGTGACCCCGACTTCCTGAAGGTGCGCCAGGCTCTGGCGGAAGAGAGCGCACTGCAGTGTGGCTATTGCACCCCCGGCTTCGCCTTGTCCCTGGTATCGGGGCTGCGGGAGCGGCGCCAGGGCAATCCGGTGGATCTGGGCGAGGCAATCGCCGGCAACCTCTGTCGCTGCACCGGTTACGGCGGCCTGAAGCGGGCCGTGGAAAAGCATCTGAGCCCCTGCCCATCGACGAGTACCGATGGCGGGGCCGGCAACAGGAACCAGATTCCAGGAGAACCAGAATGACCGCAACACCTGCCGGCAATCGCCGGACCCTATTGTGCGCCGATGCCGTGCTGCCAATGACCGCGGGCGATCCGGTGATCACCGACGGCGCCGTTCTGGTCAGCGGTGACATCATCAAGGCCGTGGGGCCCCGGTCGCAGCTGGAACAGCAGGCCCCGGATGCGGAGTGTCGGGAATACGGGCGCGCCGTGCTGATGCCGGGCCTGATCAATACCCACAGCCATTCCGGCCTGTTGCGGGGTACCGCGGAGGAATTGCCGGTGTGGGAGTGGCTGCAGAAATACATTGACCCCATGCACCGGGTGCTCAGGCCCGACGAGGCGGAGACCGCGTCCTGGCTGTGCTACGCCGAGAGCCTGCTGGCCGGTACCACTACGTCAGTGGATATGTGGCGCTACATGGCCGGCTCCGCCCGGGCTGCCGAACACCTGGGCAACCGGGTGGTGATGGTGCCCTATGTGGGCGAGGCCGAAGGCCACGACTACTTCGATACCCTGGACGACAACGAACGGCTGCTGGAGCAGTGGCATGGCGGTGCCGGTGGCCGGGTCCAGGTCTGGGTCGGGCTGGAACACCAGTCCTATGCCACGCCGGCGGCCTGTCGCCGGGCGGTGGAGCTCAGCAATCACTTCCAGACCGGGCTGCACACCCATTCCAACGAGGCCGAGATTGAGCGGGCGGAATCCCAACGGCTCCATGGTCTCAGCCCGATCCGCGACCTGGAAAAACTGGGCCTGCTGTCACCGGAGCGGGTGCTGCTGGCCCACTGCGTGTGGCTGGATGACGACGAAATCCGGGCGCTGGCGGATTACAACGTGGGCGTGGCCCATAACCCCTGCAGCAACATGAAGCTGGCCAGTGGCTCGGCGCCGGTGGAAGCCATGATCGAGGCCGGCATTGCGGTGGGTATCGGCACCGACGGCGAGAAGGAGAACAACAACCTCGACATGTTCGAGGAAATGAAGTTCGCCTCCCTGCTGGCCAAGCTGCGCAATATGGATGCCTCGGCCTGGCGCTCGTGGGATGTGCTCCGGGCGGCGACCATTGAAGGTGCCCGGGCCCTGGGCATGGAGCATCAGATCGGTTCCCTGGAGCCGGGCAAGCAGGCGGATATCATTGCCGTGAAGGCGGATACACCGAGGATGACGCCTTTTATTCCCTCCGGGCCACTGCAGAACCTGCACTACAATCTGGTGCATTCCACCCTGGGTGGGGACGTCAGGATGACCATGGTGGCGGGGCGGATTGTGGCCGAGGATCAGGTGCTGCTGAGCGGTGACCTGTCGGCCTATATTGATGAAGCGAACGCTGCGGCCGTGCGATTGCTGACGCGTCGGGATGACTGGCTGGCCAGTCAGAAAGAGGATGCCTCTCTGGCTTGAAGGCCGGTGGGGGAACGGTCGGTGGAGGGAAACGATGATGCGGAGGGCGCCGGGGCCCTCCGCGGTTGGCTGAATCAGACGGACAGCAGGACGAAATCCTCCTTGGTCACCAGACACTCCGGGCACATCCAGTCCTCCGGGATGTCCTCGAAGGCGGTGCCCGGTGGAATGCCGGAGTCCGGGTCACCCACGGCCTCGTCGTAGATCCACCCGCACACCTGGCAGACCCACTGGAGGGATTGGCCGGTGTCTGCCGCTTTCTCCGGCGCAGGGCTGGTGTCGTTGGCGGTTGATTCTTCCCGCACCTGCTGAAGCCGGCGCTCGAAGGCCAGCCGGCCCTTCTGTTCCAGTTCGAAGGCCGTCATCACCCGGTCACGCACCCGGGCCTGCCGGTCAGTGGTGGTGGCGTAACGGTGAACCGCCATCCGCCCCAGGGACACGTGGAACTTCTCGTCCGGGATGATCTTTTCCAACACCGCCCGGGTACTGTCGGGCACCCGGGGGAGCAGGCCGTCGAAGGCATCCATGGCGCCCAGTTCCCCGGTGATGTTATGGGCGGCCACCCGTTCCAGGGTGTCGTCGCCGGCGGCATAGAACTCGCTCACCCATGCCACCCATTCCGGTTCCGGTGTCCAGCCCTCCATGCTGGTGCCGAGGGACTCCAGGTGGGACAGGATCAATTGATAATGCCTGCCCTCATCGGCCACCTGCCGACAGAGCCCGACGAATACTTCCGGCTCCGGCGTGTCCCGGAGCCATGAGCCGATGAAACCGGCGGCTTCCTGCTCGTACCAGCACTGGAACTTCAGCCATTCGATCAGCTCGGCCCGCTCCAGGGGCTGGTAGCCACCAAAGCTCTTTTCCGCCTCGGAGAGGGCATCCCGGCGGCTTTCCAGCGTGCTCACCAGGTTCTGGTAGAAGGCCTTCGGGTCTTCTGCGGACTGTGTTTCCGCTGCTGCCGTACTCATACCGCCTCCTTCATCTCTGCCTGAAGGGCCTTCTGGTCATGGACGGCATCGTGCCACTGGCCGTTGCGCAGGCAGCCTACGGCCCGCAAGCGGCGGTCGACGGTGATCTCCTCATGGCCATCGGAGAGGGTGCAGGAACCTTCCTCCATATCCAGCACGCTGACCTCGGCGGCCCGGCCGGCCGTCAGGGTTCCATACTGGTCTTCGCGGTTGATGGCTTTTGCCGCATTGATGGTGTTCATGGCGATGACCTGCTCCAGGGGCACATCCAGTGCCCAGAGCTTGGACATGGTGGTGGAGAGGGAATGCACTGGGCCATCGACGTTGAATACGTTGAGGTCCGTGGAAATGGTGTTGGGCATGTAGCCCCGTTCGATCAGGCGTCTTGCCGTGCGGAAGTGGAAATCACCGGCGGAATGGCCGATGTCCATCAGGACGCCGCGGTTATAGGCATCGGTGAACGCCTGGGTGGGTTCGCCCCGGGCGTCCAGTTGCCCGCCACCGCCACGGCAGGCGTGGGTGATGATGTCGCCCTTGCGTAGTTGATAGAGGAGTTTTTCCGTTTCCAGCACCGGTGTGTGGGGGAAGGACCCCAGGTGAATCATGATCGGCAGGTCCGGGGCGATCTGGTGGGCGGCCTCCAGGAACGGCGAACGGTCCGGGTTGTCGGTAATGGTGGGCCGTACCTTGAAGCCCACGATGACGTCACGGTTGGCGTCGACCACTTCCTTTGCGGAGTCGATATCGATGTTGCGTTCGTCATCGGCGATGCGCAGGTAGTGGCAGATAAAGGTCTTGTTGGCCAGGTAGATCTGGGACGGGTCCATCAGGGCGAAGATTTTGGTCCTGGTGTCCGGGTGATCGATGATCCCCTTGCGGGCCAGGCCGAAGATGGTGGTACTGGTGGTGCCGGCGTCCACGATAATGGGGACACCGGAATCCACCCCCATCAGGTCCGTGGGCAGGCAGAAATCTCCGAGTCCGGTAAAGCAGTGGGTGTGGATATCGATCAGGCCGGGAGTGACCAGCTTGCCGGTAACGTCCCTGACCTGGGCATCGGGATAGCGGGTGCCGGCATCCGGTCCCACCTCCAGTATGGTATCGCCCCGGGTGACCACATCAGCGATGTCGTCGGTTCCGTTGGCCGGGTCGATTACCCGGCCACCCTTAAGTACAAGAATGGCATCTTGAGCGGAAGGCATAGCATTCCTCCGGTATTTCACGAGAACCGTACGCCACCGCGGCGTTATGACAGAGGAATGTCATCTTGACTCAGGAGTCTGATCCAGGAGGTTCTCTCGGCCCGGAAATTCCCTGAACGGAATTTTGCAGGATACATGCCAGGGGTCACCAGACCGCTGTTGTGACTGTTTATTGCCTGATAACGGACCACCTGTGTGGCCCGTTGAGGTGCAGCAATCCACGTTATGACGGCTATCGGTGCATCGATAGGGCGCCAGGAATCAGGAGACGTCGCCACCACCGGCGACCAGGCTGTCATCGATAGCGTCATTGGCGGCTGACTGCTGACCAATGGCGCGAATACGACGATCCAGTGCCAGCCGGCCCTTCTGCTCCAGTTCAAAGGCGCGCATGACTCTGGCATGGGTCCGGGCCTGTGTCTCCAGGGTCGTGGCGTACCGGTTCACCATCATGCGACCCAGGGTAGCGTGCAACCCGCTGTCCGGGCGCAGTTGCTCCAGCACCGCGTGGGTATCTTCGGACAGTCGTGGCATCAGCCCGCCCGGCACCTCCATGGCACCGGGTGCACCGGCCAGGTTATGGGCGATGATCCGTTCCGGGGTATCTGAACCACTGGCGTGGAATTCGCTGGCCCAGTTCATCCACTCCGGTTCCGGCGACCAGTCCGCCATCGAGGTGCCCAGGGTGTCCAGGTGGGCCAGCAACCGCCGGTGGTGACGCCCCGCCTGGGCCAGCTGCCTGCGCAGGGCCGTGACGATGTCGGGTCTGGGCACGTGATCAAGCCAGGAATCGATGATGTCCGCCTCCTCCCGCCGGTACCAGCACTGGAAGCGGAGCCATTCGATCAACTCCGCCCAGGCCAGCGGTTGCCGTCCGTTGATGGTATTGGAGGACCCGATAAGGGCGTCCCGGCGGGCGGTCAGGGTGATGGCCAGGTCGTCGTAGAAAACGGTGGGGTCCTTGGCCGGCCTTGGCCTGAGTGTCGCGGTGTACATGCAGCCTCCTTTGATAACCCCTGGCTGGCGGGGCTTTGGGGGGTAAATGGGTGTTTACAGCGGTTTTGCACGATGCATGCCACGAATTGTTGGCGTTTTGTTATCCGCCTTAAAATGATGAGCATACGGTCAGGTAAGCTGGATGGTTATGGTGCGCGGAGGGGGGCGGTGATCGTTAACGGTGCACCATCGCCTGGCGGCGGCATCATTGACGGGCGTCGGAATCAGGGGCCTGGCCGGTGGATAGCCGTGGCATAGCGATTGCTTAAAAAAACTGATCATATGGTCAGGAAGTTGAAGGAGTATCCATGCCCGGTTTTGCGATCCGTCATGCCGCGATTTTCACGGTCGATCCCCATGACCGGGTCATTCCGGACGGCACCCTGGTGGTGCAGGATGGTGTGATTACCCAGGTGGGGGATGATCGGGAGGTCACGGTGCCCGAAGGCTGTGAGGTTCTCGACGGGCGGGGGCACGCGCTACTGCCCGGGCTGATCGACTGCCACTCCCATTCCAGCCTGATGCGGGGCGTGACCGAGAACATGCCGCTGATGGAGTGGCTGCCCTGGTACCAGTTGGAACACCAGGCCATGACCGAGACCTTTGCCTATCATTCGGCCCGTCTGTGCTACCTGGAGGCCCTGCAGTCCGGCACCACCTGCGTGATGGACATGTTCCGCTACATGGACCGGTGTGCGGATGCCGCCGCCGAGCTGGGCCTGCGGGTGCAACTGGCGCCCTACGTGGCGGACCGTCCCGGCAAGGATTTCTTCTCCACCCGGGAGGAGAACCGCCGTCTGATCCACTCCCACCATGATAGCCAGAACGGCCGCATCCGCGTCTGGATGGGGCTGGAGCACCTGTTCTACTGCACGGAGGATGCCTACCGGGAGGCGGCGCAACTGAGTCGAGAGCACGGGGTGGGCATCCACACCCATTGCAGTGAGCAGAAGGAAGAGGAGCAGGCGGTCACCGCCGAACTGGGCCGCCGCTCCCTGGCCATGCTGGATCATTACGGCATCCTCGGTGAGCGCACCCTGCTGGCCCATTGTGTCTGGCTCAATGACGACGAAATTGCCCGGGTGGCAGACACCGGCACCAGCATTGCCCACTGCCCGGTCAGCAATGCCAAGCTGGCCAGTGGTGTGGCTCCGGTGCCGGAAATGCTGGCCGCCGGCGTGACAGTGGGGCTGGGTACGGACGGCCCGGTGTGCAACAACAGCCTGAGCCTGTTCGAGGAGATGAAGTTTGCCTCGCTGATCCAGAAGGCCACCCGGCTGGATGCCACCGCACTGCCCGCCGACCAGATCCTGCGCATGGCAACCATCAATGGCGCCAGAGCCCTGGGGCTGGCCCACGAGATCGGCTCGCTGGAGGTGGGCAAGAAGGCCGACCTGCTGTTGCTGGATCTGGAGAACGCCAACCTGACCCCGGTGAACATCAATGAGCAGGGCGGCAACCTGCTGTGGAACCTGGTGTTTGCCGCTGGCTCCACCAACGTGGCCGGGGTCTGGGTGGATGGCCGCCGACTGATCGATAACGGCAATGCCACGCTGGTGAACGGCAGCAGGGTTATCGCCGACGCCCAGCAGCAGGGCCTGGCCCTGCACGAGGCCTGCCGCCAGCTTTCCCACACACGAACATCAATGGTTTGATATTGGTGCCCCTGGCCGGGGCGCTGGAATCCCCTGGAGACTATTTATGCTGTCACTTCCCATTATTTCCCTGACCGGTCTGCGTAGCGACGATCCGGCTGAACGACGGGCCACCGCCGCCGAGCTGGGCCAGGCCTGCCGTGAGGTGGGCTTCTTCTACGTTACCGACCATGGCATTCCGGATGAGGTCTGCCAGGGCGCCTTTGACCTGGCAAAGCAGCTGTTTGCGCTACCGGCGGAGGACAAGGAACCCCTGTCCATCAAGCGTTCACCCCACAACCGGGGTTACGTGGCCATGGCGGACGAGAAGCTGAACCCGGAGTCCGGTGCCGACATGAAGGAGGCCTTCAATATTGGTACCGATTTCCCGGCGGATCACCCGGACGTGCTGGCGGGCAAGCCCTTCCGGGGCGTGAACTTCTGGCCGCCCATCAACGGCTGGCGACAGCAGGCCCTGGACTACTTCAATCACTGCCTGGAGCTGGGACGGACCATCCACCGGGGGTTCAGCCTGGACCTGGGGCTGGAGGAGGATTTCTTCGCGGGTCACCTGACCCTGCCCATTGCCACCCTGCGCATGCTGCGGTATCCGCCCAGTGCCGACAAACTCGAGCGCGAGGACGGTGGCGCCGGCACCCACAGCGACTATGGCAATGTCACCATCCTGGCGACGGACGAGGTGGCGGGGCTGGAGGTGCTGAGCCGGCAGGGGGACTGGATCCAGGCACCCCATGTGCCGGGTGCCTTTGTGTGCAATATCGGTGACTGCCTGATGCGCTGGAGCAACGACACCTATGTGTCCACGCCCCACCGGGTGCGGCCGCCGGCGAAGGAGCGATACTCCATCGCCTTTTTCCTGGAAGTGAACCCGGACTCGGTGGTGGACTCGAGGGAAATCATGCCGGACCAGGCACCCAAGTATGAGCCTATTACCTGTGCCGAGTACCTGGCGTCACGGCTGAATGCCACCTACGATCACCGCGAGCCATCATGAGCCGGCGGTTGCCCTCATCACGCTGACGTGGGCAGCCACCACTTTCCAGCCATCGGCGAAACGTACCCAGGTCTGCATCTGGCGACCCTGGTCGTCGGTCTCTCCATCCCGGAACCGGGTGCTGACGGTGGCGAATGAATCACCGAACGTGGTCACCACGGTTCCATGGAGGATCCGCCCCGGGCCTATCGGCTGGCATTGCCGGCGATAGGCCTGGATGGCTTCCGCGCCATAAAGGTTTTCCGCCACGCCAAAGCGCACGGTGAATTCCGAACTCCAGAAATAGCCATCCAGTACCGCCAGGTCGTTGTCGATCAGGGCCTTTTCATAGGTTTCAAAGGCGTGGGTGACGCTGGCGACAGTATCCGGCCGATTGATGGTCAGGTCAGTCATTGTTGGGTCTCCGTCGTTGCCATGCCGGCCATGTACCGGCGCCAGCCGCCGGTGTCGCTGATATCGGTGGCACCGTCCACGCCGCAGGGTTCGCAGATAAAGCCGGTGCACCAGGTGCCGTCTTCCAGCTCGAGCTGACCGATGCCCAGGGGGTGGGGAATGCCGGCGACAAAGGTTCCAAAGCGGTCCTCGGGCATGCGCCATACTTCCACCTCAATGGCGGCGCCACGGTCTTCGGTGCGGATCAGCCCTGGCCGGTAGGGAGGCCCTCCGGCTAACGCATAAAACCGGTATCGTGGGGCGGTGTGGGTGCGTTTCACCAGCACGGCGCCACGATCGGTCAACTGGTGATTGAGCGGGTAACCGGCGAGGTGGGCGCCGCAGACGGCAACCTGCAGCGTGCGCGGCGGTTGCGGTGGCTGCTCATCGGGTAACGGGTCGCTGGTGGCTCCCACCGTATCGGTGACCCGGCGGTGCAGGCGGCCAGCCAGGCCATTGAGAGTGCTATCGCTCCAGGCCGCCCCGAACAGGGTGACGCCCCAGGGCATGCCATTGTCGAGGAAGCCAGCCGGCACTGACACCGCTGAGTAGTCCAGCAGGTTCATGAAGTTGGTAAAAGCGCCCAGACGGGCGTTGAGGGCGACCGGATCGGCCATCATGTCGGCGATGGTGTAAGGCGCCGGGCAGGTGGGGGCAAGGATGGTATCCAGGGTTGCCAGTACGGCATCGGTCCGGCGTTTCAGAGCTGCCAGCCGGTACCTGGCGCTGAAGGTGTCGCCGGCTGTGAACTGGTCGCCTGCGGAGAGGACGTCGCGGACCACCGGGTGGACCTGGTCCGGGGTATTCACCAGATCGTTGACGGCCAGTTGCCGTTCGCTGACCCAGGGGCCGTCGTAGAGCAGTGCCGCAGCCTCCGAGAACGGTGTCAGGTCGATGTCCACGGCAGTCCCGCCAAGGGCTTCCAGGTGTGCGACGGCCGCATCAAACAGGGCCTGTGCCTCCGGGTATTCAACCAGTCCCAACTGATCGGCGGCGGGAACGCCAAAACGGAAGGTCTGACCCATCAGGCGCTTGGGTGGCTGTTGATCCTCCTGCCAGGGATCGGCCGGGTTGTGTCGGTCAGCCAGGGTCAGCACTCGGTCGGCCTGGGCGGCGGTGCGGGCGAAGATTGAGACACAGTCCAGAGTCTGGCAGGCAGGTACCACACCTTCCACGCTCAGTCTGCCCAGGGTGGGCTTGAGGCCGACAATGTGATTCAGGGCAGCGGGTACGCGGCCGGAGCCAGCGGTATCCGTACCCAGGGCGAAACTGGCCATCCCCAGGGCCACGGCGACGGCGGAACCGGCGGAGGAACCACCGGAAATCCAGTCCGGATCAAAGGCGTTACCACAGGGGCCGAAATCAGACCGGGTGCCGTTGAGTCCGGTGGCGAACTGATCCAGGTTGGTCTTGCCCACCGGGATGGCACCGGCGGCCAGCAACTGCTCCACCACGAAGGCGCTGGCGTCCGGTACGATGCGCACGTGCCGGTTGGCGACGGTGGTCGGAATGTCCTTCAGGTGAATGTTGTCCTTGATGGCGAAGGGCACGCCGTACAGGGGCAGGGAATCCGGCGATTCCCCCTCCAGGGCCCGCAGGAAGGGTTCCCGTTCATCGGGGGTGAGGTAGTGGATCCAGAGGTTGCGATCGGTGAACGCTGCCTGATAATCGTCCAACTGGTCCAGTAGCTGGCGGGGTGTCAACTCGCCGCTCCGATACAGGGAGTGCAGATGGTCGATATCGAGCCGTACCGGCGGTGTGAAATCCTTGTTCATAGGGACTCCAGTCGTTGCAGCAGGCTGCCGGAATCGGTGACCGCGCCAAACACGCCACCCTGCATCTGGATCATCTTGATGGCGTGGTCATGGTTGGCCTGGTCGGTGGCGCCGCAGCAGTCTTCCACCAGCACGCACTCGAAGCCCCGGTCATTGGCATCCCGCATGGTGGTATGCACGCAGACATCGGTGGTGATGCCGGTGAGCACGAGGTTCCGTATGCCCCGGGTCTTGAGGATCAGCTCCAGGTCGGTGGCGTAGAAGGAGCCCTTGCCGGGCTTGTCGATGACCGGTTCGCCGGCACGGGGAGCCAGTTCCGGAATGATTTCCCAGCCTGGCTCGCCACGCACCAGGATCCGGCCACAGGGACCGGGGTCGCCGATGCCGGCGCCGATCTGCCGCGAGCGCCAGCGTTTGTTGGCGGGCAGGTCGCTGAGGTCCGGGCGGTGGCCCTCGCGGGTATGGATCACCGGCATGCCCAGGGCCCGGAAGCGTGCCAGCAGTTGGCCAATCGGTTCGATGGGCGCCCGGGTCAGGGACAGGTCATAGCCCATGGTGTCGACATAGCCGCCTTTGCCGCAGAAATCCGTCTGCATATCGATGATCACCAGGGCGGTGTTGAGTTTGTCCAGATTATTGTCCCAGGGCCAGACATAGGGGCGTGAGTTCAGGGTGGAGGTCATGGTGATTTACTCCTGGATCAGTCGTTGGGGGCCGAGGGCGGACAGCAGCTGGTCGGATGTGGCCGTGGCGCCGAACAGTCCGCCCTGCATCTCGGTCATGGTGAAGATCGCATCCCGGTGCCGGGTCTCGGTAGCCGCGGTGCAGTCCCTCAGGATCAGCGTTTCCAGCCCCCGGTCATTGGCATCCCGGATGGTGGTATGCACGCACACGTCGGTGGTCAGGCCCGCGACAATCAGGTGAGTGATGCCCCGCAGCCGCAGGATGTGGTCCAGGTCGGTGGCATAGAAGGCACCCTTGCCGGGTTTGTCGATCACGATTTCGCCGGGCGCGGGGGCCAGCTCCGGGATAATCTCCCAGCCAGGCTCACCACGAACCAGGATTTTGCCCAGGGGGCCTTCGTTGCCAATGCCGGGGCAGACCTGTTCGCTGCGCCACTGCTTGTTGGCGGGCAGGTCCACCAGCTCCGGCCGGTGGCCCTCACGGGTGTGGATCACCAGCGAGTCCGGCAGCGCACGGAACGCTGCCAGTACCCGCTGGATCGGTTCGATCGTCGCCCGGGCCGGGGTCAGGTCGACGCCCTGGGAGTCGATATACCCCCCCGGCGCGCAGAAGTCCTTCTGCATGTCGATGACCACCAGCGCAAGCCTACGGGCTTCCACCGGCGCGATGCAGGGCCAGGCATAGGGCCGTGCATCGGGGACCATGACGGTATCCGGGGTGTTCACTTCAGCCGTCCTTTGACGCCTTCCACCAGGAAGTCCATCTTCTCGGTTTCCTCCAGGGTCATCACCTCGCCCTCGGCCACCAGCACGGTGCCATCCTGGGCAACAACCGGGCCGGCCCAGACGCGGAATTCTTCATCCATGATGGCCTTTTGGCGATCCAGCACGGTCTGCTGGTCTTCCTCGCTCACCGCGCTGCCGAAGTCGCTGAGCTTGGCGGCGCCGGTCAGCAGGTCACCACGCAGGTGCTCGGACTTCCAGGTGCCGTCCCCGGCGGAGTTGACGATGTCCACCATCATCGGCCCCCAGTTCCAGACAGCACCCACCAGCCAGCCTTCCGGCGCGAACTGGCTGGCATCGGCATGGTAGCCCACGGAGTAGACGCCCCGGCGCTCTGCCACCTGCACGTAGTTGATGGGGGAGTCCACGTGACCGGTCAGCACATCGGCACCATCACTGATCAGGGCTTCCGCCGCTTCCGCTTCCTTGGTGGGGTCGGACCAGCTGGAGGTCCAGATCACCGAGGTGGTGACGTCCGGATTGACACTCTGGGCGCCCCGGGTGAAGGCGTTGATGTTACGCAGCACTTGCGGGATCGGGTGGGCGGCGATAAAGCCCAGTTGATTGGTCTCGGTGGTCAGGCCGGCGGCAACACCGGACAGGTACATGGCCTGGTCGATCTCGGCGAAGTAGGTCATCAGGTTGTCGGAGGTCTTGAGGCCGCCGGAGTGGGCGAAATGCACCTCCGGATACTTCTCCGCCACTTTCAGGGCGTGGTCCAGGTAGCCGTAGCTGGTGGGGAAGACCACCTCGACACCGGAGCGCACCATGCGCTCCATGACCCGCTGAACATCGGCGTTCTCCGGGATGTTCTCGAAGTAGACGGTTTCCACGTCGTCCAGATGTTCTTCCAGGTAGAGCCGGCCCTGGTCCTGGGCGTAGTTGTAGCCGTAATCGGTTTTCGGACCGACGTAGATGAAGCCCACCTTGGTCTCGGCGGTAGCCGGGAGGCTTGCGGCGATGATGGATGTGGCGAGCAGGGTGCGGATGGCTTTTTTCATGGTGATTCTCCGTTTGATGGTTGTTTCAGTCAGTTATCGGGCACTCTGGAAGACCACCCTGAGACCGGCCGGCATGCCGCCACCGCTGGCCCGCAGGCCGCGATAGCTGAGCATCAGCACGCTCAGGGGAATCAGATAGGGAAGGGTCGCCAGCAGGTAGGGGGAGATATCGACACCCCAGGACTGCAGTTTCAGGTTGAGGGCTTCGGATGCCCCGAACAGCAACGCGGCCGGCAGGGCGTACCAGGGGTTCCAGCGGGCAACGATCACCAGCCCCACGGCCACCAGCCCGCGGCCGGCGGTCATGCCCTCTACCCAGTTGGCGGTGTAGTCCACGGCCAGCGCGGCACCGGCGAAACCGGACATCAGGCCACCAAAGGCAATGGCGGCGAGCTGGTACGGCACCGGGTTATGGCCCAGGTTGCGGGTAATGTCCTGGGATTCACCGGTTGAGCGCCAGCGCAGGCCCAGCCGGGTGCGGAACAGGAAAATGGAGATGGCCGGGATCGCCAGCAGGGTGATCAGCACGGTGGGGGTGATGGGGCCCAGGAACTGGCCCAGCACCGGTATGTCACTGACGAAGGTCTGGTTCAGGTTGCCGAGGGTGTCGATCTTGTCGCCCACAAAGGGAATGCCGTAGTAAGCGCTGAGCCCTCCACCGAGGATCAGCACCGCCACGCCGCTGGCGATCTGGTTGGCGCCACAGCCGAGCACCAGGGTGGCGTGCACCATCGACAGGGCAATCCCGGCACCACAGGCGGCCAGCACGCCGAGCCAGGGGTCGCCGGTGATGGACGCTACCGCAAAGCCGGTCATCGCCCCCAGCAGCATCTGGCCTTCCACCCCGAGGTTAATGACGCCGCTACGCTGGGTCATGGCCTCACCCAGAACCACCGCCAGTACCGGCGTGGCACTGCGCAGGGCGGCAAACAGCAGGGTGAGGAGTTCAGTGATAAACGATTCCATACAGGTTCCTCTGGATTGCTTTCAGGCGACGGTGCGATCAGGCCTCACGGCGCCTGGCCCACAGGCTGGCCACCGCCAGCACGATGATGAACAGCAGCGCCTGCAGGATGTCGGCGCTGGCCTTTGGGAGCTGGGCATAGAGCTGCAGTGAGTCCGCCGACGCCAGTAGCCCGCCCATCAGCACCGACAGCGGAATGATGCGCAGGAAGTGCTGGCCGGCGAGCCACGCCACCAGGAATCCGGTCATGCCGTAGCCGCTGGCGAGGCCGTCCTGCAGGCGGTTCTGGATCACCGAGGCTTCCGCGATGCCGGCGAGTCCGGCCAGTAGTCCGCCGACAGCCATGACGATCAGCACGTTACGTTCGTAGGAGATGCCGGCAGTGGCGCCCACCCGCGGATTGCTGCGGCTTACCTGAAGCCCCAGGCCCCAGCGACTGCGGGTGACCAGGATGTGCAGCACGATGGCGGCGACCACGCCGAACACCAGGCCCATATGGACCCGGGTATCAAAGAACTGGGGCAGGATGGCGCCTTCCGGGAACTCGATGGTGGCGGGCCAGCCCAGGGAATTGGGGTTCTTCCAGGGGCCATGGACCACGAAGCTGACCAGCAACACCCCGACGTAGTTGAGCAGTAGGGTGGAGATGGTTTCGTTCACCCCGAGGCGGGTCTTGAGGAGCCCGGGGATCATGCCCCACAGAGCGCCGCCCGCCATGGCCCCGGCCAGCATCAATGGCATCAGCAGCCAGCCGGGTTGATCCACCGCCGCCAGTACGGCACCGGTGCCGAACAGGGCGCCGAGGTAGAGCTGTCCCTCACCCCCCACGCTGATCAGGCCGAGACGGGCGGGCAATGCCACTGCCAGAGCTGTCAGCAGGATGGGGGCGGTTTTGACCAGGGTCTCGCTGAATGAATAGCTGTCGCCAAAGGCGCCCATGACCATTTCCTGGAACAGGGGAACTGATTCCCGGCCGTTAATGGCAAAGAACGCCAGCGCTGCCACTACAAAGGTGGCTGTCATCACCAGAACGGCGCCGGCCGGTCCGCCGAGCAGTCGCTGTCCGAACCGCAGTGCAGGTTGGATGGTGCTTGTCATGAGGCGGTCCTCGCGTCGGGTTCAGCGGGTGTGGGGCCGGGAGGCGGCTCAGCGGCGGGCTGATGTTCACCGGTCATGGCTCGACCGATATCCAGGCGGCCGCATTGCTGCGGATCGAACATGCCGGACACCTGGCCGCCCTGCAGCACCGCAATGCGGTGGGCATAGGACATCAGGTCGTCCAGGTCTTCGGAAATCCACAGCACGGCAGCGCCGTCACGGGCCTTGGCGAACAGGGCCTGGTAAATGTCATGGGCGGCGCCGGCGTCCAGCCCCATGGTGGGATAAGCCGCCACGATCAGGTCCGGCTGGCCCTGGAGTTCACGGCCCACCACGAGTTTCTGCAGATTACCGCCCGACAGCTGGCCGGCTTGCAGGGCCGGATTGTCAGGGCGGACCTGGTAACGGTGGATTATGTCCCGGGTGTTCTCTTCCTCCGGTTCCCAGGCGGGAAAGAAGCGAAGCCGGCGGAAATGGGAAAGGGCGACGTTTGTGGTCAGTGACAGGTCGCTGGCCACCGCATTGACAGCCGGTTGCTCAGGGATATAAGCCACCCGGTCTGAGGTCCGGGGCGCGCGGCCCGCCGAATGGAGGGTGGTACCGTCGATAATGACCTCCCCTCGGGTCAGCGGGGTCAGTCCCACCAGGGAGTCGGCCAGCAGGTGCTGGCCATTGCCGGATACACCCGCAATGCCGAGGATCTCGCCGGGACCGATGTCGAGGTTGATGTCTTCGATGGACTGGATGCCGTGTCGCGCCTGCAGATTGCGGATACTGATGCGGGGCGGTTTGCCGGCAAAATCCGCCCTGTTGTTGGTGTCGATGTCGGAGCGCTGGCTGCTGTCGCCCATCATCAGGCTGACCAGTGAGGCTTCGGTGCACGCCTCCCGGGTCAGGGTCTGTACCATCTGGCCAGCCCTCATCACCACCACGCGATGGGCACAGGCCATCACGTCCTGCATCTTGTGGGTAATCAGCACCACGCTGCGACCGGCCTCGGCCAGTTTGCGGATCAGTCCCCAGAGGCGTTCCGCTTCCTGGGGGGGCAGTACCGAGGTGGGTTCATCCAGGATCAGCACCCTGGCGTCCAGGTTCAGTACCTTGACCAGTTCCAGCAGTTGACGCTGGCCGACGGACAGGTCCTGCACCAGGGTGTTCGGGTCCAGCCCCGGTGCGAGCTCCTCCAGATAGGCAAGCACCCGCCGATGGGGGGCTCCCTCGCCAAACAGTCGCCGGAAGGTCCAGAAGGGTGGCCTGGGATAAGCCAGCAGCAGGTTGTCCAGCACAGACAGGGCCGGCACCAGGTTGAACTGCTGGAACACCATGCCGATGCCCAGTGACATGGCTTTCTGGGGGGAGTCGATGCTGGTTTCCTTGCCATTGACGAGGATGCTGCCTTCGTCTGGCGGGTAGAGTCCGAACAGCATCTTCATCAGGGTGCTCTTGCCGGCGCCGTTTTCGCCGAGCAGAGCGATGACTTCACCCTGGCGTATATCCAGGGAGATACCATCATTGGCGGTAACCTCTCCGAACCGCTTGGTGATGTTGTAGAGCTGGATCTCCATGCAAGCAAGCCTTGAGTTGGATTATTTGTTGTATACAACATTGCATGGTTCATGCCACCTGTTCCTGACGCGCATGGGGCCGGGATTGATGAGGGCACTCTTTCTGTTCCTTGCTGATAAACGATCAATGATGCTGTTTTTTGCGACCTTTTATGGTGCAGGAATCTTGCGGATGCATCCCCGTGGTGCGCAGAAGGCGGGCGGAGAGTTATCAGAGTGATTGAAATCCAGCGTTTCTTGATGAATGATGTATGCAACAGAATGGCAGGGAACGAATCATGACCGAATCACCCAGGAAATGGACCACTGACCGCATCTACCAGGACCTGCGTCAGGGCATCATGAATCTCGAGTTGTATCCCGGCAGCCGGGTCACCGAAACCGAACTGGCGCAGCGCTTCGGGGTGAGCCGGACACCGGTGCGGGAGGCCCTGCAACGGTTGGCGGTGGAGGGCTACCTCACCATCCGGCCCAAGCATGGCTGCTATATCCGGCAACTGGACGTGTTTGAACTGGCGGAATACTACGATGTCAGGGTTGGTCTGGAGCTTGAGGGCATTGCCCTGATGGGACAGCGCATTCCCTACCGGGAGGTGGCGCAACTGGCGGAGGACTGGGACCCCGAGCGGCTGGGGTACGGCGTGGAAGGCTCGGAGCAGTTCAAGGATGCGGAAGAGTCGTTCCATATCCGGCTGGCCGGGCTCTGTGGCAACCCGGTGCTGGTCCAGTACCTGCGGGACGTCAACAACCATATCCGCATCGTGCGCCGCCTCGGGCTGCCGGACCGGGACAGCGTGATGAAGACCTATCGGGAGCATCACGAGATCTGCCAGCGGATCCTGGCCAATGACCTGGACGGCGCGACTGCCATGCTGCGGGCCCATATCCTCGAAAGCCAGGCCAAGAGCCGTGAGGTGACCCTGGCCCAGTTGGAAATGCGCCGGCGTGAGCGGGCCATGGAGACTGAGTCCAGCGCCGGCTAACGGTCGTCTGGCACGCTTCCTGCTCATTCGCTTCCGACATTGTCCTATTGAAACAGGAGTGGAAGCGGAATGAGCGGATTAGGTGGTTTGAACAAGTCCCCGAATGGGGTGGTGATCGGACTGGTGCAGTTGCAGCTGCCCGATGTGGCCACGCCGGAACAGCTGAAGGCCCAGACCGGACGTGTGTGTGATCTGGTCGGGAAAGCCCGCCGACAGTCACCGGTCATGGACCTGGTGGTGTTTCCTGAGTACTGCCTGCATGGCCTGTCCATGAACATTGATCCGGCCATTATGTGTGACCGTGATGGCCCGGAAATGGCCGCATTCCGCCAGGCCTGTCGTGAGCATGATATCTGGGGCTGCTTTTCCATCATGGAGCACAACCCCGGAGGCAATCCCTACAACACCGGGGTAATCATCGACAATACGGGTGAGGTGCGCCTGTTCTATCGCAAGTTGCATCCGTGGGTGCCGGTGGAACCCTGGGAGCCCGGCAACCTGGGTATTCCGGTGTGCGACGGCCCCAATGGCAGCCGGCTAGCATTGGCGATTTGCCACGACGGCATGTTCCCGGAAGTGGCCCGGGAGTGCGCCTACAAGGGGGCCAACATCATGCTGCGCACTGCCGGTTACACCCCGCCCATCCGCCATGCCTGGAAGATCACCAACCAGGCCAATGCCTTCTGCAACCTGATGGTCACCGCCAACGTCTGCCTGGCCGGTACCGACGGCACCTTCAACTCCATGGGCGAGGGCATGGTGGTCAACTTCGATGGCGAGCCCATGGTGGAAGGCAGCGGCTTTGCCGATGAGATCATCACCGCGGAAGTGCGCCCCGACCTGGTGGACGAGGCCCGTATCCACTGGGGCGTCGAAAACAACATCTACCAGCTGGGGCACCGGGGATATGTTGCGGTCAAGGGAGGAGCCGGGGATTGCCCGTATACCTTCATGCAGGACATGGTGAAGGGTGAGTACAAGCTGCCCTGGGACAACGACGTCAAGGTGGTGGATGGCCGGGACTTCGGCTTTGAGCCGCCGGTGCGGGAGTACACATCTGATCGGTAACGGCGCGGGTCAGTTTCGGCATGGTTCAGGCTTCCTGTGTGGGCGCGGGGGCCGGTTGAGTGGCGTCACGGTGGATGGCGTAAGGCCCCCAGGCCTGTCTTACCGGCACCATTTCCACCCGGTTGATGTTGATGTGCTCCGGCAGGTTGGCGATATGGGCAATCTGCTCCGCCACGTCCCGGGCAGTAAGGGGTACTGTGCCTTCATAGACGGCCTCTGCGGCTGACCGGTCACCACCATTGCGGACCACCGAGAATTCAGTCTCGGCAATGCCCGGGGCCAGGTCGGTTACCCGCACCCCAGTACCCTGAAGGTCACTGCGCAGGTTGTAGGAAAACTGTTTCACGAAGGCCTTGGTGGCCCCGTAGACATGGCTGCCGGGGTAGGGCCATTCACCGGCGGTGGAGCCGATATTAATGATGGTGGCGCCAGCCCCGGTGCGGATCAGGCTGGGCAGCAGGGTATGGGTGATGTTCACCAGGCCGGTGATATTGGTGTTGATCATGGTGTGGAGGTCCGACAGATCCACCCGTTGCATGGCATCCGGTGCCAGGGCCAGGCCGGCGTTATTGACCAGGGTATGGATGTCCTGGAATGTCGCCGGCAGCGATTCGATGGCATCGCGGACAGCATCCGCATTCTGAACGTCCAGAACGATGGTGTGTACGGGAGCCAGAAAGCTTAGCTCGTCGGCGAGCGCACGCAGTCGTGTCTCGCGCCGTCCACTGATCACGACGGCCCAGCCGTCGCGGGCGAACCGGCGGGCGGTAGCAGCCCCGAAGCCGGACGTGGCGCCAGTGATAAATACGGTCTTGCTCAAGGCGATCTCCTGAAGGTGTTACTGGTGGAACGAAAGGTTTCCGTCATGTGCGTTCTTCGCGGATGAATGGCATACCCAGGGCGCCGGGCTGGCTGCTGGTGTCGCGTTTGCTGGCCGCTACCCAGATCATCACGCCCAGGGTGATGGCGTAGGGCGCCATGAACACGAAGTACTGGGACAGCTTGATGCCGGAGGCCGCCAGTTGAGGAATCAGCGCTTCGATGCAGCCGAACAGTATGGCGCCGGCCAGGGCCTTCCAGGGTGACCAGCGGGCGAAGATCACCAGGGCGACCGCAATCCAGCCGCGACCACCGGTCATATTGGCAATCCACAGCTTGGTGCTGAGTACCGAGATAAAGGCGCCGGCCAGGCCGATCAGGGCGGCGCCCACCACGATGGCAGCGAGCCGGTAGCCCAGCACCGTAATACCGGCTGCATCGGAGGCCTGTGGGTTCTCACCTACTGCCCGCAACCGCAGGCCTGGCGTTGATCGGTACAGTGCCCAGACGGTGACCAGGAAAATGACCGGTGTGAGGTAGACGACGATGTTCTGCACGAAGAACCGGCCCACATAGGGCAGTTCCGACAGCGGCCACAGGGCAATGGCCTGGAGTCCCGGCACTGGCTGGTTGGTCCAGCCCATCAGGGTGCCCACCAGGGTGCTCAGTCCCTGGCAGAAAAACACCAGTACCAGTCCGGAGATAACCTGGTTGATGCGCATGACCAGCACCATCAGGGCGAACAGCAGTGACACCACACTCGCGGTCACCATGGCCATGATCAGGGCGACGGCGTTCTGCTCAAAGGTCAGATAGGCACCAATGCCGGCGACGGCACCGACCAGCATCAGCCCCTCGGCGCCGAGGGCGAGGACGCCGGATTTCTCGGTAATGATCAGCCCCAGGGCGGCAAGGGCGAAGGGCACGGCGAATTCGGGGATGTTGCCGATCCAGCTCGTAATCAGGTCCATGGTCAGTCTCCCAGCTGTACGCGGCGAATGCGGTGACGGATAAAGAAGTCGGATGAGGCCACGCAGATCACCAGCACCGCCTGGATCAGTTGAACCATGGCGAAGGGAATCTGGTAGAACACCTGCAGGCTGCGGCCGGCCACGAACAGGGTGGCGATCAACAGCGCGGCGCAGGTGGCGGCGATAGGGTTATTGCGGGCCAGGAAGGCGATCAGGATGCCGGAGAAACCGTAGCCCACGTAGAAGGAGTGGGTCAGGCGGCCTTCCTGGCCGGCGGCCACCATCAGCCCGGCCAGGCCTGCCAGGGCACCGGAAAAGAGTACTGCCAGCAGAATGGTGCGGGCCACCGGTACGCCCACAGAACGCGCCACCTTGGGACTCTTGTCGACAAAACGCAGATACAGGCCGCCACGGGAGATGCTGACGAACCACAGCACCAGCAGGGCGGTGCCTATCGCGATGGGAATGGACAGGCTCAGGCCATTGGCCAGGTCCGGCAACAGCTCGAAGCTTTCGTATTTGGGAGAGTAGGGGAAGGCATCCTTGGGATCTTTCCACGGCCCATACATCAGGTGCAGCAGGAAGTTGATCGCGATGTAGTTGAGCATCAGCGTCGATACGATCTCGTTTACCTGCAGTTTCAGTCGCAGCAGCACCGGAGCCATCGACCACAACAGGCCGCAAGCCATGGCGGCAATCACCATCAGCGGCAGTCGCATGGCCGGGCTGCCAATCTCCCATAGGGTGATGGCGGTGGCGCCGATGGCACCAAAGATCATCTGGCCTTCCAGGCCCAGGTTCCAGAATTTGGCCCGGAACGCCAGGCAGCCGGCCAGCCCCACCATGATCAGGGGCGATGCCTGGAACAGCACTGATTTCAGGCTCTGGGCGTCGAACAGGGTCAGGAACACGAATTCGTTGAGCAGTTCGCCGGCGGGAACGCCAGCGATGACCAGGATCGCACCGGAAATCAGCAGCCCCAGTACCAGTGAACCGCCGAGGATCAGTGCCTGCCAGGGCCAGGCCATCTGCTGGCGGATTTCCAGGGTGTACCGGCGATTGAGTAGCGGGCGTCGTAGTGCAAGTTCAGACATGATTCACCATGGCTTGTCCAATGGCCTGACGGTCGGCCGGCTGGGGGAATTCGGCCACGATGCGACCGGCGGACATCACCCCGATCCGGTCGGCCATGGCCATGACTTCGTCCAGGTCCTCGCTGATCAGCAGAACGGCAGCGCCGTTGTCCCGGGCGGCCCGCAGGCGCTCCCGGACCGCTTCCGTTGCTTTCACATCGAGCCCCCGGCTGGGGCTGTGGGCGAGCACCAGTCGCGGCGGGCGGCTGAACTCCCGGGCGATCACCAGTTTCTGGGCATTACCGCCGGACAACAGGGCGGCCTTCTGTTTCAGGGAGCGGACCCCCTGGACATCGAACTGGCGCACCGCCTCGGCGGCATCGGTCTCAATGGCCCGGGTCTTGAGGTACCAGAACGGGCCATAGCGACCGGAGTGGATGTCGCCCAGGGCGAAGTTGTCGGTGATGGATAGTGGGCCGGCGAGGGCGGAGCCGTAACGGTCGGCCGGGATTGATGCGATACCCAGGGCTCGGCGCTGGGCGGCGTCCAGATCGGCAAGGTCGCCTTCGCCGATGATTTCCATGTCACCCTGAACCGGCTCCGGTATGCCCATCAGGGCATTGGCGAGCTCGCTCTGGCCGTTACCACCGACACCGGCGATACCATAGATCTCGCCCCGGTTCAGGGTCAGTTCCAGTCCATTGAGGGCCCGGCGACCACCCGTGCTGGTCAGGCCACTGACCCGAAGGTAGGGCTCGCCGGGTGTCCGCTCGGCACTGGCCTGATCGGCGTTGGCGGTGGATTCGCCTACCGTCAGACGGACCAGTTCGTCCACCGCTACCGAATCGGGCTTGAGGCTGGTGACGGTGCGGCCGCCACGCATAATGGTGACCTGATCGGCGTAGCGCAGCACGTCGTTCATCTTGTGGGTGACGAGGATGACGGCGGCGCCCTCCCGGGCAAACCCCTGCACAGTAGTCAGCAGGCGCTCGGCTTCTTCTTCGGTAAGCACGGCGGTGGGCTCATCGAGAATCAGGACCTTGGCGCCCGCCAACAGCACCTTCAGGATCTCCACGCGCTGCTGTTCAGCGATGGAAAGCTGATGAATGGGGGCATCGGGGTCTATATCGAACCCAATGCGGTCGGCCATGGCACGGATGTCGTCAGACACCCGGCGCAGGCGCTCCCGGTACACTCCTCTGGTCTGGATATGGCCCAGGTTGAGGAGAATGTTCTCGGCAACGGTGAATGGTGTCACCAGCTTGAAATGCTGGTGAACCATGCCGATGCCGAGTTTGGCGGCCTCCTTGGGGCCACGGAGCTTGACCGGGTTGTCATCAATGAACAGCGATCCGCCTTCGGGGCCATAGAGGCCGGCCACGATGTTCATCAGGGACGACTTCCCGGCACCGTTTTCCCCCAGCAGAGCGTGTACCTCTCCCCATTTGGCGGTGAAGTCGGCGTCTGCGAGGGCCCTGAAACCATCGAAGGTCTTGCTGACGCCAGTTAGCTGGATCGCGTTCTGTTTACTCATTGCTGCGTGATCACTCCGTCAACGAACCAGTCCATCTGCCAGAGTTCACCGTCGGGGATGGTCTCACCCTCGGCAGCTTTTACATTGCCGTCCTGATCGTTCAGGGGGCCGGCGTAGATGTCCAGCTCACCATTCATCAGCTTTTCGCGGGCAGCCATGATCTGGGCTTCCTCGTCTTCACTGATGTTCGGGCCGCAGCAGGCGATGTCGGTGCCGCCCTCTTCCATGGAAAGCAGGGCGCCGTTTTCCCGGGGTACCCAGTTGCCGGCGATGATCTTATCCAGCTCGGTTTCCAGGAATCGGTCCCAGACCCAGACGGACGAGCAGACGGTGGCTTCCGGGGCAAATTCGCGGAAATCCCGGTGGTGACCAGTGCCGTAAACGCCGTTCTCCTTGGCAACCAGCTGCGGGGTGGGGGTGTCCACGTGCTGGCCGATTACGTCGGCGCCCTGGTCGATCAGGGCCTTGGTGGCTGAGCGTTCCTTGGTGGGATCGTTCCAGGCACCGGTGTACACCACGGTCACGGTGGCGTCCGGATTGATCTCGCGGGCGCCCATGGCGTAGGCGTTAATGGTCCAGTTCACCTGGCCAAACGGGTTGGCGGCGACAAAACCGAGTTTGCCGGTTTCCGACGCCGCACCGGCGGCCATGCCGCAGAGGTACTGACTCTCATAGGTACGTCCGTAGAAGGACAGCAGGTTGGGGCCATTGGTCGTGCCGGACCCGTTCAGGAAGGCCACCTCCGGGTACTCTTCAGACAGCGACTTGAAGGTATCGGAGTAGCCGAAGGCGGTACCGATAATGATATTGGCGCCGCGCTGGATGAAGCGCTCAACGGCCGGTCGGATCGCGGAGGCGGACTCGGGAACGCTTTCCACATACTGGATCTTGATGTCCAGCTTATCCTCCAGGCGCTGTCGGGCCTCTTCGAAGGCCTGGGTCCAGCCGCCATCATTGGTGGGGGAGATGTAGAGCATGGCGACCTTGGGAGGGCCGTCGAGGGTCAGCCCCTCAGCGGCAACGGTGTTTACCAGGCCAAAGAAACTGGCCAGCGCGAAACAGGCACTGAGTACGAGTTTTCTCATTTCGGGTACTTCCTTTGGTTGCGTGGGGCGGGTTTACATCATGTGATTGATGCGGAACACATTGCCTTCCGGGTCCAGGAGCACGGCCTGGTACCAGTTGTAATAGGTGGTGTAGGGTTCCTTCACGAGGGTGGCGCCGGCGGCCACGGCGTCGGGCACAAAGCGGTCCACCTCGTCCTTGCTGTCAACGTCGATGTTGAGCAGGAATTTGCAGCCCTTGGTATCGGCGTGGTCCTCCAGCTTGAGCAGTTCGTAGGCGTCGAGGGCATTGAAGCCGATGCAGGAACGGCCGGTGTCCAGCCCCCGGAAAATCGGGGAACGGATTTCCGGAATGTCCGTGAACCCGAACAGGTTCCGGTAGAAACCACTGAGTGCCTCGATGTCTTCGGCAAACACGTTGACGTAGGACAGGGTGCTCATCTCAGGCCACCTCCTGCTTGCTGCCACCGAAGGTGGTCTGCTTGACGAACTTGGATTTCAGGTGGTCACCGGAGCTGACCGCCGGGTAGAGCGGGGCCTCACCGTCGCCCAGGCAACTGGGCAGGCACTCGATGACGGCGTCGTAGTTGGGCTGGTGGAAAAAGACGATGGACTGGCGCGGATGGGTGGCGCTGGCATCCAGTGGCGGATTGACCACCCGGTGCAGGGTGGAGATCCACTGGTCGTTGGTCCAGCGCATCATCAGGTCGCCGATGTTCACCACAAAACTGTCTTCGACGTAGGGTACGTCCACCCAGTCGCCGTTCTGGTTGCGCACCTGCAGCCCGCCGGGTGAATCATCCGGCTTGACGATGGTGAGGCTGCCATAGTCGCTGTGGGCACCGGCCCGCATCTGTCCCTCTTCGATATTGGTGCCCATGTTGGGGTAGCTGAGGGTCCTCAGCATGCTGATTTCCTTGTCGATCTTGTCGTCGAAGAAGCGCTCGTCCAGCTTCAGTGCCAGGGCGAAGATGCGCATCAGCGAGCGGGCCAGATCGCTCATGGCCTCGAAGTAATCGCAGTAGGCGTCGCGGAAGCCATCGATGTTCTCCGGCCACACATTGGGGGCAAAGTGCGGCCCCGCCGCTGGTCCCAGGTGGTAGTCGTCGTCCGGTACCCCGACCGGGCCGATGGAGAAGGACTCTTTCAGGTCCCCGGGTGCGGCCTCTTCCAGGGAGTAGGACAGGCTCTCTTCGGCAACGGCGCTGTAGCCACGGACCATGTCCGGTCTTGGGCGGTCGGCCTTGCGTTTTTCCGCCATGGGCTGATCGAAGAATTGCCGGCTCAGGTTGTAGACGCGCTCCACCAGCTCTTTGGGGATGCCGTGATGGGTGATGACCAGGAAGCCGATGTCCTGGCAGGCCTGGTCAACCGATTCGGCCACCTGCTGTTTGCCTTCGGGGGAGCCGTCGAAATAGGGGCCAAGATCAATGGTTGGTACATGTTGCAGCTTCATAGCGCATGCCCTCGTGACAGGTCGATGGTTGCGAGAGGCGGGTCAGGCAGCAGCCGGGTTGGGCCCCTACTCGCTTGACGGAGGGCGAAGCAGCAAACGTGCCACTTCCTGTTGTCTTTTTAAAACAACAAGTTAAGAATTCATTGTTTTTTTGTGTGGATCAAATGGTCCAACTTAGAGCGTATGGTTTGAAAGTGGGCACAGATTGAGGGCGGGTTTCAGACGGTGGGAGCAGGATTGAGAGGAGGGCACTGACCCACTTCCGGAAGAGATGTCTCCCGGAGGTGTGTCAGCGTCAGCCATGGGGCGTCAGTTACGCGGCCTCACGCCATCGAGGACAAGCTTCTCCAGGCTGGTCAGTGTTTCCTGGAAAAAATCAGGATCATCCAGTGTCCTGCCGGCCACGGCCTCAACCTGTACCCGAAAGTCGGCATAGTGCTGGGTGGTCGCCCAGAGGGAAAAGATCAGGTGGTAGGGCTCAATGGGGGCCAGCCGGCCCTGGTCGATCCAGGTCCGGATCACGGTAACCTTGTTTTCCACCAGGCCATGGAGCGGTTGCTGCAGCTGGTTCAGCAGTAGCGGTGCCCCCTGCATCACTTCCATGCAGAACAGCCGGGATTCCGCCGGATGATCCCGTGAGAACTCCAGCTTGACCCTTATATAGTCCCTGATCGCGTCGATGGGGTCCTGATCTTCGGTAAAGGCCATCAGTGGCTGCAGCCACAGGTCCAGCAGGTAACTCAGCACACTGGTGTACAGCTCTTCTTTGTTGCTGAAGTAATAGAACAGGTTGGTCTTGGAAACATCGGCCCGGCTCGCGATCTGGTCGATACTCGCGCCGTGCAGGCCGTACTGGGAAAAGGTGGCCAGGGCGGCCTCGAGTATCGCACTCCTCTTCTTTTCGGTGTGGCGCATCCGCCGGTTCAGCGACGCCGCCGTGGGTACACGCTGGCGCTTTCGATTGCTGGCCTTTGCTGGCTCCTTGCCTCGTCTGATGGCGCTCACTGAATCCTCCGCTGGGTAAATGGCCGGCCCATTCTAGCACCGGAACGTCCGCTGGAAAGATATCCGTGGTGATTGCCCTGACCTGCCCCAAAAACGCACGCGCCGCACAAACCAAGTGCTCTAATTCGGACCAATTGGTCTGAAAAAATCAGGGAAAGTTAAGCAATGTACTGAAAATAAAAATAAAAAATTATTCTGGTCAATATTATGCAGCCGACTCGTTGACATCGGTGGGCGGGATCTTCGAGTCCACCTTCATATTGGCAACCCGAGGGGAAACAGATGAACGTCGGAATCTTCATACCCATTGGTAACAACGGCTGGCTGATCTCGCGCAATGCGCCCCAGTACATGCCCACCTTTGAACTGAACAAGGAAATCACCCAGAAAGCCGAGAGCTACGGTTTCGATTTCGCCCTGTCGATGATCAAACTGCGGGGCTTCGGCGGAGAGACCGAATTCTGGGAGCACAACCTGGAGTCCTTCACATTGATGGCTGGCCTGGCTGCGGTGACCAGCAAGATCCAGTTGTTTGCGACGGCCGCCACCCTGACGGTACCGCCGGCAATCGTCGCGCGGATGGCCTCCACCATCGATTCTATCTCTGATGGCCGTTTCGGCATCAACCTGGTGACCGGCTGGCAGAAGCCGGAGTACTCCCAGATGGGGCTCTGGCCGGGGGATGAGTTCTTCGGAACCCGCTATGAGTATCTGGGCGAGTACGCGCAGGTGCTGCGGGAGCTGTGGGCCACCGGCCGCAGTGACTTCAAGGGCGAGCATTTCCAGATGGACGACTGCCGCGTCAGCCCGATCCCCAGGGCGGACATGAAGGTGATCTGTGCCGGTCAGAGTGAGGCCGGCATGGCCTTTACCGCCAGGTACGCCGACTACAACTTCTGCTTCGGCAAGGGCGTGAATACGCCAACCGCCTTTGCGCCGACCGTGGAGCGGCTGGTCAAGGCCACCGCGAACAGCGGTCGCGATGTCAGCTCCGTGGCGCTGTTTATGATCATTGCGGCAGAAACCGATGAAGAGGCCCGGGAGCGCTGGGAGTGGTACAAGGAAGGCGTCGACGAAGAAGCTATTGCCTGGCTGGGTGAGCAGGGCGCGGCGGACAAGACCTCGAAGTCCGACACCAATGTCCGCCAGATGGCGGATCCCACCTCGGCGGTGAATATCAACATGGGCACCCTGGTGGGTTCCTATGAAACCGTAGCCCGCATGCTGGATGAAGTGGCCACGGTGGAAGGCACCAGTGGCGTCATGCTGACCTTCGATGACTTCGTAAAGGGGGTGGAAGACTTCGGCCAGTACATCCAGCCGCTGATGAAGAGCCGTGCCCATGTCAATGAAGCGCTGGAGCCGGCGGTATGAGTATCGCAACGGAACAGTCCGGCTATGCCCTGAACACCGGTTCCGAGCCAGCACTGGAGCTGCCCGGAAAACCGGAGCCGTTACATATGCGGGCCAGTGAGACCGCATTGGTGGTGGTGGACATGCAGAACGCCTATTCCACCATCGGCGGCTACCTCGACCGGGCGGGTTTTGATGTATCAGCCACCGGTCCGGTGATCCGGCAGATCCAGAAGGCCATCGCGACTGCCCGCACCGTGGGTATGCCGGTGATCTTCTTCCAGAACGGCTGGGACCCGGACTATGTCGAAGCAGGCGGACCGGGATCACCCAACTGGTACAAGTCCAATGCCCTGAAGACCATGCGGCGGGAGCCAGCACTGAACGGCAGCCTGCTGGCCAAGGGCACCTGGGACTACGACCTGGTGGATGAGCTGCAGCCGCAGGACGGCGACATTGTCATTCCCAAGCCCCGTTACAGCGGCTTCTTCAACACGCCATTCGACAGCATCCTGCGCAGCCGTGGTATCCGCAACCTGGTGTTCACCGGCATTGCCACCAACGTCTGCGTGGAGTCCACCCTGCGGGACGGCTTCTTCCTGGAGTACTTCGGTGTCGTGCTGGCGGATGCCACCCACCAGGCCGGTCCGGACTACATCCAGCAGGCGGCGCTCTACAACATCGAGACCTTCTTCGGCTGGGTGTCCACCACCGAGGACTTCTGCCGCACCTTCTCACAGGCGGGTAACGCCGCTGAAAGCCAACCATTTCAAACGACTACTGCATAACCCAAGGAGTGCATCATGCCCAAGACTTCCATCATTCCAGAAGGCAGCGGCAAGCCGCTGGCCCCCTACGTACCTGGCTCCATGGCTGATGGCATCGTCTACGTTGCCGGCACCCTGCCGTTCGACAAGGACAACAATGTGGTCCATGTGGGCGATCCCGAGGCCCAGACCCGTCATGTGCTGGAGACCATCAAGGGGGTTGTCGAAACCGCCGGTGGCACCATGGACGATGTCACCTTCAACATGATCATGGTCACCGACTGGGCCCACTATGGGGCGGTCAACAAGGTCTACGCCGAGTACTTCCCCGGCGAAAAGCCGGCCCGCTACTGCATCCAGTGTGGTCTGGTGAAGCCGGACGCCCTGGTGGAAATCGCCAGCATTGCGCATGTGGGGAAGGGATGAGCGACAGCGCACCGACCCTCTACTGGGAGAGCCAGGGTCCCGCCGATGGCGAGACCGTGGTGCTCAGTGCCGGCCTGGGTGGGTCCGGCCAGTACTGGGCGCCTCAGTTGCCGGCATTGAGGGAACGCTATCGGGTTCTGGTGTATGACCATTTCGGCACCGGCCGCAGCAGTGGTGATATACCGGAGTACTACACCGTGGCCGATATGGCCGATGAGCTGGAAGCGATGCTGACCACGGCAGACGCCGGGCGGGTGCATCTGGTGGGCCATGCCCTCGGTGGCCTGATCGGTATCGAGCTGGCGCGACGGGTGCCGGAACGGGTTGGCAGCCTGTTCCTGATCAATGCCTGGGCGTCACCCAATGCCCATACCCGTCGGTGTTTCTCGGTACGGCGGACCCTGCTTGATGAAGTGGGGCCGCCGGCCTACCTGGAAGCCCAGCCCCTGTTCCTGTATCCGCCGGTGTGGATTGCGGAGAACAGCGAGTGGCTGGAGCAGGAGTCCGCCCATGCGCTGGCCAGTTTCCCGCCCCGGGATAACCTGCTGCGCCGCATGGCAGCACTCCAGGCCTGGCAGCCCTCGGCGACCGACCTGGCAAAGGTTCACACCGATGCCATGGTGCTGGGCAGCCGCGACGATGCGCTGGTGCCCTGGAGCTGTTCCCAGGAGCTGGCGCAGCGCCTGCCCAATGCCAGCGTGAGACTGCTGCCCGTCGGTGGTCACGCCGTCAATGTAACCGAACCGGAGCGGGTGAATGCCCTGCTGCTGGCCCATCTCCAGCGACATCGAATGCCCACGCACTCGTTCAAGACACAGGAGGCCCTATGAGCCAGATACTGGATGACCGGACCCTCGGTCAGTTGTTTACCGAGGCCCGTACCCAAAACGGCTGGCAGGACCGGCCAATTAGCGATGACGACCTTCGCCAGCTCTACGACCTGGTGAAGATGGGGCCCACCTCCGCCAACTGCGGTCCGGCCCGATTTGTCTTCGTCCGCACCCTGGAGGGCAAAGAGGCTCTGGAGCCATGCCTGTCCAGCGGCAACCGGGACAAGACCATGAGCGCGCCGGTCACGGTGATCGCGGCCTACGACGAGCAGTTCTACGAAAAGCTACCGGACCTGTTCCCCCACGGTGATGCCCGCAGCTGGTTCACCAGCAGCCCGGAAATGGCTTATGAAACGGCCTTTCGAAACAGTTCCATGCAGGCGGCCTACCTGATCATGGCGGCCCGCTTACTGGGGCTGGATACCGGTCCCATGTCCGGGTTCGATCCGGGCAAAGTCAATGAAGCCTTTTTTGCGGACAGGACCTGGAAGGTCAACCTGTTGATCAACCTCGGTTACGGGGACACCGACAAACTCTATGGCCGGCTGCCGCGTCTGGAATTCGACGACGCCTGTCGCCTGGCCTGAAAGGAGCGCATCATGAAAGCACAGCACTCATTAAGTGAGGTACTGACCATGCCGCCGCGGGTGGACAAGCAGAGTTTCCGGGATGCCATGTCGACCCTGGCGGCCGCGGTCAATGTAGTGACGACCGATGGCCCCGGTGGTCGATCCGGTTTTACCGCCACCGCCGTCTGCAGTGTCTGCGATGAACCCCCGACCCTGCTGGTGTGCCTGAATCGCGGTGCGTCGGTTTACGATGTCTTCAATCGCAACGACGTTCTGTGCGTGAACACGCTGACGGATGCCCAGTCTGATCTCTCAAACCTGTTTGGCGGCAAGAGTACCATGGAGGAGCGCTTTGCGGCCGCCACCTGGGAGCAGTCGGTGACCGGGGCGCCAGTGCTTGAAGACGCCCTGGTCAGCTTCGACTGTACCATCAGCAAGCGGGTCAACGTCGGTACCCATGACATCCTCTTCTGCGAGGTGGCGGGGGTCCGTCAGCGGGAGGAGTCGGGAAGCCTCGTCTACTTTGATCGAGGCTACCACCATCTCAAGGTCCGATAGGGGATTAGCCTGCCAGAACTGCCGCCATCCGGTTCTGCTCCTCAATAATATGGGGCAGTGACCGGGTCAGCAGTTCGCCTTCCTTGATGACCACGCGACCGTTGATGATGCTCCAGTTGACCCGTGGCGGCGTGCAGAACACCAGCGATGCCAGCGGATCGCTCTGGCCCCCGGCCATGGCGATGTCGTCGTTGCGGAAGGCGACGATGTCCGCGCAGTAACCGGCCTGGATCCGGCCCAGGGCATCGCCCCGGCCCAGTACTTCAGCACCGCCCCGGGTGGCGATGTGCAGGGCTTCCCGGGCGGTCATGTCACCGGGGTTCTGGTTACGAACCCGGGCGGACAGCATCGCCAGCCGGGCTTCGTCCAGCAGGTTGCCGGTGTCGTTGGAGGCACTGCCATCCACGCCCAGGCCCACCTTGACCCCGGCATCCAGCATTTTCCTCACCGGCGCGATGCCTGAGGCCAGCCGCATGTTGGAGCAGGGGCAGTGGGCGACGCCGGTACCGGTGCGGGCAAACAGGGCAATGCCCGGCTCGTCCAGGTGAACACAGTGTGCGTGCCATACGTCTTCACCCACCCAGCCCACATCCTCGGTGAATTCCGTGGGGGTCATGCCGTAGCGTTCCTTGCTGAACGCCACATCCTTCCAGTTTTCCGCTGTGTGGGTGTGCAGGCCCACCTTCAGGGACCGGGCCATGGTGGCGGCCTCGCGCATCAGGTCGGTGGTCACGGTAAACGGGGAGCAGGGCGCCAGCGCCACCCGCACCATGGCGTCGGGGCTGTGGTCGTGGTGGGCTTCCACCACCCGCTGCATGTCCCTGAGGATGGCGCCCTCATCCGCCTCCACCAGTTCATCCGGCGGCAGTCCACCATTGCTTTGTCCGAGGCTCATGGCGCCCCGGGCCCCGTGGAAGCGGATGCCCATCTCGGTGGCCGCCTGCACGCTGTCGTCCAGGGTGATGCCATTGACGTGCAGGTAGGCATGGTCCGCCGCCGTGGTGCAGCCGGACAGCATCAGCTCTGCCATGGCGGTGCGGCTGGCGGCCCGTTGCATGGCCGGGGTGATGTTGCGCCACACCGGGAACAGGGCGCTGAGCCAGTCGAACAGCTCGCCATTCTGGGCGGAGGGCAGCGCCCGGGTCAGGGACTGGAACATGTGATGGTGGGTATTGATCAGCCCCGGGATCACCACATGACCGCTCAGGTCGATGGTGCGGTCGGCCTCATCCGGGCACTCGTCCATGGGGCCGACAGCGTCAATCCGGTTGCCCCGGATCAGGATGTAGCCGTTGTCGATCTCGCGCTGGTCGTCGTCCATGGTGGCGATGACCCGGGCGTTCTTCAGTAGCAGTGTCGTTGTCATTGTGGATTCTTCTCTTTCGGGAGGTTGGTGGCCGGGTGGGTTACTCCGACCTGTTCCTCGGCAAATGTTGTCAGTATATCGGCTACCGCCTCAGGTGCCGCCACCTGCGGCACATGGGCGGTATCCAGGGACACCACCTGGGCACCGGGTACCAATTGCTGCATGCGGCGCTGCACCGGCAGCACCACCGAGCGGTCCTGTCGGGCCTCCACGTACAGCCTTGGCAGTTGCCCGAACCTTTCCCGGGTCCAGTGGGGAACCAGGGTGCGGCTGCCCTCGGCCTGCGGTCCGAAGTGGGGGATGGCGGCTGCGGCTGTTGCATCGCTGACATCCTGCAGGAAAATCTCGCGAATGGCGGTTGCCGGCACCCGGGACACCAGGCCGCCTGCCTCCCATTCCAGGTGCGGGCCGATACCAGCGGCCTCCGGATGCTGATCCACCATCTCTGCCACGATCTCGCCAAAGCCCATGCCGGAGGGGAGCATCATGCCCGCCAGGTAGGCGACGCCGATCACCCGTTCACTGACTGCTTCGGCCAACTGGGTGGCCACGGCGCCGCCGCCGGAATGCCCCACCAGCAACAGCGGCCCGGAGACAGCGCTCAGCTGTTGTTCAAGATCGTCGACACATCCGGTCAGTGAGGCCTTCGCAGGATCACCGAGACGTGCACCGCAACCGGGAAGATCCGGCGCCAGAACCCGGAACCCCCGTGCTTCCAGGTGTGGCGCAATGGTGTCCCACACCCAGCCGCCGGCCCAGGCGCCGTGGATCAGCACTGCGGTAATGCCGTGTGCATCAGGCATAGGTCCTCCGGTACATCTCCATCAGGTGGGTTTCCACGGTGGTGGGCGGATAGTGGGGTTGGTCGCCGTCCGCCAGGCAGGAGGGCAGGCAAGCGACTTCATGGTCCGGGTTGCCGCTGTAGAAGAAAGGCACCGAGTAGCGCTCCGCCCCCGACGTATTGACCACCCGATGCAGCGTGGAGCGGTAACGGTCGTTGGTCCAGCGGGCAATCATGTCTCCCAGGTTGACCACAAAGGTACCGGGGATGGGGTTTGCATTGATCCAGCGATCGCCCTGCGCATCCCACACCTGCAGTCCCGGTTTGTCGTCCAGCAGCAGGATGGTGACACCCCCAAAATCCGTGTGGGCACCGCAGCCCTTTTCCCCGGGCGCCGGCTTCGGTGGTTGCGGCGGGTAATGCAGCAATCGCAGGGTCGACAGGGGGTGCCGGCAGAAATCGTCGAAGAAGTCCCGGGGCAGCTCCAGAGCCAGGGCCAGTGCCTGCATGATCCGGTCGCTCAGCTCGTTCATGGCATCAAAATACTCGCTCATGGTCTCGCGAAACGTCGGCAGTGCTGCTGGCCATTGGTTAGGGCCATGGTTGAAGCGCCCGGCCCGGACCCGTGGATCCGAGTCGTCCAGTTCCTCGCCAATATAGAAACCTTCCTTCAGGTCAGGCGGCGTCCCGGGCTCCAGGGTCTGCCCCTTTAGCGGTTCATAGCCCCGGTTGGCCGGTGAGCGGGCTTTATGGATGGCCTCTTTCTCCTCTGCCGGCAGGTCAAAGAGTGCCTGTGATTCCCGAAAGACCCGGTCCACCAACTCACCGGGAATGCCGTGGTGACGGATATAGAAGAACCCGGTATGCACACAGGCATCATTCAGTGATCGGGCCAGCGACTGGCGCTGCTCCCCGGTTCCCGATAGCAGGGAAAGGTCTATAACGGGCAGCGCGGCGCCCGCCCCGGAAGTCTTGCTCATGGTGTGGCTCCACTTTCGATCTTTAAAATTGTCCATATGGTCAGTAATTCATAAAGCGTGCCATTGAGACCCGCGATCTACTGGGGCCCCGACTTCAGGAATCCGTTGATCTGGGGGCGACTGCGGCCAGAGCATTCGTCCGGTTTTGGCCTCATATGAGGGCGTGTCGCGTTTTTGTGCACTAGTTTCGGGCGCCTGATTTAATTGAACGACGGGGCCCGGACTGGGCTGGATATTCAGTGCTTATGGTGTGGCCCTGTGGCCAGAGGGGAGTAGAAGGGCGAAAGACCTCGCTTTTCGGGCAGTTCGCCAGTTCTGGCGGGAATTATGCAGCGGACGTTTCCAAGCTGGCCTGCCGTTTGCTTTCTCCAGATAAAACCTGACCGAATGATCAATAAAATTCGGCGAGTGATAAACCATGAAAGGGGAAAGCACATGCACAAGCATTTCACACGTTCATTCCTGCTGGCGGCCTCTCTGGCCGGCGGGCTGATGACCCAGGCAGCCGTCGCTGCCGATCAGGTGACCTACCAACTTGACTGGCTGCCGGGTGGTGACAAGTCCCCGGTCTACGTGGGTGTCCAGGAAGGCTTCTTCGAGGAGGAAGGCCTGGAAGTCAGCATCGCCAGTGGTCGGGGCTCCACCGATGCCATCACCAAGATTGCTACCGGGCAGGCCGACGTGGGCAGCGCCGATATCGGCGCCCTGATGGCCGCCAAGGCCCAGGACGACAGCCTGCCGGTGAAGGCCGTCTACAGCATCTTTAACCAGGCGCCCCACGCCTTCTTCACCCTGGAGAAGAACGACATCAGCGAGATGACGGATATGGATGGCAAGAAAGTCGCCACCTCGCCGTTTACGTCCTCCAACGCCTTCCTGCCGCTAGTGCTGAAAGAGAACAGCATGGCGGAAGACGCCGTCCAACTGACCAAGGCGGACCCGGGGGCATTGGGCCCCATGCTGATGAACGGTGGCACCGACGCCATTATCGCCTGGGTCACCAACATTGCCCTGTTTGCCGATCAGGCTGAAGCCACCGGTAACGAACTGGTGGTACTGCCCTGGTCCGACGCTGGCCTGGAGTTGTACTCCTCCTCCGTGGTGGCTAGTGAGAAGTTCCTGAGTGAGCGCCCGGATGTGGCCAAGCGCTTTATGCGCGCCTTCGACAAATCCCTGAAGTTTACCCATGACAACCCCCGCCAGGCGGCGGAAGCCCTCAACAGCATGGTGCCGGAGGTGGATGTGGACGTGGCCACCGCGCAGATCGGCGACACCATGGAACTGGTGGTCAACGACGTGAGCGAGCGGGACGGCCTCGGTGCCCTGACCGAAGACCGTGTTGCACTGACCTGGGACTGGGTATCCCAGGCGGAAAAGCTGGAAAAGGACGCCCTGGACCCGGAAGCGATCATCGACCGCACCCTGCTCGAGGCCCTGTAAGCATGACGGAACCCGCCACCAATCGTTCGTTTGTCCGGCTCTCCGGAGTCGGGCACCGGTACGATCCCACTCCTGGGGTGCCGCCGGCTGTCACCGGCATCGACCTGGACATCCGCCGTCACGAGTTCGTGGCGGTGGTGGGGCCGTCCGGTTGCGGCAAGTCGACCCTGTTACGGATGATCTCCGGCCTGTTGACGCCGTCCGAGGGCGAGGTCTCGGTGTTCGGTATGCCGGTCACGGGCCCCCGGGACGACGTTGGCATTGTGTTCCAGAAGCCGACCCTGCTGCCCTGGCTGACGGTGCGCAAGAACGTGCTGTTCCCGCTCAAACACAAGTTTGGGCGCTATGGTCGGGATGACGAGAAGCGCGCCGATGAGCTGCTGGCCATGGCGGGCCTGGAAAGCTTTGCCAACAAGATGCCGGATGAACTGTCCGGTGGCATGCAACAGCGGGTCGGTATTGTCCGGGCGTTGCTGCTGAACCCGGATATCCTGCTGATGGACGAGCCGTTCTCGGCCCTGGACGCCATGACCCGGGAGCAGATCGGTTTCGACCTGCTGAAGATCTGGGAAGAGAACCCCAAGACCGTGCTGTTCATTACCCACTCCATCGCCGAGGCGGTGCTGCTGGCGGACCGGGTGCTGGTGATGAGCAAGCGCCCCGGCACCGTACTGGAAGTGCTGGATGTGGATATCCCCCGTCCGAGGACGACCCATACCATCTCCGAACCACGGTTCGGGCAACTCACCGAACGCCTGAGGAAGCATATCTATGAGCCTGACGCTGCCTGAAGGCAGGACGCGGGCCTCGCTTCTGATGGCCGCGCCCTGGCTGTTCTTCCTGTCGCTGATCCTGTTGTGGGAGCTGGTATGCCAGGTGTTCTCATTACCCGAATACGTGCTGCCGGCACCATCCGCGATTGTGGACGCCTTCTTCAAGGTGGAAATGAGCCGCTGGTTCACCCACCTGTGGGCGACCCTGAGGGTGGCACTGATGGGCTTTGCCGTGTCCATCGTGGTGGCGATTCCCATTGCCATCGCCATGATGCGTTCGGAATTCCTGAGCCGCACGCTCTACCCGCTGCTGGTGGTGATCCAGTCCACGCCGGTGGTGGCAGTGGCGCCGCTGATTATTGTGTTGATGGGCTCTGATGACCCCTCCCGGGTGCTGATCACCTGCCTGCTTACCTTCTTCCCACTGGTGGTATCCACCGCCACGGGCATCAATGAGACGCCGGAGGAGCTGGTCGAGCTGAGTCGGTCACTGGATGCACCGCTACGCCGGGAAACCTGGCAGATCCGCATTCCCTATGCCATTCCACATATCTTCAGTGGCCTGCGGGTGGCCATCACCCTGGCCATTATCGGGGCGGTGGTGGCGGAGTTCGTGGCGGCCGAGGAAGGGCTGGGCTATTTCATCCAGTTTTCCACCTCCTTCTTCCGGATTCCCCAGGCCTTTGCGGGACTGTTCTTCCTGGCGGTGGTAAGCCTGCTGCTGTTCAAGTCCGTGCAGTGGACCCAGCAGTTGTTCTTCCCCTGGAGCCTGCCCCGCAAGGCTCGCTGAAACACGCTTTAAAAGAGGATTACCGAATTGGAACCAAGCAAAGCCGATCTGCGGTTCATCCGCAAGACCCTGGACCTGGCCAGCAGTGCCGCTGCCCAGGGTATTCATCCGTTTGCTGCCATCCTGGTGAACGACGAGGGTGAAGTGCTGATGGAGCAGATCAACGCCTACCTGCCACACCAGGACATGACCGGCCACGCCGAACGGGTACTGATGACCCGGGCCAGCCAGACCTGGCGCCCGGAGGAGATGGCTGCCTTCACCATGTACGTGTCCGCTGAGCCCTGCTGCATGTGCGCCGGTGCCGCCTATTGGGCCGGGCTGGGGCGACTGGTCTACGGCGTGAGCGAGCATCGCCTGAAGGAAATGACCGGCAACCACCCGGAGAACCCGACCCTGGATCTGCCCTGCCGAGAGGTGTTCGCCTCCGGCCAGCGGCAGGTCGAGGTGATTGGTCCGGTGCTGGAGGACGAAGCCGCCGAGGTCCACGAAACCTTCTGGCGCAACCAGGGGCATTGAGATGTAACGACGAACGATGGAGATGCAAGTGTTGCGTCTTCCTTGTTGCCGCCTTCGGGCGGCTTTTTTATGCCTGCAGGATACTGCCCATGATCAAAACCGGTGCGGTTGGCCAGAAGCTGGGGCAGTGTAGTGCACTCCGGCTGTCCGGGTAATGTATCCAACCCTATGAATTAGAGGCTTTAGTACGGTTTCTCCTGAGTGGCACGGCGGTTGCTTTTAAAAACCTGAACAAATGGTCAATTAAAGAGCGACGCAGTCGCCGCATTCACAGGAGAGGCTCCATGGCACTAAAAACACGCGCTACGCTTGGCGGCGCCATCATGATGGCGGGCATGCTGGCCCTGTCACCGGTCTCCGCCGAAGAGCTGGACAAGCTGGTGTTCGGCACCAACTGGTACGCCCAGGCGGAACACGGCGGCTTCTACCAGGCCCTGGCCACCGGACTGTACGAGGATTACGGCCTGGATGTGGAAATCAAAATGGGTGGTCCCCAGGTCAACGGTACCCAACTGCTGGTGACCGGGCGCTATGACCTGCTGATGGGCTACCCCATCGGCAACATCAACGCCGTGGAGAAGGGCCTGCCGGTGATGACGGTGGCGGCCTCCATGCAGGGGGATCCCCAGGCGCTGATTGCCCACCCCCGTATCGAGTCCATCGAGCAGATCAGGGAAGAGGAACTGCCGGTCTATATTGCCACCTTCGCCCACTCCACCTTCTGGCCCTGGCTGAAGGCGGAGTATGGCTTCGAGGACGATGTGGTCCACGCCTACACCTTCAGCGTGGCGCCATTCCTGAACGACGAGAACATTGTGCAGCAGGGCTACCTCTCATCCGAACCATTTGCCATCCAGAAGGGTGGTATCGAGCCCAGCGTCTTCCTGTTGTCCGACTATGGCTACCCTCCCTACGCCACCACCATCGAAACGACCACCGATATGGTCGAGGAACGCCCCGACGTGGTGCGGCGCTTTGTGCAGGCCAGCATGGAGGGCTGGAAGAGCTACCTGGAAAACCCCGCGCCGGGCAACGAGCTGATCATGCAGGAAAACCCGGAGATGACCCCGGAGCAGATCGCCTACGGCATCGAGAAGATGAAAGAGTACGAGCTGGTGACCGGGGGCGATGCCCAGACCATGGGCATCGGTGTCATGACCGACGAGCGCTGGCAGAAGATCAGGGACTTCATGGTGGAAGCGGACCTGGCGTCGGAAGACCTGGACCTGAGCAAGGTCTACACCCTGGAATTCCTGCCCGAAGAGCCGGTGCTTCCCTAAGCGCCGACGCGACCCCCATCCTGATGCCGGCCGGTCAGCGACTCCGGTCGGCCCTGGAGACATCACTATGACAGCTAGCAAGGTTACGCCCCTGAACCCGGAACCGGACCAGGAAATCATGGCCGGAGAAGCCGGTGCCGTGGTCTCACGCCCGGTACTGCAGGTGGATGGCGTCAACAAGATCTATGGCAATGGCACCGTGGCCTTGAAGGGTGCCGATCTGCAGATAAAGGAGGGCGAGTTTGTCAGCCTGCTGGGGCCCTCCGGTTGCGGCAAGAGTACCCTGCTGCGCATCATGGCGGGGTTGGGCGACGTGACCACCGGTACCGTGAAATGGTGGGAGCAGGATTACGACGTGGTGGGCAGCAAGGGCCGCAAGCTGGCCTTCGTATTCCAGAATGCCACCCTGATGCCCTGGGCACGGGTACGCAGGAATGTGCGCCTGCCCCTGGACCTGGAACACGCCGGCAAGTCACCGGAGGCGGAACAGAAGATCGACGATGCCCTGGGCATGGTAGGCCTGAAGGGCTTCGACAACAGCTTTCCACGGGAGCTGTCCGGCGGCATGCAGATGCGTGCTTCCATCGCCCGGGCCATGGTCACCGAGCCCAACCTGCTGCTGATGGATGAGCCCTTCGGTGCGCTGGACGAGATGACCCGCAACAGGCTCAACGACGATGTGCTCAAGCTGTGGAAGGACAAGGGCTGGACCATCGTGTTCGTCACCCACAGCGTTTATGAGGCGGTCTACCTGTCCAGCCGGGTGGTGGTGATGGCGGCCCGCCCCGGTCGCATCGTGGACGACATCACCATCGATGAACCCTATCCGCGGTCACCGGATTTCCGGGTGTCCACCGAATTCGCCGGTTACTGCCGACAGGTATCCCATGCCCTGGAACGTGCCAGTGCCATGGGTGAGGACCGGGACGAGGAGAGCCAGTCATGAAAGCCCCGCTGATCCGTAATGAACGCTTCGTGCAGATTGCCGCCCCCCTGCTGGTGGGCGTGCTGGTGCTGCTGATGTGGCAGTTCACCGTGATGGCATTCGAGGTGCCCAAGTACCTGGTGCCCAGCCCCGTGGACATCGGCCAGTCGCTGGTGTCTGACTTCTCATCGTTGTTCAACGCCTTGCTGATGACCCTGAAGGTGACCTTCCTGGCCTTCGCCATTGCCGTGGTTCTGGGCGTTGCGGCGTCGCTGCTGTTCGTGCAGAGCAAGTGGATCGAGATCAGCCTGTTCCCCTATGCGGTGCTGATGCAGGTGACGCCGGTGGTGGCCATTGCGCCGCTGATCATTATCTGGGTCAACGACACCACCTGGGCGCTGACCATCTGTGCGGTGATCGTGGCCATCTTCCCCATCATTTCCAACACTACCCTGGGGTTGCGCAGTGTCGACCCGAACCTGCTCAGCATGTTTCGCATGTACCGGGCCAGCCGCTGGCAGGAACTGGTTCGACTGCGGATTCCCGGCGCGCTGCCGTACTTCTTCGGCGGCCTGCGGATCAGCTCCGGCCTGGCGCTGATTGGCGCCGTGGTGGCGGAGTTTGTGGCCGGTACCGGCGGGGCGAAGGCAGGGCTGGCCTACATGATCCTGCAGTCCGGCTATAACCTGCAGATTCCCAAGATGTTCGCCGCCCTGATCCTGATTACGGTGACCGGCATCCTGCTGTTCGCCCTGATGGTGTGGATGTCAGACCGGGCCCTGCGCAACTGGCATGAGAGTGCGCTGAAGGTGGAGCACTGACGGTGTTGCCCGTTAGTGGAGCCGTGCCTGCTTCGGCGTGACCGCCCGGGGGCATGGTCAGGGGCCTTTCTGGGGGCGATCGTGGCCTTCGGCCGGTGACCTGGCTCCAGCCCGTTGCGTGCGGGTCTGCAGCAGGCGGGCGAAGTCCAGCAGCAGTTCACGATCCTGTTGCATCAGTGAGCCGAATACGGCGTTCAGGGCGGCTTGCGAGGGATCCTTGCCACTGCCTTCGCAGGACGCGAGGAAAATATCGGCCATGGAGCATTCCAGGGCCTGGGCAATCCGATAGAGCAGATCCAGGCTTGGATTGGCCATGTCCCGCTCAATGCGGGACAGGTTGCCCACATAGGACCCGGTTTTTTCCGCCAGTTCGGCCAGGGTGAGGCCTTTGTGTTTCCTGAACTGGCGTAGTGCCTGACCTAGACTCATGGCGTCATTGCCTGACAACAGGGGCAGCAAGACCGGTAGTGTCATTGGGGCACTTTACCCGCCAGGTTTATGCACCCATTAAAAATACCTGCCTTTTCTAACTAAATGATCTCAGCTTCAGAAGAATAATGGCAAGTAACTTTGTCGAAAACGGGTGGTAATCGTGCGGTAGATTGCGCTGGATCAAGTTTGTACAAGCCGACAGGCATCGTCGACCGGGATGGGTTTTGACAGCAGGAAGCCCTGTGCCAGATCGCAACCCAGTTCTTCCAGTATCGCCAGTTGCTGGCTGGTCTCGACGCCCTCCGCAGTAACCTTCAGGCCGAATGCCTTTGCAATCAGCACCACGGCCTGGAGGACCGTCTTGCCGGTACTGGTATCGGCTTCGTCGGTAAACGATTTGTCCACCTTGAGCTCGTCCACCTGGAGGTTTTTGAGGTAACTGAGCGACGAGTAGCCGGTACCGAAATCATCGATGGCCACTTTCACGCCGGCTTCACGCAGCGTGGACAGGTTGTTGGTGACGGTGTCGTTGGCGGCCAGGAACACCCCTTCGGTGAGTTCGATCTCCAGTAGCCTCGGGTCGAGGCGGGCTTCCTCCAGCTGCCCCAGGATAAACCCGGCCAGTTCCGGGTTGGAAAAGTGGGGGGCGGTGATATTGACCGCAACGGGGAGTGGCCTGTCGCTAAGGCTGGCAATCCTGCCAATGGCGTCACAGGCCTGGCGGATGACATAACGGTCCAGGCGCTGTCCAAGCCTGGAGTGCTCTACCAGGGGAATGAACTCGGCGGGTGAAATGAAGCCCAGCTCCGGATCCTGCCAGCGGACCAGGGCCTCGAAACCGGATATCCGTCCGGATGGAATGGCGTATTTGGGCTGCAGCAGGATGTGGGGAATCCGTTCCTCAATGGCTCGCTTCAGCGCCTGTTCAACGTCCAGGCGGCGGTGAAGCTGGCTGTGGGATTCCCGGTTGAACAGGGCGATGGTTTCCTTGCGGGCGCGGGCGTCCCTCATGGCGGATTCGGCCAGGTCGGGCAGGCGATGAATGTCCTTGCTGTCATCCGGGTAGAAGGCGACACCAATGGCGACATCTATCGATAGGTCCTGGCCATCAACCAGCAGGCTGCGTCCGATCCCGGACACGAGTCGACCTGTGACGTCCCTGACCTCCCGTAACCGGGAAACCGGAGATGCGAGAAGAAAATCGTCGGCACCGATCCTGGCAACCAGGCTGGTGTTGCCGGCGATGGACTGGATCCGGAGGGCAACCTCTTTGAGGACATGATTGCCGGTGTCGAAGCCGTGTCGCTGGTTCACCAGCCCGAAGTTATCCAGGTCGATATGGATGACCGAAAAGGCCGGTTCCCCCGAGGCCCAGGACTTGAGGGCATTCATGAACCCCTGCTTGTTGTAGAGGCCGGTGATCGTGTCATGGTTTCTCAGATAGTCCGCCTCGCGGCGGGCGTCCTCCATGTCGGAGATGTCCACCCCGAAGCCCTGGAGTTCAGCCACCTCGTCGTCGCTGGTCCCGGGGCGGGTAAAGGTCCATTCAATCTGGGGGTTCCTTGATGGTGCCGCCATGGTCATTTTCACCGTTATCTGCTGGACGTCGGTGGCGTCAAACAGCTGACCCAGCAGGTCGCGGATGGCCGCCTCGTTCTCAGTGGCGAAACGGTACAACGGCGTACCGATCAGCTCCCCGTGGGATTTGCCCAGACACTTCATGAATGACCGGTTGGCAAAGGTAATCTTCAGGTCGGTATCGACCCGGCAGATCATCTGGGTCTGGCTGTGGACGATCTCTTTGTAGCGCTTCTCCGCAATAGCCAGTTTGCGCAGTGCGTCATGGTAGTCGGACAGGTCATGGCAGATGCCGATAAAGTGCTTTTCGTTGTGGTGCCATGCCTCGCCAACCGACAGGTGCAGGGGGAAGCGGGAACCGTCCTTGCGCTGTCCCACCACGTCCCGGCCAATGCCGATAATCCGGGCCTCACCAGTGCGCAGGTAGTTGTCGATATAGGCGTCGTGATGTTTTGCGTAGTGGTCGGGCATCAGCAGGGCAACGTTGCGGTCGAGTACCTCGGACCGACGATAACCGAACAGAGATTCCGCAGCCTGGTTGAAGGCCCGGATCTGCCCGTGGGCATCAATGGTGATGATGGCATCCACAGCCGCCTCGAAGAGCGCCCGGTTCAGGTTTTCCGCGGACCGTTTCCGGTCTGTCGACTCACGCTCCGCGGACAGGTCACGGCATACCCCGATGAAGAGGCGGTGTTCCTCCAGTCGGCTCTCCCCGATTTCCAGGGACATGGGAAAGGTCTGTCCCTGCCGGTCCTGGGCCGTTACCTGGTACCCCACACCGTTGAGGGGATGCTCGCCGTCGCAGAGTTCGGTAAAGCAGTCCACGACTTCCTGGCGGTGTTTCGGTGCCAGCAGCAGGGAGAAGTGCTGGTCCAGGCAGTCGGATGCTGCCAGGCCAAAGAGGTTTTCGGCGGAGCTGGAGAAGTGGCGGATATGCCCACGTACGTCAAGGATGACAATGGCATCCGCTGCGGCGTCTATCAGCTTCTGGGTAATTTCTCCGACCTGCATGGCGTTGCTCCCTGTTCAGCGCCCGGGCTCGCTATTGTGCCCGGCGGTTCTGGCGTCACCGATTCCACAACGACTCTGGCGTGGTTCAGTGGTCAGTAACGGGCCCAGTGCGTGCCACATCGGTGATTCCCCGAGCTGACTGTCGAGTATTTCATCAAGGCGGCCGGACACCCTGAGGGTTTCCAGGCCCTGGTTGAACTGTCGCGCCAGTTCGCCGCCATTGTCCTGCTGCCTTGAGAAGATCAGGTGATAGCTGGCCTGGTGTATGGGGCGTGGATGGTAGGTCAGTTGCCGGGCCTCGGCCTCGGAGAACAGCTGGTCGATCATCTGCAGTCCGGTCAGAGGGTCCATCGGGAACAGGTCTATCCGTCCGGCTCGCAGCTTCCGGAAGTTGGATTCATCCGATGCCGTCATGTCCGTGTTTACAAGCCCCCGGTCCACCGCCGAGGTCAGTTGGTCGCCATAGGCGTAGTCCTGGGTCAGGCCAATGGTCAGCCCCTTGATATCGTCGATCTCCTGCCAATGGAACTGACTGCCCTTGCGGACAAAGAAGACATAGTAAAGGGGCAGTATCGGCTGGCTGAAATGAAAATCGTCGGAACGGGAGGGCGTACAGCTCCAGGCAGCGGAGCCGTCATAATTGCCGTGATGCGCCATGGACAGGGCCCGGGACCAGGGCAGGAAGCTGTAATCAACCGATATCCCGACATTGCCATAGGCTTCACTGATGATCTGTGCCAGCAGCCCATGGTTGTCGAGGCTGCTGTCAAAATAGGGGGGCCATTCTCCGGTGGACAGCGTAATGGTCCGGGCATGGGTAGCCGGTATTGCGAACAAAATCGCAATCAGGATGACCATAACCTGGAGGGCGCCTGCCAGCCGCTGGCTGGGCGACTGATAAGCCGAGCCCCTGATAGAGCATGAGAACCGTCCGGTACACACTGCCTGTATTCCCTGACCCTGGTGTTTGCTCAAGGATCCGTTGCAATTGTCAGTATGGTTCAATTTGTGCAATCAGGAAAAACTTTTGTGCCTTTTCCGCATCTTTTCTGGCGTGGGGGGAGGCCATGGTCAGGTCGGTTGTGACCTGACCATGGAGGAGTGAACGTTTACAGGCTGTAGGTGCTGACGTCGATTTTGGAGAAGACTTCCGCCCAGTAAAGGTCGGTCAGTTCCTCCCGGGTGTTGACGCCTTCGACCTTCTTTACCCATTCCGCCAGGGTCTCGCGGAATGACGCCATGCGTTCTTCCGCATCCTCAATACCGTACCGTTCCTGGTAGTGGGCAGCGACGGTCTTGAGATCTTCCTCGATAAAGGTACGAGTGGCTTCAACCAGCTCCGGATCCGGTTCGTGCAGAGTGATATCGGAGCTTTCCTCAATCTGACGGAGCGCTTCCACGTGATCTTCGTAGTAGAGCATGACGACTTCCGCAGAAGCCCTTGCAGCACCATAGAGAATGGTTGTGCGATCGTCCGTGGACAGGGAGCGCCAGGTGTCTGCGTTGATGTTGGTACCTACGCCGCCAAAGGTTCCTCCCGGAACGCCCATGGTGACATCGGTGACCACTTCGATGAACTTGAAGTTGAGCAGGTCGGACAGGTTGTGGGCGGTGCAGTCGACAACCCCCTGACTGAGGCCCTCGTAGGTTTCATTGACCGGAATGGAAACCGGGGACCCGCCCATGGATTCAACCCAGCGGGACCAGACCGGCCCGCCAACCCGGATGCGGCTGCCGTTAATGTCTTCCGAGGCGGTAACCGCGCCGTTACAGAACAGCCCGTAGGGCGAAGTGCTCACCAGGTTGAGATAGACCTGGTTCCGGTCCAGGTGCTCCTGGATGCAATCCGGGCATTGATTGACGATATACTCCGTCACCGCGCCGGTATAGGCGAACATGGCCGTCTTTGCCTCAACACTTGAGAGTTCGGGGGCCATGGTCATTTCGGTGAGCATTATGGTGTTGGGGAAATCCGCTGGAAAGTAGGGCGTCAGTACATGGCCAAGATCAGCCATGCCGTCCCTCAAACCGGACGGCGTTTCCATAAAGCTGAGCAGCGACTGGGCATACCCTTTGACCGTAAGATCTCCTCCGGAACGGGTTTCCACGGCGTCAATAAAGGCATCCATGCCCTTTGAACCGAGAGTGTTCTGAGGGGAGCCGGTCGCAAACCGCAGTTGCTCGGCGGTGGCGGTACCGGTGCCGGCCAGGCAGGCGAGAGTAAGGCCTGCGACAAGCCCATTGAGGTTTCGGTTTATTGTCATAGTTGTCTCCTGAGTGCTCTGTTGGGGGAGGGTGACGCATGCCTGGGCAGGTTTTCAGGGTCAGGCCTGCCCGGACAAAAGGAGCCTGAATGCCATGGTTGTCTGAGCGATGTCCGTCTTCTGGCCGCTGATGACATCACCGTACAGGAAGGACTCTCCTACCCGGATAATCAGGAAGGCCAGATCGTCCTGATGAATGGGGGGTGTCCAGTCGGTTTTCCCGGTCTGCTCGGCGATAAGCCCCCGAACCATATTGACGGACCGTGCCTGGAAGAGGCTGGATCTGGATGTGAGGATGCGGATGGCGTACTCCGGATCCTGACGGATGAAGTGGTGAAGCTGCTTCGTGTTCACAACCTTTCTGAGCAAATGCTCCAGAACGGATACCACGTACTCAGGGCCTTCCCCGGATGTTGCTTCAAGGGTCTTGTCGATCAGGTCCTGGTAGAACGACCAGATAATCTCACCCACAAACAGTTCACGACTACCTACCCAGCGAAACAGCGTGGCCCTGTTGACGCCCACTTCATCCGCTATGGACCCCATGTTGATCCGTTCACAATTGAGCCAGCGTTGTCGGCCGACCTCCAGCGCCGTAAGGGGAGAGGCTGCGCCTGTGCTGGCTTCGCCGGCCAGTGCTTTGGCCAGTGGTGTTATCTGTGCTTGCGTCATTATTTTATTTTGTTGCATCATGTGTCGAAATATAAAAGTGTTGCAGCCTGGAATCCAAGAATAGTGTCGCAGGGCCCCGGGTGCAACCGAATGATAAAAACAATCAAGCGGAGAGGTTGCCAAGATGAGTCATCAGCAGGTTCCACCGGACGCTCGCTGGTTCAGCAGTTACCCTTCGGGCATCCCCCATCGGCCGGATCTGTCTGGTCGTGCGGTTCACGATATGTTGACCGATGCGGCTCGTCGTTGGCCGGAGCGGTCGGCTATCCATTTCATGGGGCGCGAGATCAGCTACCGGGAACTGGACGATCTGGTATCACGGGCAGCAAAAGGATTGCAGAGGCTGGGCGTAAAGCCCGGGGTTCATGTTGGTCTGTACCTGCCCAACAGCCCTCATTGCATCATCAGTTTCATGGGGGTGCTGAGGGCCGGTGGCGTGGTGGTGAATTACTCGCCACTGGACGCCGAGCGTATTCTTGAGCACAAGATCGCCGACAGTGAGACAGACCTGATCATTACTGTGGATCTCCAGACGCTGCTGCCCCGGATAGCTCAGTTTATGGGCGATTCGCGCCTGAAAGGACTGGTAGTCGGTTCGGTGGCGGAATTCGCCGGTGCTCCGGATCAGCTCCGGAACCAGATGGCCTCTGCAGGAGAGCTGAGCGAGGTCCCTTCCGACGGGGTCACCACCTTCGCCGCTCTGCTGGACAATGTCGGCGACTTCCAGCCCTATCCGGAAGCGCGGGCACCCGATAGCCTGGCGGTGCTCCAGTATACCGGGGGTACCACCGGTGCCCCGAAGGGCGCCATGCTGACTCACCGCTCCATATCCAGTGCGGCCGACCAGTTGGGGGCCGCCCTTGTGACTACGGTTTCTCCGGGAGAGGAGCGGATACTGGCGGTACTTCCGCCATTTCATATATACGCCATCATGGTCAACATGCTCTTTGGCCTGCGGGACGGCGCCACGCTGTATCAGCAGCTCCGGTTTGATCCAAAGCAGGCCCTCGAGACCATACAGCAGGAACGGATTACCGTTTTCCCGGCGGTGCCAACCATGCTCTCGGCGCTGTTGTCCTACCCGGAACTGGAAAACTACCGGCTGGACTCCCTGAAACTCTGCAACTCTGGCGGTGCACCGCTGCCCGTGGAGTTACAGCAGCGGTTCAGGGAACGTGCCGGGTGTACCGTCAAGGAAGGCTGGGGCATGACGGAAACGTCAACCGTCGGCACCTTTACTCCCCAGGGAATGACCGCGCCAGCGGGTTCCTGCGGTGTTGCCGTGCCCGGCGTGGACCTGCAGATCCTGTCGATGGACGGTGAGGAAACGATGCAGCCCCCGGGCGAGCGCGGTGAGCTGTGCATCAAGGGCCCCAACATGATGCAAGGCTATTGGAAGCGTGACGACGCCACCGCTGAATCAATGAGCTCGCAGGGCTATTTTCGTACGGGCGACGTGGCTTTCATGGACGAAGACGGGTTCATCTACATTGTCGACAGAACCAAGGACATGATTATCTGCAGCGGCTACAACGTGTATCCGCGCAACATCGAGGAAGCCATATACGAGCATCCCGCCGTGTCGGAGGTGTCCGTTATCGGCGTGCCTGACAGTTACCGGGGCCAAAGCCCCCGGGCCTATGTCACGATCATGGACGGCATGCCTCACCCAACCCTGCAGGACATGCAGACCTTTTTGCGCTCCCGCCTCGGTAAACACGAAATGATCCAGAGCATGGAAATCCGGGATGAATTGCCCAAGACCCCCGTGGGCAAGCTGTCCAAGAAAGAGCTGTATGCGGAAGTGAATAACTAATCCTGACAAGAAGTCCAAGAGGGAAAAGATGACTATCAAGAAACTGCTGACTCTGGCGTCAGCCTCTGCCTGCCTTTGCCTGGGCTCTATTGCCCAGGCCGACCTGCGTTTTGCCCTGGGTTATCCCCAGGGTTCCATCCCTGCGGAATCCGCCCAGGTTTGGGCGGATACCCTTGAGGAAGCAAGTGACGGTGAGATGTCGGCCAAGGTTTATCCATTGTCACTCCTGAACCTGATGGAAACCTCGCCCGGTCTGCGTGATGGCATGGCCGATGCGGGCGTTGTGCTGACCACCTACTTCATGAACGAGTTCCCCTCCACCCACATGGTCACGGAGCTGACCATGCTCCTGGACCAGCAGGAATTCAGTGGGCCCCACGGAGCCATATTCGGCGGCGCGGTTGCCGAGTATGTCATGGCGCACTGTGAGGAGTGTGTCGAGGAGTTTCGTCAGCAGAATCAGGTGTTCACCGCGACCGGCACAACATCTCCGTTGCCCCTGCTCTGTAACCAGCCGGTCACCTCGCTGGAGGACGCCCGGGGCATGCGACTGCGTGGCGGTGGTCCGCAGCATTCCCGCTGGGCCCAGGCAATCGGGGCCAACTCGGTCCAGATGTCTGTCAATGAAGTCTACGATGCACTCGATCAGGGGGTTGTGGACTGCACCATTCAGACGGCGACGGAACTGACGGTGTTCCGGTTGAATGAGGTGGTTACCGACATCACCGTCGGGGCCCCGGGGGGTGGTTACGGTGGTACCGCACTGGCCAACATTAACCAGGATACCTGGGTATCCCTGAGTGAAGCGGAGCGTACGAATGTCCTCAGGGCCAGTGCCGCGATGGCCGCTCATATTATCTGGGCCTACCACCTGAGCAATGACCAGAACCTGAAGGATGCGCGGGAACAGGGTATCAGTGTCCACGAGGCAGACCCGGGCCTGGCGGACTTTACCGAACAGTTCGTCACGGATGATGTGAATACCATTGCCGCCACATACGCTGATCGCTATGGCCTGGAGAACACGGAAGAGAGCATCAAGCAGTTCCGTAAGATCCTCGACCGCTGGATCCGACTGGGGGCGGAGATGGATAGCGAAGAAGCCGTGAGGGAGATCCTCTGGCGTGAAGTCTATTCGCAGGTGGATGTGTCCAGCTACGGTCTATGAGGTGGCGCGGGTCCGTTGTGGGGATATCACGACGGGCCGCTCCTTTCCCGAGTATAGAATCTGATCGTGGAGATCATTCCATGCTTAACATTGGTCGACTGTTGTCCCGTATTACCAATACCGTCTCCATTATTGGTGGCCTGGCCATCGCCCTGATGATGTTCCACATCAGCTTCGATGTGGCCGGGCGCTACTTCTTCAATACGCCCATTCCGGGCACCATCACCATTGTTTCCTACTACTACATGTCCATTGCGGCCTTTATCCCGCTGGCCTTCGCCGAGCAGAAGGATGCCCACATCTCCGTGGAGGTGATCACCGAGCGCATGCCGGCGTGGATGCGCCACCACCTGGAACGGCTGGCCATGCTGTGCTCGCTGGTGGTGTTCGGGTTGCTGGCGGTACGCACCTTTGGTGAGGCCCAGAAGAAGTTCGAGATGGGCGCCTCCAT
>NZ_JBJJKZ010000021.1:0-40587 GCF_045449695.1 Marinobacter shunpengi
CGACACCACCCACCAGGTGGCCTCGGCCGCGGAGGAACTGAGCCGGGTGGCGGAAGAGACCCGCGCCTCGGTGCAGGTCCAGGGTTCAGAGACCGACCAGATCGCCTCCGCCATCAACCAGATGGCCGCCACCATCCACCAGATCTCGAAGAACGCCAACGAGGTGCAGCAGGCCGGGGCGGATGCCGACCGCCTGGCCAAGGATGGCGGCCAGACCATGGCCGGCTCCCAGCAGTCGGTGAACAGCCTGTCCCGGAATATCCTGGAAAGCGCCGAGGCCATCGACGCCCTGGCCTCCCGCAGTGACGAGATCCAGAAGGTGCTGGACGTGATCCACGAAGTCACCGACCAGACCAACCTGCTGGCCCTGAACGCCGCCATCGAGGCCGCCCGGGCCGGCGAGCATGGCCGTGGCTTCGCCGTGGTCGCCGATGAGGTGCGCCAGCTGGCCAAGCGCAGTGGCGAGTCCGCCGGCCAGATCCGCGAGATGATCGATGGCTTTATCCGTGAGTCCCGCAGCGCGGTGGAGCGCATGCGTTCCTCCCAGGGCCTGTCGGAGGAGACTGTGGAGCGTATCAACCACGCCAGTTCGGCCCTGAGCACCATCGAGCAGTCGGTGGAGCACATCCACGATCAGGTGACGCAGATCGCCACGGCCTCCGAGGAGCAGAGCCAGGTGGCCGAGGAGATCAACAAGAACGTGGTGCGCATCGTGGAGGCGGCCCAGAACAGCGACACCGGCGTCACCCAGACCAACGAGGCCAGCCAGGAGCTGGCACGGCTGGGCGAGCGGCTGCGTGAACTGGTAACCCAGTTCCGGGTGTAACCGCTACCAGCCAGGTGTGAGTGGTTCAGGCGATGTCCTGAACCACCACCCGATTGCGGCCTGCCTCCTTGGCCCGATACAGGGCCCGATCAGCCATCTTGAACAGGTTCTCCCGGACCGAGGCATGGTCGGGAACCACCGCCAGCCCGGCGGAGAACGTCAGGTTGTCGGGTCCGCCGGCGCCGAAATCCAGTTCAGAGAAGGCCTTCAGCAACCGTTCGACAACCTCCCGGCCCCGGGTGGCATCCAGCCCCGGCAACACCAGCACGAATTCCTCTCCCCCGAAACGGGCGGCCACATCGTGCTTACGACTGCCTTCCGTCAATAGCCGGGCGAGCGCTACCAGAATCCGGTCTCCCACATCGTGCCCCCAGTTGTCGTTAACCTGTTTGAAATGGTCCAGGTCCATAACGCAGAAACTCAGGGGCTGCTGCTCCCGAAGTGCCCGGGGAATTTCCTGCTCCAGCACTTCGTCCAGCCAGCGGCGATTGTACAGTCCGGTCAGGGGATCGCGGATGGACTCTTCCTTCAGGGCCCGACGCAAGGCCTCGTTGTCGGCAAGCTGCTGCCGCAGGGAATCTTCCACTTCCTTCAGTTCGGTGACATCCCGGAAACCATACACATACCCCTTGACCTGGCTGCGCCGGTTCCTGAGCTCAGTTCGCCGAACGTTCAACTGCCAGGGCCGGCGAGCCTCGTCACCCGGCGGTTGCAGGGTTAACTCCTCCGCCGGCCTGCCCCCCTGAAACATCCCCGGAAGTGCCTCCTGCAAAAGCCTCCCTCTGGACATATCGACCCCGGCCCGCGTGAAAAGAGCCTGCGCCGCCGGATTCTGATCCAGTAGCCGCCCCCGGGTATCGGTGACCAGCACGCCATCCGCCATGCGCTCAAACACCAGGGAGCGAGCGACCGGCATCAGGTCCAGGAAGCCTTCCCGACGAATGTTGAGGGCCATGATCATGGACGCCACCACAAATCCGAACGGACTGAGATCCAGCTTTCCCCAGGACTCTGGCATCCACTGCATGATGGTTACCACATTCAGTATCAGCACCACCATGTTGCCGGCCAGGAACAATAACGCCTGGCGACGGTACTGGGGATTCTGGATGGCAAAGCGGATGAGCAGAAAGTAGGCGATGAACATTACGATGTAGGAGTAAAGCGTATGCAGCCAGAACGCCGGCCCGCCCTTGAACACGCTCTCACCACCTGGCTCAAAGTCCCCCATGAACCACTGGTGGCCGAACCCTTCGGTAAAATTGGCGATCATGCACAGCGTCGGGATTACCGCCACCAATCCGATCAAACGCAGACCAATCCGCTGCCGGTAGCCGGTATACTGCAATACAAAGATGATCAGGGCCGCGGGTAGCACCGAGACCCCCACGAACATCAGGCGGAACCAGAATAGCGGGTCGTTGAACAGGGTCGGAACCACGTCGGGGTGACGGATATGCAGAATCAGCAGGGCGTAGCAGAACGTCCACCAGCTCAGCCCGCCCATCAGCACGGCGATGGCAGGAGCGGTGCGAACGTCCCGCCGTTGCCAGGCAAAGACCATCATACCCAGCGTCACCAGACAGGACACAAACAGTGCCGCGACGAACAGCATTCACCCGCTCCCGAGCTTCATGGCCAAACTGCCAAATGGATTGTTGTTTTTATGTCAAATATGTTGGAAAGTCGTACTCATTTACGAGACGTTACCGATGAAGGTATCGTCAAAAAATAGAGCGCTGGCTCTATTTCAACAGAAACATGTATTATATGTAACAAAAACAATGTCAAAAAAGGTAGTGACGCCAGCGCGTTTAACGCCTTTTTAGTGCCAGAAGTGAGACCTCCGTGGCAGTTACACATTCTCCACTACAGCGCGAACTCCAAAAGACCCGCAAGCGCTCTTCCGGTGCCACTCCGGAAGATGCGTTCTACAAGGCCCGCCGCATCTGGCTCAAGGGAGAGCGGCTTCACCTGGCTGACCTGGCGGAGGAACTGGGCATCGGCCGCGCCACCCTGTTCCGCTGGGTGGGCAACAAGGACCTGCTGCTTGGCGATATCCTCTGGTCACTGTACATGCCCATCCGCAGCTCGATTGTCGCCTCTACCTCGGGCACCGGTGTTGACTATATTGTAGAAGTGTATCGACGGATTAACATCGAACTGATTACCGCCAAACCCCTGCAGGAATTCGTGAAGCAGGACCCGGAGCATGCCCTGCGGGTACTGACATCGTCAGCCTCCACCATGCATGGCCGGGTGGTGGAGGCCAACACCATCATGATCCAGGATCAGATCGACAAGGGACACCTGGCGAGACCACCAATGCGGGTGGAGAGCCTGTCCTACTTCATGGTCCGGCTGGCCGAATCCTGCCTGTACTCCGATGTCATCCTCGGTCGGGAGCCGAACATCGAGGAAGTGGACGAGGCCTGCCTGGCGGTACGGATACTGCTTGGGGGCAAGCCCTGAAGGCATAGGGCCAGACATCCAACCTGGCGGCTACACGGAATTACTGGCGGACATCCCCCTCTCTCCAACGAGGGAGAGGGGGTTTTAGCCAGGGCCGACTCCCACCAGGGAATAGGAAGTTATCGCTAGGGATTGATGATCGCCATGGTGATCCGGGATACGCACACCAGCTTGCCGTCCTCGGTCTCGATGCGGATCTCCCAGACCTGGGTGGAACCGCCAATGTGCAGCGGACGGGCGGTACCATGGACCCAGCCGGATCTGACCGAGCGGATATGGTTGGCGTTGATCTCCAGACCCACACCGGCCGTGCCCTCTTTCCTCACGCAATGGTTGGCCGCGACACTCCCAAGCGTTTCCGCCAGCACCACGGAAGCCCCGCCGTGCAGTATGCCAAAGGGCTGCACGGTGCGCTTGTCCACCGGCATACGGGCACTGATAAAGTCGTCGCCCGCTTCCGTAAATTCGATACCCATGTTCTCCACGGCGGTGTTCCTGACCCGCTCCTGCATGCTTTCCACGGTGGGGGTGGTGGTCCAGATACTGCTCACTGAATGGCCCTCTTGTGTTGGGGGGATGGTTGATGGTTATGGGGTCACAACGGAAAACGGGCATCCCCCGGCGGAGAATGCCCGTTTCCGTTAGCCTTCTATATTTACCCCAGGGGGGTTGGCGATTACAACTGAAGCGCACGAACCTCGAGGAATTCCTCCAGGCCCCACTTGCCGAACTCGCGGCCAATGCCGGAGTGGCCGAAGCCGCCAAACGGCGCCAGCGGGTTGAAGGCACCACCGTTCACGAACACCTGACCGGTGCGCAGCTTGCCGGCCACCTTCTTCGCTTTGTCCTGGTCGCCGGAGAAGACAGCGCCGGACAGGCCATAGGGCGTGCCATTGGCGATGCGGATGGCCTCTTCCTCGGTCTCGTAGGGAATCACGCACATGACCGGCCCGAAGATTTCCTCCTGGGCGATACGGCTATCGGGATCCACATTGCCGAACACGGTGGGCTTGACGAAGTAGCCCTTCTCCAGGCCTTCCGGCGCCTCGGCACCACCGGCCACCAGAGTGGCGCCTTCCTCAATGCCCAGCTTGATGTAATCACGGACCTTGTCGCGCTGGTCGGCGGAGGCCAGCGGCCCCAGGCGGGTGTTCTCGTCCAGCGGATCACCCAGTGTCATGGCATTGGCAATGGCACCGGCGATTTCACAGGCCTGGTCGTGCTGGTCCTTGTGCACCAGCATCCGGGTCAGGGCGGTGCAGGTCTGGCCGCTGTTGAGCAGGCAGTTGGTGAAGGTGCCCTTGACGGAGGCTTCCAGGTCGGCGTCCGGCAGAATCACGGAGGCGGACTTGCCTCCCATCTCCAGGGCGATGCGCTTGAAGTCATCGGCCGCCGCGTGGGCGATCAGGTGACCGGTACGGGTGGAACCGGTGAAGGACACCATGCGCACCTTCGGATGCTTGATCAGGGTGTCGCCCACTTCCTGACCCAGGCCGCAGACAATGTTGAACACACCCTTGGGCAGGTCGGTGCCATCCAGGATCTCCGCCAGGATAAAGGCGGTCTGCGGAGAAACCTCACTGGGCTTGAGCACGATGGTGCAGCCAGCGGCCAGCGCCGGCACCACCTTCAGGATCACCTGGTGCAGCGGGTAGTTCCAGGGGGTGATACAGCCCACCACGCCCACCGGGGCGTACTGCACCTCGGAGTTACCAGACTGCTCGGTAAACGGATAGTCCGGCAGCATTTCCAGGTAGGTCTCGGTGACCTTGATGGGCATCCCCGCCTGGATCATGCCCGCCAGCTTGATGGGCATACCCACTTCCCGGGCCACCGCCTGGGCAATTTCCGGGGCGCGTTTCTGCAGGCCTTCGTGCAACTGTTTGATGACGTTGATGCGCTGCTCCAGCGGGGTTTCGCTCCAGCTTTCGAAAGCGGCATCCGCGGCCGCGATGGCCTGCTCCATGGTGCCCCGGTCAGAGGACGGCACCTTGGCAATGACATCGCCGTTGGTCCCTTCGTGAACGTCAATAGTGTCGCCAGACCACTCGACCCACTGGCCGTTGATGTAGTTCTTGCTCAGGTTGTTCATCGTTGTGCTCCTTATCGGGAGTCGCTTTTGTCAGATATTCAGACCACAGGCGTTATTCGAAAATGATCACGCCACGGGCGTTCTTGCCTTCCAGCATGTCTTCGAACGCCTGCGGTGCCTCGTCAATGCTGTAGGTCTTGGTAATCAGCTCATCCAGCTTCAGGCGGTTGGCCTTGTACAGGTTGAGGATTTTCGGGAAATCGTACTGGGGCCGGGCGGAACCCAGCCAGCTACCCTTGAGGGTACGCTCATCCGCCGGCAGGGCGAAGGTGCTGATGGAGGTCTTGTCCTTCATGTCGGCAACGCCGACCACCACCACGGTACCGGCGCGGCCCAGGGCCTTGTAGGCCTGTTCCACCACCTTGCCGTTGCCGACACATTCAAAGGCGTAGTCTACGCCACCGGCGCTCAGTTTCTTGATGGCCTTGCTGACGTCTTCCACCTCGTTAATGTTGATGGTGTGCGTGGCGCCAAACTCTCTGGCCATCTCCAGTTTCTTCTCATTGGTGTCCACGGCAATGACCATTTCGGCGCCGGCGGTCACACAACCCTGGATGGCATTCAGCCCGACGCCGCCGATACCGAACACCGCGGCGCGGGAGCCTGGCTCCAGGTCCGCGGTATTGAAGACGGCGCCCACGCCGGTAATCACGGCACAACCCACCAGCGCGGCACTGGGCAGGGACACGCCCTCATCAATCTTCACACAGTTGTCTTCGTGCAGGGTGGCATACTCGGCCATGACGCCGCAGGCGCCGAACACGTACAGGTCCTCGCCATCCTTGCCGTGGGTACGAACGGTACCGTCCGGCAGGGTCACCATGGACTTCTTGGCGTTCTCGCACAGCACCGGGCGGCCACGGACGCAGTTGCGGCACTTGCCGCACATGGTGATGAAGGTGCTGACCACGTAATCGCCCTCTTTCAGGTCGGTCACGCCCTCGCCCACATCCACCACCACACCGGCGGCTTCATGGCCAACCACCAGGGGTGGCGGGTACTGGATCTTTCCGGTGGTGGCGGAATGATCACTGTGGCAGACACCACAGGCGGCCACCTTGATGGTGACCTCGCCCCGTTTGGGGGCATCCACAGTGATGGTTTCCACCTGAACAGGCTTGCCCCATTCGCGGCAAACAACAGCTTTCGCCTGACGGCTCATGGTGTATCTCTCCTGATTGATAGGTCCAAAAAAAACGGATCAGAAGCCTTCTGCTTCCATGTCCAGGGCGGAGGCATCCACCTCCCTCAACAATTGCGCCAGCCCCTGGACCCGGGGCAGCTCATAGCGACTGAAGAAATCGCAGGCCCTCAGCTTGCCCTGGTAAAACGCTTCCGGTTGCGGGCCACCATTATCCAGTGCACTGGACGCCACCAGGCCCTGACGCAGCCAGAGCCAGCCCACCACCATATGTCCGAAGGCTTCAAGATACAGGGACGCATTGGCGAGCGCACGCTCGACCTGCCCCTCCTTCCTGATCGCCTGGATTCTGTCGGTCGCCTCGGTCAGCAGACTCACGGTTTCCTCGAGACGACGGGCATTGTCCGCCAGCCGCTCATGGGAGCGGGCCTGTTCTATTGTGGCAGCAATACGACGCAGCAGTTCCTGATAGTACCGGCCCCCGGCCATGGAGATCTTGCGACCAAGCAGGTCCATGCCCTGGATGCCATGGGTACCCTCGTGGATCGGGTTCAGGCGGTTATCCCGGTAGAACTGCTCCACCGGATATTCCCGGGTATAACCATAGCCACCGTGTACCTGAATCGCCAGACTGTTGGCCTCCAGGCAGAACTGGGAGGGCCAGGACTTGATCAGCGGTGTCAGCAGGTCCAGCAGGCCGGCGGCCATGTCACGCTCTTCGTCGGTTTTTGCCACCTTCTTCTCGTCCACCAGCCGCGAGCCCTGCAAGGCCAGGGACAGGCCGCCCTCCACGTAGGCTTTCATGGTCAGCAGCATGCGGCGGATATCGGCGTGCTCGATCAGCGGTACCTGGGGCGACTCCGGGTCCTTGTTGCCCACCGGCCGACCCTGGTGGCGTTCCCGGGCGTATTCCAGGGCATGCAGATAACCGGTGTAGCCCAGCATCACCGAGCCCAGGCCCACGCCGATGCGGGCCTCGTTCATCATGTGGAACATGGCCGCCAGCCCGTTATGGGGCTCACCCACCAGGTAGCCAACGGCGCCGTCCTTCTCACCAAAATTGAGCATGGTCGAGGTGGTGCCCCGGTAGCCCATCTTGTGGATCAGTCCGGCCAGGGCCACGTCGTTGCGCTCACCCAGGCTGCCGTCCTCGTTGACCAGGAACTTGGGCACGATAAACAGGGAAATACCCTTCACGCCGGGAGGCGCGTCCGGCAGCCTTGCCAGCACCATGTGGACGATGTTATCGCTCAACTCATGGTCGCCGGCGGAAATAAAGATCTTGTTGCCCTTGAGGCGATAGCTGCCATCACCGGCCGGTTCCGCCCGGGTACGCAGATCGCCGAGGGAAGACCCCGAATGGGGCTCGGTCAGGCACATGGTGCCGAAGAAGCGCCCGCTGAGCATGGGTTCGGCATAGCGCTGTTTCTGTTCGTCGCTGCCCTGGGTCAGGATCAGGTTCGCCGCCGCGATGGTCAGGCCTGCATAGGCCTGGGTACCCACATTGGCGCCCTTGAGCAGGCCCACGCACATCTGGCCCACGGCACTGGGCAGTTGCATGCCACCCCGCTCGAAATCCTGAGTGGCCGCCAGCAGGCCGGTTTCCTTCAGGACATCCAGCGCCTTTTTGACTTCCGGGCGCATCACCACCCGGCCATCTTCGAAGGTCGGCTCTTCCTCATCCACCGCCCGGGCATGGGGCGCAAATTCCTCCGCCGCCACTTTCAGCGCCAGGTCGAGAGCGGCCTGGAGGGTTTCACGACTGTGGTCTGAGTAACGGTCAAACCGGAGGAAGTCTTCGACCTGATGGAGTTCGAAGAGCTGGAATTCCAGATCCTGGGTGTTGATGATGTTTTGCTGCACTGCTCAATTCCTTACTGATAACAAAAAAGGGGGCGAACTCTCGCCCGCCCCCTCTCTGATTCGCCTGTTTATACCACTTCGAACAGGCCGGCAGCGCCCTGGCCGCCGCCGATGCACATGGTGACCACCACATACTTGGCGCCACGGCGTTTGCCTTCGATCAGCGCATGACCGGTCAGGCGGGAACCGGTGACACCGTAGGGGTGACCCACGGCGATGGAGCCGCCGTTCACGTTCAGCTTCTCCATGGGGATGCCCAGACGATCACGGCAGTAGACCACCTGGGAGGCGAAGGCTTCGTTCAGCTCCCACAGGTCGATGTCGTCCATGGTCAGGCCATTGCGCTCCAGCAGACGCGGGATGGCGAACACCGGGCCGATACCCATCTCGTCCGGCTCGCAGCCGGCCACCGCGAAACCGCGGAAGATACCCATCGGTTCGATGTTGTTCTTTTCAGCGTAGGTGCTGTTCATTACGGTGCACACGGAGGCGCCGTCGGACAGCTGGGAAGCGTTGCCGGCGGTCACGAAGTTACCTTCACCACGGACCGGGTCCAGACCCTGCAGGCCCTCCAGGGTGGTGTTCGGGCGGTTGCACTCGTCCTTGGTCAGGGTAACGTCCTTCTCGCTGACCTCGCCGGTTTCCTTGTCCTTCACCATCATGGTGGTGTCATAAGGCACGATCTCGTCGTCGAACTTGCCGGATTCCTGGCCAGCGGCGGTGCGCTGCTGGGAGATCAGGGCGTACTCGTCCTGGGACTCGCGGCTGACGTTGTAGCGCTGGGCCACGATGTCGGCGGTCTCGATCATGGACAGGTACAGCTCCGGCTTGTTCTTCATCAGCCACTCGTTGGTGGCCTTGAACTGGTTGAGCTTGTCATTCTGCACCAGGGAGATGGACTCAACACCACCGGCCACGATGGCGGGCACCTTCTCGGAGACCACGCGCTGGGAGGCCAGGGCGATGGACTGCAGACCGGAAGAGCAGAAACGGTTGATGGACAGGCCGGCCGTGGTCACCGGCAGGCCGCCACGGATCGCCGCCAGACGGGCCATGTTCTTGCCCTGGGCGCCTTCGTGGAAGGTGGCGCCGAGGATCACGTCCTCGACGATGTTCGGGTCAATACCGGCGCGCTCGACGGCATGCTTGATGACGTGGCCAGCGATATCAACGCTGTGGCTGTTGTTCAGTGCACCCCGGTAGGACTTGCCCAGACCGGTACGGGCGGTGGAGACGATAACTGCATCAGACATGGATGTGTCCTCTTGAAACGGGTTTGCCGCAGGACCCGGGAGGCCCTGCGGCGAATCAATAAAGGCTTACAGGTCGCCGAACTTCTTGCCTTCAGCTACCAGTTTCTCCAGCAGGGCGGATGGCTCCCACTGCTTGCCGCCCACCTCTTTGTGGTACTTCTTCACGGCGTCCAGGATCTTGTCCAGGCCAATCTGGTCGGCCCAGAACATGGGGCCGCCACGGTAGGCCGGGAAACCGTAGCCGTAGATCCAGGTGATATCGATATCCAGGGAACGGTCGGCGATGCCTTCCTCCAGGATCTTGGCGCCTTCGTTGATCATCACGTACATGCAGCGCTCAAGGATTTCCTGGTCGGTCACCTCACGGGGCGTGATGCCCTGCTCCTTGCGGAACTCGGCGATGATCTCGTCCACTTCCGGATCCGGGATCGGCTTGCGGTTGCCTTCCTCGTACTTGTAGGTACCGGCCATGGTCTTCTGACCCAGGCGGCCCTTCTCCACCAGCTTGTCCATCCAGCTCGGCGGTACGTCCTCACCGGCCTTGCGACGCTCCTCCCGGATACTGTGGCCGATGTCGATACCGGCCAGATCGCCCATGGCGAACTGCCCCATGGGGAAGCCAAGATCGGTCAGCACCTTGTCCACCTGCTCCGGCTTTGCACCGTCATCTACCAGGGCCATGGCTTCGGCACCACGCTTGTGCAGCATACGGTTGCCTACGAAGCCGTGGCAGTTGCCGACCAGTACGCCCACTTTCTTGATGCGCTTGGCCAGGTTCATGGCAGTGGCCTTGACGTCGTCGGCGGTTTTCTCACCACGGACGATTTCCAGCAGCTTCATGACGTTGGCCGGGCTGAAGAAGTGCAGGCCGATCACGTCTTCCGGACGCTTGGTGGCGGAGGCGATCTCGTCGATGTCCAGGGTGGAGGTGTTGGAGGCCAGGATGGCACCCGGCTTACACTTCTCATCCAACTGGCTGAAGATGCTCTTCTTGATGTCCATGCGCTCGAACACGGCCTCGATCACCAGGTCGACATCCGCGAAGTCGTCGTAGGTCAGGGTGCCGCTGATCAGGCTCATGCGCTCTTCCACCTGCTCCATGGTCAGGCGGCCTTTCTTGGCGGTGTTCTCGTAGTTCTTGCGGATGATGGCCAGGCCCTTGTCCAGAGCTTCCTGTTTCACTTCCGCAATGGTGACGGGAATACCAACGTTGGCGAAGTTCATGGCGATACCGCCGCCCATGGTACCGGCACCGATAACACCCACTGTCTTGATATCACGGATGGGGGTGTCTTTCGGCAGACCGGGAACCTTGGATACTTCACGCTCAGCGAAGAAGGAATGGATCAGGCCAGCGCGCTGGTCGGATGCCATCAGCTCGCCGAACAGCTCACGCTCACGCTTCATGCCTTCCTCGAACGAGGAGGAAGTGAAGGCGGCTTCCACCGCGTCGGTGCACTTGAAGGGGGCAATCAGACCACGGGCCTTCTTTTTCAGGCCCTCTCGGAACTGGTTGAAGACATCACTGCCCTTCTCGGCTTCCAGCTTGTCGTTCAGTTCGCTGACGCGACGCACCGGCTTGCCTTCGTCAACGACCTTCTGGGCGAAGGCCAGGCCAGCGGCCTTCACGTCTTCGTTATCGGCCACTTCGTCGACGATGCCCAGCTCAACGGCATTCTTCGCGGCGACGAACTCGCCAGAGGTGATCATTTCCAGGGACTTCTGGGCACCGGCCAGGCGCGGCAGGCGCTGAGTGCCGCCGGCACCGGGCAGCAGGCCCAGCTTCACTTCCGGCAGGCCAACCTTGGCACTGGGCACGGCAACGCGGTAGTGGCAACCCAGGGCCACTTCCAGACCACCACCCAGGGCGGTACCGTGGATCGCAGCGACAACGGGTTTGTCGGAGGCTTCGATGAAGTTGACCACCTCCGGCAGCCCCGGCTCCTGCATGGGCTTGCCGAACTCACGGATGTCTGCACCGGCAATAAAGGTGCGACCGTCACATACGATGAGGAGAGCCTTGGCGTCCGCATCATTACGACCCTGCTCGATGGCGCCCTGGATGCCGGAACGTACGGCGTGGCTCAGCGCGTTCACCGGCGGGTAGTTGACGGTGATAACGCCGATGGCGCCTTCGCGGTTATAGGTTACGACGTCGGACATAGATCCTCCTTGCGCAAACATGGAATGGAGTTTTATTAAGCGAAACAGACCGGAGATTTAATACAAGTTTGCGGAATGTTTCAACCTTGACTGGCTAAATGGCGACCAGAGAATATCGAGAAAAATGATTGTACGCCTGATGGGGCGGGAGAGGAAAACACGGTGGATACCGGAAAATGGCGCTCATGGATGATGAGGGATGTACCGGGAAACAGAAGGGTGATATAGAGTTACCAACGGACATCCCCTCTCCCCCGGAGGGAGAGGGGGCCTGGCTTATACTCCCAGCGATTCAATATCACTCGCCAGCATCGCCAGCTGATGGGCGATGGAACTGCGCAGCTTGTCACCGGACACCAGGTAGGACGGTGCCGCGCAGGTCAGGGCCATGGTGGTGCCGTCCTGCAGCCGGACAGGGACACCGGCGGCGTTGATGTTGCGGTCCCACTCTCCCAGGGTCAGGCAGAAGCCGTGTTCCCGGTAATCTTCCAGGGCGCGCTCCAGGCCTTCCTTCTTTTCCGGCCAGCCTTCGGGGCCATACTTCTCAGCCAGGGCCTCCATCAGGATCTTGCGGCCGTCTTCGGTCAGGGATGAACAATAGGCACGGCCTGCCGCAGTGGTCGCCATGGGCAGCTTGAGGCCGATTTCCATGCGCAGCAGGGAGGCTTCTGGCGGCATCCGGTTCTCCACATAGATCATGTGCAGACGGTCGCGGCAGGTCAGGCCAACAGACATATTGTTGCGACGGGCAAACTCGTCCATGTAGGGCTTGGCCAGCTGTCGTACCTTGAGGTTGGAGACATAGGCATAACCCAGGGCCAGCACACCGGAACTGAGCTGGTACTTTTCCAGCACGGGGTTGTAGCTGAGGTACCCAAGTTTGGTCAGGGTGTAGGTCATGCGGGAAACCGTGGGCTTGGGCAGGCCAGTCAGCCTGGCGATGTCCTGGTTACCCAGGATAACCGAGCCCTGACTGAACGCCCGCAGCACATCCAGCCCCCGTGAGAGCGCCTCCACGAACTTACGATCTTTCTCCGGCTTGTCCGGTGCATCCGGGGACGCTTCGACCAGATCTGCTTTTGTTTTAGTATTCAAGGTCATAGATTCCCGTGCCTCAATATGCCCCATGGCACCCAACCTCCATATACCGGGCTGGAACGTTGTCCACAGGGCGCCTCCTGTTAGTGTAGTAAAACTGAAAGTCAGAAACCGCGCATTCTACGCACGCTCCCGCATTGCTGCCACGACCGGAGCGAAATTCGCCTCAAGAAACGGGCCAACACTGCCCCTGTTAATGAAACAGGGTATCGCAGAGAAGCCACCTCGCCAGTCATGCTGAAACGCACCGTGAAGCGGCGTTTTCGGTATAACGTTCTGCTTTGCGGAACAGCTTAGTTAATTTAGAAACAAGATGCCAACCGCAATTTGGTAACAGAATGCAGACTCCAGAGGAAGACCCTTGCGAGAAAGATTGAAAAATCAGGTAAAACCCCGCATGCCCCGCTCTCTACGACCATCGGGGCGGTTGACTTGATCCGGGAGGATGTTTCATTGTGCAATACAATTTCATCAAAAAAGCCGTAAAAAAGTCACCGGGGCTATTGCATGACAAAAAATTTATTCCTACTATCCGGTGGACTGCTAACTGGAAGGCGTCCTGACTGAAGCGGCCAATGGTAGGCTGCAGTTGGAGCAGAGAACAAAAAAAGCATCACGGAAGTGTGACTCTCATCAGACACACGACAAAAAGTGTTGTCCCAGCCCGCGAAGGCTCTTGCCTTTACCGGATTCTCTGCTAAGACTGTACCTGATCATTTGCCCATAACTGCCTTGATTGGATTGCATTTTGCTCCAGGACAGGCAGGCAGTCGACCAGAACAACCACAGGCTTATGATGGCCTGGCATGAACTGGCCACAGGGATAACAACCGGAGGTTTGAAAAAGCAACAGGGAATAAACACAAGCAAAAACAAGCGCGTAGTAAAGCGTCACTGAGTCCAACAATCGAGTCGATTAGACAAAAATAAGGGTTTAAAACCATGGCACAGAAAAGCAAGATCACTTCTCGCCCGATGACCAAGGCACTGGGCACCGCTTCCATCCTGAGCATGGCAATCGCCGGCGCCAACATGGCGAACGCTATCCAGACTGACTTCGGCGTTACCTACCAAGCCGACACCTTCTACGTAGATGGCGATGCATACGGCGACGACGGCTCCGGCAACGGCCTGGCCAACCTGCTGCGCCTCAAGGCTGATTTCAAAGACGAAAACACCGGTGTTTCGTTGCACACCAGCCTCCAGCTCGCTGGTGACACATGGACCGGTGATACCCGTGAAGAAGGTGGCCTCGGCTACAACAACCAGGGCAACGAGCGTGTAACTCTGGACACTGGCTACGTTCAGATTCCCATTGCCGGGAACCTGCTGCGTGTCGGTCGCCAGTCCGCCAACTGGAACAACTGCTTCCTGACCTGTGATGACCGTCGTGACCGTATCAGCATGCTGGCACCCACCAGCATCGGCACCTGGGTTGTCCTGTATGACCGTCGTCAAGATGACATCGCTACCAATGGCATTCAGGCCAGCACAGACAGCGGGGACATGTTTACCGGCGGCTTGATCACTCGCGTGAGTGATATGAATGTTGGCCTGCTGTATGTTCACTTTTTCAAGAACTCACAGGCTTCCACTTACTCGTTCCAGAACGTTCACATCTTCTCTCCATACATCAGTGGCGCAGTGACCGACGGTGTTAATTTTGCCACTGGCTTGAACTACGTTTGGGGTAACGATAACGGCGACGGCAACTCACCGTTTGGTGATGGAACTCTTGCCGGCCTGGACGTTGAAGATGGCTGGTCCGGTTATGCCCGTCTGCACGGCGATGCCGGCATGCTGGACTGGGGTGTTCAGTACGTAGGTACACTTGATGGTGGTCTGGTCGACCCCGGCTTCGACACCTACTCCAGTGTCCTGAACAGCAACCCTGCTTCTACTCAGAATCCGACCAGCCTCGTCAGTATGGGCCGTGCTCTGGGTATCCAGGAATATGACGAGCACCTGCTGATCGGTAAGCTGGGCTTCAACGTCACTCCTAAACTGAAGCTCACCGGCGCAGTCGGCTGGTTCAGCGCCGACAATGGCCAGCTGGACGTAGATGATACCTCAATGATCTACGACCTGAGCGCGAACTATCAGATCAACGACGCCGTTAGCACTGTTGCTTCTCTGGGTGTAATGACAGAGAACGAAGCAATGCTCGGAATTAGCGGTAATGGCAACACCCTGATGGGTGTAGGCACTCCCAGCAACTTTGCTGATGAGGACCTGATGGCCGCTAACGTAGGTCTGCGCGTCAAGTTCTAAAGCTTGAGTATAATCAGGTAATTTAGCGACCCTCGGGCGGGTCAGGGCATTGCCCTGACCCGCCCTTTTTGTTTCTATTGTGACTCCTGAAGTCCGCTTACCATCTCTTCCAAAGGTTCTCCGAAATGGATAAGAAGTACAGCACGTTATCCACTCTACTGGTCGCCAGCCTTCTTGTGGGTGGATGCGTCTCCTCCGATCAGGCCCAAAAACAGATTGAAACCGCTGACTCGGAAGCCGGTCTCAATATGCCCGAAAATGAATGGGAAACGCCTTTCTGGGAACGGGGCGGTGGGGCACCCGCAACCGATGCGCCCAGGGAAGTGTCCTCATCATCCGTTGAAGCGGTCCCCGCCCAAGGCCAGTTGCGTACCAACCTGGCGGTTGTTGGCGCCTCGGACGCCCTGTTCCGGGAGATGGACAACAACGCCGCGGATTACGGCTTCAGGCTGGTTCCCCGCTCGGAATTGCGGGATGCGGTCGCCAACACACCGGCCTGCCAGGATACCACTACCGAAGCCTGCGCCGAGGCCCTGGCTGCCTACCCAGGCGCGCGCCTGGTGATCACCGTCAATAATGACGATTCCGTGACCGTCGTGGACGCCGCCAGTGGTGCCCGCTGGACGGAAGCCGCACTGACCTCCGGCAAGCGTGGGGATGAACTGCTGGACATGGCCTCCCAGCGGTCTGACATTGCACCCTGGGCGATGAAAGCCTTCCAGGCAGATGACGGGCGTCTCTACCTGTCTGCTGGCCGGGCCAACGGCCTGGAAGCGGGTGACGAACTGGCTGTACACGAACCCGGCACCCTGGTGCGGGCCCCCAACGGTCAGCCGATCACCTGGCGTGTCGGTGAAAGGGTTGGCACCGTCCGCGTCGCCGAACTGTTTGGCAGCGACCTGGCATCACTGACCCCGGTGGAAGGTCAGCGCCTGAGCCCGCAGCATGATCTTATCCTGGTGGAAGACTGACACCAGCACCCCATGTCCGCCCACTCCCTGAGAGGGCGGACAATTCCACGCGATCACCTTCGAGCATGCCAGTCAGCGGACCGACATTCCGGACTTTTCCTTCGAGCAGGTTGCTGCCTGACTGCCGCCGCCCGCTTAACCTGGCGGTTCAGGCAACCGCCTCCCGCCACAACCACTTCCGATGCCACTCGGCATTGCCGGACTGCAGTTCAATGCTGGTCAGCCGCTTGAAATAGTGACTGATATCCAGCTCATCGGTCATGCCGATACCGCCATGCAGTTGCACCGCCTGCTGCCCGACGTAGCGTGCGGCCGGCCCAAGCCGGGCCTTTAGCTTTGAGGCCATCACCACGCGCTGTTCCGGATCGACGGACGGCCAGCGGGTGGCGGTCTGGCTAAGCAGGTTGGCGACGCTGGTGGCTTCAATGTACATTTCCGCCATCCGATGCTGGAGCACCTGGAACTCGGCCAGGGCGACGCCGAACTGCCTGCGGGTCTGGGTGTAGGTCACCGTTTTCCTGACCAGGGTTTCCATGATGCCCACGGCCTCCGCCGCCAGCATCAGGATGCCCTCGGCATGGGCCTGGCGCACCAGGGAGCCCGCAGTACCCGGCACGGTCAATTGCTGGGCATGACTCACCGTTACGCCATTGAAGGCCAGGTTCGCGCCCTGATGGCCATCCATCATGGGGTAGTCGGTAATCTCCAGGCCCGGGGTATCCTGGGGCATCAGGAAGAGTTCAACGCCCGTCTCTTCCGTGTCACCGCCGTTGCTGCGGGCGGACACCACCACATGGCTGGCCGACCGGCTGTAGGGCACCGCCACCTTCTCTCCACTAAGCCGGTAACCCGTACCATCCGGTTCCGCCACCACGGCTACCGCCAGCGGGTTGCCACGGCCCTGCGCGCCCTCGCTGGCGAAAATCACCTGACTGTCGCCGGCGAGAACACCGGCCAGAAGCTGCTGACGGTCATCGCCCTGCTCCGCCAGTGCCAGTATACGTGCGGCGTTTACAACCCCCAGGTAGGGTTCGGTGACCAGCCCCTGGCCGAACCCTTTCATAACACTGATGGTATCGGAAATGTCTCCACCAAGGCCGCCCTGATCTTCGGCAAACGGAATGCCCAGCCAGCCCATTTCGGCGAAGGTGCGCCAGTGGTCCGGCGACTGTCCCTGGTTTTGCTTCAGGTTATGGCGACGGTCTTCAAAGCTGTACTCGGTGCGGATAAAGCGCTCGACGCTGTCCGTCAGCATCGCCCGGGTTTCCCGGTTCAGGGTGCTCATGCTCCGTTTCCTTACCGCAACAGGGATTTGGCGATGATGTTTCGCTGGATTTCGTTGCTGCCACCGAAGATGGAGGCAGCCCGGTTGTTCAGATATTTCGGCATCAACGTCAGCAGGTCGTCGTCACCAATAGGTTCCACGCCACTACCCACCGTCAGGGCCGCCAACTGAAGTGCCAGGGACGGCGTACCCGCCACATCGATGCCCAGCTCGGTGATCCGCTGCAGGGTTTCCATGGAGGTGATCTTGATCATGGAACTCATGGGCCCGGACTGGGGCGAGCCCTTTTCCATATCGGCGAACGCCTCCTCGGTGGCCTCCAGGGTGTCCACCTCCAGGCTCAGGCGGACAAACCGGTCATGGAACACGGGATCCTCTGCCAGTACGCCGCCAAAGCCGTCGCCGGTGCGGCCCGCCAGACGTCGGATCAGCGCAAGCTCGTGGCGGAAGGTGGTGGCGAAGGAGGTACCGCCGCCGCGCTCATGTTCCAGCAGGTACTTGGCCACGGACCAGCCGTCGTTCTCCTCGCCAAGACAACAGTCCACCGGTACGCGGACATCGGTGAAGAACACATCACACTGCTCAGGTACCCCGTCCAGCCCGATAATGGGGCGTATCTCAATGCCGGGGTCGGTCAGGTCCTCGATCAGGAAAAAGCTGATGCCCTGCTGGGGTTTGCCGGCCCCGCCGGTGCGCACCAGCAGGAACAGGCGATTGGCATGGTGGGCATAGGTGGTCCAGGTCTTGGAGCCATTGATCACGTAGTGGTCGCCATCCCGCACGGCCCGGCATTTCAGGGACGCCAGGTCGGAGCCGGCATTGGGCTCGGAGTAGCCCTGGGCCCAGAAATCCTCGCCGGACAGGATGCCCGGCAGGTGTTTCCGCTTCTGCTCGTTGGTGCCGTAGTGGATGATCGCCGGCCCCACCATGGAAATGCCCTGGGGCAACAGCAGGGGCACCCCCGCCCGCCGGCACTCCTCCTCGAAAATAAGCTGCCGGGGAACATCCCAGCCGGTACCACCGTATTCCTCCGGCCAGCGGATGGCGGACCAGCCCTGGCTGTGGAGGATACGATGCCATTTCATTACCGCGTCGAACGGCGGGAAGAAACTGGTGGTCTTGCGGCCCGCTTCCAGAACCTCAACATCGGCATTCTGTTTGATGAAGGCTCGGACCTGGTGGCGGAAGGCGGCGAGTTCTGCCGGGTCTTTGGTGATCATGGGGGCCTCAGCTCTACAACGCGTAGCTACTCACATCCACTTTGGAATACAGTTCTTCCCAGTAAATCTCCGCCAATGCGTCTGCGCTGTCAACGTCGCGAACCAGCTCGGACCACTTTGCCAGCAATTCGCGGAATTTGGCCACTTTTTCATCCGCTGTTTCAACACCGTGACGCTCCGTATAGTTCGAGGCGATACGGGAGATGTCAGACCTGATGAATGCCTGTGTAGCCTGCAGAAGCTGCTCTGACGGCTCATGCACCGCGATATCCCGGCTGTCGGCCGCGGCCACTTCCCGGGCCGCGCCCACGTGATAGTCCATACTGACACGGGCGGCACCAATGGCCGACGCATGCAGGACGTTCCTGCGCTGATCTTCGGTCAGCCCTTTCCAGACGTCCCGGTTGATATTGTTGAAGGCCGTCGCTCCGTAGACACCACCGGGAACCCCTGGTGTGAGGTCCGTCACCACTTCCTTGATCTTGAAGATGTCCATATCGATCCCGGATGAGATCGTGCAGTCCAGGACGCCCTGGTTCAGCGCTTCGTACTGGTCACTCACCGACATGGTCACCGGGGTACCACCAAGGTGCTCCACCCAGCGGGCCCAGTGGGGACCGGAGGTGCGGATTCGCTTGCCTTTCAGTTGCTCCAGGTTCGCCACCGGCTTGTTGCATTGCAGCATGTAGTTGTCACTGGCCGAGGCGCTGGTAAATACCTGGTTCTGGGCGGAGAACTCATCCACGCATTCGTCACAGTAGTTGAATACGAAATCAGCCAGGGCCCCCATGAACGCCAGCCCGGCGGTGCTGTCCTGCACATCGTCCAGCTTCACCAGCATGCTCAGTTCCGCTGCCAGGTTGGACACCGGAAACTCCTTCGGATAGTAGGACATCAGCACAAAGCCGGAATCCGCCATGCCATCACGGATGCCTGGGGAGGTTTCCGAAAAACTCAGCAGGGAGCTGGCATAGACCTTGGCGTCCATCTCGCCACCGGACAGTTCTTCCAGCGCACCGGCAAACGTCTCCGCGCCGTTGGCGCCGATGGTATTGGGAGGATAACCGGTGGCGTGGGTGATGGTTTCAGCATTGGCTCCGGCGGTGAACAGCAGACTGCCCAGCACCACGGGTGCCGCAAGCGATGTAACGGTCTTCAGGAATGTCATGTGAACCTCCAGGTTCGGACCGGGTGTCGACGGTCATGCCGCACCCGGATTATTGTTGGCGTTGTCTCAGGACTCTAAGGCCACGGCCCGTTTGGGGGCGTCGTCGCTTACGACGATTTGGTCCCGGCTTCCCTGGCTATCCGATGTTGCGTCCCCGGCCCTTCCAATGCTCTTCCTTCAATTTGAATTTCAGCAACTTGCCGGCGCCGGACATGGGCAGTTCCTCACGCACCTCGTAGCTGCGGGGGCACTTGTAGCCGGCAATGTGTTCCTTGCAGAAGTTGGTCACGGCGGCCTCGTCCAGTTCCCGGCCATCCTTGAGCACCACCACGGCGTGCACCCGTTCACCCCATTTCTCGTCCGGCACGCCGATCACCGCACACTGGGCGATTTCCGGGCATTGCAGCAGCACGTCCTCCACCTCCACGGAGTAGACGTTCTCGCCGCCGGTGACGATCATGTCCTTGATCCGGTCCACCAGGAATACATAGCCGTCGTCATCCATATAGCCGGCATCGCCGGTGTGCATCCAGCCGTCGCGGATGGCCTCCCGGGTCTGTTGTTCCTTGTTCCAGTAGCCCTGCATGACCATCGGGCCACGGGCGCAGATCTCGCCCACCTGGCCACGCTTTACCTCGTTGTCCATGGGGTCGACGATGCGGATCTCGGCAATATGAGTGGGACTGCCGGCGGTCATCAGCTTGTCGTGCCGGGCGGGATCGGCGTGCACTTCTGGCAGCAGCATGGTGACCGTGGGGGACAGCTCGGTCATGCCGTACATCTGCAGGAAGTCGGCGTTCGGCAGCTTGTCCATGGCCCGCTTGAGCAGGGTGCTGTCCATGGGCGACGCCCCGTAGATCAGGCAGCGCAGGGAGCTGGTGTCGTGGTTGTCGAACCCGGGATGGTCCAGCACCGCCCGCAGCATGGTGGGCACCAGGAAGGTTTCCTTCACGTTTTCCCGTGAGATGGCTTCAATCACCGGCAGCGGTTCGAACCGGGGCAGGATCACATGGGTACCGCCCCGGATGGCCAGTTGCACGATCAGGCCGATGCCCGCCACGTGGAAGAACGGAGCCGAATGCAGACCCACGATACGATCGCGGCGGCAGGCCGGGATCACCGTGCTCAGGGCGCTGAGGTAGAGGTTGCCGTGGCTGAGCATGACACCCTTGGGTTTGCCGGTGGTGCCGCCGGTATAGAGGATGCCCGCCAGGTCGTCGCCATGGCGTTCGGCGTCGGCCACCGGGCTGGCATTGTCCATCAGGGCCCCCAGTTCCTCGGTGCCCGCCGGCGCCTGCCCTTCTCCCATATACACCACGGTATGCAGGGAGGCGGACTTTTCACGGATGGTGGGCACCAGCGGCGCAAACTCGTCATCCACAAACAGGATGCGGGTGTCGCAGTCGTCCAGGGAATAGGCAATCTCCGGGGCACTCCAGCGGATATTGACCGTGTTGAACACACCACCACCCCACAGCGCCGCGAACACGGTTTCCATGTAGCGGTCCGAATTCAGGCCCAGGATACCCACACGGTCTCCCTCCCCCATGCCCAGTGTCTGCATCACGCCGGCCAGGCGGGCGATCCGGTCACAGAGCTGGGCCCAGGTCTGGCGTCGGTCACCGAACACCACAGCTTCGTCGTTGGGGTATTCGCGAACAGCCTTGTGGAGGAATTGGGTCAGGTACATGGGTGAACTCTCTTGCGATTGTTGTTGGATGATGGCATCGATTATGTCGACGGGCAGGGATCAGGGGCGTCGTCGGTAGCGACGAGATTGGGGAAGCCTTACGCCTTCCACTTGTTCGGCCCCAGATACCCAAACAGGAACGCCCCCACCTTGCGCTTCTGGATTTCCTCGGAGCCTTCGGTAATCCGGTAACGGCGATGATGTCGATAGATGTGTTCGAACGGCTTATGGCGGGAATAACCGATGCCGCCATGCACCTGCATGGCCTGGTCTGCGGCCTCGCAGCACAGGCGGTTGGCCCAGTAGTTACACATGGCCACCTTGTCGGAGATCTGGTTGGCCACTTCCGGCTTGGACATCTGGTCCATCTCCCAGGCGGTCTTTCGGATCAGCAGACGCAGCATTTCCACCTGGGTGGCCAACTCCACCATGGGAAACTGGATGCCCTGGTTCCGGGCCAGTTCCTGGCCGAAAGGCTTGCGCTGACGGGCGTACTTCACGCTCTCGCGGATACAGAAGTCCGCCGCCCCCAGGCTGGACGCCGCCTGGCGGATGCGGTTCTCGTGGACGAAATGCTGGGCGATGGCCAGGCCGCCGTCCATGGGTCCGAACACCGCCGAGTCCGGCACCCACACATTGGTAAAGCTGACCCGGGGATGGTCCGTGGGCATGTTGAAGGTCCAGAGGTATTCCTCCACCTTCACCCCCGGCGTATCGGAGGGCACGATCAGGGCCGTGATCCCCCTGGCGTCGCCATCGTTACCACTGGTCCGCACAAAGGTCACGCAGTGGGTGGCGGTGTGCATGCCGGTGGTCCACATCTTCTCGCCGTTGATCAGCCAGCCATCGACGCCATCCCGCTGTTCCGGGACCGCCCGGGTCTCCATATGGGTGGCGTCGGAGCCGTGGTCCGGTTCGGTGAGACCGAAGGCCAGCTGGTACTCCTCGTTGAGCATACGGTCCACGAATTCGCTGTACTGGTCGCGGCTCCCGAAATCCCGGAACAGCAGCACGAAGGGGTTGTTGGCGACAATGGAGTGCTCGTTCTGCAGGTCGTTGTGCAGGCCCAGGCCCCTGGCCGCCAGGTGTTCGCGGATTACGGTCATGGCCAGGTTGGAGCCGTCCTTGCCGCCAAACTCGGAGGGTAACGGGAAGCGCAGGTGCCCTGCGTCGTCGGCCAGCCGGCGCACCTCCTTGAGCAGCGCTTCCCATTCCTTCCGGGGCAGGCCGCCGCCTTCAAAGTCGGTACGGGCCCATTCCCGGCGGTGATCGAAGAAGCGGATGTTGTCGTCTTTCTGCTCCAGGGGTTTGATCGTGCTCTCAATGAAAGCGTCCAGCTCGGCAAGGTAATCGGTCAGTTCTTGTGGCAGGTTGAAATCCATGCTCTGTCTCCAGGATCGGGTCGTAAACAATCAGGAATGGGGCCGGGTGGAGCCGGCGCAGAATGCCTCCCACTCCTCACGGGCCCGCTGGTTTCCGGAATAACGGGGCTGGTCCACCGCCAGTTTGGCGAGGGTGGTCAGCCACAGGTGATCACGCAATTGGGGGTCGCCGGCACCCAGGTGGCCGTCGGCAATCAGCCGGCACAGCTCCGCGGTCTGGCCCGCCAGGGTGCCTTTCTTGCCGGTGAGCTGGTACAGGCGCTCCCGCTCATCGTGGGTACTATCGGCGGACGCCTGCTCCAGGTGTCGACGCACCATGGCCAGTGCATTAGCGGCCACCCGGGCACGAAAACCGCCGGCGGCGTCCAGTTGCGGCATCACCTCTTCTTTCAGGAATGCCTCGACCGAGGCCAGCAGCGTGGTGTTGTCTGGCAGATCCTGCATGGGACAATCTCCGTTCAGGGGATCAGGGGCACCAGCTCGCGGAGCAGGTCCACTTCGGTTTCCGAGGCCCGGCGACCGATGGCGCCCCGCTCCGGCGAGGTGTCGTGGCCGCCCACGAAGGACGCCGCCATGCCCTGGCACATCACCCCCCAGCGCAGGGTGCCGAGGATTTCCCAGAAGCGGACCCGGTCCGGGTCGGGGCGATCACCGCTGGCGGCTTCATAGCCGTCGAACAATTGCTCGCGGGCGCCAAAGCCACCCACGGGCAGGTCGATATGGCCGAAGCGCCAGGAGTTCACGCACATCCAACCCAGGTCTGCCATGGGGTCTCCCAGGCACGCCAGCTCCCAGTCCAGCACCGACACCAGGCCGCCCTCATCCACCATCAGGTTGCCGTGGCGGAAGTCGCCATGGACCAGGGCCAGTTTTTCCGGGGCTGCTGGCAAGTGATCTTTTAGCCAGCGGAAAGCCAGTTCGAATACGGGCCGGGGCTCACCATGGCCCTGGTACTCCCGGTAGAGCTGATCCACCACGCCCTCCGGTGTGGTAGCCGGCAGAAAATCCAGGCCCGACACATCCAGTCGATGGATAGCCGCCAGCACCTCACCGCACTGTCCGGCCAGCCTGCTGCGGGCATCGGCATACCGCTCGTCCCGCAGGATCTTCGGCGGCAGCGTTTCCCCTTCCAGCCGGGCCATCAGGTAACCAATGCCCAGGCCATCGTCCGGTTCAAGGATCTGGTGAACCCCCGGTACTGGCACGCCGCCCTCACCGGCCCGGATCACCAGCCGTGCCTCGTCGTCCAGTGCCAGCGTGCCTGTGGCATCCCGGTTCCAGTCGCTGGTCTGGCGGAGCACCATGGGGTGGCGTTTACCGTCCGCCACCACATCCAGCGACCACATCTGCTGGTTGGCCCCGCCGGTGAGCCGTGTCAGACCCTCAACGGAGGCATCGGGGAAGACACGCCGGACCACCCCGGCCAGTTTTTCTTCCATCCCGGTCTCGCCGACGGGCGTCCGGCTCTCGCGTGCGGGTTCAGCCATGGCGGTATTCCTCCCGGTAAGGGTGACTGATGACCAGTGTCGGTCCGGGCAATGGTGTCACTTGCTGCGGTTCTTGAAGCGAGCGATGGCCTGTCTGGATTCCTCGCTGTTCAGGCAATGCTTCTGGGCGATGGCCTCAGCCTTGAACACCTCGTCGTAGGAGGCTGTGGCCGCCATCCGAAGCAGCTGTTTGGCTTCGGCAGTGGCCAGTGCAGACCGTTCGCAGAGGGTGGCGGCGATGTCCGCGGCAGTCTGCTCCACCTGTTCCTGGGGCACCACGGCGCGGGCTATTCCCAGATCCAGGCATTCCCGGGCGCTGATACTGCCCCCCTCGGTGACCAGGGCGAACGCCCGGTGATAGCCCAGGGTCTGGAACAGCAGCCAGGTGGCACCGCCGTCCGGAACCAGTCCGATATGGCTGAAGGCCATGTAGATGCGGGCCTCCTCCGCCATCACCACCTGGTCACAACTCATCAGCACCGAGGCACCGACACCCGCGGCGACCCCAGGTGCCACGCCAATCACCGGCTTGGGCATGGAGCGGATGGTGTCCAGGATGGGGTGGTATTCCTCCATCAACTGCTGGGTTACATCAGACTTGTCCGGACTGTTCTCCTCCATCAGGTCGGCCCCGGCACTGAAGGCGCGACCATTGGCCGCCAGTACCACCACGTTGATGTTGTTATCGTCAGCCGCCTGTTTCAGCGCAGCAGTCAGGTCCCGGCGCAAGGCATCATTGAAGGCATTGAGTGAATCAGGGCGGTTCATGCGGATCCAGGCCACGGCATCCCGGGCGTGGTATTCGACAGCGGTGTCATCGCTCATGGGGGGGCTCCTTGTTTTTCTTCATCGTGGTCCGACGGGGCCACCGGGGCATCGTCCGAATCGACGAATCCGGTGATGGCGGTGTTTTCGTCGCATCGGACGATGCCCCGGAACAACCGGATGCCGCAGCCTTAAGGCATTCAAGACAAGGAGACACCATGAGCCAGTTCGAAACCATTACCCTCGATATCAGCGGCGGCATCGCCACCATTACCCTCAATCGCCCGGATCGGATGAACGCCTTCACCCTGACCATGATGGAGGAGTTGATTACCGCCTTCGATCACACCGACGCCAACGATGACGTCAGGGCGGTAATCGTCACCGGTGCCGGCAAGGCGTTCTGCGCCGGTGCGGACCTGTCCGGTGGCGGCGAGACCTTTGACTACAAGGCCCAGTCCGGCAACGCTCCGGACCCGCTGGCCAATGGCGTCAACCGGGACGGCGGCGGCATGGTGTCGCTGCGCATCTTCCGCAGCCTGAAACCGGTGATCGGCGCCATCAACGGCGCCGCCGTGGGGGTGGGTGCCACCATGTCGCTGGCCATGGATATGCGACTGGCGTCCGAAAAAGCCCGTTACGGCTTCGTGTTCGCCCGCCGGGGCATCGTGCCGGAGGCCGCCTCGTCCTGGTTTATCTCCCGGGCGGTGGGCCTGTCCACGGCCCTGGAATGGTGTATGAGCGGTCGCCTGATCAATGCCGATGAACTGGAGAAACGGGGCCTGATACGCTCGGTACACGCGCCGGATGATCTGTACCCCGCCGCTGTGGCCCTGGCCCGGGAAATCGCCGACAACACCGCACCGGTCTCCGTCGCCATGACCCGGCAGATGCTGTGGCGCATGGCCGGTGCCAGCCACCCCATGGAGGCCCACCAACTGGACAGCCGGGCGATTCAGGCCCGGGGCGCGTCGGCAGATGCGAAGGAGGGTGTGGAGTCATTCCTGGAGAAGCGGGCGGCGGAATATCCCAACCGGGTGTCCACCGATATGCCGACGTTCTTTGAGTGGCAGGGGGAGCCGGAATTCAGATAGAAATTGTAGGGTATGGGGGATTGAATACGCACACTCCCAGCCTGACTCTCAAGACATAAAAAACCGGAGCGCCCATAACAGGCCTCCGGTGACAGTATGGTGGCTGTCTATCGCCTCCGCTCGAGGTTCGCTACAGGAGAAACTTCAGGGTTCGTCGGATACCTTGACCATCAGCTTGCCGTCATTGCCGCCGCTGAACAGCAGCGACAGCCCGTCAAGGGCATTGTCCAGGCCGTCCACCACGTGGTTTTTCCACTGGAGCTGGTCCTGGCTGACCCAGCCAGTCAACGCCTCCAGGGCCTCCGGGAACCGTTTCTGGTAATCCAGCACGATAAAGCCCTTCACCGTCAGGCGTTTCATCAGCACCCGACCGAAATCCCTCGGCCCGGGCATCACGCCCTCATCGTTGTACCGGGAAATCATGCCGCACAGGGACAGGCGACCATTGAGATTGAGCCGATTGTAGACCGCGTCCATGATATCGCCGCCCACGTTCTCGAACTGGATGTCCACGCCATCCGGACACAACCGGTCCAGGGCCGCCGGCACATCGTCATTGCGGTAGTCGATGGCGCCATCAAAGCCCAGTTCCTCGGTCAGCCAGCGGCACTTCTCCGGACCGCCGGCAATGCCCACCACCCGGCAGCCCTTGAGTTTGCCAATCTGGCCGACGATGGAGCCCACCGCCCCGGCAGCGGCCGAGACCACCAGGGTTTCCCCCGGCTGGGGCTGGCCAATGTCCAAAAAGCCAAAATAGGCGGTGATGCCGGTGGATCCCAGCACAGACATATAGGCAGACAGGGGAATATCCGGATGCCGGTCCACCGGCCGCACCATTTTCCCGTCAGCAACGGTGTAGGCTTCCCAGCCGCCTACCATGGGTTTGACGATATCCCCGGGGCTGAATCGATCCGAGCGGGACTGTTCCACCACACCCAGGGTGCCGCCACGCATCACGTCACCCACCTGCACCGGTGGCAGGTACTGCTCACGGTCGCTCATCCACAGGCGATGGGTGGGATCCAGGGACAGGTAGACGTTGCGGACCAGAACCTGATTGTCCTGCAGGTCAGGCACCGGTTCGGTCACCAGTTCCAGGTGGTCGGCGGTGATATCCGCTTCAGGCCGCTTGCGGAGTATCCACCGGCGGTTCTGTGGTTGGTTTGCCATGTCAGGGTCCTGTTTCTTTTTATCAGTGGAAACAGTTTGGCACCTATGTAGTTTTTTGCCATCGTCTGTTACGACGAATGTTGGCAACGGGCTGCCACAGGCAGGGACCTTACAACAGGTACACCGTAGGCAACTCCCAGGTATGGGACACTCCGGGGGCGGGGAGGTCTTTCAGAGCAGTGACATGGATGCCACGGAAGCGTTGGGGTGGCAGGACGCCCCTCCAACGCGGCGGCGAAAGACCTCCCCGCCCCCGGGGTGTCTTCCACCGCGACCCCAATCAACCTCATGCCTGCGTCACAGGCTCGGCCTCAGGCCCGGAGGGCGGCGACTGGCGATTGCGCCGCCGCAACGACCAGATCCGCAATTGCCCAACCACCCCGGCGGGGAAGAAGTACACACTGAGCACGAACAGCACCCCGAACCACAGCAGCCAGTGATCCTCTCCCAGCAGGTTCTCCACCAGCGGGATACCGGCGGTGTACTGCCCCACCCAGCCCAGCAGGTCCTGGAGATAGTTCTGGGCCAGGATAAACAGCGTGCTGCCAACAATGGCCCCGTACAGCGTACCCATGCCACCAATCACACACATCAGCAGGATGAACACCATCAACTCGAAGTTCAGGGTGTTCTCCGGGTTCACATAACGGTTGATCAGGGCAAAGGCGGCACCGGCCAGGGTGGCCACCAGGGCCGCCAGGATCACCACCGCGGTGCGGTAGACCACGGTACGGTAGCCCAGGGCCTCGGCCCGGAACTCGTTCTCCCGGATCGCCTGCAGCACCCGGCCAAACGGTGAGTTCACCAGCCGCAGCAGGAACAGGAACACCCCGGTGGCCATCAGCACCAGCACGTAGTACATGATATTGCGGCCGTTGAAGCGCATCTCGAACAGCGAGTCCTGCCATACCTGCCCCAGGTTCCAGGGCTGGGTCAGCAGGCCCTTGAGCAGCGTGGGCAGATCGATCCCCGGAAGCGGTTTCTCGAAGGGCCGGAACGCCGGCCCCAGTTCCCGGGGCACGCGGACACGCATGCCATCCTCACCGCCGGTGATGTGATAAAGCTGGGTCACCAGACTGAGGAAGGCAAAGGCCACCGCCAGGGTCACCAGGGCGAAGAAAATCGCCTTCACCCGTAGCGACAACAGGCCCAGCAGCAGCGACAGCAGGAAACTCACCACCAGTGCGCCCAACAGACCCACGCCGATGGCGCCAAAGCTGTCACCCATGCCCTCAATGGCCATGGCGACACCATAGGCGCCGATGCCGAAGAACATGGTGTGGGCGAAGGACACGATGTGGGTGTAGCCCAGCATCAGGTCATAGGCGGCCACCACCATGATGAACACGCAGATCATGGCCAGGGTGGTGAAGGCACGGATACCGTCAAACAGGAACGGCCCCAGTACCAGACAGGTGACGATGATCAGCAGCAGCGCGGTCAGCGGGCGGCTGCGGGGATAATCGCCGGACAAGATTCGGTTCAGCATACTCATCTCCTTAAACCTTGATCACCGGGATCAGCCCCTGGGGCCGCCACATGAGCACCCCGACCATCAGCCCAACCGTGGCCACCGCCGCCAGCCGGGGCTCCACAAAGCCGATGTAGAGGTTGATCAGCCCCACCAGCAGGGCACCGTAGAAACAGCCACGAATGGAACCCAGCCCACCGAGGATGATCACCACGATCACCGAGATCATCATCTCGTCGCCCATATGGGGCGTCAGCAGCTCCTTGTACATGCCCCACATCACACCGCCGAGACCGGCCAGAGCCGAACCGGCGACGAACACGCCCAGGAACAGCAGGTGGATGCGGTAGCCCTGGATCTCCACCATCTCGCGGCTCTCCACACCGGCGCGGATCAGGATGCCGATACGGGTGCGGTCGATGACCCACAGCATGGCGGCGTAGATGGCCAGCCCCAGCACCACCGCCAGCAGGCGGTATTTCTCCAGCACGATGCCGCCGATCAGCGGCAGGAACTCCGGCACGAAGAAGGCGCCACTCAGGGACTCGGGACGGGTAACGGGGATCTCGTTGGGCCCCCAGATCACCTCGATCAGTTGCATCAGGATGATGGAGCCGCCCACGGTCACCAGGATCTGCTTGAGGTGGTCGCCGTAAACCGGCTTGATCACCAGCTTCTCGAACACCAGCCCCACCACGCCGGCCACCAGGGCCGCAAACAGCAGGGCAGGAACGATGGCCACCAGGTTGGTGAGTAACGATGGCGCGTCGGTGAAGCCGTCCAGCCAGAAGGCCAGCACGGTGCCGCCGGCAAAGGCACCCAGGGAGATAAACGCCCCGTGGGCCAGATTGAGTACACTCATCAGCCCGAACGTCAGGGTCATGCCGGAGGCCATCAGGAACAGCATGGCGCCCATGGCCACCCCGCTGATGGTCAGCACCAGCCAGGTCTGGAAATCGATAACCGCGACAGACACCAACAGCATGATTCCCAGCAGAAAGAGGTGAGCCTGGTTGTCACGACATTCCGCCAGCCACTTGAGCGGACTGCGACGTTGCCGGACAGAGTCGGAACCGGCATCGGACATCGGCATGGCAGTGGTCTCCTCGCTCATTGGTGTGCTCCCAGTCCCAGGCCCAGCAGGTCCTGTTGCAGTTCATCGTTCTCCGCCAGCTCAGCCATGGTGCCGGCATGCACCACCGCGCCGTCGTTCATCACCGCCACGGACTGGCCCAGGCGGCGGGAGAAGTTGAAGTTCTGTTCCACCAGCAGGATGCTCACCTGCTGCGCCTTGAGTTGCTCGAAGGCATCTGCCAGGTCGTTGATGATGGCCGGTGCCAGCCCCTTGGTGGGCTCGTCCACCAGCAGCAGCTCCCGGGGTTCGATCACCGCCCGGGCGATGGCCAGCATCTGCTTCTGGCCACCGGACAGGGTGCCGGCCGGCTTGTCCCAGAATTTCTTCAGGGGCGGGAACAGGTCGAAAATCCACTGCAGCCGGGCATCATCCATGGGGCCGTTGACGGCTGCCAGCACCAAGTTCTCCCGTACGCTCAGCAGGCCGAAGATGCCCATGCTCTCAGGCACGAACGCGATGCCGGCCCGGGCAATCTTCGGGGTCGGCCAGCGGCTGATGTCCTGCCCCTGGTAGGTCACGGTGCCGCCGGTCAGGGTGGTCAGGCCCATGATGGTGCGTAGCGTCGTGCTCTTACCCGCGCCGTTGCGGCCCAGCAGCACGGTCAGCTCGCCTTTCGGCACCACCAGGTCCACGCCATGGAGGATGTGGTACTGGTCGATGTCCGCCTTGACGCCGGACAGGGTGAGGATGGGTTCAGCCATGGGACACCTCCGCCTCGGTTTCCGGGGCAGCCCCCAGGTAGGCCTCCTGGACGACCGGCGAGGCAATCACCTCGGAGGGTTCGCCGTCAGCCACCAGTTCACCGTTGTGCAGCACCACGATGCGATCCGACAGGGAGCGCACCACATCCATCTTGTGTTCCACCAGCAGCACCACCTTGTCCTGCTGTTTCTTGATATCGGCGATCAGGTCGAGGATCACCGGTACCTCGTCCACGCTCATACCGGCCGTGGGCTCGTCGAACATGAATACTTCCGGCTCCAGGGCCAGCATCAGTGCCACTTCCAGCTTGCGCTGGTCGCCATGGGGCAGGCCCGCCACCAGGTACTCGGCCCGGCTGGCCAGGTTGACCTGCTCCAGGTAGGCCATGGCCCGGTCGGTCAGGTCGGTGCGCCGGCTGGCCATCTGCCAGAAGACATGACCAATGTTGTGGCGCGACGCCACCGCCAGCCGGACATTTTCCAGGGCGGTGAGGTTGGGAAACAGGTTGGTCAGCTGAAAGGCCCGGCCCAGGCCCTTGTCGGCCCGGCTCGCGGCGGTGAGCCCGGTGATGTCCTCGCCATTGAGGATCACCTGGCCGGCCGTCGCCTTCAGCTGGCCGGAAATCAGGTTGAACCAGGTGGTCTTGCCGGCGCCGTTAGGGCCGACGATGGAGGTCAGGGTCCCCTTGTGGAACTGGCAGGAGACCTGGTTGACCGCCACATGGCCACCAAAGTTGATAGTCAGGTCGCGGGTTTCAAGAACCGCTTGTTGGGATGACATGAACCACTCCGCTTTTGTATTCCAGAGACTGCGGCCCCCGGCGTACCGGGGGCCATGGAGCGGGAACCGCTCAGTTACGGACCGGAATCTCCATCTCCTTGCGGTCGATCACCCGGATCAGCTTGGGAACGCCCGCTTCCACGGTGCGACCGGCAAACCAGTCGTCGCGCTCTTCCACCTCAATCTCGAAGTGATACATGTCCTGCAGTGCCTGGTGATCCTCGGCACGAATCTCCATCTCACCCTTCGGCGTCTGGAACACCAGGCCCTCGAAGGCCGCGATCAGGTCCTCGGCATCGGTGGAACCACCGGATTTGCGGATGGCGGCGGTAATCGCCATGGCCTGGGCAAACCCCTGGGCAGTGAAGAAGTCCGGGGCCGAGTTGTGGCGGTCGAAGTGCTCTTTCACCAGCCAGTCGTTGATCTCGTTGTCCGGCGACTCAAAGTAGTAGAAGCCGGCCCCCTGCATGCCCGGGAAGTCGGAATACCCAACCATGGCCGCCAGGATGTTGCCGCCGGTAGCCAGCTTGATGCCATGGCGACCCGGGTCCAGGTCCTGGATACGACCTAGAGGGTTGGAGGAACCGGCCCAGATGGCAAAGATATACTTGCCCTGTTCACAGTCGCTGCGATCTTTCAGGGAATCAAACAGGCGCTGGGCGGCGGCGGTGAAGTCGGTGGCGTCGGTGGGCAGGTATTCCTCGTGGACAATCTTGCCCCCCTCGGCTTCCATGGCTTCCTTGTAAGCCGCTACGCCATCACGACCGAAGGCGTAGTCCTGGGCGATGGTGGACACACAAACACCAGGCTCACCCAGGGCGACCGCGTTGGAGACGGCATCCTGGGAGGAGTTGCGGCCCACCCGGACCACGTAGCGGTTCCATTCAGCCCCGGTGATGGCGTCGGCCACCCCTTCGGGCATGATGATGCGCTCGTAATCCTGGGCCAGCGGCAGGGTGGCCAGGGCAACACCGGAGGATACCGGTCCCACCACGATATGGGCATCATCCTCGGCGTAGGCTTCCTCGACCAGGGCCCGGGCACGGGCCGGATCCAGCTGGGTATCCTTGCGGGCGATCTGGATCTGTCGCCCCTCGATTTCCATGGTGCCGTCAGTGGCGTACTCAAACCCCATGCTGAGACCGATGTCCAGTTGTTCGGCATAGGGTGCCAGTGCACCGGTGAAACCGGTGACGTGGGCAATCCGGATGGCATCTTCGTCCGCCTGGGCGGACAGAGCGCCAACGGAAATAGCGGCTGCAAGCATGATGCGCTTCATACGACGATCCCCTTTTGTTGTTGTCGGGCTTCTGGTTATGGCGCGGCGGACGACCTGTCGGTGAACGTTCCGCCTTGTTGTGTCATTGTTCGACTTAAAATATGACAACCGATTCAGGTTTTATCAAGAAAAAATTTCTCTTTTTTGACTATTAACTGAACGTATAGTGATAGATAAATTTTCTCGAATGCGAAAAAAAGCCTGTTATTACTGACTTTTTACGCCTTGACAGGGATGGCGCGCTTTCCTAGATTACTTGACGACTGATTCATGTTTCGCAATCATGAAACCCGGTAACTGACCAACCCCGCCCATCAGGGTGGATGGACCCGGCTCCGTCACCACACGGCAGAAGGACAAGGCTGATGAGTACAACAACACAGGCCCCGCAGTCCCCCGGCGCACCCAAGACCGCCCGCGGCGCCCGCACCCGGGCAAAGATCCTCAAGGCGGCGGAAGACACCTTCGGCACCCTGGGCTATCACCGTGCCGGGGTCACCGACATCACCAAGGCCGCCGGTGTCGCCCAGGGCACCTTCTATACCTATTTCACCAGCAAGGAAGAAATCCTGCGGGAGCTGGTCATGGACCTGGGCCACAAACTGCGGGCCCACCTGGCCGCCCAGGTGATCGGCACCAGCGACCGGCTGGAGGCGGAGGAACAGGGGCTCCGGGCGTTCCTGCAATACCTGTCGGATCACCCGTCCCTGTACCGGGTCCTGCAGGAAGCCCAGTTCGTGGATCAGGCCATCTACCAGGAGTATTACGAGACCTTCGCCCGGGGCTATACCGACATGCTCAATACCGCCACCCGCAAGGGCGAGATCCGACCCGGCAACAACCAGCACCGGGCCTGGGCGCTGATGGGACTGTCCCACTTCCTGGCCCTGAAATACGCCCTCTGGGACCAGCGCGCCAGCGAAGGGGAGCACGCCTTCGATCCGATCGTGGAGACCATGTCGGATTTCCTGCGCAACGGCCTCGCCCTGAACGGGAGGGACAAGTCGTGACTCGCGGACTGACACACGTCATCTATCGTCAGGAGGGCGGCATCGCCCGGCTCACCCTCAACCGCCCGGAACGCCACAACGCCCTGGTCCCGGAGTTGCTGGACGATCTGAAGGAGGCGCTGGCCCAATGCCGACGTGAACAGCCCGCTGCACTACTGATCGATGCCGCCGGGAAATCCTTCTCCACCGGTGGCGATGTCGCCGGTTTCCACAACACGCCTCGCCATGGGCGGGAGTCCTACGCCAGCAGGGTAGTCGGCACCCTGAATGACGTGATCCTGCAACTGCTGACCCTGCCGGTGCCCACCGTAACCGCCTTGCACGGCATGGTGACCGGCGGTTCCCTGGGTCTGGTCCTGGCCAGCGACATTGTGGTGGCCGGCCCCCGCGCCAGTTTCGCCCCCTGGTACACCGTGGTGGGCTTCAGCCCCGATGGTGGCTGGACGGCGCTGATGCCGGAGCGCATTGGTCGCGCCCGGGCACTGGATGTACAACTCACCAATCGCACCATTTCGCAACAGGAGGCCCTGGCCTGGGGGCTGGCCCAGTACCCGGCGCCCGCCGATGGCGAACTGGCCCGTGCCCTCGACATCGCCACTAACCTGACCTGCAAACAGCCCGGCAGCGTCGCCCGCACCCTGCTCCTGAACCGGCCGGACGCGGATCGTATCGCCGGCGCACTGGAGCAGGAACGCCAGCAGTTCCTGGAACAGATCATCACCGACGAAGCCGACCGGGGCATGGCTGACTTTCTCGGGAGGACCCCATGAACATGTTTGACCTGGCGGGCCACCGGGCCCGCGTCACCCCCGATCGTCCGGCCCTCGAGGACCTGGCATCGGGACGTGCCTACACCTATCGACAGCTCAACGAACAGGCGGCCCGCTTTGCCGCAGCAGCCCTCAGCCACTGGGGTCTGAGTAAGGGTGACCGGGTCGCCTTCCTGGGCCATAGCCGGGCGGAATTCTTCGCCATGCTGTTCGGCTGCGCCAAGGCCGGCCTCATCCTGGTGCCCCTGAACTGGCGCTTGGCCCAGCCGGAGCTGGAACAGCTGATGGAGGACTGCTCCCCCGGCGTCCTGGTGTTCGGTGAGGAATTCACCGACAGCGCCCGCAAACTCAGGGCCTCGGGCTATACCGATCAACTGGTGGACCTGGACGGCAGGGCCGATGACTGCCGCCATTACGATGCGGACCTGGCGGATACGCAGCCGGACCTGCGCGCCCATCCGGACCGGGACCCGGATACCCCCTGGTACCTGCTCTACACCTCCGGCACCACCGGCCGGCCCAAGGGGGTCATTCAGACCTTCCGCATGATGATGAGCAACTACCTGAACATCGGCCTGGCGGTGGACCTGACCGGCCAGGACACCCTGCTGAACGTGCTGCCCCTGTTCCACACCGCCGGCATTAACCTCTACTCCTCGGCGGTGTTCCTGGCGGGCGGCTGCGTGCTGGTGGCCCGCAATTTCGACCCGGACCAGACCATGGACGTGCTGGAGAAGCGCGCCACCATCTTCTTCGGGGTGCCGGCGGTCTACCAGGCGATCCTGGAGCACCCGTCGTTCAGCGGGGAGCGGCTGCGTAACGTCCGCTCCTGGGGCTGTGGCGGCGCGCCGCTGGCCCTGCCGGTGGCCCGGCGATTCGTGGACCAGGGCATCCGGGTACGTACCGGCATGGGCATGACCGAAACCGGCCCCACCGTGTTCCTGCTGGATGAAGCGGATGTGCTGGACAAGATCGGCTCCGTGGGGCGCCCACAACTGCTCACCGAGGTCCGCATTGTCGGCACCGATGGAAAAGATGTCGCCCCGGGCGAATCCGGCGAGCTGCTGATCCGCGGCCCCAACATCACACCGGGGTACTGGAACCGCCCCGATGCCACCCGCGAGGCCATCGAGCCGGACGGCTGGCTGCATAGTGGCGACGTGGCCCGCTGCGACGAGGACGGCTGCTACTACATCGTTGACCGCTGGAAGGACATGTTCATTTCCGGCGGAGAGAACGTCTACCCCGCCGAGGTGGAGCGGGTACTGGTGGAACATCCCGCTGTCAGCGAGGTGGCGGTGATCGGCGTGCCGGACGAGAAATGGGGCGAGGTGGGCAAGGCCTTCCTGTGCCTGAAGCCCGACAGCGACGAACCGGATTCGACCGATCTCAATGCCTGGTGCCGGGAACGGCTGGCCGGCTACAAGGTGCCCAGGTACTTCCAGTTCGTGGAAGAGCTGCCCCGTAACGCCCTGGGCAAGGTAACCAAACAGGTTCTCAGACAGGATTGACCATGACCGACACCACCATTCCCTGTGAGCAGACCTTCATGCTCACCCAGGCGGACTTCGACCGCTTCGCCCGCCTCAGCGGCGACCACAACCCGATCCATGTGGACCCGGAGTTTTCGGCCCGCACCAGTTTTGGCCGCACCGTCTCCCACGGCATGCTGCTGTTCAGTGTGGTGCGCAGCCTGCTGGCCCGCACCTGGCCCGGCGCCGTGCTCGAGAGCCAGGACCTGATGTTCCCGTCCCCGGCCTACGCCGGTGAGGCGCTGGAACTGACCGTGGAGGAACTGGACCGCAACGGCAATACCCTCACCCTGCAGACCACCATCACCCGGGAGGACGGCGAAACCTGCCTGACCGGCCGGTGCCAACTGACCCTGGCCCGGGAGGACGCCGCATGAGCCTGGAACGTTTCGATGCCCTGAGCGAGGGCCAGTCCGCCACCTTGGAACGACGTTTCTCCGCCGATGACATCCACGACTGGAGCCAGCTTTGCCAGTTGGACGATGACTGGCAGGGCGTTCCGGAACCACTGATTGCGGGGTTGTTCTCCTGCCTGCTGGGCGAGGACCTGCCAGGCCACGGCACCAATTACCTGAAGCAGGCCATGACCTTCCACGCCACCGCCGACGCGGATGAACCCCTGCAGGCGTCGGTGACCGTCAGCCGACTGCGCCGGGACAAGGCACTGGTGAACCTGACCACCCGGTGCACCGGCCGCGATGGCCGACTGATCTGCGATGGCGAAGCCCTGGTGCTGTTCCAGCACTGAGCCCGCCGGCTATGGAGAACCCGATGACCAACGTACATCCCAACCTGCGCGCCTGGCTTGACCAGCTCAACCCCCTGGTCGCCGATCAGAAGGCCCGCGGCGTGGAAGCCACTCCCCGGATGGTAAGGGACAGCCTGGCCGGCATTACCAACACCTTTGTTACCCAGGCGCCGGATCTGCCCCGAGTCAGGGACCTGCAGGTGGCGTCCGCGGACGGCAACATTCCGGTTCGACTCTACGATCCGGCCCCCGGTACCGAGAAGCCGGTGATGCTGTTCTTCCATGGCGGTGGCCATATGGCCGGCAGCGTCCAGGTCTACGACCCCATCGCCCGCAAACTGGCCGATGCCAGCGGCTGGCTGGTGCTGTCGGTGGATTACCGACTGGCGCCGGAAACCCCCTACCCGGGCGGGCTCAACGATTGCCTGGCGGTGACCCGTCAGGTGTGGTCGCTACTGGAAAACGAAAGTGTGGTCTTTGAACGCCGGCTGGCACTGGCAGGGGACTCCGGCGGCGGCACCTACGCAGCCACCGTCAGCCGGCAGGTGGCGGGAGATCCTGAACTGAACCTGACTGATCAGATCCTCCTCTATCCGAGCCTGGACTACACCATGGACCACCCATCCATCAACAGGCACGGCGAGGGGTACCTGCTGGAGGAGGCCAGGATCCGCTGGTATTTCGATCACTATTTCGCTGGCGGCGAGGACCGCCGCGCTGCATCACCGCTACATATGCCAGTGCCGGAGGGCATGCCGGCAACGCTAGTGGTCACCGCCGGCTTCTGCCCGCTCCATGACGAGGGAGTTGCCTATGCCCGCAAGCTGGAGAAAGCAGGCGTCACCTGCCGGCTGAAGGACTACGCCGACATGATCCACGCCTACCTGAACCTGGAGGACCTGGTGCCGGACGCCTGCGGGGATACCTACCGACAGGTGGCCGACTTCCTGAATCGGGAGGCCTGATCAGGAACCGCCAATGGCCCCGACCGGGATGCCAGGGCACCCTTGCGGGGATGGCGACCGGTGCCGTTTACTCGTTAGCCTGCTTCCAGTGCTTCTTGATCTTCTTGGCCAGGGACCACTTGTGCACTTCGGTGGGACCGTCATACACCCGGAAGGCCCGGACCTCCCGGAACACCTGCTCCACGATGGAATCCTCGGTCACGCCTGAGCCTCCCATCACCTGCACGCACCGGTCGGCGATACGCATCAGGGCCTCGCTGACGGAGACCTTGGCCATGGAACTCTCCACATTACCGTTATCGCCACGGTCCAGCACGCTGGCGCACCAGTCGATCATCAACTGGCACTGCTGGATATCGATCAGGTTCTCCGCCAGCATGAAGCCAACGCCCTCGTGGTCCACCAGCGGCTTGCCGAACGCCACGCGACGGTTGGCGTAGTCGGAAGCGATCTCGTTGGCGCGGATACAGGCCCCCAGCCAGCGCATGCAATGGGACAAACGGGCCGGCGCCAGGCGCACCTGGGCGTAGCGGAAGCCGTCCCCCGCCGCGCCCAGCATCTGGTCGTCGGGCACACGCAGGTTCCGGATGGTGACGGTGGCATGACCACCGGGCATGGAGCTGTCGATGGTGCGTGGCACCCGGTCGATCCGGATCGCCGGGTCCGGCAGGTCCACCAGGAACATGCAGGCGCCTTCGGGCGCCTTGGCCATGATGATGCCCACGCCAGCCCCCTCGGCGCCGGTGATGAACGCCTTGCGACCGTTGATGACCCACTCATCGCCTTCTTTCCGGCATTCCGTAAGCATCATGGAGGGATCGGAACCGGCGCCGCCTTCCGCCGCCGGCTCGGTCATGAAGAACGCCGACCGTTTCTCTCCCCTGACGATGGGCTCCAGGAAGCGCTCCCTGATCCTGTCGCTGCCCATCTTGCCAAGCAGGAACATGTTGCCTTCGTCCGGCGCGGCGGTATTGCAGGCCAGTGGGCCGAGGGGAGACAGTCCGCTCTTGATCAGCACCCGGGCGGTACCACGCTGGCTGAGGTGACTGCCATCCGGCAGGATATGGGGGGTCAGCACACCGGCTTTCCGGGCCTTCTGCCGCAGCTCCCGGGTCAGGTCATCGGTCGGACAGTCATGGTGGTCCCGCCGTGGGTCAGTCTCGTAAGGCACAACCACCTCGCGGACGAAGCGCTCCACCCTGGCCGCGATCTCTTCAGCCTTTTCCCGGTCCGGGAAGGCATCGGCGCAGCTTGCGACTGAAATAAGGTCGTTGCTCATTCTTGATCTCCGTCTTACTTACCCAGCCCCGGCAGGAACAGGATGATGTCCGGGAAGGCCATCAGCAGGAACAGCACGAACAGGTCCATCACCAGGAACCAGAAGATCCCCCGGAAGACCTGCGCGGTGCTTACCAGCTTGCCCACCACACTCTTGATCACGAACACGTTCATGCCAATGGGCGGGGTGATCATGCCCACCTCCAGCAACTTGGTCAGTACCACGCCAAACCACAGCAGGCTCAGGCCCAGGTTATCGATGATCGGCAACACGATGGGCAGCGTCAGCAGCATGGCGCCAATGGGCTCCAGGAACATGCCCAGCAGGATGTAGATCAGCACGATGGCCAGCAGGATCACCACGGTGGAAGCATCCAGGCCGATGATCCACTCGGACAGGAAATCACCGGCACCGGACAGGGCCAGGAAGCGGGTCAGCAGGCTGGCCCCCACGGCGATGATGATCAGCGCGCTGGTGGTCAGCAGGGTTTCCAGGATCGCATCCCGGAACCGCCCCCAGGTCAGGCTGCCCTTGATGGCCGCCACCACCAGCGACAGGAAGGCCCCCACCGCGCCCGCCTCGGTGGGCGTGAAGATGCCGCCAAACAGGCCGCCGAAGATACCGATCATGATCAGGATCACCGGCCAGGTGTCCTTCAGCGCCCACACCTTGTCGGCGAAGGGAATCTGTTCATTGGTGTCCGGGGCCAGCTCCGGGTTCAGCTTGACCCGCACCAGCACCACGGTGATGTAACCGATGGCGGTGAGGATACCGGCGGAGATCCCCCCCAGGAACAGCCCGGTGATGGACTCCTGGGCGATGATGCCGTACAGGATCATGATGATGGACGGCGGAATCAGCGCCCCGATGGTGCCCGCCACCGCCACGGTGCCGGTGGCCAGTTCCGGGTTGTAGCGGTACTTCACCATTTCCGGCACGGCAATCCGCCCCATGGCCGCGGAACAGGCCACCGACGAACCGGACACCGCCGCAAACCCGGCGGAGCCGAAGATGGCGGCAATGGCCAGGCCCCCGGGAATGCCGGACAGCCACATCCGCGCCGCCCGGAACATGCCCTGGGTGAGCTGGGTGTGGTAGCAGATAAAGCCCAGCAGCAGGAACATGGGCACCGAACTGAGCACCCAGTTGGTGGCAAACTGGTAGGGAATGATGCCCAGGGATCCCCAGGCCACGTTGAAGCCCATCAGGTACCACAGGCCACCAAAGGACACCCCCACCAGCGTGACGCCGATGGGGATACGCAGGGCAATCAGGAAGATGATCAGGCCAAGACCGGTCAGGCCAATCTGTACGTCACTCATTATTATTGTCTCTCGTCAGTCCGGGTCGAGTTCGTCGGCTTTGGCACGCTCGGTATCCAGGCCACTCTCCTGGGGCAGGAAACTCATGATCAGCTTGTACAGCACCACCAGCACCATCAGCCCGCAGCCCAGGGGCAGCATGTAGTAGGTCACCCAGATGGAGATGTCCGAGTTGCCCTGCAC
>NZ_JBJJKZ010000022.1:0-330759 GCF_045449695.1 Marinobacter shunpengi
TCCTGGCTGGCCTCGTTGGTCTGGGTGACGCCGGTGTCGCTGTTCTGGGCCGCCTCCACGATGCGCACCACGTTCTTGTTGATCTCCTCGGCCACCTGGCTCTGCTCCTCGGAGGCCGTGGCGATCTGCGTCACCTGATCGTGGATGTGCTCCACCGACTGCTCGATGGTGCTCAGGGCCGAACTGGCGTGGTTGATACGCTCCACAGTCTCCTCCGACAGGCCCTGGGAGGAACGCATGCGCTCCACCGCGCTGCGGGACTCACGGATAAAGCCATCGATCATCTCGCGGATCTGGCCGGCGGACTCGCCACTGCGCTTGGCCAGCTGGCGCACCTCATCGGCGACCACGGCGAAGCCACGGCCATGCTCGCCGGCCCGGGCGGCCTCGATGGCGGCGTTCAGGGCCAGCAGGTTGGTCTGGTCGGTGACTTCGTGGATCACGTCCAGCACCTTCTGGATCTCGTCACTGCGGGAGGCCAGGGCGTCGATGGCCTCGGCGCTTTCCAGGATATTCCGGGACAGGCTGTTCACCGACTGCTGGGAGCCGGCCATGGTCTGGCCGCCATCCTTGGCCAGGCGGTCGGCATCCGCCCCGGCCTGCTGCACCTCGTTGGCGTTCTTCGAGATCTGGTGGATGGTGGCGGCCATCTGGTTGATGGCGGAGGCGATCTGGTCGGTCTCTGAACCCTGGACCTGCACCGAGGCGCGGGTCTCTTCCGCCACCCGGCTCAGTTCCTCCGCGGCCGAGGCCACCTGGTGGGTGGTGTCGCCCACTTCGCGAATGGTGCTGTGAATCTTGCCTACAAACGCATTGAACTGGTGTCCCAGCTCGGCCAGTTCATCGTTGCCATCGTCCGGCAGGCGGCGGGTGAGGTCGCCTTCGCCTTCGGCAATATCCTGCATGGTGCGAGTGACATTGCGCAGGGGCACGGTAACGGTCCGCCCCATGAAAATGCCGAAACCTACGGCAATGACCACAATCACCAAGGTGATACCCAGGATGGTCAGCAGGGCACTGCGAATCTGCGCATTGATTTCTTCCCGCGCGGCCGCCACGGCATGGTCGATCTCAGTAATGTAGACACCGGCGCCGATCACCCAGTTCCAGCGGTCCAGGGTGATGGAATAGGACAGCTTGGGCTCGGGAACTTCTTCCGCCGTTGCAGGGTTGTCGAACTCGTAACGGAAGAAGCCGCCGCCATTCCGGCCCACTTCAAACAACTTGGCCAGCAGTGCCTTTCTTGCCGGTGTCGATTCCTTGGATGGGCCCTCCATGCTGGGGTCCGGAGCGTAAATCAGCATATAGGAGTCGTCACGATAAGCATAAAGGTAGTTGTTATCGCCAAACACAATGGAGCGGAGCTTGTCCCGGACTCGTTCCTTCGCCTCCGCTTCCGGATAGGCTTGCTCGTCGTACTCCTCGCGGATCAGCGCACGTGCACCTTCAACGAGATTCTTCAGGCCGGTCTTGTGAGCTTCCAGCAGGTTGCTGCGCAGGCGTTCGACCTCGGCCTCACCGTCGGCACTGAGCTGCTGAGCGGTGACCCATGCCACGGCGCCGGCGGTTACCAGCACAGGAACCAATACGGCTATTAATAGACGTGAACGGATACGCAGTCGTTCCACCAGTTTCATGTTAAAACTCCAAGGTTAAAAGGACATCGGGCCGGGAAAACTGTGTATTTATTATCCGGGTTTGTGGCGGGAGTGCCGTTCCAAAATGTAACCTGACATACCGCCTGTGCAGGCATAACGGCTTCTGTGGTCATTTCTTGAGAGCCTGGTGTCGGACGGGGAGCCGCATTCCACAACACTGCATTCACCATGTCCTTTAGCCGGCAGGGGCGGCGCCCGCGTTCCTGCTGTTATCCATACTGGTCCAGGGATGTAAAACCATGTACAAGAAACTGATCCCCGCCCTCTGTCTTTCGTTGTTGATGGCAAACTTGATACCAACGGCTAGTGCTGCCGTTTCCCAGGCCCAGGCCAATCGTCTGGGCAATAGCCTGACCCCCTTTGGCGCCATTCGAGCCGGTAATTCCGACGGCACCATTCCCCGCTGGACCGGAGGTGATATCACCATTCCGGAAGGCTATGAGGGAACCGGTGACCACCACATCGACCCGTATCCTGACGATGAGCCGCGCTATGTGGTGACCGCCGACAACCTGTCGGAGTACCGTGACGTGGTGCCGGACGGTGCGGCGGCGATGCTGCAGGCCTATCCGGAAACCTTCAGGCTACGGGTGTTTCCCACCCGCCGGAATCACACCGCACCGGACCACATCGCAGAGAACACCCGCAGAAATGCCACCAGCGCCAGCCTGGTTGACGGGGGCAATGGCGTGCAGGACGCGTTCGGTGGACACCCGTTCCCGATCCTCCACGGCTCCAGTGAGGAAAAGGCCATGCAGGCGGTGTGGAATCACATCACCCGCTGGCGCGGCCGGTATACCGAGCGGGAATTCGCCGAAGTGGTGGTGGTCCAGGGCCAGTTCCGCCCCATCACCATGCGACAGGAGGTCTTCTTCAACTGGAACAAGGAAGGTGGCAGCGCGGAAACCCTCGACAACATCATCAACTACTACCTGTCCACGGTGCTGGCGCCCGAGCAATATGCCGGTGGCGGTATTCTGGTGCACGAGACCCTGGACCAGGTCAAAGAGCCCCGTAAGGCCTGGGGCTTCAGTGCCGGTGAGGTTCGCCGCGCGCCCAGCCTGGCCTACGATGCGCCGATTGCCTCATCCGGCAACCTGCGGACCGTGGACGACACCGATGTTTTCAATGGCGCCCTGGACCGCTACAACTGGGAGTACCAGGGGGTGCACGAAAAGCTGATCCCCTACAACAACTACGAACTGTCCAGTGACCGGTACAGCTACGACGAGGTACTTGGTGACCATCACCTGAACCCGGACCTGACCCGATGGGAACTGCACCGGGTACATGTGGTGGAGGCCACCCTGCGGGAGGATGCCCGCCACCTCTACCACAAACGGGTGTTCTACATTGACGAGGATAGCTGGAACATCGCCCTGGCGGACCAGTACGATGATGAGGGCAATCTTTGGCGGGTGACCATGGCCATGCTGAAGAACTTCTACGATATGCCGGGCGTGTGGATTGATATTGCCGCCTATCACGACCTCAAGGTCCGCCGGTATCACGTGCAGGGCCTGGTCAACGAAACCGAGGGTTCGCGGGTGTTCAGGGACGAGTTTCCGGGTAAGCGGTACTTTTCTCCCTTCACCCTGCGCCGAAGGCTGTCCGAGTAAACCCCTTTGTTAACTGGTGTTAAATGAGCGTGATAGGTTGCTCGCCACTGTGTAACGGCGTGTAACCGCCATGTTTTGAGGTGGCATGGCCATGAAAAATAGTAAAGAATGAGACCAAATCCCATAACGTCCATGAGACCTGCGCGACAGGAGTCTGTGAGTGGCGGACTCCTGTTATGTTCTCAAAACAATAAGATGGTCTGCCCAGATGTACGAGACTATGCGAAAAAACCTGATCCCCGCACTGTGCGTATCATTGCTGGCCATGGTCAGCGTGACGTCCACCCAGGCCGCTGTTACCCAGAATCAGGCGTATCGCCTGGGCAACAGCCTGACGCCATTCGGTGCTGTCCGTGCCGGTAACTCGGCAGGCACCATTCCCCGCTGGATCGGTGGTGATACCACCATTCCGGACGGTTACGAGGGAACCGGTGACCACCATATCAACCCCTATCCCGACGATGAGCCCCGCTATGTGGTCACCATCGACAACATCGAAGAGTACCGGGACGTGCTGCCGGACGGTGTGGCGGCGCTGATCAACCGTTACCCGGAAACCTTCAAGGTTCGGGTCTTCCCGACCCGACGGACCCATACCGCGCCCGAGCACATCATTGAGAATACCCGTAGCAACGCCACCTCCGCTTCCCTGGTGGATGGCGGTAATGGTATCCAGGATGCCTTTGGCGGCCATCCGTTCCCGATCCTGCATGGCTCCAACGAAGAGCAGGCCATGCAGGCCATGTGGAACCACCTGACCCGGTGGCGTGGCCGGTACATGGAGCGGGAGTATTCCGAAGTGGTTGTGGTCGGGGGCCAGTTCCGCCCGGTAACCATGCGCCAGGAAGTCTTCTTCAACTGGAACAGGGAAGGCGGCAGCGCGGAAACCCTCGACAACATCATCAACTATTACCTGTCCACGGTGATTGCGCCCGAGCAGTACGCCGGCGGCGGTATCCTGGTGCATGAAACCCTTGACCAGGTAAAGGAACCCCGCAAGGCCTGGGGCTTCAGCGCCGGTGACGTGCGCCGTGCTCCCAGCCTGGCCTACGACGCCCCGATTGCGTCCTCCGGTGGCCTGCGTACGGTAGATGATACCGACGTGTTCAACGGCGCCCTCGACCGGTACAACTGGGAGTACAAGGGGCTTGAGGAAATGGTCATCCCCTATAACAACTTCCAGATCACCAGTGACGAGTACACCTACGACGAAGTGCTTGGTGACCAGCACCTGAACCCGGAACTGATGCGCTGGGAGTTGCACCGGGTGCATGTGGTGGAAGCCACACTGCGGGAGGATGCCCGCCACCTGTACCATAAGCGGGTGTTCTATATCGACGAGGATAGCTGGAACGTGGCCGTGGTTGACCAGTACGACGACAGCGGCAACCTCTGGCGTGTCACCACCGCCATGCTCAAGAATTTCTACGACATGCCGGGCGTGTGGACGGACCTGGAGGCCTACCATGACCTTCACAAGGGCATTTACCATGTGATTGGCCTGACCAACGAATCCGACAAGACCCGTACCTTCTCGGATGACTTCCCCGGCAAGCGTTACTTCTCCCCGTTCACCCTGCGGCGGCGTCTCTCCGACCAGTGAGGCGATTTGCAGAACGTGTCACAAGGAAGTGACACGACTGACCATCTCCCGCAACACTTGCTCCGCGGGGCTCCAGACAGCCCCCATTGCCTCCCTTTAATCTGTGTACAGGTTTTCGACCCTTCGATTCCCGAAGGGAACGGTCCTCCCTCGAAAACATCCCTGTCCGGTCATGCCCGGCCAGGCCACAAGAACAACAGATTGAGGCTGACTGAACAATGAAACGGTATAACAAGAACAGGTTCTGGCAGATGTCCCTGAGTACTGCGCTGGCGGCGACACTGTTGGCGGGGTGCGGTGGCGGTGGGGGCTCCGGGTCCGATGACGATCCGATCGGGTCGGTGGATACCGAGGTCACGGTCAGCCAGGGCGCCGTGAACGGTACCCTGGAGTCCGGCATGATTGCCTTCCGGGGTATTCCCTATGCCAAACCGCCGGTGGGCAACCTGCGTTTCGCACCGCCCGAGCCCGCTAATGCCTGGGACGGAGTGCTCGAGGCGGATGCGTTTGGTAACAGTTGTCCCCAGTCCGGCAGTGCCTTCAACGGCTTCCAAGACAGCCTGGACGAGGACTGCCTCTTCCTGAATGTCTACACCCCTGAAAGGGGGAGCGATCTGCCGGTGATGGTGTGGATCCATGGTGGTGCCTTTATCACCGGTTCCGGTGGCAGCTCCTATGAACCCTCACGGCTGGTGGCGGAGGATGTAGTGGTGGTTACCATGAACTACCGCCTGGGTGTCCTCGGTTTCCTGCCGGTGGACGGCCTGCCCGAGGGCAGTGGTCAGTATGGTCTGATGGACCAGCAACTGGCGTTGCAATGGGTACAGGACAATATCGAAGCCTTTGGTGGCAACCCGGACAATGTAACCATCTTTGGCGAATCCGCCGGCGGCCACAGCGTGCTGTCACAGCTTGTCTCCGCTGGAGCCGGCACAGGCTCCGAGGGCCTGTTCCACAAGGCCATCGTGCAGAGCGGGGCTTACCAGCCGACGCAGATTCCCCAGGCCTTTGGTGAAGCCAATATCGGCGACCCGGTTATCGCTGCCCTGGGCTGTGATGACTCGCCCGATGTGGCAGCCTGCCTGCGGGACGGGAGCATCGACGCATCGGCTATCCTCGATGCCCAGGGTGATCTCTGGTTCAACCCGACATACGGAGAGGGCATGTTGCCGTACTCTATCCAGGACGCACTGGATAACGATGCCTTCCCGCAGACGATCCCGGTCATGACCGGCAATAACCTGAACGAGGGTCGTCTGTTCCTGGCGTTGGATGAGGTGTCTGCATTGGTGGCGGGCTCCATGGACACGGTGACGGAAGCGGAGTACGGGACCGAAGTGGCCACGCTGCTGGCTTCAGACCCCCGGGGGCTGGATGCTGCCAGAATCGCGGAGGATTATCTGGATACCACGCCGGCAAGCAGCGGTGGCGAACTGATCACCCCCGCCTTCGACGATTCGGCAGGCGATGAGAAGTACACTCTGGCCCTGGCCTCCATCCAGACCTCCTGGCGTTTCGCCTGCAACCAGTTCGACCAGATCGAAAGCCTGTCGGATCAGGGCGTGAGCGCCTTCGGTTACTGGTTTACAGATCAGGATGCGCCGAGTCTGTTCGGTCCCGAGCTTACCGCCGGCCTGAGCTTCGACCTGGGCGCCGCCCACGCTCTTGAAATCCAGTACGTGCTGAACTCCGAAGACACCATGCGTGCCCGGGATGCTACCGATGCCCAGATCGCCCTATCCGAACAGATGATCCAGTACTGGGTCCAGTTCGCCCGCAATGGCGACCCGAGCGCCAGCGATGGCACGGCCACCTGGCCGACCTTCGGCACCAGTGGCGAACTGATGGCGCTGGAACCGTCCACCCTGGGTAACGATGCCCTGGTGAATGCCAGTGCCGCCCAGGACGCCCACAACTGTGACTACTGGGACAATCCTCCCATCGTAGCGCCCTGATCGTGCGGCCCAGCCCGGGGAATGACGCAAGGTCGCTTTCCCCGGGCCGGCCTGTGTGCCCACGGATAATCCACTGAACAAAACTTCAGTCTCACCTGACGCCTCACATTGGAACTTCCTGCTCCAGACAGCTACCGGCTACGGGATTACCCTCTCTGTGCATACCTAACAAAGCGAATGCTCGCTTTATTAGGGCAATGACGAATGAACGGATCCTTCCGAAACAATAACAATGAGGCATTAACATGATATCCATACGAAACAGGGCCTGGCCGCTGGCGTTCGGGGCTTTTCTTGGCTTGGCACTGCTCACGGGCTGTGGCGGCTCTTCCTCGGGCTCTGACAACGACACCGACAATGAGCGTCCGGCCAACGTTCGCGAAACCCAGCAGGGCCAGGTGGAAGGCGTCAGGGAGAGCTATGGCCTGGCTTTCCGCGGCATCCCCTACGCACAGCCTCCGGTTGGCGATCTGCGCTATGCGGATCCGGTGCCCGCCGAGCCCTGGGACGACACACTGGTGGCGGACGAGTTCGGCGGGAGCTGTATCCAGCCTGCCAGTACCTTCGGTGCATCCGAGTCCACCGAGGACTGTCTCTACCTGAACGTTTATACCCCGGAAGAGGCCGAGGGCAGACCGGTGATGGTCTGGATCCACGGCGGCTCCTTCGAGACCGGGTCCGGCGGTGGCAGCTATACACCATCCGGGCTGCTCGAGCATGATGTGGTGGTGGTCACCGTGAACTATCGCATGGGCGTGCTGGGGTTCCTGTCCCACCCGGACCTGGATGGCCCGTCCGGCAGCTACGGCATCATGGACCAGCAACTGGCCCTGCAATGGGTGCAGGACAACATCGCCAACTTTGGGGGTGACCCGGGCAACGTCACCATTTTCGGCGAGTCCGCTGGTGGTGCCAGTGTGCTGACCCATATTGCCTCCCCCGCTTCTGGGGATCTTTTCCACAGGGCCATTATCCAGAGTGGTGCCTATATTGGTCAGATAGACCAGCCCACCCAGGCGACGATGCAGGCTGCCGGAGACACTTTCTACGATGGGTTGGGGTGCGGTGACATCGACTGCATCCGCGACCTGGACGCCCAGACTATCCTCGAGGCCCAGCAGGCGGCGGGGCTGAGCTATGTGCCAAGCCTGCGCTCGGACATCCTGCCGAAGGATGTAAAGACCTCCCTGGCCGATGGGGATTACAACAAGGTTCCGGTGATCGCAGGCAGCAACCTGGATGAAGGCCGGCTGTTCGTGGGTATTGCCGAACTCACCCGGATCGGCGCGCTGATCGAGGGTGGAGCCACCCCGGAGGATGCCGCAGCCCAGGCCATGCTCAAGGAGGAGGACTACCGGGACGAAGTGGTCGCCCTGGTGGGTGAGGACGACGCCGATGCGGTGGTGGCCGAGTACGACACGGCGGACTACGACAATGTCAGCATCGCTGTCAGCGCCATCAATACCGACATCCGCTTTGCCTGCCCGTCCGTGCCCCAGTTGCAGCAGTTGGCTGCCGGCGGTGAGATGGTGTATGCCTACGAATTCACGGACCGGGATGCGCCTTCCATTATTCCTGCCGGGAACACCTTCGACCTGGGGGCCGCCCACGCCTTCGAGATCCAGTATGTGTTTGGAAACCGCGCCAGCCGGGAGGCCAGGGGCATGACCGATGAAGCCTCACTGGATCTGGCAGACGCCATGACCGCCTACTGGGCCTCCTTCGCCACCAACGGTGATCCCAACACCAGCGACGGTACCGGGGTGATGTGGGAGAACGTCCAGGCCAACAGCAACATGCTGGAACTGGACCCGGCGCAGATCGGCAACCTGGCGGTGAATGACTTCTCAACCCGCCACAAATGCGGATTCTGGAATGACCTGTAAGCCGGCGGTCCAGATCAGGGGGCGCCTTCGGGCGCCCCTTTTTTGTAAATCACCGTTTCCTGATGAATAATGGAACGCCATTTCGTTAAACAGAAAACCCACCCACGACTTTTCGTAACAGGGGCGTTCCATGAAGACAAGAATCACTGAACTGTTTGGCATCGAGCATCCGATCATCCAGGGCGGCATGCACTGGGTCGGCTACGCGGAGCTGGCGGCCGCCGTCTCCAATGCCGGCGGCCTGGGCATCCTCACTGCGCTGACCCAGCCCACCCCGGAAGATCTGGCGAAGGAAATCGCCCGTTGCAAGGAAATGACCGACAAGCCCTTCGGCGTCAACCTGACGTTCCTGCCGTCCTTCAAGGAACCCCCCTATCCGGAATACATCCAGGCCATTATCGACGGCGGCGTGAAGATCGTTGAAACCGCCGGTCGCAGCCCGGAGAAGTATATGCCTCTGCTTAAAGAGCACGACATCAAGGTCATCCACAAGTGCACCTCCGTGCGCCATGCCCTCAAAGCCCAGAAGATCGGCTGTGACGCGGTGAGTGTCGACGGTTTCGAGTGCGGCGGTCATCCGGGCGAGGACGACATCCCCAACTTCATCCTGCTGCCCCGGGCGGCCGAGGAACTGGAGATTCCGTTCGTCGCCTCCGGCGGCATGGCCGATGCCCGCAGCCTGGTGGCGGCAATGGCCCTGGGGGCCGACGGCATGAACATGGGCACCCGCTTCCTGGCCACCCGGGAGGCCCCGGTCCACGACCGGGTCAAGGAAACGATTGTCGAGTCCGACGAGCTGCAGACCCGCCTGGTGATGCGCCCGCTGCGTAACACCGAGCGTGTGATGAAGAACGCCGCCGTGGACGAGATCCTTCGCATCGAAAACGAGAAGGGTGCCGACACCCAGATCGACGATATCCGCCACCTGGTCACCGGCGCCAAGGGCAAGATGGTGCTGCACGAAGGCAAGATGGACGAAGCCGCCTGGAGCTGCGGTATGGTAGCCGGCCTGATCCATGATGTGCCATCCTGTGAGGAACTGATCAACCGCATCATGAGCGAGGCGGACGAGATTATCCGTGGTCGCCTGATGGGCAGCCTCTAAGGGAGATGGAACCATGGCAGACGTAAACCTGCTCACTGACGGTGGCCGCTTTTTCGAGGGCCCCCGCTGGCGGGATGACCGCTGGTGGGTATCGGATTTCTACCGTCATGCCATCTACACGGTGACCATGGACGGCCTGGTGGAGAAAGTGGCGGATGTGCCCCAGCAGCCATCCGGCCTGGGCTGGCTGCCGGACGACTCGCTGCTCTATGTCTCCATGGTGGACCGGAAGGTCATGCGCCGGACGCCGGATGGGGCGGTATCGGAATACGCCGACCTGTCCGGCTATGCCACCGGTCATGTCAATGACCTGGTGGTGGCCAACGATGGCAATGTCTGGGTCGGTAACTTCGGTTTTGACCTGATGGCCGGCGCCGACCTGGAACCGGCCAAACTGGTGCGGATTGCCCCCGACGGCAAGCTCAGCGTCGCGGCGGAGGATCTCTACTTCCCCAACGGCATGGTGATCACGCCTGACCAGAAGACCCTGGTGGTGGGTGAGACTTTCGGCAACCGCATGACGGCCTTCACCATTGCCGACGATGGCGAGTTGTATGACCGTCGTGACTGGGCGGAATTCGGCTCGCGGCCTTCACCCGGCCCCCGTGCCGATATGCTCAAGCAGCTCAGTATCGGCCCGGACGGTTGCGGTATGGACGCCGAGGGCCAGATCTGGATCGCCGACGCCTTCAACCAGCGCTGCATCCGTGTGGCGGAAGGCGGGGAGATCACCGACGAGATCAAGGCCCCGGACGGCCTGGGCGTCTTTGCCTGCATGCTGGGGGACACCGATGGCCGAACACTGCTGATGTGCTGCGCCCCGGACTCCTCCGCCAAGCGTCGCAAGCAGGCTGAGGAAGCCGCCCTCTACACCGCCCGGGTGTCGGTGCCCCACGCCGGCAATCCCTGAACGGTAATGCCGGAACATCACGCCAGCTTCCACCCCCGGGGCTGGCGTGATGCTTTCCTCTGGCGTGATACATTTGTGATAAAACACGGACACACTGTTTAATCGACTGTGAGGAAGCCGTGACGGGGTCTCTCCATACTCGGTTGTCGAAACGGGCAAACGCCTGATTCACCACCCTGACCTCAAGGAGAGCACCATGAAAACCCTCGCACTGACCTTCACCCTGCTGCTGGCCACCCTGTCCACCCATGCCCTGGCGGGCGACATGGAAAAAGACGCCATGGGTGACGACATGATGGACGACAAGGCCATGCATGACGAAACCATGAACGGCGACGGCATGATGGGCAACGACCATGGCGACGACATGATGAAAAAGGACGACGCCATGTCCGATGACACCATGATGGACGACGACCATGGCAAGACTTCCATGGACGACGATGCCATGATGGAAGAGTCCACGGACGACCACTGACGGAGCGACACTTGAGCCGTACGGTACTGATCATCGAGGATAGTCCCGGCATTGCCGAGCTGGTGCGGATGCATATCCAGGACCTGGGCATGCATCCGGTGCTGGCGGACCGGGGTGACACCGGCCTGGAGCGTTTCCGGGAGGGCGGGGTGGACCTGGTTATCCTCGACCTGATGCTACCCGGCCTGGACGGGCTGACGGTGTGCCGTGAAATCAGGGCCGGTACCGACTATGTGCCGGTGCTGATGCTCACCGCCAAGAGCACCGAGCTGGACCGGGTGCTGGGCCTGGAAATGGGTGCTGACGATTATCTCACCAAGCCCTTCAGCGTGGCCGAGCTGGCCGCCCGGGTGAAGGCGCTGTTCCGCCGCGTGGATGCCATGGCGAAACAGGACCCTTCCGGCGGACCGGACGAGGAAATCGTCCGCGGCGGTCTCAGGATCGACCCGGCCCGGCGACGGGTGGACGTACATGGCGAGGCCATCGACCTGACCGCCCGGGAATTCGACCTGCTCTGGCACTTCGCCGCCAACCCGGGCCGGGTGTTCAGCCGCAGCCAGTTGCTGGATGCCGTCTGGGGGTACAACCACGACGGCTACGAACATACCGTCAATACCCACATAAACCGCCTGCGCGGCAAGATTGAGCGCGACCCCGCCCACCCCGAGTTCGTGGAAACCGTCTGGGGCGTCGGTTACCGGCTGCGGGATTGAATGATGCGCAATAGTCTGTTTGCCCGGCTCTCCCTTGGCCTCTTCCTGCTGCTGCTGGCGGTGGGGGTGTTGTTCACCCTGTTGGGTCTGGCCTCCCTGAAACAGTACAACGCCTCCCTGGACCAGGAGCTGAACCGGGACCTGGCCAAACGGCTGGTGGCGGACCGTAACCTGGTGGCCGACGGTGAGCTGGACCAGCAGGCGCTGAAAGCCCTGTTCGAGCTCTACATGACCATCAATCCCAGCATCGAGATCTACCTGCTGGATACCGATGGCCGCATCCTGTCCTACTCCGCCGACCCCAGCAAGATCAAGCGTAACCGGGTGTCCCTGGACCCCATCCACCGGCTGCTCGGTGACATGGCGGAATACCCGGTACTGGGTGACGACCCCCGCAGCCACGACCGCCGCAAGGTATTCTCCGTCACCCCGGTGCCCTCCGAGGAACGGCGGGAAGGCTACCTGTACGTGGTGCTCCGGGGCGAGGAATACGACGCCGCCGAGGCCATGGCCCGCAGTGGCCATTATATGGAGATGGCCGCCTGGGCCATGGGGGTGAGCCTGGTGGTGGTACTGCTGGCGGGGCTGGCCATCTTCCGCCTGCTGACCCGGCGCCTGACCCGTCTGACCGGGCTGGTGGCGGAGTTCGAGCACAGCGATATGAGCCGGGAGCCGAGGAAAACCTGGCGCCAGCAGCGACCGGTGATCCGGGACGAGATCGACTACCTGGGGGCCACCTTCGACGACATGGCCAGCCGCATCACCTCCCAGATCCGGCAACTCCAGGACAAGGACGCCCAGCGACGGCGGCTGGTGGCCCAGGTATCCCACGACCTGCGTACGCCGCTGGCGTCCATGCAGGGCTACATCGAGAGCCTGCGCCTGCGTTCCGAACGTCTGACCCCGGAGGAGCGCGAAGCCTTCCTGGATATCGCCCTGCGGGAAAGCCGTCGCCTGGGCCGGCTGGTGGACGAACTGTTCGAACTGGCCTCCCTGGAAGCCTGTGAACGACAGCCGGAGGCGGAACCCTTCGCCCTGGCGGAGCTGGTCCATGATGTGGTCCAGAAACACCAGCAGGAAGCCGCACGCCGTGATGTCACCCTGACCGTCACCGGTGATCCGGCGATGCCCCTGGCCATTGGTGACGTGGCCATGACCGAGCGTGTGCTGGACAACCTGATCGGCAATGCCCTGGCCTACAGCCCGGAAGGGGGCACCGTGGAACTGGCCCTGGCCGGTGGCAACCTGCCGGCGGTGGCCGTGCGTGACACCGGCCCGGGTATTCCGGAGCGGGATCTGCCCCACGTCTTCGACCCCTTCTTCCGGGGCAACCAGGAAGCCGCCCGGGGCGAAGGACTCCATGCCGGACTGGGTCTGGCCATTGCCCGGCGCATCATGACCCTGCAACAGGGGGATATCCGGGCCGGTAACCGTGCCGGTGGTGGTGCCGAATTCCGGATCGTGTTGCCGCGTAGACTCCCAGGTCAGTGACATGCCCGCCGCCGGTACGAGAGTCATCGTTCATCGTTATGAATTCGTAACAACTCCGGGAACAAGGCGTTAGGGCTGGCCCTCATACTAATACCTCGCCTGGTTAATTCATTAACCAGAGTGGATACCAGCAGGGTCATTGTTAAGGAGGCATTAAGATGAAACGCATTATACTAGCCACCCTGGTTGCGGTACCGCTGGCACTGGCGGCCGTGTCATCCGCGGTCCTGGCCCAGCGGGGCAACGACTCCGCCCATGCCCCGGATGACCCCGACCTGGCCGTGGCTACCTTTGCCGGTGGCTGCTTCTGGTGTGTGGAGGCGGGCTTTGAGAAGATTCCCGGTGTGGTGGAGGCGGTTTCCGGCTATGCCGGCGGCAGCGAACCCTCACCCACCTATGAGCAGGTGTCCTCCGGTCGCACCGGCCATACCGAAGCGGTCCAGGTCTACTACGATCCGGACGAGATGACCTATGAAGGGCTGCTGGAAGGCTTCTGGCGTTTTATGGACCCCACCGACGCCGACGGCCAGTTTGTGGACCGTGGTAAACAGTACCGCCCGGCCATCTTCTACCACGACGAGGAACAGCAACGGCTGGCGGAGGCCTCCAAACAGGCCCTGGCGGACTCCGGGCGTTATGACAAGCCGGTGGTGATCGAAATCACCGAACTGGACCGGTTCTACGAGGCCGAGGACTACCACCAGGACTATTACAAGAAGAATCCGATCCGCTACAAGGTGTACACCTTCAACAGCGGTCGCTTCCAGTTCATTGATGAGTACTGGACGGAAGAGGAGCAGGACCTGGATTTCTCCCGCTTCCAGCCGGGCGCGGACAGCGCCAGTAACAGTGCGGGTGGTTCGGCGGCAGCCAGCCGGATTGTTACCGGCCCCGGTTTTGACCCGGAAACCTTCACCCTGCCGGACGACGACACCCTGCGGGAAAAACTGACCGACCTGCAGTACGAGGTCACCCGGGAAGACGGCACCGAACGGGCCTTCGACAATACCTACTGGGACAACAAGGAGCCGGGCCTGTACGTGGATATCATCTCCGGCGAGCCGCTGTTCTCCTCGCGGGACAAGTACAAGTCGGGCACCGGTTGGCCCAGCTTCACGCGGCCTATCACACCGGATGCCGTGGTGGAGAAAGAGGACAACACCCTGTGGATGACCCGTACCGAAATCCGTAGCGTCCATGCCGACTCCCATGTGGGTCACGTGTTCAGTGACGGTCCGCCGCCCACTGGTCTGCGTTACTGCATGAACTCCGCCGCCATGGCGTTCATTCCCCTGGATGAGATGGAAGCAGCCGGCTATGGCGAGTATATCGACCGGGTACGGGAAGAGTAGGCCCGGTTACAGCCAGAGGTCCTTGACCGGTGTTTCCGGCGAGAAGTGATAGCGGATCTGCGCCTGAAGCAGCTCGGCGGTGGCAATGGCATCTATCAGGGCATTATGGCCGGGATAGTGGGGCAGGTGATAACGCAGCCGGCTGTCTGGCAGGCGGATGGACACCGGCTTCTTTCCCAGTATCTGCTGCCAGCGGGTGGGGTTGCGGTTCGGGTTCAGGTGGGCCTCGATGGCCATGGTATCGATAACCGGGAACTGGATTCCCTCCTGCAGACGCCATCGCATGGCCACGTCGAAGAAGGGGCGCTCGATGGCGCGGTAGTGCACCACCACGATCCGGCCCGCCAGGGCTGGCAGCAGCTCGGACAGTATCTCCCCGAAGTCCGGTGCGTGCTCAATGTCGGAATGGGTGATGCCGTGGATGGTCACGGATTCCCGGTGCAGCGGCAGTGGCGGTCGGACTACCCAGTGCCGGGCCCCCGACAGGTGGATCCGGTTCAGGGTGAAGGGCACCAGGCCAACACTGACAATAGAGTGCTCATCCGGGTCCAGGCCGGTGGTCTCAAAGTCCAGGGCCACCATCGGCACATCCGACATGGGCGTGGCCGGCGCCACGCAGCCTGCCTCGTAATAGGTCTTCAGGTGCGGGTCACGGGTGTCCGCGGCCAGTGCCGCCATCCGGTCCGGCCAGTCCGTGCTGGCAAGGTCGTCCGTACTGTGTTCGCTTTCCTGCCTGTTCATGGTCCTCCTGTTATCGGGTGTCCGGCCGGGTACACGAAAGGGCCTAGCGGGGCATGTTGGCGTTGTAGCGGTAGCGGAGGAATTTCTGTGCCTGGCTGACAATCTGGAAGGCGTCCTTCAGGTGGCTGCGTTCGAACGGCGACAGGTCTTCCGGGCGCACGTTGTTGTCCGGTTCACGGCCGTCTTCCATGGCCAGGGCCTGGTGGCGGATACGCACAATGGCAATGAATTCCAGGGCATCCCGCAGGTTGCCGACACCGTCGTCCGGCAACAGTCGTGTCCTGGCGATGTCGCCAAGCCGGGTGAAGGAGTTCTGCCGGCGGGAGCCGCAGGCCAGGGCGTGAACCCGGATAAGGTCGGAGACCGGCGCCGTGCCCCGGCGCTTGAGGTTGAAGGTCTTGCGCTGCCTGCCGCCCTCTTCAAGCATGAACTGACGGAAAAAGCCCAGTGGTGGCGTGCGGTTAATGGCGTTACGGGCCATCATTGCCAGGAAGCGCTGACTGTTCTGGGCCTTGGTGGCAATCAGGTCCTGCAGTGCCTTGGCGTAGCTCATTTCACCGTGTACCCCGTCCAGGTCAAAGAAAATGTTGCTGTTCAGCAGGGCCTCCGCCTTGGGGTTCTCGATCCAGTCGGTGAAATAGTCCTTCCAGACCGACAGCGGCTGGCGCCACTGTTTGTTGGTTGCCATGATATCGCCGGTGCAATAGGCATAGCCGCATTGCGCCAGGCCATCGCTGACAAACTTGGCCAGGGCGAGGAAATACTCGTCATGCTGTTTGGGGTCGAAACTGTCATCCAGCACCATGGCGTTGTCCTGGTCGGTGACGATCAACTGTTCATCCCGGGCCATGGAGCCCAGCGCCAGAAAGCAGTAAGGCACCGGCGGTGGTCCCAGTTTTTCCTCCCCCAGTTCCAGCAGGCGTTGGGTGAAGCTGCGACCGATACCGGCCATGGCGCTACCAATCATGTGGGAGTTGGCGTCCTCGTGGACCATGCGGATGAAGCTGGCCTTCACATCCTTGCTGACGGCCTTCAGCCCCTCCACATCCTGCTGGCGATAGATGTTGCTGACCACGTACAGGCTGTTCTGGGACTCGTACTTCATGATGTCCGACAAGGCGATGACACCCCGGGGTTTGCCGTTCTCCATCACCGGCAGGTGGTGCACATTGTTGTGCAGCATCATCAGCATGGCCTCGAAAATATAGGCATCGGCACGAATGGTGATCAGCTCCCGGGACATGATGTCGGCGACGGGCGTTTCCGAGGGCAGGGCATCGGCCACGGCACGGGTACGCAGGTCCCGGTCGGTGATGATGCCCACCAGGTCTCCCTCATGCTCGCCGCTGCCTTCCACCAGTGGCAGCGCCGACACGCGCTCCCGGGTCATGATGTGGGCGGCTTCCTGCAGGCGGACGGTGGAGGCGGCCATGACCGGTTCCCGGTTGATCAGCCGGGATACCCGCGAGGTCATCAGCTCATTGCCCTGCTGTGACCGGTTCATGGCAGCCCGCAGGCGGCTCTGGTCCTCGACTTCCACATAGTCGGCAAACCCATCCTGGGTGTTGAACAGCTGCTGGAACACCGGCTTGGGGATCAGGTAAATCAGGGTGTCCTCGATCGCGGTGGCGGGAAACCGGACCTGCATGCCCATAAGCAGGCCGGTATGGGCAAAAATCTCGCCCTCCCCGAGCCGGTTGTAGAGTTCTCCCGAGCGCCGGTAAAGTTCAACCGCCCCGCTGCGGATGTAGTGCAGGTCGGTGTTCTGCTGGCCCAGTTCCAGAATCCGGGAGCCGGCGCGGAAGTAGGCAATTTCGATGCTGCCGGCGATGTCGTCCAGCACGGACTCGGGCAGCTCGTCGAAGGGGGCATGCTGCTGCATGTGATTCCGGATGTCGATCAGTTCCGCTTGCATTGTCGGGCCTGTAATCCTGTACTGACGAACGGGTTTTCATAAGACTGCCTGGCATGCCAAGGCTACTTTACGCAATATAGCAGGACACCATGGGGAGCTGCGAATGAGCAATTTGGCCAATAAGACACTGGTGCTTGGGGGTGTCAGATCCGGCAAGTCAGCGCTGGCGGAACGGCTGGCGGGCCAGGCCGGGGTGCCGGTGGTCTATCTGGCAACCGCCACCGCGGGTGATGACGAGATGGCGGACCGCATTGCCCGGCACCAGCAGCAGCGGCCCGACGACTGGGGACTGGTGGAGGAGCCGGTGGACCTGGCGGCGGTGCTGCAGGCCCAGGGAGAACGGCAGCCCGCCCCCGGACTGCTCATTGACTGTATGAGCCTTTGGATGAACAACCTGCTGCAGGAGCCGCAACACCGGTTTGCCGGCCATCGCCGGGCCTTCCTGGATGCCCTGGCGGGCTACCCGGGCCCGGTGGTGATAGTCAGTAACGAAGTGGGGCTGGGTATCATCGGCATGGATTCGCTCACCCGGCGCTTTGCCGATGAGCTGGGGTGGCTCAACCAGGACCTGGCCAGCCGTTGCGACCGGGTGATCATGAGTGTCGCCGGGCTGGAGCTGCCCCTCAAGTGATAGGGTTATCGAGCGATCCGTGGCTGAGCAGACAGGTCAACCGGCCGTGGGGTGACTCGTCCAGCCGGATGCGGCTGCGGCTGGCATAGGGCACCGCCACTGTGCGGAAGGCGGCGTCCAGGGGTGTTTCCAGGATGTCCGCGAGTATCATGCGGATAACCCCGCCATGGCACACCATCAGTATTCTCTTTCCGGCCAATTGCCGGTTCCAGTGGTGCCAGGCTTCCATCACCCGTGCCCGGAACGCTGCCAGGGATTCACCGCCGGGGGGTGGATGGTCCACCGGATTGTCCCAGAAGCGTTGCAGGGCTTCGCCCCAGGTGGCCATGACCTGGGGCGTGGTGTGGCCTTCCCAGTCGCCGAACCCGATCTCCCGCAGGCGTGGCTCGGTGTGAAGGGGAACCCCGAGGCGCTCCGCCTGTTCCCGGGCGAACACTGCACACCGCAGCAGGGGGGAGGCGACAATCGCGTCCCAGTGCTCCCCGTCATTCAACGCCCCGCGCATCTGGCGCCACCCGGTCTCACTCAGGGGGTGGTCGGTCTGGCCACGGAACATGGGACCACCCTCCGGCTCGCCGTGGCGGATCAGGTCAATCAGGGTTGTGGTCATGAACGGTTACTCACACCGGCATCGTCGAAGGTGGCCATGGTGTTATGCAGGGCACAGGCAGAGCGTAGCAGGGGCACGGCGACGGCGGCGCCACTGCCTTCCCCCAGGCGCATGCCCAGGTCCAGCAGGGGCGTGGCCTCCAGGGCATCGAGTACCCGTTGGTGGCCGGGTTCCGCGGAGCGATGGCCGAACAGCAGCCAGTCCCGCACCCGGGGTTGCTGGCGCACCGCCACCAGAGCGGCGGTGGACACGATAAAGCCGTCAACCAGTACCGGAATCCGTCGTTGCGCGGCGCCCAGGATGGCCCCGGTGAGAGCGGCGATCTCCAGGCCGCCCAGGGATCGGAGTACCGCCAGCGGATCGCGATCCTGGCCATGGCGGGCCAGGGCGCGGGTGACCACCTCGGCCTTGTGGCTCAGTCCCTGTGCGTCCAGGCCGGTGCCTGGCCCGACCAGGTGCTGTGGGGCCTCGTCCAGTAAGGCGCAGGCCAGGGCCGCGGCGGAGGTGGTGTTACCGATGCCCATGTCGCCGCCGATAAACAGGTGGGCCCCAGCGTCCGAAGCCCGCCCGGCAGCGTCATCTCCCGCAGCCAGGGCGGCCATTACCTGGGCATTCGTCATGGCGGGCTCCCGGGCCAGGTTGGCGGTGCCCGGGGCGATGGGCTGGTTGCGTACGCCATCCAACGGGCCTTGCAGCGGATTGACCGTGCCCAGGTTGACCACGTCCAGGCTGGCGCGCAGTTCCCTGGCCAGCACGCTGATGGCCGCGCCGCCACCGGCGAAGTTGGCCACCATCTGTGCCGTTACCGCCTGGGGAAAGGCGGAGATGCCTTCTTCACAGACACCGTGGTCGGCGGCAAATACGGTGATGGCAATGCCGTCCATCTCTGGCCGGTCGCTCCCCTGCAGGGCGCAGAGTGTCACCGCCAGGGACTCCAGCTGTCCCAGTGAGCCGGGAGGCTTGGTCAGCACCGCCTGCCGCTGCAGGCCCCGGTCGCGGGCCCCGGTGTCCGGTTGCGGGGGTGGCGTGGTCCAGGCAGGAGGCAGGGTCATGGTGGTCGTCCGTCATTGATCAGGGGTGAAAATGGTCGGATGTGCGCCGGTCAGTGTCAAGAAGGCCTCCGCCTGACGTAGACTGTGACTCTTTTATGGACTCTTTATATAGATACGGGGAATCAGGCGATTGAACGGGATGATCGAGCCGGCGCTGGTGTGTGCGGTGGCGCTGCTGTTGGACCAGGTGCTGGGCGAGCCCCGTCGCTGGCACCCGGTGGTGGGCTTTGGCACCCTGGCGTCCCGGCTGGAATGGCGCCTTAACAGGAACCCCGGCGCCGGTTTCTGGCGGGGGTTGCTGGCAGTGACGGTGCTGATCGTTCCCCTGACCCTGATTGCCTGGCTGATGGTCTGCCTGGCCCCGTCGTGGCTGGTGCCGGTGCTGGAGGCGGTCGGGTTGTGGCTCGCCCTGTCCCTGCGGGGGCTGCGGGAGCACGGGCTGGCCGTGGTGGCACCACTGGAGCGCCACGACCTGGACGGTGCGCGCCAGGCAGTGGGCGGTATTGTCAGCCGCAATGCCCGGCGGCTGGATGAACAGGGCGTAGCCACCGCCGCCACCGAATCCATGCTGGAGAACGGTGCCGACGCCGTCTTCGCCAGCCTGTTCTGGTTCCTGCTGGCCGGGCTGCCCGGGGTGGTGCTGCATCGCATGGTGAACACCCTGGATGCCATGTGGGGCTACCGCAATGAACGGTTCCTGACCTTTGGACGGGTGGCGGCCCGCCTGGACGATGTCATGAACTGGGTGCCGGCAAGGCTGACCGCGTTGACCTATGCCCTGCTGGGGGATACCCGCCAGGCCCTGCGGTGCTGGCGGACCCAGGCCGGTGCCTGGGAGAGCCCCAATGCCGGGCCGGTGATGGCGGCGGGCGCCGGCGCTCTCAATATTACCCTGGGTGGTCCGGCGCCCTACGGTGACCGGCTTCGCCCGCGCCCGATACTGGGGGCCGGCAGGGCGGCCACCGCCGGTTCGATTCGTGGGGCACTGGCGCTGGTCACCCGGGGCGCCTGGCTCTGGGTGGCGCTGCTGGGATTCGGTGCCATGATGTTCACGGGAGGTAACGGATGAGCGCGATATCCACCCATGGCGGGCGTCTGATCGAGGCGGCCCGTCGCTGGGGTATTCCACTGGACCACTGGCTGGACCTGTCCACCGGCATCAACCGGCAGGGCTGGAAGGTGCCGCCGTTGCCGGATCACCTGTGGCGTCAGCTTCCCGAGGACGACGACGGCCTGGATAGCGTGCTGCGTGGCTGGAGCCGGGCCCCCGGCAATGCCGGCTGTCTGCCGGTGCCTGGCAGTCAGGCGGCCATCCAGGCCCTGCCGTTGCTGCGCTCCCCCTGCCGGGTGGGCGTGCCCGCCCCCGGATTCGAGGAACACGCCCGCTGCTGGGCCCTGGCCGGACACCAGGTGGTGCCCGTGGGTCTGGCGCAGGTGGAAGCCGGTGATGACTGGCTGCGTGAGCTGGACGTGATGGTATGGATCAACCCCAATAACCCCACCGGCATGACAATCTCCCGGGAACGGTTGCTGGACTGGCATGCCGATCTGGTGGGCCGCGACGGCTGGCTGGTGGTGGATGAGGCCTTTGCCACCAGCTATCGGGGCATCAGCCTGGTGCCCATGTCCTCCGCGCCGGGGTTGGTGGTGCTGCAATCCCTGGGCAAGTTCTTCGGACTGGCCGGGGTGCGTGCGGGGGCGGTCTTCGCGGAACCGGCGATCACCGGCGCCCTGGCGGCCCGGCTGGGGCCCTGGTCGCTGAGTTCACCGGCCCGTTACATCATGGCCCGGGCCCTCAAGGATACCCTCTGGCAACAGCGGACGGCGGAGCGACTGCAGGCGGACAGCGAACGGCTCGACCGGTTACTGCAGGAGGCTGGCCTGCCCGCCACCCGGGGAACCATCCTGTTCCGCTACCTGGAGCATCCGAAGGCGCGACTCATGGCGGATTTCCTGGCCGGTCGCGGCATCCTGGTGCGCTATTTCGACAACCCGCCGGCGCTGCGTATCGGCCTGCCCGGCGACGTTTTCGAGTGGGAGCGGCTGGAGCGAACCCTGCAACACCTGATGAATGTCGTTGACCAGCACAGGTCGGATTGCTAGCCTGTTGCCCTGTTTTCAGGTATCCCGAAGCCTACTTCGGGTAAAACGGGAAGTCGGTGCGCCCTCAACAGGCAAGTCCGACGCTGCCCCCGCAACGGTAATTGAGTCCGGGAGTTCCATAACCTCCCACGGATAGCCACGACGCCACTGTGCCATCGGCATGGGAAGGCGGTTATCCGGGATGCTTCGGCATCCGCTCATAAGCCCGGAGACCGGCCTGTGAACACACCTGGTGCTGCGGAGGGCGGCAATGGTGGGTGAACCGGCGCATCATTCCTGGTCTCTTGCCCCTGCCCACCCTGCCTCTGGGCCATTCCTTCCCTGACTTTCGCAGCAATGTTGTTTTCACCGTGCGGGGACGCGCGGTTAGTCAGCGAGATCCGAACATGCCTTTTTCCGATCCGGCCAGCAAGCGTCGTCTGGCGTTTCCTGCCCTTGTACTGCTCCCACTGTCCGTTACCGCCGCCGAGACAGAGGCAGACGACCCCATCTATGCCGCCATTGATCCCATTGTGGTCACCGCGACCATGGGGCCGCGCACCGTGGGGGAAAGCCTGTCTTCCGTGACCGTGATCGACGAGGACCAGATCCGCAGGCAGCAGCCGGCGGAGTTCAAGGACCTGCTGCGCAGCCAGCCGGGCATCAACGTGATCAGTAACGGCTCATTCGGCAAGAACACCAGTGTCTACACCCGGGGTACCGGCAGCGAGTCCACCATCTTCCTGGTGGATGGCATCCGCCTGCGTTCCTCCACCAGCGGTAGCGCGCCCTGGCAGTACTTTCCCGTGGATCTGGTGGACCGGGTGGAAATCGTGCGTGGGCCCCGCAGCTCCCTTTACGGCGCCGACGCCGTGGGCGGCGTGATTCAGGCCTTTACCCATGAACCGGGTCGGGACAGTCAACGGGGCTGGGTTGAAGCCGGCGCCGGCAACTTTGATACCCAGATGGGCTCCGGCGGCATTTCTGCCCGTTCAGGCAACACGCGCTTCAGCCTCAGCGGTGTGCACAAGGAAACCGACGGTACCGAGATTGTGGAAGGCGGCGATGACAAGGGCTTCCGCAATACCGCCGGTATTGCCAAGGTCACCCATGAACTGGACAACGGTGGTGAGGCGGGCCTGCTGTTGATGCAGTCCGAGGGCAACAACGAATTCGAGGGTGGCGACACCGACTATATGATCCGCCTGGCCGGCTTCCGCCTGGCGACCCCGGTGAGCGACTACTGGGACACCGCGATCCAGGTTTCCGAGTCCCGGGATGAGCAGGACAACTTCCGTGACTCCGGTGACTCGGTGTTCAACACCACCGCACGCACCGCGCGCTGGGAGAATACCGTCTACTTCAGCAGCCACGAGCTGGCCCTGGGCGCCGAACTGCTGAACGAAGAAGTCAATAGCACCACCGACTACGACGAAGACAGCCGCACCAACGCCGCTGCCTTCGGCCAGCTCCGCCTGGGCTTCGGGCCCACGGACGTGCAACTGAGCCTGCGGACAGACGATAATGAGGCCTACGACCGGGAAACCACCGGCGGCATTGCCCTCGGCCATGCCCTGGATGACTACCACCGGGTTCGCGCCAGTTACCAGACCTCCTTTCGGGCACCCACCTTCAACGATTTGTACTACCCGCTGGAAACCTACGATTTCGGCGGTTCCTACGCCGGCAATCCGGACCTGGAGCCGGAGAAGGGCGGCGCTTTCGAACTCGGCATGTCCGGTCGATATGATATCTGGTTCTGGGATGCCGCCATCTACCAGTTGGATGTGGACAATCTGATCTCCCTGGAAACCGACAACGCCGGCAATACCCGCCCGGCCAATGTCGACGACGCCCGTATTCGCGGCGTGGAACTGACGGGGGGCTTTGACTACGAAGGCTGGCGCGCCCAGGCGGCGCTGACCCTGATGGATCCCCGTGACCGAGATAGCGACAACCGTCTGCGACGCCGCAGCGCCAAACAGTTCCGCCTGGACCTGGACCGTGACTTCGCCAACTGGAGTGTCGGCGGCACACTCAACGCCGAGGGATATCGATATGACGATGCCGAGAACGAGGATCGTCTGCCTGGCTTCGGTACCCTCGACCTGCGTGCCGGCTGGCAGTTCGCCGCCAACTGGTCCACCCGCCTGAGCGTGGATAACGTGCTCGACAAGGAATACGCCACCGCCCTTCGCTTTGATGGCAAGGGTTACCTGGCCGCTGGCCGTACCGCCATGCTGACCGTCCGTTACGACATCCAGTAACACGGCAACCAGGGCAGGGGAATGGCTATGAAACCGATAATGACTGCCGCCGGGGACTACCTGAAGATCCTGGCACTGTTGCTGCTGACACTGCTGGCCCCGCCGGTGGTTGGGGCGACCCTGGTGGGTGTGGTCTCGGAACGGTCCGCCGCAGAGCTGGCCGCCGGGGCGGAACGGTTTGTGGAACGCTACCCGGAGCATCGCGTGGTGCTGCGAACCCCGGAGCAACTGGCGCGCCTGGAGGACCGGGAACTGGCCGGGCTGGTGTCCGGGGCGGATGCCCTGGTGATGGCGGCAGTGTTCGGTGAACAGGTGGGCCGCCTTGCGCGGGTGGTGTCGGAGCAGGCGACAGCGCGATCATTCCCCATACTGGCCATTAACGGTGACCGGACCCTGACCCGGCTGTCGCGGCTGGGCGGCGAATCCCCGCTGGCGGAGCTGGACGACCAGGCCCTCAACGAGCTGATGGCCGCCCCGGAACCGGGCGCCGATGTGGCCCGGCACAACGCTGCCCTCAGGGAGCAGTTCCCGCAGCAGGCCTCCTGGCTGGACGGGCGCATCCTCTACCAGGGCCGCACCCCGGAACATCTGGACGCCCTGCTGCGCTGGCTTCTGGTGCAGGCGGATTATGACCTGGAGGTGCCCGAACTGTCGCCCCGGTCACTGATCCGCTACTACCGCGCTGGTGAGGCCATGGACGACCCTGAAGGCCTTGGCCTGCAAGCCGGGCCGGTGGTGACCCTGCTCGATTTGGACAGTGGCGATCGCCCCGGCGACCGGGCGCTGCTGGATGAAACCTGCAAGGCACTAGAGGCCCGTGATATCCAGTGCTTTGCCGTCCTCGCCCGCTGGGGTGGCGCCAGCCTGGAGGCGGTCCGTGCCCTGCCGGAAACCGTTGGTGATGCCAGCCTGTCCGCCATTGTCAGCCTGCAGGATTTCACGATTGGCGGCGGTGAAGGCCGTCGCCAGGTCACCGAGGCACTGGAGTCGCTGGACGTGCCGGTGATCAAGGGCCTGCGCCTGGCGTCCCGCACCCGCAACCAGTGGCAACTGTCCATCGACGGGGTGCCGGCGGACAAGGTGCACTACAAGCTGGCCATGCCGGAACTGCAGGGCGTCAGCCAGCCGCTGGTGCTGGCGGTGGCGGAGCCGGAGGAAATCCACGAACTCACCGGGGTCGCCCTGACCCTGACACGCCCGGTCCCCGAGCGCATTGAGGCCCTGTCGGAGCGACTGTCCCGCTGGCAGGTGCTGCAAAGCCGGGCCAACGAGGACAAACGGGTCGCGATCATCTACTACAACCACCCGCCGGGGCGGCAGAACATCGGCGCCGACAACCTGGATGTGCCCGCCTCGGTGTTCGAAATGCTGCACTGGCTGAAAGATGAGGGTTACGACACCGGGCCCCTGCCGGAGAGTCCCGAAGCCCTGCTTGACCGCATGCAGGCCCGGGGCGTCAACCTGACGGACGATCCCCGGTCGCTGCGGGCCATGGCGGACCAGGTGCCCCAACTCTCTGCCGACGACTATCTCACCTACTTCCATACCCTACCCACCGTGGTGCAGGAGGAACTGGTCCACGGGCCGCTGGGCTATCTCCATGCGCGGCTGGAACAGGCCCACGAGCTGGGCGAACAGGATATCGCCCTGGACCTGCTGGACCGGGGCACCGGCGACCTGCGCCACCTGGTCGAGCACCTCCAGCACCCCAACCGCCCGAAGGCCCTGGCAGAGCTGGACGAGTACGAGGCCCTGTGGCGCCAACGGCTGACCGAAGGTGGCCAGCGGGACGCCGTGATGGCCCAGCGTGAGGCGCTGGCGGACACCGGTATTCCCGGCCTGCGGGGCTGGGGCGAGGCGCCGGGTCAGTCCATGGTGGTGGACGGCAACATGGTGTTCCCGGGGCTGCGCTTCGGCAATATCTACATTGGCCCGCAACCGCCCCGGGGCTGGGAAGTGTCCGAGGAACTGCTGCACGCCAACACGACCTTTCCGCCGACCCATCAATACGTGGGCTTCTACCACTGGCTGAAGGACGACTTCCGGGCCGACGCCCTGGTCTATCTGGGCCGCCATTCCACACGGGAATTTCTGCCCCGGCGCCGGGCCGGCCTGACCACCGATGATTACCCCGATCTGCTGGGTGGCAACCTGCCGCTGATCTATCCCTACATCGTCGACGGCGTCGGCGAGGGCATCCAGGCCAAGCGCCGGGCCCTGGGCGTGATGATCAGCCACCTGACGCCACCGCTGGCCGCCACCGAACTCTATGACGACCTGCTGGAACTGCGCCAACTGGTGGAAACCTGGGAGTCCGCCTCCGAGCCGGACAGCCCGACCCGGGAACGGGCGGTGACACTGCTGCGGGAGAAGGTTCGCGACCTGGAGATCGGCGACGACCTGGAGCGTGAAATCGCCGGCGAGATGGGGCTGTCCCGGGAGGAAGTGTCCGTGGATGAGCTGTCCCCGGACCTGCTGGTCCATGAGGCGGGCCACTATGTCACCGACATGCAGGAACACTTCATGCCCCTGGGCCTGCATGTGTTCGGCAAGGACTGGACCCCGGAGCAACTGGACACCATGCTCACGTCCATGGCCGGTGAGGACGGTGAACCAGACCCGGACTGGCGTGAATGGCTGGCGGAGTCCCCGGCCAACGAGCGCGCCAGTTTCCTGGCGGCGCTGGACGGGCGGTTCGTGGCGCCGGGGCAGGGCAACGACCCGCTGCGGACCCCGGAAGTGCTGCCCACCGGGCGCAACTTCCATGCCCTGTCCGACGACCTGATTCCCACCCGCGTGGCCTGGTCCCTGGCGGAGGAACTGACCCGCAAGGCGCTGGAGAAAGACAACGGCTCCGCTGAAGACAGCGACGCCCTGGTCCTGTGGGCCTCGGATACCGTACGGGATGAAGGCGTGATGATCGCTTTCGGCATGAAGCTGCTGGGTATCCGGCCGGTGTGGAACAGCCGGGGCATCGTCAAGGGGCTTGAGCGGCTGCCCGTCGGCCCCGACGAGACCCTGGCGGCCCGCCACAATGTGGTGTTCACCACCTCCGGCCTGTTCCGGGATCTGTACGGCAGCCAACTGGAATGGCTGGACCAGGCCGTCTTGATGGCACTGGATGCCTCGGCCGAGACCATCCGCCAGGAGTATCCGGCGCTGACCACGGCCCTGGATCAGGCGCTGTCGGCGTTACCGCCGGAAGTACGCCGGCCCGGCACCGAGCCGCTGGTGTTGAATGGGGTTGCCCGCCGCTGGGTGGAAGACACCCGCGCAATGATCGCCGAAGGCGTGGCCGCGGAAGAGGCCGGCACCCAGGCTTCCTACCGGGTATTCGGTGCCGCCCCCGGTGCCTACGGCGCGGGGGTTAACCGGCTGGCCTCCCGCTCCGGCGCCTGGAGCGACCGGCAACAGCTGGGTGACGCCTATCGCCGCCGCATGGGCCATGTCTACGGGATGGACCGCAATGGTGAGGCCAGCCACCAGGCGTTCGACCGCCAGTTGCAGTCGGTCGGCCATACCTACCTGGGCCGCGCCAGCTATCTGTACGGCCTGCTGGACAATGACGACGGCTTTGACTTCCAGGGCGGTCTGTCCAACGCTGTTGAGCACCTGCGGGGCGAACCTCCCCGGAACCGGGTGCTGCAATACGCCGACCCGGCCAACCCCCAGGTCAGTTCCCTGCAACGGGCGCTGGATGTGGAACTGCGGTCCCGCAACCTGAACCCGCAATGGCTGGCACCGCTGATGGAACACGGCTATGCCGGGGCCCGCACCATGGGCAGCGATTTCCTGGACAACCTCTGGGGCTGGCAGGTCACCAGCCCCCAGGTGGTGCGTTCCGGCGTGTGGAGAGACGTTAACGACGTCTACTTTCAGGACAGCCTGGATCTGGGGCTGGATGAGTTCCTGTCACAGGGGCACAATGCCCACGTGAAAACCCATATGCAGGCCATCACCCTGCTGGCCGCCAAGCGGGGCTTCTGGGATGCCGATCCGTTCGTGCTGGACCAGCTTGCCCGTGACTTTGCCAACGGGATTATTGACCATGGCCTGCCCGGCGACGGTCACACCCGCCCGGACCACCCGCTGATGGACTGGGTGGCCGACCGGCTGGAGCCGGCCCGGCGGGAGGCCTTCAACGCCGCCCGCAAGGGCGGACCACCGCCTGAGGACAGCGGGGACAACCATTCATCATGCCAGTCAGCCGGGAGTCTGTTCGCCGCATGCTAATCCGACGATTCATGGCCGCTGCCCTGATGTGGGGGTGCGTTACCGCCCAGGCGGATGAGGTGTGCGCCACCGACGCCACCGGCCAGCGCCTGTGCCTGGACCAGCCGGCCGAACGCATCGCCGCCCTGTCCCCCGGCGCCACGGAACTGGTGTGGGCGTCAGGGGCTGGCGACAAGGTGGTGGCGGTGGTGGCCTTCAGCGACTATCCGCCGGAGGCGAAGGAGGTGAAGTCGGTTGGCAGCCATACCCGCATGGACCTGGAGGTGCTGGTCTCGCTGAAGCCGGACCTGGTGATCGGCTGGGTTACCGGCAACCCGCCGGAGCAGTTGGAAACCATCCGGGAACTGGGTATACCGGTCTTCTCCATCGAGCCCCGGAGTTTTGACGACGTCTCCCACACCATCCGGCAACTGGCGGCCCTTGCCGGCACCGAAGCCCATGGCAACAAGGTTGCCCACCACTTCCGCCGGGGCATCGCCGAGCTGGAGGCCACCTATCGGGGCGCTGAACCCGTGCCGGTGTTCTACCAGGTGTGGGAGGAACCCCTGATGACCGTGAACGATGAGCACCTGATCGGCAAGGTCATCGCCCTGTGCGGTGGCGTCAATGTCTTCGGCGAGCTGGACCGGCTGGTGCCGAGGATCAGTGACGAAGCGGTACTGGCGGCCGATCCAGAGGCGATTCTCGCTGGCGGCATGGGCGAGGAGAACCGCCACTGGCTGACCCACTGGGAGCAGTACAACGAACTGACCGCCACCCGCCGCGACAACCTGTTTTTCGTGCCCCCGTCGCTGATCCAGCGCCCGACGCCGCGCATGCTTGAAGGCAGTCGGCTGTTCTGCGAGAAACTGGACGAGGCCCGGACCCGTCGCACCGAAACGGTCGGGGAATAGACGATGCCGCTCGCTCGCCCCCATCTGCTGCCGTTACTGATGCTGGCCTGTGCCGGGCTGTTGGCCATGGTGCTGTCCGTCGGCACGGGCAGTGTCAGCCTGTCGCCGGGTGAGGTGATGTCGGCGGTGATGGGTGATGGCGAGCCCCTGCACCATACCCTGGTGCTGGAACTGCGACTGCCCCGCACCCTGGCCGCCTTTGCCACCGGCGGTTTGCTGGCGGTGGCGGGGGCGCTTATGCAGGTGCTGTTGCGTAACCCGCTGGCCGATCCCTATGTGCTGGGCCTGTCCGGAGGAGCCTCGGTGGGCGCATTACTGGCCATGCTGGCGGGGCTCGCCAGTGTGATCATCACAGCGTCGGCCTTCGGCGGTGCGCTACTGGCCACCTTGCTGGTCTTCGGTCTGGCCCATGGCACCGGAAGCTGGACGCCGTCACGGCTACTGCTCACCGGCGTGGTGGTGGCCGCCGGCTGGGGAGCGGTGATCACCCTGATGCTGGCCATCGCCCCCGCCCAGCGGCTGCCGGGCATGCTCTACTGGCTGATGGGGGACGTCTCCTACGCCCGCAGCCCCTGGCCGGCGCTGGTCCTTTTACTGTTGACCTGCCTGCTGGTACTGCCGGTCGGGCGTAGCCTGAATGTGCTGGCCCGTGGCCCTTTGCAGGCGGCGGCCCTGGGGGTGAATGTACGCCCGCTGGAGTGGATGATCTATCTCAGCGCCAGCCTGCTGACGGCGACGGCGGTGACCACGGCGGGCAGCATCGGCTTCGTCGGGCTGGTGGTGCCCCATATGCTGCGTTTGCTGCTGGGCAACGATCAGCGCCTGATCCTGCCCGCCTGTGCCCTGGCCGGCGGTACCCTGCTGGTGCTGGCGGATACCCTGGCGCGGGTGGTGATTGCCCCGGAGCAGCTGCCGGTGGGTGTCATCACGGCATTGTTGGGCGTGCCCACCTTCCTGTATCTGTTGTACCGGAGCCGCTGATGAATCCGCTGCAGACGCGACAACTGGTCATTGACATTCCCGACCGGGCATCGGGCCAGCCGCTGGACTTTGCCCTGGAAAGCGGACAGGTGTGGGGCGTACTCGGCCCCAATGGCGCGGGTAAGACCACGCTGCTTCATACCCTGGCCGGACTTCGTCCGCCACGTAGTGGTGAGGTATGGCTGGGTGAGCGTTCACTGACCCGGATTCGCCGCCGGGATGTCTCTCAGCAACTGGGGCTGGTGTTCCAGGAACGGCAGGATGGCTTCCCCGCCACGGTGCTGGAAACCGCGTTGATTGGCCGCCATCCGTGGCTGTCCCCCTGGCAGATGGAGGGAGGCGAGGACCTGGCCCTGGCGCAGCAGGCCCTGGAAGCGCTCGACGTGGCTCACCTGTCAGACCGGCTGGTGAATACCCTGTCCGGTGGCGAGCGCCAGCGGGTGTCCATTGCTACCATGCTGACCCAGAACCCGGATATCTGGCTGCTGGACGAGCCCACCAACCATCTGGACCTGCACCACCAGGTGGCGGTGCTGCGGCTGCTGGAAGAGCAGGCAAAATCCGGCAAGGCAGTCTTCATGTGCCTGCATGACCTGAACCTGGCGGCCCGCTGGTGTGATCACCTGTTGTTGCTGTTCCCCAATGGCGATGCCTGTTGGGGGGCGGCGGATCTGATGCTGGTGCCGCCGGTGCTGGAGCGTCTGTACAACCAGAAACTGATAACGGTGGAGGCGGATGGGGCGCCGGTGTTTGTGCCGACGCGGTCATAGCCCATTTGTATGATCACGGTGAGTGGGGACCCTCTTGCCGTAGACTCCCAAGCTGAACAAAAAGGGAAGATACACTTGCTAAAGACAACCACCCCTGCCGCAATGATCACCGCCCCAGGCTCCGGCCAGGGCAAATCCATGGTCACCGCCGCCCTGGCGCGCCTGCACCGCAATGCCGGTCGCAAGGTGCGCGTGTTCAAGCACGGCCCGGACTACCTGGACCCCATGGTGCTGGAAGTGGCCTCCGGGCAACCGGTCTATCAGCTCCATCCCTGGATGACCGGTGAGGACGAGTGCCGCTGGCGTCTTGCGGAGGCTGCGCAGGAGGCGGACCTGATCCTGGTGGAAGGCTCCATGGGGCTGTTCGATGGCGACCCGTCCAGTGCCGATCTCGCCAAGCTGATGGGCATTCCCGCACTGCCCGTGATCGACGCCCGGGGCATGGCCCAGACCTTCGGGGCCGTGGCGCTGGGGCTGGCGAGCTTCGACCCGGAGTTACCGGTGCATCAGGTGATCGCCAATCGTATTGGCAGCCCCCGTCATGGGGATATGCTGCGCGAGAGCCTGCCGAAGAACATCGAACTGCTGGGCGCCATTCCCCGTAACGACGCCATGAACATTCCCGACCGTCACCTGGGGCTGGTGCAGGCGGCCGAGGTAGCGGACCTTGATGCCCGTCTGGATGCCGCTGCCGACGTCCTGCAAGAAGCGGGGCTGGATCAGTTGCCGCGACCAGTCCAGCTCAGTGCGGAGCCACCGCATCCCCCGAAACGCCTCCTTGAGGGAACCTGCATCGCCATTGCCCGGGATGCCGCCTTTGCCTTTATCTACCGCGCCAACCTGGACCTGTTGGAGGCCATGGGCGCTGACCTGGTGTTTTTCTCGCCGCTGGCGGACAGCCGCCTGCCCCAGGCGGATGCGCTCTGGCTGCCCGGGGGCTATCCTGAACTGCATGGGGCCACCCTGGCCGACAACACCGGCCTGTTGGCGGATATCCGGGCCTATCATGCCGCAGGTAAACCGATCCTGGCGGAGTGCGGCGGGCTGATGGCCTGCTGTGAACACCTGGTGGACCGGGACGGCAACCGCCATCCGATGCTGGGACTGATGCCCGGGCGGGCGGAGATGGCCGACCGCCTGCAGGCGCTGGGGTTGCAGGGCCTGGCCACCGTTGATGGTGAGTTGCGGGGCCATACCTATCACCATTCCCGGCTGACGACCGACTGGCAACCCCTGGCCCGCACCCGCAAGGTGGCCGGCACCGAGGCGGAACCGGTGTTCAGCCACCATGGCCTGGTGGCCAGTTATTTCCACGGGTATTTCCCGTCAGCCCCGGCCGTGGTGGCACGGATCTTCCGGGGCGAACCGATTCAACCGAAGGAGACCAACCATGGCTGAACGTGCCAAAGACCCGGAGCGCCATGCTCGCCGTATGGCGGCCAAGCAGAAGATCATGAACGAACGCATTGCCCGGGCCCAGAAGGAGCAGGGCGTGCTGCTGGTGCTGACCGGCGCCGGCAAGGGCAAGAGCAGCTCCGGGTTCGGCATGGTGGCCCGGGCCCTGGGCCATGGCATGAAGGTGGGGGTTGTGCAGTTTATAAAGGGGGCCTTCAGCACCGGCGAGGATGCCTTCTTCCGCAAGCTGCCCAATGTGGATTACCACGTGATGGGCGAAGGCTATACCTGGGACACCCAGAACCGGGAGCGGGACATCGCCGCCGCGTCTGCTGCCTGGGACATCGCCGCCCGCATGCTGAAGGACGACAGCTACGACCTGGTACTGCTGGACGAGCTGAACATCGCCCTGAAGTACGGTTACATCGACCTGGACCGGGTACTGGATGACCTCCAGGCCCGACCGGAGATGCAACATGCCATCGTCACCGGTCGCCATGCGCCACAGGAGTTGATCGAACTGGCGGATACGGTCACCGAGATGAAGGTGGTCAAGCACGCCTTCAAGGATCTTGGGGTCAAGGCACAGAAGGGCGTGGAACTTTGACCACCCTGATGATCCAGGGTACTACCTCGGATGCGGGTAAAACGACCGTCGTTGCGGCCCTGTGCCGGTGGCTTTCGCGGCAGGGGGTGTCGGTGGCACCGTTCAAGCCCCAGAACATGGCCCTGAACAGTGCAGTGACCGTGGATGGCGGTGAGATCGGGCGTTCTACGGCCTTGCAGGCCCTGGCCTGCGGGCTGGCACCCCACAGTGACATGAACCCGGTGTTGCTGAAACCCCAGAGTGACCAGGGGGCGCAGGTGATCCTGCGGGGGCAGGTCCACGGCAATATGGACGCGCTGGACTACCACGCCTACAAGGCGGAGGCGAAGCAGTCGGTGATGGCCGCCTGGCAGGCGCTCTCCAGTCGTTACGATGTCATTATTGCCGAAGGCGCCGGCAGCCCGGCTGAGATCAACCTGAGGGCTAATGATATCGCCAACATGGGATTCGCCGAAGCCGCGGACTGCCCGGTGCTGCTGGTGGGGGATATCGACCGGGGCGGGGTGTTCGCCCAACTGGTGGGTACACTTGAACTGATCTCCCCCAGTGAACGGGCACGCACCCGTGGCTTTATCATCAACCGGTTTCGCGGTGACAAGGCCCTGCTGGACCCCGGGCTGGACTGGCTGAACGAACGTACCGGCAAGCCGGTAGTGGGGGTGTTGCCCTATCTGCACGGACTGGTGGTGGATGCCGAAGACAGTGTCGGCACCAGCGGTGACAGCGAAGAAGGCGCCCTGAAAGTGGTGGTGCCGTTACTGCCGCGCATCAGCAACCACAACGACTTCGACCCCCTGCGACTGCACCCGAAAGTGGACCTGCAGTTCATCGCGCCGGATCAGGCGATACCGCCAGCGGACCTGATTATCCTGCCCGGCAGCAAGAGCACCCGGTCGGATCTGGCGTGGCTGAAGTCCCAGGGCTGGCCCACGGTTATCCAGCGTCACCTGCGATACGGTGGCAAGGTATTCGGCATTTGCGGCGGTTTCCAGATGCTGGGAGACGGGGTTGAAGACCCGGATGGCCTGGAAGGCGATACCGGCACCACGGCGGGTCTTGGATTACTGGATATGACCACCCGTATGGTGGCCGGCAAACAGCTCAGACAGGTGAGCGGCCAGCTCACAGAGCAGGCCGTGGGCGTGGCCCAACCGGTGACGTTCACCGGCTACGAAATGCATAACGGCGTGACCCGTGGTGGCGCACTGGCGTCACCCACGGCCACCCTGGACGGTCGCCCCGACGGCGCCGTCAGCGGCGACAACCAGGTGATGGGCACCTACGTGCACGGCATCTTCGATGAACCGGCCGCCTGCGATGCCATCCTCCGCTGGGCCGGTCTGGCGACTGGCGGCCAGTCGGTGGACTACCAGCAACACCGCCTGCAACAACTCGACCGCCTGGCCGATCAGGTGGAAGAACACCTGGACACCGCCTGGCTGAAAACACTGCTGGGCCTGCAAGGATAACCATGACTAACCCCAATCGCCCCTTCTCCGACGAAGAACGCCAGGGCCTGTACCGGGCCATCCACGAGCGCCGGGACGTACGGTCCCAGTTCCTGCCGGACCCGATTCCCAACGACATCCTGGCAAGACTGCTCAACGCCGCCCACCATGCCCCGTCGGTGGGCTTCATGCAGCCCTGGGATTTTATCCTGATCGACAGCGTGCCGGTGCGGGAGCAGGTGGTGGCCATCTTTGAGCAGGAGAACGAGAAGGCCGCCAATAACTACACCGGTGACCGACAGCAGACCTACCGCAGCCTGAAACTGCAGGGCATCCTCGAAAGCCCCATCAACCTGTGCATCACCTGCGACCGAAGCCGGGGCGGCGAACACGTGCTGGGTCGTAACTCCATTGTGGAAACCGACCTGTTCAGCACCTGCCTGGCGGTACAGAACCTGTGGCTGGCCGCCCGGGCCGAAGGCATCGGCGTCGGCTGGGTCAGCATCCTGGAACCGCAGCAACTGGCGAAAACCCTGAACCTGCCGGAACACGTCTACCCCCTGGCTTACCTCTGCCTGGGTTACGTCAGCGAATTCCTGGACCAGCCGGAACTGCAGAAAAAGGGCTGGCGTTCACGGTTGCCCCTGGAGGAACTGGTGCATGGGAATGGGTGGGGAACGCCTTCCGACAATCAGGAACTGCTGTCGAAATTGGCTGACCGTCCAGAGCAGACCTGCTAACCCAGCGGGCTGCGAACACCCGCAAACCCCTGGCCCAATACGTGGGTGTAGATCTGGGTTGTTCTGAGGTCAGTATGGCCAAGAAGGTCCTGCACCGTGCGAATATCGTTGCCACGCTTCAACAACTCCGTAGCAAAGGTGTGACGAAACGTGTGGCTGCTGGCCGGTTTGCCAATGTCAGCATTTTCTATACTCTGTTTGATCGCTTTTTGGACCGAACTGACATGTATGTGATGGCGCACGGTGTTACCCAGGTCATCAACGCTGAGGGAATGGGAGGGGAACAGCCATTGCCACGCCAGGGTTGAACCGGCATTGGGGTATTTTCGGGACAGCGCAAACGGCAAGCTGACCGGCTTTTGCATGGATGGTTCGTTTTCTTTCCATGTCCGACGAACGTGGTCCATATGACATCTGAGGTCAGCAGCAAGGGTGACCGGTAGTAGCGTCGTGCGATCCTTCGCGCCCTTGCCATCGCGCACAGTAATCACCTGCTGTCCGAAATCCAGGTCTTTCATCCTGAGGCGGCACGCTTCGGTTACCCGCAACCCAGAGCCGTACATCAATGACGCCAGTAGGCGATAGGGCGCATCCAGCCGATCAATAACGCGCATAGCCTCGTCATGGGAAAACACCACAGGAAGTTGCCGTGGTTTCTTCGAGCGCACGATCTGCCCAATATCACCCAGCGGCGTACCCAGTACTTTTGAATAAAGAAATACCAGCGAATTCAGTGCCTGAGCCTGCGTGGCGGAAGCAACATGTCGTTCAACTGCGAGCCAGGTCAAAAATTTGTTCACTTCCTGTGGCCCCATGTCACGTGGATGGGTCATTCCGTGAAAGCGGATGAAATAGCGAATCCAGTACCAGTAGGATTTTTCCGTGCGGATGCTGTACCGGTTCACCCGGATGACGGCTCGAAACTGTTCTCTCAGCCGTGGTTTCGGTACCTGGTGGTTGCCATCCATGTTGGCTCCTTTCTATTGAGGCTGTATGTATATACAGTAGTATTGAGCGAGCAAAACATGGAAGTCAAGCGATTACGTAGTTCAGCAGGCGAAATTAAGCTAAGCTGTTGGGAAATTTGAATTTTGAGACTGCGACTGATCCTGCGAAAAGCGGAGTTATCTAGAATCGGCTTTTTCGTAATGATGCGGAACGCGGTCTAATACCTGTTATGCCTATGAATAAAAGACGAATGTTGTTGGCTTTGGTGATCGCGCCGCTCATTCCTGTAGTGGCGGTGATTCTCTTGCCTGCGTTGTTGGGGCAGCAGATCTTTGGCAACTGGCTGCCCTTTGCAATACTTTTTGGGCTAGTCACTAGCTATCTAGGTGCGATCGCCTTTGGCGTACCCCTGATTTCACTACTTCGGAAATTCGGGCGGCTTAATATAATTTCGGTATCACTGGTAGGCGCGGCTTCTGGTTCTGTTGTCTTGTGTCTATCCATGAATCTTTTTGGTTTTATGCTAGGTTCTCAGCCGAGCGTCAATTTAGCGACTCTTGTTTGGGGTGCCGGTTTAGGCCTTACGGTGGCGATCCCTTTTTGCTTGATCGCTGGCATAACCAGTCATTCCAGTTCGTTACGGCCCTGAAGGGCCTCCACCGGACGGCCTTTTCTCCGCTTCGCTGCGCAAAGGCCGCCGCTGAATATTGGCGTTATGGCTAAACCAGGTACACAATGAAATATGTAGTCGGTGGCGTAACTTTGGCTATTTGCATGCTCATTGTCGTTCTTTTTCAAAGTTGGGGCGAGTGCTCATTCAGCGAAGAGTATGCTACTCAGAGGGTAGTTAGGACTTTGTCTGAGAATCAAGATCCCAAGTACTTGGGCGCTCCGACTTTCGAGAAAGAACAATGCTCATACAGTTACCTATATAAAAGTCCGAGCTCAAAGATATCGTATATATTTACAGGCTGGGGTGAGGTTCATAAATGGGATTATGCGCGTGATGAATGACCCAAGCCATAACCAGCCAAGGCAGTGGGACATATTTTGCTTCGCTGCGCTCAAAACGCAAAATATGCCCCTGCTTGGGGGCGTTATATTTTAGGGACGCTATGTACTACGAAAATGAAAACTACCGAATAAGTGATGACCGGGAAGAGATTCAACTTGATGCAGTGGTGTCACTGTTAAGATCATCTTATTGGGCCAGCGAAAGAAGCCTAGAAGCCATTAAAATGTCCATAGAGAATAGCATTTGCTTTTCACTCAGTTATAGTGGCACTCAAGTAGGGTTTGCACGAGTAGTAACCGATTTTGCTTCGGTTGCCTATATCGCTGATTTAATAATCCACCCAGATCATCGCTCTAAGGGGATAGGAAAATGGATGTTCGGGGTTATAGTCAACGATTCGCGTTGGTGCTCTAAATTTCAGTTCCTAGCTACGGACGACGCTCATGGCTTATATGAAAAGTTCGGATTTTCAGGTAGCAATAAACTAATGAGCACAAAAATATAACAATCGGCTGTTGTCGCCCCTACGGGGCTGGGACGGCCTTTCCGCCGCTTCGCGGCTACAAGTCCGCCCCAAAGCCGGGCGTTATGTGTAAGGAAAGCCGAACATGGAAGAGATAGGCGCAGGCATATTTGGCTGGCTACTGAAATTACTCGGTTTAGCTGCAAGATCAATGGTTTGGCTCGTCGTTGCGGCTTGGGAATACCTTATAGTGAATTTGGCCTGGTATTTCGGTTGGCCTATTTGTCGGGTACTGAGCATTGGGCAATTTCCGAAAACAGAGATCGGCAATGGTGATAATGCCTCACTGACGGAAGCAATTTTGGTTTGCCTGGTTGGTTTAGCAATACCGTTCACCATAGCGGTGCTCCTCGCTCCGTGGGAGAACTTTGGTGCGTCGTGAATGCATGCCACATAACCAGTCGCTTAAGTATGTTCCCGGCCTAGCGACCGTCCACCGGACGCCACTGACGTGGCGCCGCTTAGCTCTGCGTTAAACGGTCATTGAAATGGACGTAGCTCAAACCTTAATTGATCTTGAAATGGAGCTGGTAAGCTCTTCGGCGAGAGCGAGCGTTGATCGCATAAATGAGCTCCTTTCCGAAGGTTTCGAAGAGTTTGGTAGCTCGGGAAAAGTTATTACCAAGGCCGATGTTCTGAAGGCTGATGGCCCAGTTCCTGCGTATGAGCTTAGCGATTTTTCGGTCCACATGCTTGGGGAGAGGGCGGCGCTAGTGAAATACCGTGCCAGTATTCCAGATCATAACTCGCACAGGAGTTCGGTTTGGGTGAAATGCGAGAATAGGTGGAAAATGCTTCACCATCAATCTACGGTGGTGCCAAGTGACGTTTAACCAAGCGCAGCACTACGCAGCCTTCGGCTGCCGGATGCTCGCAAGCTCGCACCGGTGTGCGCGGCGTTATGGTGCCGGGTCGTAAAATTATTGGTCTGTGCCAGTGTGTAATTTTGGGCACTGTTTTGGCACGCAGTATTTGGCTTTTTGCCATGATAAAATTCAACAGATTCGTTCCTAGTGCTTTCGTTTAAGTCCAAAGGAATCGCGGTAACTCCGCTGCAGTAACGTTGAGTGCCAGTAAGAGAATAATTGGTTGGGGAAAGTTCAGAGTTCTTTCCTCGTTTTTAATGGGCTGCGACACCGTAGCTGCCAGTAGGTACCTCGGAGCGCGTCAGCCATAACCAAGCGCTGCAGCCGACATCTTACTTTGGGCACTTTGTTGCGCGGTCGCTGCGCTCCCATTTTTGCGCAACAAAGCACCCAAAGTAAGCTGCGGCTGAGCGCGGCGTTACATGCCTAAAGCAGACCAGGAGTAAAGTTGGAAAAATTTTATACTGTTGATAGGACTGGAAGCCTTAAAGAGGGTTTAGAAATTTCGCTAAACTCTCCTGAGATTAATTCACCAGAGCTTCAAGAGCATATGCTTTCTATGTTCCCGGAAGGGTTATCTCATCACGGCGTGAGCTATTTTGTAAGTTCAGAAAGCCGCGCGGATTCACCGAGTCAGTCAATAGAGCTTCTATTTGAATATGTCAGGCAAGCGCACTATCCAGAGCTAATGTCGAGGTTTCAGAGCTTTTTTGCGTGCCAAAGTATAGAAGAGGCTCGCTTGTTCAGGCAGAACTACGGTACAGGAGATGAAAAAATCTATGAGGTTCTTGCGAGAGGCCGTTACTTTAAAGCAAATATGAGGCTTCTGGATAACAATCAAACTTCTTTGTGCTGTTCTTTTCTCGCGCACAAGTACTGGCGATCTGAAACTGTGTCTTTACCGAATGAGCTTTGGGAAATCCTTTTGGAGCTGCCGGTAACCATAGGCCGGGTGGTTGGGCAGCATGTAACAAGGCCATGAACTTCGCGCCTGACGGCGCCGGACAGCCTACGCTGCGCTCCGGCTGCCGGTTATGGCAACGTTATAAGCCATGGAGACTTCATTGAAAAATCTGGCTATCGGTGTGATTGTCGGTGTTTTAGTCAGCGCAGCGGTGTTCTATCCCCTTTTAAAGGGTGAACAAGAGAATAAATTTAATTTTGGTCAATCCCAAGGATTCATCAACGGTCAATGGGAAGCTATTGAGGCGTTGGAGCCATTTTTAGATCAGGTTCCTCCAGAAAAAGAGGTTAAAATTTTGTTCTCGGTTAAAACCTCGGATATTGTTGTTTATGAAGAAAATGGTGTAAAAGTCATTGGGCTTCGGGAGTAAAGGGCTTATAACAAGCAGCGGCAGAGCGACAGCCAACACTACGCGCCTTTTGTGTAACTCGCTGTCGCTCAAACATTAACACAAAAGGCGCTCCGCGTTGGCTGCGCCTGCGCTGGGCGTTAATGCTCATATGAATAGAAAGTTAGTCTTGGCTCTAGGTTTCGTATTCCTGGTTTCTGCCGGCATCAATGTCTACTGGTACATTGAGTTGCAGAGATACGAGGAAGCTTTGGTAGAGCAGATAGTAGCAACAAGCGAAATTGAAGCTATTCTCAAGGAATCCGAGGCTGACACGTCTTTTGAGGGAATAAAGCGCTTAGCTATAGCTACATTCGGAAGTGATAGTGTTAGCGAAGTTGATGTCCCTGAAATACAGATAACCTGGGGCGCCGACAGAATTGGACTAAAGGTGAACGAGACGCTTCTTTTGTTTAGGAATGGTGTCTACTATGGCAGCAAGGCGAACCTCCCGCTGCATTAACAAGGCCAAGCACAGCGACAGCTTTTCCGTTGCGGCTTCGCCTTCACTACAAAGCTGCGCGTGTTGGCGGCGTTAGTAGCACCAAGAGTTGGGCAATGGAAATAGAAGGCGAATTAAGGCAAGCAGAACTGATTTTGGGTGCACTTGGGTGGTGCTCTGATGAGCATCATTACGACATGCTGTTAGTTATGGCCAGGGAAATCCTTAAGCCCTATTGGGCAAAATCCCACCCCAGGGCGCTTTGGCTCAAATCGGGTATGCCGAATCTTGGTGAAGATACTCCGCCTCTTGGCGACGCTGAGTTTGACCAGAAATATGACGAAATTATACGTCTAGCAGCGGAAGGCGGCTGCCCTGAAGCCCAATACAGGCACGGCTGTAAACTTTACGAATTGGGTGAACAAAGCAAAGCGGCTGAGCTCTACTTGAAGGCAGCCCAAGAAGATTTTGCGCCAGCCCAATGGTGCTATGGATTGGACGTCCTGAATGGTAATGGCGTCGATCAAAACGAAGAAATTGGTCTCAGCTATATCCGTATGGCAGCTGAGCAGCGCTATGAATACGCAGTAGAGTTTATGATCGATGCCTATCAAAACGGTAGGTATGGCGGCAGCAATGATGAATCGGAACTACAGAAATGGCAGCGCATTCTGCCTTTCTGCGAGTATCGCTACTAACAATTCACAGCACCGGACGCTGGGCTTCCCCCGGTGTAGTGGGCACGCCAGCCCCACCACTATTACATGGAATAAGACATTGCGATCGAGTGTTTTCGCATACGGTGATACCCCCATAGTCCCATGAGCAACACTGTTCCCCCTGCGACCAGGGCAACACTAAAACCAGCACGCGCCCCATCCATATCCACGACCTGGCCTGAGACTGCCGCCCCCATCGCGACTCCGACATTCAACCCCGCAAGCAGCCAGGTCATACCCTCGGTCAGCTTGTTTTCCGGCACCATGCGCTCAACCAGTGACATTGCCACAATCATGGTAGGGGCAAAGAACAGACCCGCGACAAACACCGCCCCGGCCAAGCCAGCAATATTGCCCGCAAGCAACAGTGGCAGTGTCGTTGTCGCGGTTGCCAAGCCCCCGAGCAGCAGCAACTGGTGCTGCGGGGTTTTTAGTTTGAGCGCACCGAACAGCAGGCCAGCCAGGCAGGAGCCGATAGCATACGCCGACAACACGAAGCTGGCCGCTGCGGGGCTTCCCATCTGCTCGGCAAACGCAACGCTGACGATATCTACCGTCCCGACAATGACCCCCATCGCGATCATCAGCACCGTCAACAGTCGTACATCTGTCAACCGGATAACCGAGCCGGTGTTGTCCACCGCAGCGTCGTGCTGCTCTAACGGTGGCTCAGTACCACGTAACGCGACAAAGACCTGTACACCAACCGCCAGCAGCATCGCCGCCACCAGCGGGCCGGCCTGGGGAAACAGTGCCACAGATAGCCCCACCGACAGCGGTGGGCCCGCGATGAAAGTCACTTCATCGAGCACCGTTTCCAGAGAGTGGGCAGTCTGCAGGCGGGGCTTGCCCCGGTAGATGGCAGTCCAGCGGGCGCGCACCATCGCCGACATGCTCGGCATAAAGCCCGCCAGTGCCGCACCTGTAAATAGCGTCCAATCGGGCATCTGCCAATACGAGCAGGCAAGCAACAGCAAAATACCTGCCACACTGATCCCGGCAGCAGCCGGCAATACCCGGCTTTGGCCGTGCCGATCGACCAGGCGCGAGACTTGCGGCGACATCAGCGCATAGGTCAGTACGAAGGTAGCGGCCACGGCACCGGCCAGGCCGTAGCTGCCGCGTAGCTGTGACAGCATGGTAATGATGCCGATGCCAGTCATCGGCAGCGGGATACGCGCCACCAGGCCAGCCACAGAAAAGCCTTTGGTGCCATGGGCGTCGAACAGCTCGCGATATGGATTGGGCATACCAACTCTCCTTTTCTAGAGGGCTCAACTTGCTAAAGCAGAGTTGGGCGGGAATAATACATACAGCGCGTATGATTAGAGTATAATCATACGCGCTGTATGTAAATGGTCCGCCGACGTATTTATGAAGAAGGAGAAGGCGATGGTTCGACGTACCCGAGCCGAGATGGAAAAAACCCGTGCCAAGCTGCTGGCTACTGCGCGCCAGGTCTTCAGTGAGCAGGGCTACGCCGATACCTCGATGGACGACCTCACCGCACAGGCCGGCCTAACTCGCGGCGCGCTTTATCATCACTTCGGTGATAAGAAAGGATTGTTGATGGCGGTGGTCGCACAGATTGACGCTGAAATGGACGCACGGCTACAGGCCATTTCAGATGGTGCCGACGATGCTTGGGAAGGTTTCAGGAACCGCTGCCAGGCCTACCTGGAGATGGCACAGGAACCCGAGATCCAGCGCATAGTGCTGCGTGATGCCAGGGCGGTCTTAGGTAACCCTTCCCTTAACGAGCAACGGTATTGCGTAACCTCTATGCAAACATTGCTAGAGCAGCTCATGCAGCTTGGCATTGTGGAGCAATCCGATCCCGAAGCGTTGGCCCTAATGATCTACGGCAGCTTGGCTGAAGCAGCATTCTGGATTGCTGAGTGTGAACGCAGCAAAGAACGGCTGAGGCAGGCGTTAGGGGCCATGGAGCTACTGTTAAAAGGGATACGCGCCATATGATATGGACTGCTCCTATTGAAGGCTAAAGACAAAGGGTGGTGGTCGATTCGGGGTAACGGAAACTGGTGCATGACGTTCGAATTTCAGGACGGCAACGACTACATTCTTGATGATGAGGATTATCATTAATGACTATGCATAATCCGCCACATCCTGGTGAATTCATTCGGGATGTGTACCTGGAGCCTTTCGGTATCAGTTCCCGTCAGCTTGCTTCCAGTCCGGGGGCTCTCCTTCCACTTTGTCTCGGCTTCTCAAAGGGGATAGCGGTATTAGCCCGGAAATGTCTCTTCGGCTATCCAGGGTTCTCGGATGGGCCCGCGCTCCGGCACGCTGCAAAGCCAGGGCGTTGGGCAGAACCCAAATCAAACAACTCTATGTAGGGAAGATAGTGAATATGAATGCCAGACCAAATATTGTCATCTCATCGCGTGATGCAGAGAGGCTTGAGGCGTTATTGGACTCTGTGTCAGACGGCGCATTTCCTGGTAAAGCGGAATTGGAGAACGAACTCGCGCGGGCGGAAATAGTGGATCCGAAGGAGATCCCATCCACCGTTGTATCCATGAATTCAACGGTAAGGTTTCGGGTAGAGTCGTCACAGGAGGAGTTCAACCTGACGTTGGTGTATCCAAAGGATATGGACTCTAGCGGTAATACGATTTCAATTCTTGCTCCCGTGGGGAGCGCTTTACTAGGGCTTTCGCAGGGAGATCAAATCGAATGGCCAAAGCCTGGCGGAGGGCTCTTGAGTGTCCGTATCGAGGAGGTTGTGTACCAGCCAGAACGGGCAGGGGAGTACCATCGGTAATGACGGACCGGAGTCTGCCTTAACGCTGGATCGAGAATCCGCGGGCAGTCGTGATGTTCGTATTGCGGGTGGAGCCGGTGTGATCCAGCAGTACCTGAATCTCGGCTTCGTTGATGAGCTGGAAATTGCTTTGGCGCCCGTATTGTTTGGCAGTGGGCGTCGTCTCTTCGAGAACTTAACCGAGCCCCCGCCGCAGTTTCGCATTGATAAGGTTCTTGATGGTCCGGATGCCACGCATTTGCGCTATGTGCCTCAGTGAGGCGGGCCTAAATTTTATCTGCCTAGGACAGGAGACCCAGATATGCCGGCAAACAAGCAAGCCTTACCAGAGGTCGTCTCTCGTGAGGCGTGGGAAGTGGCACTCAGTCAGTTGCTCGTCAAGGAGAAGGAGCTAACCCGGGCGCGTGATGCATTGAGTGCCGAGCGCCGAAAGCTGCCCATGGTAAAAGTGGAAAAGCACTACGAGCTTCATGGCGACGAAGGTCCCATATCCTTCCTCGAGTTGTTCGGTGGGCGCCGCCAACTTATCGTCTATCACTTCATGTTTGCGCCTGACTGGAAGGCGGGTTGTGACGGATGTTCCTGGGTTGCCGATGCCATGACTCACCCGGCCCACCTGCATGCCCGGGATACCTCGTTGGTCATGGTGTCACGGGCTCCTTTGGAGAAACTCCAGCAGTACAGATCCCGTATGGGGTGGACGATTCCCTGGTACTCGTCATACGAAAGCGACTTTAACCATGATTTCGGTGTAACGACAGCCGATGGTGAAAGGCACGGAGCAAGCGTGTTTCTCCGGGACGGAAACGACATCTATCGCACCTACTTTACGGGTGCCCGTGGCATTGAGCACCTGGGCAGCCACTGGACGTACCTGGACCTGACACCGTACGGTCGCCAGGAAACGTGGGAGGATTCTCCGGAAGGTTGGCCACAGACGGAACCCTATGTGTGGAACCGCCGCCACGACGAGTATGACCTTTAGAGGTCTGTACGTGGGCTAGCAGCCCAATCGCGGCGGTGGCTCTCCGCTACGGTTCCCGCTGGCCGGATCGTTCATACTGCGCCGGTACTCGTGGATACGATGCCTTTGGGCCGCATCCCCGGGTACCGGGGCAGCATGTACGGGCTGCCTGATGACAGAGGCCAGGGGACACTCCCAAGCCGCCACTCCGGCAGACGTCTGATCTATGCACTCAGCAACTGGCCGATGCGCTCCCCCGCTGTAGCCAGGCTTTCCGCTTTGTGGCTCTCGTTCAACGCCAGGCCCTCGGCGTGGATGAACTCCACATCCGTGATGCCAATGAATCCGAGTATCTGGCGCAGGAAGCTGGTCTGGGAGTGATCCTCTCCGTAAACCCCGCCACGGCTGATGAAGACGTAGGCTTTCTTACCCTTCAGCAACCCCTCCGGTCCATTTTCCGTGTAGCGGAAGGTAATGCCGGCCCGGGCAATATGGTCGAAGTAGGACTGCAGCATGGTGGGCACGTTGAAGTTGTACATCGGCACGCCCAGCACGATGACATCGGCATTCTTCACTTCTTCAATCAGGGCGTCCGAGTAGTCGGCCACCTGCTGTTGTGCCTCGGTCCGTTCGTCCGGTGCGGTGGTGAAGGCCTGGAAACGGTCCAGGCTCAGGTGCGGTACCGGTTCTTCGGCGAGGTCGCGGCTGACGATGTTCCCTTCCGGGTGCTGCGCCAGCCACTCTTCGGCAAAGCGTGTGGCCAGGGCGGATGATTGTCCGTGGCTGTTGAACAGGCTGCTCTGGATCTTCAATAAGGTGCTCATGTGGTTATCCCCCGATAGGATGATGATTGATGGTCATCATTTAAGCATTGACTGTTTCGATGCAAAAGCGTAAATATTTGCCTTAAACCATCGAATAATTTGATATATGGATAACAAGCAGACCGCTATCCCCCATATCAGCCTGGAGCAATGGCGAAGCCTGGTCGCGGTGGTGGACGAGGGAGGCTATGCCCGGGCCGCTGAGGCGCTGCACAAGAGTCAGTCGTCCATTACCTACGCGGTACAGAGGCTGGAGCATGTGCTGGAGGTGAAAGTGTTTACCATCCAGGGGCGCAGGGCGGTGCTGACCCCGGTGGGGCAGATGCTGTACCAGCGGGCCTGCCAGTTGCTGGAGGATTCCCTGGCTATGGAGCGGGCCGCGGGCAGGGCCTCCGCCGGCTGGGAAAGTGAGATAGCGATTGCCGTGGAGGTGCTGTTCCCCACCTGGCTATTGCTTGGATGTCTGGATGTTTTCGGTGAGGTCAGTCCCCAGACCCGGATCAACCTGTACGAAACCGTGCTCGATGGTGGCACGGAGTTGCTGCAGCAGGGCAAGGTTGACCTGGCCATCCTGCCCAAGGCCCCACCCGGCTATCACGGTGAGGTGCTGCAACCGGGGGCAAGGATTATCCCGGTCGCGCATCCGGATCATCCGCTGCACCAGGTTGAGGGTGAACTGTCCCTGCGTGACCTGCGCAAGCACCGGCACATTGTTGTGCGCGACACGTCGGCCAGGCGCGATGACAGAACCCGTACGGTGGATGTGGCCCGGCGGTGGACGGTCACCAATATGGCGACGTTAATTGGTGCGGTATCCCGGGGGTACGGTTTCGCCTGGATGGCGGCGGACAAGATCCGCCACGAACTGGAGGCGGGGGTTCTGAAACCGCTGCCATTATCGGGTGGTGAGCGTCTTGCCGACCTGTATCTGGTCTTTGCCGACGCAGAGGCTGTTGGCCCGGGTGTCAGGCGTCTGGCGGAGATCCTGCGGGATAAGGTGAAACCGGTTTGTCCTTCCAGACCGAGCCTGCCATCCTGAAGCGGTTGCTGGAAATCCGGCGATCCGTTCACCGCGGATATGTTGGAAGAGTTTGAGGGGAGCAGCGGTCGGGAACCGGCGGATGACGTCAGTGCCGACCTGTTCATCTTCCCTGTACCTTATCCCGATAGGCCTGACAAATGAGAGCCGAGACCCCGATGACCAACTACCAGACCGGATTTGTAACTGAAGCCGACAAACCCCAATGGCGGACCCTGTTCAATGGCTACGCGGACTTCTACGGCGTGCCCATGGACGACACCATCGCAGACACCGTCTGGAACTGGCTGCTGGACCCGAACCATGTGCTGGAAGGCATCGTTGTGCGGGATGAGAGCGAAGTGGTGGTGGGCCTGGCCCATATGCGGGCCTGTCCACGGCCACTGGGTGGCTGTGAGATGGGGTTCCTGGACGATATGTTCGTGGCGCCGGAAGCCCGTGGCACGGGTGCGGCGGATGCGTTGTTCGAGGCGCTGCGCGACCTGGCCACCGAGCGCGGATGGCCGGCGGTGCGCTGGATCACCCAGCATTTCAATGAGCGGGGCAGGGCCTTCTACGACCGCTACACGAATGGCCCCAGCGACTTCATCATGTACCAGTGGAAGCTGCCCAATCCATAACGGCCATTCGGGCATTACCTACCCGCAGGTTTTGTGCGCCCTGACCATCTTTGGTAGTATCGCTACCTACCAGATCGGAACGTAATGTTTTTGTGTTCCCCTCTCTTACCTGCAGCCCTTTCTGCGTCAGTCATCTGCCGGATGAGTTTGTGAAAGTGATCAGTCTGTCAGCACCCATCAATGAGAACGCTGCCGTGGCTTCCCTCCGGGAACCTCGTACCGGTGTGACGTTGCTGTTGGCGATGCTGATGACTGGCCTGGCCGGTACGCTGGTCCACTTCGGTCTGGCCTATGACACGGCTGAGCTGATCCCGTTGCTGGAAAACGCCATCACCCTGGAGTTGCTTGCCAGCGTGGGCCTGGCCGGGTTGGTTGTTTCCCCGTTGCTGGTATACCGGCACCTCCTGTTACTGCTCCACTTTGTTAACTCCCTGCGCCATGCCTTCCTGCGGCAGTTGCGTCAGTGGTTGCCGGCCACGCCGGCGCCGCGTGTTGTTCCCCGTGCAGCCCATGGTTGCCGGGCGCCTCCCACCGTGGGCCGTGCGTAAGATTCGCTAACGGTTCGCGGTGCCAGTACTCCCATGTCCTCTGTGAGCAGCGCCTGACATAGCGCCGCTATCCGGGTGCCTGTCTCCCGGAGTTGCAGTCACTGGCTATCCTCCCGCCCCCGTAGCTTGCCCACGGCCTATCCCCGGTGTTCGTCCTGCCTCGTTTGCGGGCAGATGTTGTCACTTTCCGTGTTTAGGGGATCAATCCTCGTGTCAGTTCGTAGCCTCAGAAAAGCTGCGCTGGCGGCTGCCGTGTTCTCACTGGCGGGCTGTCAGGGTGGTGTGCTCGACCCCAAGGGTCAGGTGGGTGTCGATGAGAAGACCCTGATCATCGTCTCGACCCTGCTGATGTTGCTGGTGGTCATTCCGGTGATCGTCATGACCCTGTACTTCGCCTGGAAGTATCGCGAAGGGCGTGACCATGAAATCTATGCCCCCAAATGGGCCCACTCGGGCCGCATCGAAACCATTGTCTGGCTGGTGCCGGTGGCGATCATCGTGATCCTGGGGGGCATAACCTGGTATTCCACCCACGCGCTGGACCCCTATAAACCCCTGGATCATGAGCGTGAGCCGCTGACCGTGCAGGTGGTGTCCCTCAACTGGAAGTGGCTGTTCATCTATCCGGAACAGGGCGTGGCGTCGGTGAATGAGCTGGTGTTCCCGGTGGATGTGCCGGTGCAGTTCAGGATCACTTCCGAATCCACCATGAACTCCTTCTTCATCCCTCAACTGGGCAGCCAGATTTATTCCATGGCGGGCATGGAGACCCGGCTTCACCTGATCGCCAATGAGCCCGGCACTTACCACGGCATTTCGGCCAACTACAGCGGTGAGGGCTTCTCCGATATGCATTTCGATGCCATCGCCACCAGCGATGCGGCGTTCGAGCAGTGGGTAACGTCCGTCAGGCACGACAATCCGACCCTGACCCCGGAGCGTTACGCCACCCTGGCCGAGCCCAGCGAAGACCACCCGGTGGAGCACTTTGGCAGCGTCAGCGACGGCCTGTTCCACCAGATCATCGACCGGTACATGCAGAACTACAACGACTGGAACGAGGGGCCCCAACACCACGGATCCGCTGAGCGTTCATCCCCCGTCCACCCATCCGCTGAACAGGCATCCGCTCTGTCCGGTTCGGCCACACCAGAGGAGGCCCAGGACCATGTCGCTACTCGGTAATCTGTCGCTGGATGCGATTCCCTTTCATGAGCCCATTATCATGGGCACCCTGGCGGTGGTCGGCGTGGCCGGCATCGCCCTGGTTATTGCCCTCACGGTGTATAAGAAGTGGGGCGTGCTCTGGCACGACTGGCTGACGTCCGTGGACCACAAGCGCATTGGCGTGATGTATATCGTGCTGGCCCTGATCATGCTGATCCGGGGCTTTTCCGACGCCATCATGATGCGTGCGCAACTGGCCATGGCCACCAGCGGGGCGGAAGGCTACCTGCCACCGGAACACTACGACCAGATCTTCACCGCCCACGGTGTGATCATGATCATGTTCATGGCGATGCCGTTCATGATCGGCCTGATGAACATCGCCCTGCCGCTGCAGATCGGCGCCCGGGATGTGGCTTTCCCGTTCCTCAACAACCTGAGTTTCTGGTTCGCTGCTGGCGGTGCGGTACTGATCAACCTGTCCCTGGGCCTGGGCGAGTTCGCCAAGACCGGCTGGATGGCCTATCCGCCGTTATCGGAGTTGTCGTTCAGTCCCGGAGTAGGGGTGGACTACTACATCTGGGCGTTACAGATATCGGGCATCGGGACGCTGCTGACCGGGGTGAACTTCCTGGTGACGGTGTTCAAAATGCGCGCCCCGGGCATGAAGCTGATGCAGATGCCCATCTTCACCTGGACCTGCACCTGGGCCAATATCCTGATCGTGGCGTCGTTCCCGATCCTGACCGCGGTACTGGGGCTGCTGACCCTGGACCGCTACCTGGATTTCCACTTCTTCACCAACGACGCCGGCGGCAACGCCATGATGTACATCAACCTGTTCTGGGCCTGGGGCCATCCCGAGGTGTACATCCTGATCCTGCCGGCCTTCGGCATTTTCTCCGAGGTGATCTCCACCTTCACCGGCAAGCGCCTGTTCGGCTACAAGTCCATGGTCTGGGCCAGTGGCGCCATTTCCATCCTGGGCTTTATTGTCTGGCTGCACCACTTCTTCACCATGGGCTCCAGCGCCAATGTGAACGCCTTCTTCGGCATCATGACCATGATCATTGCCGTGCCCACCGGGGTGAAGCTGTTCAACTGGCTGTTCACCATGTATCGCGGCCGGCTGCGCCTGGCGGTGCCGGTGCTGTGGACCCTGGGCTTTATGGTGACCTTCACCATCGGGGGCATGACCGGCGTGCTGCTGGCGGTGCCGGGGGCGGACTATGTGCTGCATAACAGCCTGTTCCTGATCGCCCACTTCCACAACACCATTATCGGTGGTGCCGTGTTCGGCTACCTGGCCGGGTTTGCCTACTGGTTCCCGAAGGCCATGGGCTTCCACCTGAATGAGCGCCTGGGCAGGGCCTCCTTCTGGTGCTGGCAGGTGGGCTTCTACGTCGCCTTTATGCCGCTATACGTGCTCGGCTTCCTGGGCATGACCCGTCGCCTCAACCACACCAACAACCCGGACTGGAACCTCTGGCTGACCATCGCCTGTGTCGGCGCGGTGATCATCCTGGTGGGCATCGTGCTGCAGTTCGTCCAGCTTTACGTCTCATTCCGTCAGCGTGAGCAGAACCAGGACACCACCGGTGATCCCTGGAACGGCCACACCCTGGAATGGGCCACGGCCTCGCCGCCCCAGTTCTACAACTTTGCGGAACTGCCCCAGGTGCGGGATATCGATGCCTTCACCGATATGAAGGAGCAGGGCACCGCCTACCAGCGCCCGGCCCGGTACGCACCGATCCATATGCCGAAGAACACCCCCTACGGCATCCTGATTGCCGGCGCCACCACCGTTTTCGGCTTTGCCGCGGTGTGGCACATCGGCTGGCTGGCCGCCATGGGGCTGGTGGCCGCGGTCGGGTTTTACCTGATGCGGGTCTATGACAACGATGTGGATTACTTCGTGCAGCCCGAGGAAATCGAACGTATTGAATCCGCCCACTTGCAACAGCTTGGTGTGGCGTCGGCAGACCGGGCCGGGGAGGTTACGGCATGAACATGATGACCAACGCGGCCCACGTGGCCGACGAGCACCACCACGATACCGGCGAGAGCACGGTGTTCGGTTTCTGGCTCTACCTGATGACCGACTGCCTGCTGTTCGCGTCGGTGTTCGCTACCTACGCGGTGTTGTTCATGAACACCGCCGGTGGCGTGTCCGGTCGGGACATCTTCGAGCTGGACTATGTGGCCATTGAAACGGCGGCACTGCTGCTGAGTAGCATCACCTACGGTTTTGCGATGATCGGCGCCCACCGCCAGAGCCGTCCGGCGACCCTGGGCTGGCTGATGGTGACCTTCGCCCTGGGGGCCGTGTTTATCGGCATGGAGATCAATGAATTCCATCACCTGATTGTCGAGGGCCACGGTCCTTCGCAAAGCGCCTTCCTGTCTTCCTTCTTCGCACTGGTGGGCCTGCATGGGCTGCACGTCACCGCCGGCCTGATCTGGATGGCGGTGATGATGCTGGAGGTGCGCAAGCGGGGCCTCGGCAGCCAGACGGTGACACGGCTGAGCTGCCTGAGCCTGTTCTGGCACTTCCTGGATGTGATCTGGGTCTGTGTGTTTACCGTGGTTTACCTGATGGGAGTCCTGTAATGAGTTCTCATTCCTCTGAGCATTCACCCGCCCATGCCCATGACGCCCACGAAGCCAGTCACGGCTCCGTGAAGTCCTACCTGGTGGGCTTCGTGCTGTCCGTGATCCTCACCGTGATTCCGTTCTGGGCCGTGATGACCGGCGCGTTCGAGAAATCCACGTTGATCCCGCTGGTGGTGATCCTGGCGATTGTCCAGCTCATCGTGCACCTGAAGTACTTCCTGCACCTGGATTTCAGCCCGGCGAGTCGCGCCAGTACCTTCGCCTTCCTGTTCTCGGCGCTGATTATCGTGATGGTGGTGGGGCTGTCGATCTGGATCCTCTACAGTGCCAACGCGATGATGATGTACTGATGATGGCGGCCCCAATGAAACACTACCTCAAGGTGACCAAGCCCGGGATCATCATGGGCAACCTGATCTCCGTGGCGGGCGGCTTTTTCCTGGCGGCCCGTGGCGAGGTCGACTGGCCGGTGTTCCTGGCGACGGTGATTGGTCTGTCGCTGGTGGTGGCCTCCGGTTGCGCGGTCAACAATGGTATCGACAGTGATATCGACGCCCGCATGCAGCGCACCCGTAACCGTGTGACGGTGACCGGGGAACTGTCCGCCCGCGCGGCGATGGTGTTCGGGGCCGTGCTTGGTCTGGTGGGTTTTGCCCTGCTGGCGTTGTTCACCAATGGCATCAGTGTGGCGTTTGCTGCGCTCGGATGGCTTGTTTATGTGGGCCTGTACAGCCTGTGGCTGAAACGTAGCTCTGTCTACGGCACGCTGGTGGGGGCCCTGTCCGGGGCCATGCCGCCGGTGGTGGGCTACTGCGCCGTCACCGGTCGGTGTGATGCTGGCGCCCTGATCCTGCTGGCGATGTTCTGCCTGTGGCAGATGCCCCATTCCTACGCCATTGGCATCTTTCGCTATCGGGATTACGAGGCTGCCGGCATCCCGGTGCTGCCCGTAGCCCAGGGCATTGCCCGCGCCCGGCGGCATATCGTGCTGTACATCGCGGTATTCAGCCTGGTCACGGTATTGCTGCCCCTGGGGGGATACACCGGCGTGGCCTTCATGGCCGTGGCCTGTACCACCAGCTTGTGGTGGCTGGCCATGGCCCTGCGGGGTTACCGGCCGGATATCGAGGTCACCGGCTGGGCGCGGCAGGTCTTCGCCTTTTCCATCGTCACCATTACCGCACTCAGTGTCACCATGGCGCTGGATTTCAATGCGGTAGCGCCAAACCTGCTGGTGCTCAACCCCTGATCCTGTCTGGCTTCCCCGGACGCTTGGGGTAAAATACCCGGCCCCCACACAGGATGGAGTAGACATGTTCAAACCCAGAAAAACAGAAAGCGCCCCCGACTGGCTGGATGACGATGGCATCAAGCTGTACACCATCTCCGCCACCGGACAGCCGGTGGATACCAGCCCCTACTATCCCAGGCTGGCGGAGGTTAAGGTGTCGAAGGCCGTGGACTGGCCAGAAACCCCGGCCTTTGCCATCTTCCACGACGGCGCGGGCATGAAATACCTGGTGCTATGCTGGTGGGGCAATGACAACGAACTGTTTACCTCGGTATCGGTGCACACTGGTGAGGAATGGGTAGAGGACCCCTCACGCTTCTCCTTCTGCCTGTGGGACCTGGAAGTCATCTGGTACGAACGCAATGCCTTTGTGGAGACCCTTTACAGTGGCGCTCCCGATATCCGGCAGTACCAGGCGTCCCGCCTGATCCAGGAGAGCTGAGCCCGGAACAGCCCTACATGGAGGTGGCGATTGAAAACCCTTGGCATCTACGTGGCCACAACCGCCTTGTTATTGCTGGCGCTGGCCCTTGGCTATTTTGCCATGGACTGGCGCTCGCCGGACTTTGCGGGGTATCGCAGGGTCGCACTGGTGGTTGCCGTCGCGGTGGCCCTGCTGATTGTCCTGGCCGCCGTGGTGGCCTTCCTCCGTGGCCGGACTGGCCGGTGGCATCGCGGGGCGTCCGGTCTGGCATTGCTGGCGGGCGTGATTGCAGCGGCGGCCCTGGGGCAGGTTATTGTCATGGAAGGTCGCTTCCAGTGGATGAGGTATACGGTGCTCAACAGCGATCCGGCGACGCTGGAAGCGCTGGGGCAGCACTTCATCGTCGGTTACCGAAACCGTGAGGAAGTCAGCGTCCTTGGCCAGCGCAAGGCAGTCGCCGGGTTCTTTATCACCCATCATAACGTTGGGGGCATGGACGAGTCGGCCATCCGCCAGGAGATCCACTGGCTGCGCTCCACACTTCCCGCCCAGGATGCCCACCCGATGTGGATTGCCACGGACCAGGAGGGCGGGGGCGTATCCCGGCTGTCCCCACCACTGCCACGACAGCCCGCCCTGGGGCGCGTGCTGGAGGAGCAGGCACCTGGTTCCACGATTGAATCGGCCAGCCTGGCCTATGGCCGACGCCAGGGCGAAGGGCTGGCCTCCCTCGGCGTGAATCTCAACCTGTCGCCGGTGGTGGATATCGACCATCAGGTGGATAACCCGGCGGACCGGTTCACCCGCATCTCCACCCGGGCCCTGTCCGACGATCCGGCGGTGGTGACCGAGGCGGCAGGCGCCTATTGCCAGGGGCTGGCGGCATTCGGGGTGCAATGTACCCTGAAGCATTTCCCGGGCATCGGCCGGGTGTTCCACGACACCCATGTGGAGCGTGCGGTGCTGTCGGAATCCCCGGACCAGCTTCGGGAGAGCGACTGGCTGCCCTTCCGCCGGCTAGCAGGTTCCGGGCCCCCGCCCTGGATCATGCTCAGCCACGTCATCCTGGCCCAGGTGGATCCGGACCGGCCGGTGTCCACATCCACCCCGGTGGTGCAGGGGTTGCTGCGTGACCAGTGGAGCTTCCAGGGCGTATTGATCACCGATGACTTCTGCATGCGGGCCATCCATGACGCCCCGGGCGGGGTTGGCCAGGCCACCGTGGATGCCCTGAACGCCGGGGTGGACATCATCCTGATCAGCTTCGACCCGGACCAGTACTACCTGGCGATGTATGCGCTGTTGCAGGCGGACCGGGAAGGGAAACTGGACTGGGATGTGTTGCGGCGGTCGAAACAACGTCTCATGTCGTCCGGATCGCTGGAAGGGCAGGAGGGACAGTCCGTTTTTCCACCGGTCACGCCGGAGGCGATCCCGTCCAGTCGATAGAGCCGGTTATACCCTGACCCCGTGTTAGTCCGCCATCCTCCCCGCATTGTGATTTCGCCCCGTTTTTCCTTTTGCCCGGGTTGGGTATACTCGAATTCCACCGTAAAAGGGACTTCCCCAGTGGTTCCCACACTAAGGAAAGGCGCGGGCACATGGCAGTAGTAGGCATTGATCTCGGCACCACCAACAGTCTGGTGAGTGTCTGGCAGGATGGCGAGAGCCGCATCATTCCCAACTCTCTCGGCGAGTTACTCACCCCCTCCGTGGTCAGCGTGGATGACCGGGGCATGGTCCTGGTGGGCCGGGCCGCCAAGGACCGGCTGGTGTCCCACCCGGAGCAGACCGCCTCCCAGTTCAAGCGCCTGATGGGCAGTAACGAGAAGGTCACCCTGGGTAACCGTACCTTCTCCCCGGAGGAACTCTCCGCCCTGGTGCTCAAGCAACTGAAGGCCGACGCCGAGAGCGACCTGGGCGAGCCGGTAGAAGAGGCCATCATCAGCGTGCCCGCCTACTTCAACAACAACCAGCGCACCGCCACCCTCCATGCCGCTCAGCTGGCGGGCCTGAACGTGGAGCGGCTGATCAACGAGCCCACGGCTGCGGCGCTGGCCTATGGCGTTCAGGAAGCGGAAGACGAGCGCAATTTCATTGTGGTGGACCTGGGCGGCGGCACCCTGGATGTGTCCATCCTGGAGAAGTTCGACGACCTGCTGGAGGTTCACGCCACCAGTGGCGACAGCTTTCTGGGCGGCGAGGACTTCACCTTTGCCATGGTGGGTGCGGTCTGCGGCAAGCTGTCCATGGACCGCCAGGCCCTGAGCCGGGAGGAGCGCGCCCACCTGTATCGCCTGTGCGACCAGGCTAAAAAAGCGCTGGCGGACGAACCGGTGGTGGAGATCGCTGCCAAGCTGGGTGGCGGGGAGCACCGGGTCAGCTTCAGCCGGGAAGACTTCAGCCACTGCTGCGCTGACCTGCTGGAGCGTATCCGCGGCCCGCTGGAGCGCTCCGTGAAGGACTCGGGTATGGGCCGGGGGGACTTCGACGACGTCATCCTGGTAGGCGGCGCCTCGCGGATGCCACTGGTGAAGAACTTTGTCGGCCGTCTGTTCGGTCGCATTCCCTCCGCCACCATTGATCCGGACCTGGTGGTGGCCATGGGTGCGGCGGTCCAGGCGGCCCTCAAAAAGCGTAACCAGGCCCTGCGGGACACGGTGCTCACCGATGTCTGTCCCTTTTCCCTGGGCATCGAGACCGCCCACAAGATGGAACAGGGCCACAGGACCGGCTTCTTCTCGGTTCTGATTCCCCGCAACACAGTGATCCCCGCCAGCCGGGTGGACCGTTTCTTCACCATCGACGATAACCAGACCGACCTGCGGGTGGTGGTATACCAGGGTGAGCAGCGGCTGGTGAAGAACAATATCCGCATTGGCGAGCTCAGTGTGAAAGTGCCAAAAGCCAGGGCCGGTGAGGAATCGGTGGATATCCGCTTCACCTACGACATCAACGGCATCCTGGAGGTGCAGGTGGATGTGGTGAGTACCGGCGTCCGGGAAACCCTGGTGATCCAGAACACCACCAACAACCTGGATGACGCCGAACTGGCCAGCCTGCTGAAGAACATGGAAAAGCTCAAGTTCCATCCCCGGGAGGACAGCGCAAACATCGCCGTGATGAACGAGGCGGAGCGCATGTGGTCCGAGGCCCTGGGCGAGGAGCGGGACTACATCGAACAGATTATCCGCTACCTGGAGGACGCCCTGGACTCCCAGGATCCACAGCGGGCGGAGGAAGCCCGGGGCATGGTCTCCGACAAACTGGAGGAGCTGAAAGCCCGGCGGGGGCGGTGGTGAATCCCTGGCAGGTACTGGGGGTTGAACCCGGCAGCGACCGCAGGACCATCAAGCGGGCCTATACACGCCTGGTTAAGGAGGTGCACCCGGAGGACCATCCGGATGAGTTCATGGAACTGCGCCAGGCTTACGAGTGGGCGCTGAAAACGCTGGATGCGCCCGCAAGGCCCATGGCATTCACGGTGGAGCCGGAGAACACCGGGTTCGAACCGCCGGAGCCCTCTGACTGGGACAGCCAGGGGAGCGCTTCGTCGGCCGATACCCGGCAGGCTTCCCCTGTTATCGAGGACACCTGGTCCGTGACCCTGCCGGAAGCGGAATCACCGGTTGTTCCCATCACCGATACCTGGTCAGATCCGGAGCCGGATGGCGCCGACCGCCAAAGCGCCGATGCCTGGAACGAGCCACCCCCTCGGCTGGTGGAGGATGAGGTCCAGGACCGGCAGGAAACACTGAACCGGCTGGTATCCGCCATGGCCCGGCTGCTGGATGACCCGGACCACCGCAATGACCTGGCCCGCTGGGAACCCCTGCTGATGGCGCCGGAGCTGAACGACTTCCAGTCAAGCTCGGCGGTGAGCAGCTGGCTGCTGCCCCAGGTAATCCGGGTACTGCAGTCGGGGCAGGTTGAATGTCCATTCGAGCCGGGGGTGCTGATTCGTTTTGATGACCGTTTCCAGTGGAGTTCCGATCACAGTGGGACCATGCCGGTTATCGAGGATCAGATGTTGCGGCTGTGTCTGCTCATTGAAGCCGCACGGGCGTTGGGCGGGCGGTCCCGTGCCCGGCTGGGTTGGGCGTGGCTGGCAGAAACCCTGTTTGGCGTATCGGGTCGCCTGTCCCGTATTGAGTGCCTGTTGGGGTATGGCGTTGCCCTGGGAGTCCTTGGTCTGCTAACCGCCCTGTCCATAACAACCGCCATGCCCGATCACAGTGGCCTGGCTGCTGTGGCGGTGATGCTGTTGATGCTCTATAGCACGATCAGCCTGGCCATCAAGCGTGTCAGGGACGCCGGTATCAACCTGGCGCTGGCGTTTGTGGTGGGGGCGATCCTTCCCGGCTCTTGGCTGGTTTTCCTGCTGGCGGCGCCGAAGCACAATGACAAGGTGCCTGATCCGCGTCTGAAGTACTCGCAGGTTTTCGATCGGACCTATCGGGAACACTATGTGGCCGAGGGGAAACGCTCCCTGCCGGCCCGGCTGCGGGAGCGGTTGTCCGGCATTCACCCCGGTATCTATCTGACCCTCGCCGGGCTTTGGGCCGCCACGGCGGTGCTGTTATCGTTGTAAGCCGTGATCCACATGTTGGGGGAACCCCATGAGTGAGCCCTGGCGCCCCGCCAACCACCTAGCCTGGCTGTGCCAGGCCCCGCAGTTGCTGGACAGTCCGGAGACCTTTCCCCTGCGTGACCACCTGCCGGACGACTGGCCTTCCAGGCTGGCGGGCTGGGCCACCGACCCTGAGAACCGCCCGGCATCCCTCACGGAACCCGCCCATCCGCGCCTGGGATACTACTTCGAACGGCTCTATGAATGCATGCTGACGGAACTGCTGGGCTGGCCCCTGCTGGCGAAGAACCTGCAGGTGCGGGACGCCGCCGGCCGCACCCTGGGCGAGCTGGACTTCGTGGTACAGAATCCCCACACCGGGGCGGTGGAACACCATGAGATTGCGGTGAAGTTCTACCTGGGCTATCCGGAGCCGGGGCAGGACACCCGCTGGTTCGGGCCCAACAGTCGCGACCGGCTGGACCTCAAGGTCGGGCGACTGCTGGAGCACCAGAGCCGCCTGGGCACGTTGCCTGAGGCGAGGGCGCTGCTGGCGGACCTGGGTGTGGACGAGCCGGTGATGCCCCGGGTGTTCATCCCCGGTTACCTGTTCTACCCGACCGGGGATGTGGTCAGCCTGCCGGACTTCGTGCCCGGGAATCACCTGCGGGGCCACTGGCTCTACCATGGGGATACCCGCACGCTGGACACCCGCCACTGGGTGCCCCTGCACAAGCCCCACTGGCTGGGCCTCTGGTGGCAGCAGGAGCCCCCCGATGCGGGGCTGTCATCAACGGCGCTGGCCAGTGTGGAGGAGTACCGTCGCCCGCGCCTGTTCGCGGCTCTGGAGCAGGCCCCGGATACCGGTTTCTGGCATGAGACGGCGCGAACCTTCGTGGTGCCATCCAGCTGGCCGGGGCAGGGTTAGGAATCTACGCGCTTTCTACCGCACAGCCTGCTGGGCCAGGCGTCAGCGGGCATCACCCCTCAGGTATCGTACTTTTTCCTCCAACACGGGAGCGGAGGCCTGTTCCGGGGCCACCGGCTCACCGGCCCGCAAGTGGATCTTCGACCAGAAACGCTTCGGCAGGTGACGGAATGCCGGTCCGCCACAGTTGCTGAAGAAACTGCCCCACAGGCCCTGTAACGCCATGGGCACGACCGGTACCGGGCGCCGCTCGAGGATGATATCCACACCGGGTCTGAACGTGTCGATCTCGCCATCCCGGGTCAACCGGCCTTCCGGGAAGATACACACCACATTGCCGGCGGCCAGTTCCTCGTCGATTCGGTCGAAGGCGGCGTCGTAGATCTCGGGTACCCTGGTTTTCGGGCCGATGGGAATGGTCTTGGCCAGTTTGAAGAAGCCGCCGATCACCGGGGTGGAGAAGATCTGGTGGTCCATGACGAAGCGGACCGGGCGGCGCACGGCACCGGCAATCACCAGGGCATCCATGTAGGAAACGTGGTTGCACACCAGCAATACCGGGCCTTCCTCCGGTATGCGATCCAGGTCGTGGTGCTTCACCCGGTAGAGGGTGTGTGACAACACCCAGATCACGAAGCGCAGGGCGAATTCCGGTACCTGTTGGTACACGAACGCTGCTACCACCAGGTTCATGATGGCCAGCACCAGGAAGAACTCGGGAATGGAGATGCCGATTACCACCAGCATCAGGATGCCCATCAGGGCACTGACCACCATGAACAGGGCATTGAACACGTTCAGTGCCGCAATCACCCGGGCTCGCTTGTCCGGTACGGTCTGCTGCTGCACGAAGGCATAGAGCGGCACGATAAACAGGCCGCCGAAAAAGCCGATGGCCAGCAGGTCGATGGCCACCTGGCGGTAGTAACCGTCGGTGAGGATCATCCACCAGTCCGACGGAATCGGCTGGTCCGGCATGTTCATGTACAGGTCGATGCCGAACAGGCTGATACCCAAGGAGCCGATGGGCACGATGCCCAGTTCCACCCGGTGGCCGGACAGCCGCTCACAGGCCATGGAGCCGGCGGCAATGCCCACGGTGAAGATCGCCAGCAGCAGGGTAACCACGGTCTCGTCGCCCATCAGGTGGGTCTGGGCAAACTTGGGGAACTGGGCCAGGTAGGCCGCCCCCAGAAACCAGAACCATGAGATCGCCATCACGCTCAGCAGGACATTGTGGTTCTCCCTGGCAATGGCCATCAGGCGCCAGGTTTCCCGCAGTGGATGCAGGCTGACCTTCAGGTCCGGAGCGGCAGGGGGCGCCTTGGGAATCATCAGGGCGGATGCCAGCCCGACCACGGCCAGCAGGCCCAGCCCAATGGCCACCAGTTGCTGGCCGGATTCCAACTTGGTCAGCACACCGGCCAGCAGGGTACCCAGCAGGATGGCGATAAAGGTGCCCATCTCCACCAGCGCGTTACCGCCCACCAGTTCCTTGTCCCGCAGCACCTGGGGCAGGATGGCGTACTTCACCGGCCCGAAGAAGGCCGACTGCACCCCGGTGAGGAACAGCAGCAACAGCAGCGCCCCGTACCAGCCGTGCCATACGCCCACGGCGGCCAGCCCCATGATCAGCACCTCCGCCAGCTTGATCCAGCGGATCACCGTGCCTTTCTCATAACGGTCCGCCACCTGGCCGGCAATGCCGGAGAACAGGAAGAAGGGCAGGATAAACAGCAGGCCGGCCAGATTGGAGAGCATGTCCAGGGACATGCCAAGCACGCTGGTGGCACTGAAGGTGACCAGTAGCAACAGTGCCTGCTTGAACAGGTTGTCGTTCAGGGCACCGGCGAACTGGGTGAGGAAAAAGGGCAGGAACCGTCGCTCGGACAGCAGGCGAAACTGGCTCTGGTCTTCCATCGACTACATCTCCTTGAATGGGGCTGGCCATCAGGCGAATCCGTCACTATATAGCCTGCTTCAACCGGGTCAAGGAACGGGCACACGCACGGATATCGGCTTTGCACCATGCTGGTGCGGAATCAGTGCGCTCTCCGGTCGTGGACCACAGATAACGCAGGATGTCCTGGCCTAGTCTCTGAAAAGCCGGTGAAAAATTGGTCACCGGCACAGAACCTGCACTTGTCCAGGTAAGGACACACCATGCAACCGAGGCCCTGAGGCCGGGAGTGACCGTGATACTTGCCACTGATCTGGACGGAACCTTTCTCGCCGGCGATCCGGAAAATCGCCTGAAACTCTACCAGCTTATCTCCACCCACCCTGACCTGACCCTGATCTACGTGACCGGGCGCGGCCTGGAATCGGTGCTACCCCTGCTTTCGGATCCTACACTGCCCCAGCCGGACTACATCATCTGCGACGTGGGCTGCACTGTGGTGGAGGGCGAGACCCAGCAGCCGATCATCGAGATCCAGGCGGAGATCGAGAAACGCTGGCCCGGGGAGCACGTGGTGGAAGACATCATGACGGCCTTCGAGGGGCTGAGCCGGCAGGAGGTGCCCCAGGAACGTCGATGCTCTTTCCTGTGTGAGCCGGACGCGGTGACCGATGAGGTGCGTGCGGCGGTGGAGGAGCTGTCCTGCGATCTGCTCTATTCCGCCGGTCAGTATCTGGACGTGCTGCCGCCGGGGGTGAACAAGGGGCGTACCCTGCGGGACCTGGTGGAACACCTGGGGGCGGACCCGGAGAACGTACTGGTGGCGGGCGATACCCTCAATGACCTGTCCATGTACGAGCAGGGCTTTATCGGCGTATGTGTGGGTGAATCGGAACCCGCCCTGCTGGACGCCACCGAGAGCCGGGCCCGGGTCTACCATGCGACCCTCAGTGGCTGCGGTGGCATCCTGGAGGCCATCGGCCACTTCGGTTTTCTGGGGCCCCGGGGGCTGGCGGCCGAGGCCCGGGATATCCTCAAACCGGGCAAGTCCGACCTGGTGATCGTCTACCACCGCCTGCCCTACGAGGAAGTGGTGGAGAACGGCACCCTGGTGCGTCGCCGTCCGACGTCGCCCAACGGCATCATTCCCACGCTGCTGAGCTTCTTTGCCGACGGCAAGGCCGGCTCCTGGGTGGCCTGGTCGGTCCATGAGCCGTCGCTGGGCGCCTTCGAGACCCACACCGAGGTGGACACCAGTCGCTATGCCCGTTTGCGGGCAGCGCGGGTCCGGCTCAGCAAGGAAGACGTGGATATCTTCTACAAGCAGTTCTCCAAGGAGGCCTTCTGGCCCACGCTGCACACCTTCTGGGAGCGAGCGTCATTCCGGGAGGACCACTGGCAGGTGTTCCTCAAGGTGAACCGCCTGTTTGCCGAGCGCACGGCGGCGGAAGCGGCGGAGAATGCCGTGGTCTGGATCCATGACTATAACCTGTGGATGGTGCCCGCGTTCCTGCGGGAGCTGCGCCCGGACCTGACCATCGCCTTCTTCCACCACACCTACTTCCCTTCGGCCGATGTGTTTAACGTACTGCCCTGGCGCCGGGAGATTGTCGGCAGCCTGCTGCAGTGCGATTACATCGGCTTCCATATCCCCCGCCAGGCGGAGAATTTCGTGGACGTGGCCCGGGGCGTGACGCCCCTGGAAGTGATCGACCGCACCGGCTGTGCGCCACGCTTCCTCACCTATGGCTGCGCCGTGGGGCTGGACGAGATGACCACCACCATTCGCGTCAATGACCGGGAGATAGGCCTGGGCGCGCACCCGGTGGGACTGGATCTGAACCGGGTCGGCCAGGCCCTGGAGCAGCCGAAGGTGCAGCAACGCATGGCGGACCTGCGTAACGAACTGGGGAATATCCGGCTGGTGCTGTCGGTGGAGCGGCTGGACTACACCAAGGGCATCCTGGAAAAGCTGGAAGCCTTTGGCCGGCTACTGGAGGAACATCCGGAACTGGTGGGCAAGGTCACCCTGATGACGGTCTGCGTGCCGGCGGCCCGGGAGATGACCATCTACCGTCAGTTGCAGACGGATATCGAGCAGGCCGTTGGCCGCATTAACGGTCAGTACGCCCGGGTGGGCTGGACGCCGATCCAGTTTTTCTTTCGGGGCTTCCCGTTCGAGGAACTGGTGGCCTGGTACGCCATGGCGGACGTGATGTGGATTACCCCGCTGCGGGACGGACTCAACCTGGTGGCCAAGGAATACGTAGCCACCCAGGGCATGACCGACGGACGCGGAGTGTTGGTGCTGTCGGAGTTCGCCGGAGCGGCGGCGGAACTGCGGGGCGCGTTGCTCACCAACCCCCACGATCCGGTGGAGATGGCCCGCACCTGCTACCTGGCCCTGGCCATGCAGAAGGATGAGGCGAAGGACCGCCTGCAGAAAGGGTTCGAGGTGGTCAGCTACTATGATATCGAGTTGTGGGGCCGTGAGTTCCTGGAAGCGGTGGGAAACGGCCGAAAGCGGCGACTGGCCAGTGAGGGCAAACGCCCCAAACCCCTGACATCCGTGGCCTGAAGGCGTCCACGCAACCGAGTAACCGGGAGTATGAATGAGCCTGCGTAATGCCGTACAACTGATGTGCTACCCCAACCGGATCGGTCGTAACCTGGCGGACCTGGGCACCTTTATCGACCGCCACCTGGAGGGCGCCATCGGCGGCGCCCATATCCTGCCGTTCTACCCGTCAAACGCCGACGGCGGTTTCTCGCCCCTGACCCACACCGAGGTGGACCCGGCCTATGGTGACTGGTCGGATATCGAACGGCTGGCGAAGGATATCGATATTTGCGCGGACCTGACGGTGAACCACATCTCCGACGAGTCACCGGAGTTTCTGGATTTCGTGAAGCACGGCTACGAGTCTGAGTATGCCGACCTGTTCGTCCATGTGCACACCTTCGGGGAGATCAGCGCCGACGACCTGGCCAAGATCCACATCCGCAAGGAGAAGGAGCCTTTCCGGGACGTGACCTTTGCCGATGGCAGCAAAGGCCAGGTGTGGTGCACCTTCACCGAGCGCCAGATCGACCTCAACTACGAGTCCGACAAGACCTACGAGTTGATGGAGCACTACATCCACTTCCTTACCAGCAAGGGCATCAAGCTGCTGCGACTGGATGCCTTTGGCTACACCACCAAGCGCATTGGCACCAGTTGCTTCCTGGTGGAACCGGAGGTGTACCGCATCCTCGAATGGGTGAACGAGACAGCCCAGCACCATGGCGCCGAATGCCTGCCGGAGGTCCACGACCACACCAGCTACCAGTACGCCATCGGCCGGCGCAACATGCACCCCTATGGCTTTGCGCTGCCGCCGCTGATTCTCTACTCCCTGCTGGCGGCCAACAGCGTATACCTGAAGAACTGGCTGCGTATGTGCCCCCGCAACCAGATCACTGTGCTGGATACCCACGACGGCATCTGCATTCCCGATGTGGAGGGCGTGCTGCCGCCCCGGGAGATCCAGGACCTGATTGACAACATTGACGCCCGCAGTGCTGACCCGATCCTGCGACGGTCCGCCGCCAATATCCACAGCGTCGGCTCCATCTACCAGCTTACCTGCACCTTCTATGACGCCCTGATGCAGAATGACGATGCCTATATTGCCGCAAGGGCGATCCAGTTTTTCACGCCAGGGATTCCGCAGGTCTACTATGTGGGGCTGATGGCGGGCTGCAACGACCAGGAACTGATGGAGGCGACCGGCGAGTTGCGGGACATCAACCGGCATTTCTATTCCATGGACGAGGCGGATGAGGCCATGGCGCAGCCGGTGGTGAAACGGCTGCTGACGCTGATGCGTTTCCGCAGCCAGTACCCGGCGTTTGACGGACGTTTCGAACTCAACTATTCCAACCAGTCCAGTGTGGCCATGGCCTGGCGCCACGGTGAGTACTACTGTCACCTGTTTGTGGACCTGAACTTCAACACCACCCGCATCCGCTACCGCGATCCGGACAACGGCTTTGAGGAAACCGCCCTGGAATGCTGAGCTGATAAGCTATGCTAGTCTCAGGTAAGCCATTCAACGGCAAACCCACAGGGAGACAGTCATGTACCTGTCCGTGCAACTCAGCTTCTATCCCTTTACCGACAACCACAAGCCCCCCATCAGGGATGTGATTGATCGCCTCCAGCGCAGCGGTCTGGAGGTCCATGCCAATCGCATCAGCACCCAGGTGTTCGGCGAGTACGACCAGGTCATGCGGGTGCTGTCCGACACCATGAAATGGGCTTTTGAGCAGTATGGTCAGGCGGTGTTTGTGGCCAACTTTGTTAACGGTGACCGTCGACCGGTCAGCTGACCGGGACCATACAGACTGCTCCTCTGGTCACGGGGGCTTCATACCCTTGTCACGGATGCCATGAACACTGGGTGAGCATGCATTGTCATGTCACAGGTTTCACGGAACAACTAGGGAGTGGTTTATGAAGCTCAAACAATTTGGTTCGTCTGTTCTTGCGGTGACCACACTGGTGGTTGCCGTTTCACTGCCGCTGTCTGCCTCCGCCAGGGGGTGGCAGCACGAAGGCGACCTGCCCCCCGGCCTGGAACGGCTTCAGGAAAAGTTCGAAAAACTGAAGCGGGACCTGCGGAGTGGCCACGGCAACGTCCAGGTCGGTCCCCGGCCCTACTGGCTGGTGGATGATATGGACGATGGCTGGCTGAAGGACAAGCTGGAGCGCTGCGAGAACCGTCGCATGCGCCGCACGGATTTCTCCATCGGCCATCGGGGCGCGCCGTTGCAGTTCCCGGAGCACACCATGGAATCCTACGTGGCCGCAGCCCGTATGGGAGCGGGTATCGTCGAGTGTGACGTGGCTTTCACCGCTGACCGTGAGTTGGTGTGCCGCCATGCCCAGAATGACCTGCACACCACCACCAATATCGTCACCATCCCCGAGCTGAACGCCAAGTGTACCCAGCCGTTCGTGCCGGCGGACCCGGCATCCGGTACCCCGGCCCAGGCGGAATGCCGCACCAGCGATATCACCCTGGAAGAGTTCAAGTCCCTGGAAGGCAAGATGGACGCCTACAACCCCATGGCCACCACGCCGGAAGAATACGTGGGCGGTACCGCCGACTGGCGCACCGATCTTTACGCCAGCCGTGGCACCCTGCTCAGTCATCAGGAGAGCATCGAACTGTTCAAGGCCCTGGGCGTGAAAATGACACCGGAACTGAAGACCCCGGTGGTCGACATGCCCTATGAGGGCGACTACACCCAGCAGGACTATGCCCGCCAGATGATCCAGGACTATATCGACGCCGGTGTCGATCCCCGGGATGTCTGGCCGCAGTCGTTTCTGCTGGACGACGTGCTGTTCTGGGTCAACGAGACCCCGGCGTATGGTCGTCAGGCGGTGTTCCTGGACCAGGAACCGATCACCCCGGAAACGTCTTCACTGGCCTATATGGAAAGCCTGAAGGCCCAGGGCGTGAATATCATTGCCCCGGCCATCTGGAAAATGCTCACCCTCAATGGTCACCAGGACATCGTGCCGTCCGAGTATGCCGAGAATGCGAGCGTTGCCGGCCTGGATATGATTGCCTGGTCGCTGGAGCGTAGCGGCCCGCTGGCCAATGGCGGCGGCTGGTACTACCAGACCGTCACCGACGCCATCAACAATGACGGCGATATGCTGACCGTGGTGGATGTGCTGGCCCGGGACGTGGGCGTGATCGGCATCTTCTCCGATTGGCCGGCCACTACCACCTACTATGCCAACTGTATGGGTATGCGGTAGATTTTCCCTGCCGGGGAAGGGGGGGTAATGAGCTTTCCCGGTGACGTCCGGTCCGGTACGCTTGGATTTCTTTCAAGGCGTACCGGACCCGATCCCATCCATGTCAGCAGAACTCTTCACACGGCACTTCCTCGGCAGTTTCTTTCTCCTGATTGGTATCCTGTTCGCCTGTCGTGCCCTGGGCCTGTATGCCCGGCTGGGTTTCAGTCACATCAACTACGGCAAAACGGGTAGCGCCACCTGGTGGAACCGCCACCTGTTCAATGGGTTCCGGGCCACCATCCTGGTGGTATGCCTGGTGCGAATGGTCTGGCCCATTGACCCCTGGCTGGGAATCTTCGACGGGTTCTATCAACCGGTGGTCCTGCTTCCGGGGGTGGCCACCCTGCTGGTTTCCTTTGGTCTGGCCAGTTACCTGCAGGCCTACATGCACGCCGACTGGCGTTCGGGCATTGACCTGGACCATGCGCCCAACCTGATTACCTCGGGGCCCTATGCCCGTAGCCGAAACCCGCTGTTCCTGGCCATTATGCTGGGGCAGTTCGGGTTCTTCCTGGCCCTGCCGAGCCTGTTTTCCCTGGTCTGCCTGGTGGTGGGTGTGTGGGTGATCCGTCGTCAGGCGCTGGAAGAGGAAGCCGCGCTGGCCGCCCACTACGGCGAACCCTACAGCCGGTATCGTCAGCAGGTGCCGCGCTGGCTCTGACCGGCTCTGGTCAGGGGGAGTGCGCCCAGCAAGGCGATGACGGCTGCTGCCAGCATCGCCCAGCCAATGGGGGAGCCCAGGCCCAGCAGGGTGATGCCGCCGATCAGGCTCCACAACAGGGGTACAGGTATTGCCAGTGCCAGCCGCCAGCCATCCAGGGTCACCAGTACCACGCCCAGGGTGGTGATCGCCAGCGGGTCCGGAAACAGCAGCCAGGTATCCGCGGCCTGCACCCCGCGCTGGTCCAGCAGGAAGCCCAGCGGATGGATCAGGGTGCCCCAGACCACCAGGAGCAGGCCTGCCCAGTGCCGATGGAGGCGGGACAATGGCTCTCCGGCTTTCAGGACGAACAGCAGGAACAGTCCTCCCATGGCGACGAAGGGCACAATGGCCCAATCCACGGCCCAGTTGATGACCCGGTACTGCTGCCACAGGAAAGACCAGGTGACGAACCACCAGACCAGACCCATACCGCCAAATACCAGTCCGTGCCGTTTATCGCCACGGTGTCCGAGCTGCCAGGCCAGTAAGAGGCCGGCCACGGGGGCCAGCAGCGCCAGCCACCACCAGCTAACGTTATTGCCCGCCACCAGGGCCCAGTAGACCCGGGGCGAGAATAGCAGGAAGTCCTGGGGATGGTAGCTGAGCAGGGTGTCCATCACAGGGATCGGATGGTGTCGCTGATGCGTCGACGCAGGTCCGGATCCGGCAGGGGCTCGCGGGCCGCGGCCAGGTTCTCCCGGACGTGATCCACCCGGGTGGTCGCCGGGATGGCGCAGGTTATGGCGGGGTGGCTGAGGATAAACTTGAGGATCAGTTGCGCCCAGGAACCGGCATCCACCTCCGTGGCCCAGTCGGGCAGGGGCTCGCTGGCGAGTCGTTCGGTCAGCGCACCCCGCTGGAAGGGACGGTTGACGATCACGCCGATGCCTTTCTCCCTTGCCAGTGGCAGCAGGCGATCCTCGGCCTCACGGTCCACCGGGTTGTAGGTCAGTTGCACGAAGTCGATGGGCTCCGAGGTCATGACCTGTTCGATCTCCCGATGGCGACGACCATGGGAAGTGGTGATGCCGATGGTGCGTACGGCGCCTTCATCCCGCATGGCCTTGAGGGTATCCAGGTGGGCCTGCCAGTTCACCAGGTTGTGCACCTGCAACAGGTCAAACCGGTCCACCTGCCATAACTCCGCGGATTCCCGGCTCTGGCGGCGGCCGTCGTCGCCGCGGGTCCAGATCTTGTCTGCCGAGAATACCTGGTCCCGGGCATCCAGTTTGTTGAGGCCGTATCCGACCGTGTTCCGGGAAGACCCGTACATGGGGGAGGAATCGATAATGGCGCCGCCATCCTCGAAGAAGGCCGCCATCACATCGACGCAGTTGTCCAGCAGGCGCTGGTTGTTGCCGACGTTAAAGGTGATCCAGGTGCCCAGCCCGACGGACGGAAGGGTGATGTCGCGGCCGGGCAGTGGACGGGTAAGCGGGCCGCCTTCCCGGGCCCGGGCCAGTGACAGGGGCAGGGCGGACAGACTGGCGGCGGCCGCCAGGCCCCGTAGCAGGCGACGTCGCGTCAGTGACCACTGGTCTGCCATGACGGTCTCCGGTCAGGGAATGTATCTGCACTGACACTGACAATAATCGACAGTTCCCGGATGTCCAGTTCAGACAATCGCCGTTCCAGGGTTCAGGAATCACCGTCGGACGCTTCTTCGGACTCCGGCGCTGGCTGGTAATACACCTGCAGCATGGTCCTGGAGCCTTCCATGTGGGTGGCCGTGCGGGCATCCGTGGGCTGGATGCGAATGTTGGGAATCCGGTAGGTGTCCGGCCCGTCAATGCGGGTATCATCGCCGGCGCTTTGCAGTATCTGTACATGCTCGCCGCTGTCGTTTTGCAGGATGGTGAAGTCCGGCAGTTCCTTCCGGTACCAGTCGACCACTTCCTCCGGTGTCATCAGGGTCAGGAACACGGCCAGGGGCAGGCTTTGTACCGTGCCTTCGTTGGTGCTCTTGTCGATGCCACTGGTGGCGTGGATGATCAGCTTGCTCTCCGGTATCACCGGCAGGGTGACCTTTTCCTCGCCTTCGTTGGTGATGTCACTGAGGGTGGAATGGGCGCCGGCCTGGCTGACAAGCAGGGCACCAGTGCACAGGGCCAGCAGGGTGAAGCCCTGGATAACGCGGGTTCGGAATGCCGTGCGGATAGTCATGATGTTCTCCCTGTGAGCCGGTTCAGATTCCTGGGGGAGCACACGACAGCCGTGGAGGCTGCCTGTAGGCTCCTGCTTTCCTGTGAGGCGGGGACATCCTGCTCCCACCGAGGGGCTATCCTGCCCCAGAGCCGGAGAGGCTGAAATCGAAGGGTTGGCAATTTACCAGGCTGTAAGTTACGCCACTGGACACTCTCCGGGGTGATGTGGGTGTGGCGTCACTTTCAGGTCGTTATACTGACCGGATACACCCATGATCTCTGGAGGCCGACATGAAATACCTGCACACCATGGTGCGCGTCAGTAGCCTGGACGACTCCCTGCATTTTTACTGTGACCTGCTGGGGCTGAAGGAAATCAACCGTAAGGAAGTGGAGAAGGGGCGCTTTACCCTGGTGTTCCTGGCAGCGCCGGAGGACGAGCAACGGGCACGGGAAGAACGGGCACCGATGATCGAGCTGACCTGGAACTGGGACCCGGAAGAGTACGCCGGTGGCCGCAATTTCGGACATCTGGCGTACCAGGTGGACGATATCTATGGGCTCTGCCAGCACCTGCGGGACAACGGCGTCACCATCAATCGCCCGCCCCGGGATGGTCGCATGGCGTTTGTGCGTTCACCGGACGGTATCTCCGTGGAACTGCTTCAGAAAGGCGAGCCGCTGCCGATACAGGAACCATGGGCCAGCATGGAGAACACCGGCAGTTGGTAGCGTCCTGTGCCGTGGTGGGCTGGCTGAATTGCAAGCCCGGGTTTGCAATTGCATTACAAAAATAATCCAAACAGTCGTTCTAAGAATGCCGGCTCAATAGGCTCATAACGATAGTAAAGCCGGATTGGTTGTCGCTTTACGGTAACGACAGACAATAACGATAAAACCATCAGCGCACACAATATCCTGCCGTGCAGGGAGGTATTCGCATGCAATCTTCGTCCGCCAGTGCCCAGACGATGTCCCAGGCAGGAGCCGCCGCCACCGACCAGCCGGCCAGTCCACATCGCTGGCTGCCCACACCCACGGCCATCCTGCTGATCCTGTTGCAGGCCGCGCTCGTGATCGCCGTCGCCTGGCTGGGAACCGCCACCTTGGCCACCGTTGCCGTGGTATTGGGTGGCATTGTGCTTGTGCTGGCCTGGTACCTGGGCGTGCGTGCCCGCCAGGACCAGGGCATCAGCCGGGTGTTCGAACTGGCGCTGGGTCAGCAGATTGATATTTCCGAGAGCCTGACCGAAGGCGATGATTCGGAAGAAGCCCGGGCGCTCAGGGACTTCAACAAGCGACTGCGGGACATGATCCTGGACTTCCAGCACCAGAGCATCAGCATTTCGCTGTCGTCCGCCCGCAGCCGTCTGTTGGCCGAGCTGGCCAACCGTGAGGCATCCGGTCAGCAGAAACTGTCTGAACAGATCTTTCTGGCCAGCGATGAAACCACCACTGCCCTGCAGGATGTCTCCGGCCGTACCTCCACCATTACCGAGATGAACAGCCGCAACCTGGAGGTGGCCAAGGACTCCAGCCAGCAGCTGGAAGAGGCACGGTTCCAGGTGGAAACCATCAATAACGCCATGGGTGAATTCCAGCAGAATATCGCCCGGCTGGATGAGTCCTCCAACCAGATCCAGAAGATCCTGGGTACGGTGCAGGATTTCTCCGAGCAGACCAACATGCTGGCCCTGAATGCCGCCATCGAGGCGGCCCGTGCCGGTGAGCAGGGGCGCGGTTTCGCGGTGGTGGCCGACGAGGTGCGCAACCTGTCCGTGAGGGTGGGTGAGTCCGCCAGCCAGATCGGCGGCCTGCTGGATGACATGATCAATGCCATGTCCGGCGCCGGCAACCAGGCCCAGTCAATCATGACCCAGAGCGCCACGGCCGGGGAATCCGTCAAGAGCGCGGCGTCCCAGTTCACGACCATGGTGGACGACTTCACCCGGGCCCATGAGGACCTGCTGATGGTGAGCAGTTCCCTGGAGCAGCTCACTGCCACCAACACCGAGACCCACAGCCATGCCACGGCGATCCGCGACAGCAGCGATCAGATCCTGGAGGGCATGTCGAACATCTTCACCCAGGCCGACGCCCTGCGGGACAACACCAACCTGGTGTTGCAGGCACTGTGTCGGTTCAACCTGGGCGAGGGCCCCCTGGAGGGCATGGTTAACAAGCTGTTTACCCGGCGAGACCAGCTCCAGGAGATCATGGAGAACCTCCGCAGGGAGGGGTACAACCTGTTCGATTTCAACTACCGGGAAATTTCCGGCACCGGCGGCCAGAAGTTCGACACCAGTTGGGCCGATGCCCTGGGCAAGCGTATCCAGCCCCTGCTGGATGAATGGGATCTGGGTGGCAAGGATGGCATCATCTACACCCTGCCTACAGACCACAATGGTTACCTGGCCATCGCCCGCAGCGCCAGTGCCCAGCCCATGACCGGTGACCCGAAGGTGGATGCCGCCCGCAGCGTGCACAAGCGTATTACGGTTCGGGGCCGGGAGCTGGAGAACCTGCGCAAGTGTGACTACCTGAGTATGGGGACATTCATTCTGCCGGGCACCACCAATGTCATACTGGTGATCTACGTGCCTCTGTATGTGGATGGCAAGAAGTGGGGGGTGATGACCTCCGGTATCGTGCCGAAAGCGGTTGGCGTTGATCTGTAAGGGAGAGGGACAAAAAACCTCCCCGCATGAGCTCCATGGCCACAGGTGGTATGATGCGCCTTTTGCATCGGGAGCCAGTCCATGGGCCTTCTGTTTGAACAGATCGACAGCCAGCCCTCCCCCCTGGGGGAAATCACCCTGCGTCGCCGCCGTATTCCGGCCCTTGGTGACCGGGATATCTATGAGGTCAAGCTGGGCGAGGAATTCCTCATGTCCAGCATGTTCGTGGATGCCGAGGTGGCACTGGCGGACCTGACGCTGGAAGTTGCCCAGGGGGATGACCTCGCCGTCGTGGTGGGTGGTCTGGGCCTGGGCTATACCGCCGATGCCGCCCTGCGCAATGACCGGGTCGGCGAACTGCTGGTGGTGGACGCCCTGGGCACGGTCATCCGCTGGCATGAGGAGGAAAAGGTGCCCCTGGGTCAGGTGCTCAACGATGACCCACGCTGCCGCTATGTCCATGGCAGCTTCTTTGAACTGGCGGACCCGGAGCGGGGATTCGACCCGGACGAACCCGGTCGTCATTTCGATGCCATCCTGCTGGATATTGATCACTCGCCTCGAGCCCTGCTGAACGAATCCAATGCCACTTTCTACAACGTCGGATCGCTGGGGCGGATGGCCCGGCAACTGAAGCCAGGCGGTATGTTCGGCATGTGGTCCAACGAGCCGCCGGACGAGGACTTCCTGCAAGTGCTGGAGGACGTTTTCGTGGCGCCCGAAGCCCGGGTGGTATCCTTCTTCAACCCCTTTCAGAACCGGGAGGCCACCAATACCGTCTATCTGGCGCGGGCAAAGGGAGGGAACGGGCAATGACCGGAACATCCATTGACTGGAGCAGTCACACCGCCGCGGTATGGCGCCGTCATCGCCAGGGCCTGCGGGCCATCCGCCGGCTGGACCCGGTCCGCTGGGACCAGTTGCATGGCATTGAGCGGCAACAGGCTGAGCTGGCCCGCAACACCGAGCGTTTCCTGGCCGGTGAGCCGTCCAACAACGCGTTATTGTGGGGCTCCCGGGGCACCGGCAAGTCGTCGCTGATCAAGGCATTGCTGAACCGCTACCACCAGGATGGCCTGCGCATGATCGAGGTGGATAAGGACGACCTGGTGAACCTGCCGGAGATTGTCGATGATATCAGCGAGCAGCCCTGGCGTTTTGTCCTCTACTGTGACGACCTGTCCTTCGAGGTGGGGGAGTCCGGCTACAAGGCGCTCAAGAGCGTGCTGGAGGGCTCTTTGGAGCTGCCGCCGGAGAATGTGCGGGTCTACGCCACGTCCAACCGTCGGCACCTGATGCCGGAGTTCATGTCAGACAACCTCCAGAGTGAGGTGAAAGGCGGCGAACTGCACCCGGCGGAAGCCATCGAGGAACAGGTCTCCCTGGCGGACCGGTTCGGATTGCAGCTCTCCTTCTATCCCTTCCCCAAGGACGTCTACCTGCGGGCCATCGATGCCCTGTTCCCGCAGGTGACCGACCGGGAGACCCTGCACCTGCACGCCATCCGGTTCGCCACCAGCCGCGGCGGTCGCAGTGGCCGCACGGCGCAGCAGTTCTTCCGCCAGTTCAGCGGCGAGTTTGTTTAACCGGTGTGGCCTGTCGTGCCGGGCAGGTCCACCTCGAACCGTACCCCACTAATGCCGTCCTGGCGGTGGTTCTCCGCCCGCACATGGCCGCCGTGGTGCTCCGCAATCAGCCTTACGATCAGCAGTCCCTGGCCCAGGTGGCCCTCACCACTGCCCTCCCGGACCGAGACAAAGGGGTTGAAGATGTCCCGGGCCAGGGACTCCGGCAGCGGTGGCCCCTCGTTGAATACCCCCAGCTGCAGGCGCTGCCCGGTCGGTTCCACGGTTACCAGGATATGGCCACCGGTGGGGGTGAAGTCCCGGGCGTTGTCCACCAGCTTGTCCAGCAGTTGCACCATCAGTTCCGGTGAGCCGGTCATCAGGCAGCCGTCGTCGGGGCCCTGGTAACGGATCTGGTGGTCCGGGTCCAGGCTCTGGTAGGCGGCGGTGGCTTCGACCATGACCTGGGCCAGGTCGAAGGTTTCCGGCTCGGCCTGGTCAAAGCTCTGCTCCAGCCGGGCGGCCTCGCTCATGCCCTGCAGGATCTGGCTCAGGCGGTCGGTGGCGCTGCGGGCCCGCTCCCGGTAGCTGGCCCGTTCATCGTCGCTGGTGGCGTGTTCCAGATTGTCCAGGGAGGAGCGGATGACCGCCACCGGGGTCTTGAGTTCATGGGACAGCCGGCGGGAGAAGCTTTCCAGGTAATCGGTATAGCCCTGCAAGCGTTCCACCATGTGCCCGAACTGCCGGTTCAGCTCCCCCAGCTCGTCCCGCGCCCGGCTCCGAGGAATGCTGGCCAGTATCCGGCCATCTGGGTCGACGCTGGCATTGACCGCCCGCTGCAGCCGGGCGATACGCCAGGACAGCCAACTGGCATAGCCCAGCAGTACCAGCATCAGGGCGATAATCAGCAGCACGCTGCGGGCAATCACCGAGCCCAGGGTGTTGCCCGACAGGGCCAGGATCTGCTCCAGGGACTGCTCCAGCACCAGCAAGCGACCATCGCCGACGGCTTCCGCCGCCATCAGGTAGCGTTCATCGTCCGGGTGTCGCACCAGGCCACTGTGGCCCGGTACCTGCTGGTGGGTCTGCTCGGCCCGGAAGGGCGCCGGTTCCGGCTGGTAGAAACGGACCAGGGCGCGCAGGGCGTTGAGGGTTATCTGTTCCAGCACCTCCAGCGGTGACAGGTTGTCGAAGTCACGGTGGTTGTCGGGCAGGGGTTGGTTGCTGCGGGCGATCAGCCAGCCCGCCGGCTCGCTAAGGAAAACCCGCTGTCCCGGCGCCAGCAGAGTATGCAGACGGGCCTCCAGCAACGGGCTGCGACCGGTCACCACGGGCAGCGGATGCTGGCGGGTGCCGGCACTGTAGGCGAAGTCCGGCCTGAGCGGATCGGGCCAGACCAGTTCCAGGGCCAGGTAATCACCGGGATGCAGCCTTGGCAGGCGCAGTTCCACCTGGTAGCCATCGCTGCGGCTCCGCCACACGCCGCTGACCCGGTGGTCCTGCCGGCTACGGCTGAAAGGAAAGCGGCCCACCACCGGGCCGGGAGCGGAGGTGCGGATAATGCGTTCGGTCACCAGGCTGTCGGAGCGCCATCTCAGCCGCAGGAATTCGTAGGGCTGATCCGGGTTGGCGGGGTTGAAGTACCGCGGATCGGGACGCTGTACCCGCAGCAACAGGTACAGGTAGCGGCCATGGACGGAGGCCTGCCAGGACAGGACGTTGTCGGCATCCGTGGTGGTCTGCCAGGGTTGTTCGTCGTCCTCGTAGCCGGGCCAGTCGTCGCCGTGCCCGTCCAGCTTGATGGGGCGCTCCGCCCGGCGGATATAGATCGCGTCCTCACCGCTGGCCAATACGGACTGTCCCGCCAGTTCCGAGGCGGCTACCTCAGCCATGCGCCGGGCCTGTACCTGAAGCTGGCTGGCGGACTGGGCCCGAAGAGCCTGGTCCAGTTCCAGCACAAACTGCAGACCCGCCCAGGGGATCAGCAGCATCAGCAGGCTGGCGAGGAAAAGCTGGCGCTTGAGGGACACTAGGCCTCCCGGGCGTGCCAGCGGTAACCCATGCCGTAGGCGGTCTGGATGCCATCAAAGTCCGGGTCCAGTTGCTGGAACTTGCGGCGGATACGCTTGATGTGGGAGGTCACGGTATTGTCGTCCAGTACCGTGCTGGCCGCCTGCATCAACTGGTCCCGGTTGCGCACATGGCCGGGGTGGCGGGCCAGGGCGTGGAGCATCCAGAATTCGGTCACCGTCAGGTCCACCGGGATGTCGTCCCAGGCCACGGTCATGCGGTCCACATTGATGGCCAGACGGCCCCGCCGGAGCACCTCGTCCGGCTGCTGCAGGGCCTCGGCCCAGGCGTCGGCACGGCGCAGCAGGGCGGTGACCCGGGCCAGCAGGTGGTCCAGGCTCATGTCCTTGGTGACGTAGTCATCGGCCCCGAGGCGCAGGCCGTGCACCGAGTCGATATCGCTGTCGCGGGCGGTGAGGAAGATAATGGGCACGGTGGCGGACAGGCGGCGCAGGTCCTGGCACAGGTCGAAGCCACCCTCGGGCTCATCCCCCAGCCCCACATCGATGACCGCCAGGTCGGGCAGGGCGGTTTTCAGGGTGGCCCAGGCCGTGTGGCGGTCGCCGTATACGGACACGCTGTAGCCCCGGCGCTCGAAGGCATCCCGGTAGTTCTCCCGGATGGCGGGTTCATCCTCCACCAGCACGATCTGCTTCTTCATGACTGCTTCCATGTTCCCCTGTTACGTGGCCCAAATGTAACGGGCGGGACGGAGCCGGACAAGCACAAGGGGCTGCTTTTGGCGGCTATTGCCACAATTCATCATTTTCCGGACGTTTCCTCGCCAGATTGCACCACGGGTTCGACGTTTCCCGACGCTTTAATGGGTTCCACAACATCCAATACCAAATGGAAAAAGGAACCTGAACCATGCTACCCAGCAAGCCATTACCGGGCTACCGGACGGACCAGCAGCCCGGACGACCGCAGCGCCTCAGCCACCGGCAGGTGAGGCGGATGGAGGGCGCCAGCCTGTGGCTGGCCATGTTGATGCTGCTGTTTGTGCAGCCCCTGTTTGTCGAGGTGGAGGCGCAGGAACGCCAGGTGGCGGAGGGCGCCGGTGAGTTCCATTATGTGGCCGACCAGGGTCGGGTGCCGGCGCCGGTGCTGAGCACCGACTACCAGGTGACGATCACCGGCCTGATCGCGGAAACCCGGTTGCGCCAGACCTTCGGCAACACCTCCGGGCAGTGGCAGGAAGGGGTGTATACCTTCCCCCTGCCCGAAAACGCCTCGGTCCATGCCATGACCATGACCACCGACGAACGGGTGATCGTGGGGGAAATTCGCGAACGGGAGCAGGCCCGCCGGGAGTACCAGAAGGCGAAGGAGGAAGGCCGCCAGGCCGCCCGGGTGGATCAGCAGCGCCCAAACCTGTTCACCACCCACCTGGCCAATATCCCGCCGGGGGAGAGCGTGACGGTGGAACTGAAATACCAGCAACTGGTCCACTACGACAGCGGTGAGTTCAGCCTGCGCCTGCCCACCACCCTGACACCCCGCTATATCCCCGGTGTACCGGAAGTGCCCGGCGATACGGAATGGACCGGGGGCTGGGCGATGCCCACCACCCAGGTGGCGGATGCCCACCAGATCACCCCGCCCCAGTTGGCCCATGAGGATGTGGCCAGCGGCAGCCACCAGGCCACCATCGCTATCGAACTGAACGCCGGCCTGCCGCTGGGTGAGGTGAGCAGCCCCAGCCACGACGTGGCGGATGTCCATGATGGTAAACGCATCCGGGTGACGCCAACGGCCGGCAAGGTCGTCATGGACCGGGATTTCCGCTTGCGCTGGCGACCAATACGGGGCCAGGAACCGGCGGCCGCAGTGTTCCATGAGACCTGGCAGGGTGAGGACTACCTGCTGGCGATGCTGGTGCCGGGAGAGCAGGGTAGCCGGGTGCTGACCCGGGAGCTTATCCTGGTGATCGACACCTCCGGTTCCATGGCCGGCGACTCCATCCGCCAGGCCCGGGAAGCGCTGCTCACCTCCCTGGATACCCTGGGGCCAGGTGACACCTTCAATATCATCCAGTTCAACAGTCACACCAGTCGCCTGTTCCCGCAACCGGTCACCGCCGGTGCCGACAACCTGGACCGGGCCCGTCGCTACATCCGGAGTCTGCAAGCCAATGGTGGCACCGAGATGGCCACTGCCCTGGAGGCAGCGCTACTGGACCGGGAAGAGACCACTATCACCGACCTCCGCCAGGTGGTCTTCGTGACCGACGGCGCGGTGGGTAATGAACAGGCCCTGTTTGGCCAGATCAGTGACCAACTGGGCGGCAGCCGGTTGTTCACTGTGGGCATTGGCAGTGCACCCAATATGCATTTCATGCGGCAGGCGGCCCGTTATGGCCGTGGTACCTACACCGCCATCGGTGACCTGTCGGAGGTGTCCAGCCAGCTCGACACCCTGTTCCGCAAGATGCAGTCGCCGGTACTCACCGGCATTGATGTGGACTGGCCGGACGGGGTGGAGCCCGGCGAACAGTTCCCGGCCCGGGTCGGGGACCTCTACCTGGGCGAACCGATGATGTTGCTGGCCCGTGGTTCCTCCCCGGAGGGGGCGCTGGAGGTGTCCGGCTCCCTGCCAGGCGGCCAGTCCTGGCAGCGGGGGCTGGCCCTGGATCAGTCGGCACCGGGTACCGGCGTGCACCGGCTCTGGGCCCGGGCGCAGATTGACCAGTTACTGGATCAGGGCCTGTCGGGACGGGTGGATGCCGATACCCGTGAACAGGTGCTGACCCTGGGCCTCCGGCATCAGCTGGTCACCCCCTACACCAGTTTTGTGGCCACCGACAAGACGCCGGCCCGGCCCGTGGAGGAAGAACTGAAGAAGGCCGCGGTGCCGTCACTGATGCCCGCTGGCAGTGCGCACCAGCGCATCGGTTACCCGCAGACCGCCACCCCTGCGCCGTTGTTGATGGTCAGTGGCCTGCTGGGACTGCTGCTGTCGGGCGTGATGGTGTTGATCCGTCGCTGGAGGAGGTGATCATGGGGCGTCTGCTGCTGTTGGTGGTCACCCTTTCCGCCGGTCTGCTGCTGGCGGGCCTGTGGATTCCCTTCAAGGCGGTGGTGGCCCAGGAACTGTTGTCCCTGGCCTGGGCCCGGACACAAGCGAGCCAGGTGGAGAGCCGACCCTGGCCCTGGGCGGACACCTGGCCGGTGGCGAGGTTGCAGTTGCCCGGGGAGCAGTCCGCCCTGGTGGTGCTGTCCGGGGGGCATGGCGAGAGCCTGGCCTTCGGGCCGGGGCAGGTGAGGGGCCCTGAGCTGGGTGGGCGTCCACAGTCGCCGGTAGTGATTGCCGGCCACCGGGACACCCATTTCCGGCCGCTGAAGGACATCCGCCAGGACCAGGAAATCCGTCTGCAATTCGCCGACGGCGTGTGGCAGCGGTACCGGGTGGATTCGGTGCGAATTGTCGACAGCCGCCAGGAACGGATGGACCTGAACCGCTATACCTCCAACTCCCTGGTACTGGTGACCTGCTACCCCTTCAACTCCCTCAACGCCAACGGGCCCCTGCGGTTCGTGGTGGAGGCCAGCCGTGATATGGCCTGGCCATCGGACGAAACCGCCGCCGGCGTCTGAGACCGGCGGCCGGCTCCCATCGGGTCGCTGGTATCGCCAATGCGCTTGCATGCGCCTGAAAATCACGGCAATCTCGGTTCATCCAATGGCGGGCGTCCGGTATCCAACTGGTCGCCCGCTCCTACGGTACTACCAGGGAGTAACACGGATGAACCTGATTCTGTTCCTGATTATTGGTGGTGTGGCCGGCTGGCTGGCCGGTCTGATCATGAAGGGCCGTGGCTTTGGGGTTCTTGCCAATATCGGTATTGGTATCGTCGGTTCGTTTATCGGCGGTTTCCTATTCAGCCTGCTGCAACTCCACGCAGGGGGCACCATTGGCGAGCTGGTCACCGCGACGGTGGGCGCCGTGCTGCTGCTGGCCGCCATCAACGCCATCAAGAAGGGTTAATCTATGCTGATGCCGGTTACTGCTGTATTCGCAGCCGTTACAGCAGTCCTGCTGTTATTCCTGTCCGCCCAGGTGTCCCGCTACCGTCTCAAGTACCGCCAGGGACTGGGTGTCAACGACGACCGGGAATTTGAGGTGGCGGTGCGTGCCCAGGCTAACCTGGCGGAATACGCACCCATGGCGCTGATTCTGATGGCAGTGGGAGAGCTGAACGGTGTCAATGCCCAGTGGATCTACTGGGTGGGCATGGCGTTCGTGGGTGGGCGCATTGCCCATGCCTACGGCATGTTCAACGGCCACGGCGGGCCACATATGGCTCGGCTGTCGGGTATCCTGTTGACCTGGCTCAGTCTGTTTGTGATGGCGATACTGGTGGTCTGGAATGTGATCCAGGTGCAACCCTGATAGCGAAGGGGCGCCGACCTCTCCCGGCCCTGGGGCCGGGAGAGCCGGACGGGTGATCAGATAACAAGGGCGAGGGCTTCCTCCCGGGCTTTCTGAACGGTGCTTTCCTGCCGGGCGCAAGCCAGTTGGCCGGGGGGTGAAACCGGTGCGTCTGTGTGAACTTCCATGGTTTCTTCCGCCTGGACCTCTTTGCTGGCCTGGGCTGCCTCAAGTGCCGCTGCGCGAGCAATCAGCTCCGGGCTATCCAGTACAAGTACGGTCATGTCGAATTCCTTATTTCCATTGGGTCAGGCTATTGTTCTTATTCCCGCATACTATCGTCGGTATGCGGGGGCTTGGCAACCCCTCGGGTGATTGCCCTGATTGAATGACATGGTTGTGACTGCTGTATGACATGCGCTGTTCCTCGTTTCGGGAAAATTTGACAGTTGTCCTGTCTCTCATGGCCATTACAGCGCGCAATGCTGGCCGGGCTATGGTAAAAATCCGGCTGATCACCGATACATTGTGATGAAATGTGCGGAGTAGTCCCTGGCACCTGATCCCATAGGACGGTCGGGGTCACCGTAGAGCCAGACGTTGTATGACGGTATGCCCGGATGTTGATAGTTCCCGCTGAGAAAAAAATCGACTGGCGTCATCCACCCTGGATGACGTTTGCCCTGATGCTCTCCTGTGTGCTGGTGTTTGTGTTCTACCAGTCCAAGGATCCCGAGCTGTTTGGTGAGGCCGTGACGCAGTATGTGCAGGCGGATCTCGATCGCCTGGAAGCGCCTATCTACGAGGACTACCTGGAGCGGAAGATCAGTTTTGAGGGCCAGAATGAGCTTCAGGACCTGTTGGACTGGTTGCGGTACCTGGAAGAGGAGGGGGACCGTGGCACTCTGAGCTCGATGATACTGAGCGATCCGTTTTTCTACGACTATCTGCAGGACAATCGTGCCATCCTGATGGCGACCCTTGACCGGGCGCACTGGCAATCGGAGCGTGACCGGATTGAAGAGCAGTACCTGTCCCGTATGAGTGCCAGGGAATCGGGGCTGGTGCCGTCTGATCTCAACGCCTACTCGCTGGTCACCTACCAGTTTCTCCATGGCGGCTGGGGCCACCTGATCGGCAATATGGTGGTGCTGTTCCTGCTGGGCTTCACCGTGGAGCGGGCTCTGGGTGCCGGTCGCTATCTTCTGGCCTATCTTTTCAGCGGTGCCGTGGCCGGCCTGACCTACGCCGCGTTTCACTGGGGGGAACCGGTGACGCTGGTCGGGGCTTCCGGTTCGATTGCCGGGCTGATGGGCATGTATGTGGTTTTTTTCGGGCTCAAGAAGATCCGTTTTTTCTATTACCTGGGTTTCTATTTCAATTATTTCCGGGCGCCGGCCCTGGTGCTCCTGCCGGTGTGGCTCATCAAGGAGCTCTACTTTTTCTGGTCGGATACTGGCGACGGCGTGGCCTACATGGCCCATGCCGGCGGACTGGCAGCCGGAGCCGGCCTGATCCTGCTCATGGGCAAGGGCTGGTTCCAGGCCCGGGAGTCATTTTACGAGCCGGAGCCGGAGGAGCAGGACGAGGCCTTCACCAGGGAGTACGCCAAGGCCATGGAGGCCCTGTCGCGGATGGATTTCACCCTGGCCCGGCAGCGGTTTGAATCCCTGTGGCAGGCACATCCGGACCGGCCCGTGTTGCTGGAGCACCTGTACCACCTGGACAAGTTGCGACCAGCCCAGCCCGCCTACCGGGAGCGGGCCGTGGCCCTGATGAACCAGTACCTGCGCCTGCAGCAACCGGAGAACCTGCTGGCTACCTGGCAGGAGTACCTGGAACTGGCGGAGTCCACCCAGCCCCTGGCCCCGGAGGAGCATAACCGGGTGCTGTTCGCGGCCCTGCGGGGCGACGACCTGAGGCTGGCAGAGAAGGCGTTTGCGAAAGTGAAGGCGTCTGGCAGCGCGGATATGGTACGGGAAGCCGGGCGCCTGCTGGCGGAGGAGTTCAGCAAGCGCCAGATGGAGCCCAAGGCCAACGAGTATCGAATGCTTCTGAAGACACTCTGACCAGGGCCCCGAGAAAATCCGGGGCTTCCGCATTGTGGAATTCCGGAGGGTTTGTCACGCCCACCGGATTCCGTTACCCTTCCGTACATTAGTGTATTGTCATTGAGTTTATTAACTGACTGAAAGTATGGATAAAGTCGGTTTTCCCTGAAACAGGGTCGCGTTCAGGGCATGACAGAACACCCAGGGATAAGGCATTATTCTTCCGGATTTCCGCTTTTGGCTTTTGCTGAGCGGAACTGAATTCCATAGTGACACCGGCAGCACAACCACAACTGTCAATTATAAAGACCGTCAATCCGGTCCCAGACGACCCAATCCTGTGCTGCCCCCAAGGAGAGCAAGCATGACTGATCTGGATACCTTCCGTCAGGAAACCCGGGCATGGCTTGAAGACAACTGCCCCCAGAGCATGCGTTCCCCCTTCAAGAGCGACAAGGACGCTTGCTGGGGTGGCCGCAACTTCCAATTCCAGAGTGAAGACCAGCGCCTGTGGCTGGAGCGTATGGCCGAGAAGGGCTGGACCGCGCCGGACTGGCCCACCGAGTATGGCGGTGGTGGCCTCAGCCGTGAGGAGCACAAGGTGCTGCTGGAGGAAATGGCCCGCATCCAGGCGCGTCCGCCGCTGAACAGCTTCGGTGTCTGGATGATTGGTCCGGCGATCCTCAAGTTCGGTTCCGAAGCCCTCAAGCAGCAGCACCTGCCTCCCATCGTGCGGGGCGAGATCCGCTGGTGTCAGGGGTACTCCGAGCCGGGGGCCGGCTCCGACCTGGCGGGACTGCAGGCCAAGGCCGAGGACAAGGGTGACCACTTTATCGTCAATGGCCAGAAGATCTGGACGTCCTATGCCGACAAGGCGGACTGGATGTTCGCCCTGGTGCGCACCAACCCGGATGTGAAAAAGCAGGAAGGTATCAGCCTGGTGCTGTTCGACATGGAAACCCCGGGGGTATCCACCCGTCCCATCAAGCTGATCTCTGGTGATTCCCCCTTCTGCGAGACCTTCCTGGACAACGTGCGGGTCGAGAAGGACCAGGTCGTGGGCGATATCGACAAGGGCTGGACCATTGCCAAGTACCTGCTGACCCACGAGCGCAGTATGATCAGTGGCTTCGGCGGCACCGCCGCCGGCCAGAAGACCCTGGCCGAGATAGCTGTGGATGCGGTCGGTCTGGAAGACGGCAAGCTGGCGGACCCGTTGCTGCGTGCTGATATTGCCGCCTGGGCCATTGATTCCATCGGCCATGAGCTGACCTCCGAGCGGGCCAAGGACGAAGCCAAGGCAGGCCAGGGCGTGGGCAACGTGTCCGCCATGCTCAAGCTGGCCGGTACCGAGCTGAACAAGCGCCGCTATGAACTGCTGGTGGCCGCCTTCGGTAGTGAAGGCCTGCTCTGGGAAGGCGACGACCGACCCGCCGGGGCCCTGCCCCAGCAGTGGCTGCGCACCAAGGGCAACTCCATTGAAGGGGGCACCTCGGAAGTGCAGCTCAACATCATCGCCAAGAATATTCTCGGACTGGGCTAAGGGCGGAGACCATCATGCAAAAGCTTGTACTGACTGAAGAACAACAGATGCTCAAGGATGCCGCCCGTGGCCTGTTCGGCGAACAGGCGCCGGTATCCCAGCTACGCAAACTGCGGGACGAGAAAGACCCGCTGGGGTACGCGCCGGAATTCTGGAACCAGGCCGTGGAACTGGGCCTGGCCGGTACCCTGATCCCGGAAAGCCACGGCGGCTCCGAGTTCGGCCACGTGGGCATGGGGCAGGTGATGGAAGAGGGCGGTCGCACCCTGGCCGCCTCGCCATTGTTCGCCTCCGGCGTACTGGGCGCCTGTGCCCTGATGCTGGCGGGCAATGACAGCCAGAAGGCGATCCTCAACGACATCGCCACTGGCAGTCACCTGACGGCCCTGGCCATTGACGAGACCGGACGCCACCAGCCCCTGCGTGTGGCCACCAAGGCCGAGGCCCAGGGCGGCGGCTTCGTGCTCAACGGCAGCAAGACCTTTGTGGTGGATGGCCATATCGCCAACACCCTGATCGTGTCCGCCCGCACCAGCGGTGGCGAGCGTGACGAGTCGGGCATCACCCTGTTCCTGGTGGACCCGAAGGCGGAAGGCGTGAGCGTCGAGCGCACCATCTTCCCGGACGGCCGCAACTACGCCAAGGTTCAGCTACAGAATGTGGCCGTGGATGCCGATGCCGTACTGGGCGAAAAGGACCAGGGCGCCAGGCCGCTGCAGAAGCTGCTGGATATCGGCAGCGCCCATATGGCGGCGGAACTGCTGGGCCTGTCCAGCGAAGCCTTTGACCGCACCGTGGCCTACATGAAGGAGCGCAAGCAGTTCGGCGTATACATCTCCTCCTTCCAGGCCCTGCAACACCGCGCCGCGCACATGTGGAGCGAGCTGGAGCAGGTGAAGTCCATGGTACTGAAGGCCTTTATGGCCCTGGACGCGGATGACGAGCAGGCCTCCCTGCTGGCCAGCGCCGCCAAGGCCAAGGCCAGTCAGGTGGCGGAGCTTGTCACCAACGAAGGCGTACAGCTGCACGGCGGCATGGGCATGACCGATGAATTCGACATCGGCCTGTTCATGAAGCGCGCCCGCCCGGCGCAACTGCTGCTGGGTGACTTCCGCTACCACGCGGACCGTGTGGCCAGCCTGAAGGGCTTCTGAGGCAGCAGCCACCCATCAGCGTGGATCAGGAAAACGGCAGGGTCGGAAGGCCCTGCCGTTTTTCGTTCCGGGTGAGGGTTACGAGGCGGCGTTGCTGACGTCGGAGGCGGGGGCGAAGGTTGCCTTCGGGCCTTTCAGTGGCTCCCGCTTGTCGGCCTGGGCCAGGTAGGCGGTGATGGCTTCCTTTGTCTCCGGGTCGCTGGTGCTCGTGCCGGCGAACTTCAGGAAGGTGACGGCCTTGTCCCATTGCTCGAAGCCGTTGGCCAGGATCCGCGCCACCAGGATATAGGCGGGGGCGATCTGGTCGCTGTCCGGGAAGCGCTTGTGGAAATCCTTCAGCAGTTGCAGGGCCGGCTTGGGTTCGTGCTGCAGGAACAGCAGGTCGGCGCAGGCCACCACCAGTTCCGGCTCCTGGGGCTGGAACTGCGGGTCCTTCTCACGCAGCAGGGTGAGCAGGGTTTTCATGTCACGGTGTCTGCGATGGGCCACCATCCAGCGCAGCAGTTTGGCGTGGTGGCGGTGCAGGGCATCCAGGTCATGGCGGGCCAGGGATAGCTGGTAGAGCTGGCCGAGCCGGTTGGGGTTGGCCGGGTCCCGCTTCAGGGCTTCCTCCAGTATCCCCGCCACCCGGTTGTAGTTGCCTTCCTTGAGGTTCATGTCGATATCCGCATCCACCCGGCGGGAGCGGTCCCGGTTCGGGTCCGCCGGTGCTTCCTCTTCCTGGAAATCGCTGGCGAAGCCCAGTTCCTCCTGGTACTGGAACAGCAGGTAGCCGAGCATGTGGAAGGCGATGATGACGAAGATGTTGATCAGGGCACCGAACAGGGGAAAGGCAAGGACGGGGTGAAAGTGTGTGAAAGCGAGCTGTATCGCAGCAATTTCCGCCAAAAACATCAGAAAGAGGAAGCCAAAGAACACGAAGTAAGGCCAGCCGATCGAACTGATGACAGAGGTCAGTCTGATGGGGTCAAGAGCGGGAAGTGCTGAATCCTCCATTGCGGTTACCATCAGAAAAGCTGGCAGGACCAGAAGGGCGAGCGCTGAGATGGCCAGAAATGGAATTGGGCCAATCACATCCACCGCCTGTTCGCCGGCATAGCTTAATCCAACCATCAGGACGTAGACCTGAGCGGCTATGGAAAAACCATCTCCGGAGAACGCCTGTGCCACGGGTGGTGGCTTCATCTGGCCATTTGAGGTCTCCTGCAACGCCGTGATGCCGTACTTGATCAGTATCAGTAACACAATCGTGCTCGCGTACCACGACATCATACCCCCGCCGAAGAACATAGGAACTGCGGTGCAGATGATCACCACCAACAGCGGATCGGAATAGAAGGGGTAGCGGAAGAAGGCCGACAGCCGCTGCCAGAAGGGCTCCACCTCCGTCGCCGCGCCCAGATAGCGCATGTTGCGCCCGCAATGGGGGCAGAGCCCGGTCTGCCGACGCGGATCGGCATCCGGCATGCAGCCGGAGCAGTAGTGGATCAGGCACTCTCCACAGTGCCACTTGGCGGGCTCGCCGGGGTGGTAATGGCAGTCGTTCTTCACAGCGTGGTTCCTTACAACTCTTGCCCACATGATTGCAGATCGGGCCGCTTCCGGCCATCCGACCCGCGTAAAAAGCCGCTGGCCGAGGGGCATGGTATCCCAGGCCTCAACCAGTTTGGTGGTAGCTGCACACATTACACAGATTCACAAAACGGCACTTACCGGGGGCGGCGTTAATTATGTATATTAGTTAATGAATTGCCGGCCAACGGAGTGCCCGCAGGGTCGGAAGGCGAATAACACAAAAGGGATGTGAGTATGAAGCGCGTATTGCTGGTGTTGCTGGTGGCCGCCGTTGCCGGTGTGTTCTATGCCAACTACCGAATTACCAGTGAGGTTGAGGAGGGACTGGAGCTATCGAAGAGGCAGTTGTCCCTGTTCGGCCAGCTCGATTGGGGCGATGTCTCCGTGTCGCCAATGGGGGCGCTCAGCATTACCGATCTGAGCTTTACGCCTCACGGCACCCCGGAGGAGTATCGGGTGGAGGAAGTACGGTTTGAAACCGCCCATCTGTTCGAGCTCTACCGCATTTCGTTCGAATTGGATCAGCGCGAGATTCCCGAGGAAATGCACATCAAGGTCAACGGCTTTGAGGTGGACCTGGATTCTTCCCTGTTCCGCAATATGGAGGCCCAGGCAGGCCCCAGTACCCTGGTGTCCAGGCTGATGACGGCGGGTTGTGGTGATCGCAGCTACTTCGGTATCGATGACTACATGGACATGGGCTACGGCGTCTGGGTGGCGGACATGAACATCGGCTACCGCATGAGCCATTCCGGCACCCGCATGAACCTGGATTTTGACGTAGTGTCCCGTGGCATGGTCCGCCTGGTGACCGATATGGCGGTGGATCTCAACCCCACGGCGGCCCTCAACCTCAATACCGCCAGTGATGCCAAGGTCAGCCGGGTCAAGGTGGCCATTACCGATACCGGCCTCAACGAACGCCGCCATGACTTCTGTGCCGGCGAAGCCGGAGTTGCCCGCGCCGACTATCCCGGCCATCACCAGCAGGCCTGGATGCAGGTGTGGAACCGGGACGGCCTGGAACCCAGCGAGACCCTGGTGGATGCCTACCGGCGCTTCTCCAACGGCCAGAGTGACACCCTGATCCTCGCCGTCGAGCCCTATCCGAGCCTGGACGCCAACGACCAGTCCATGAGCATGGACCCCACCTACCTGTCCGGTCGACTGAGCCCTTCCGTTGCCGTGGCCGGGGAGGAACCGGAATCGTTCAGCGTGGCCAGTGTGGAGCCGGTGGACACCGCCGTGGCGGAAGAATCCGGACAGGATCAGGAGGTGCAGGCGTCTGATCCCCTGGACATTACCGGCAGCCTGCACCAGCACCTCAACCAGGATGTCCGCCTGACCCTGACCGATGGCCGCCGTGTTGACGGTCGGATCAAGGGCATTGAGAACGGCCGGCTTCAGTTCAACCGGCGACTCCACGGGGGCACCATGGTGGTTCCGATTCCCCTGGCGCGGGTCGAGCGGGCAAGGCTGGTTGAGAACTGAGGCTGAGCCGGGGGCGGGTGCCTACCCGGCCCCGGCGGGGTATCAGCCCTTCTTCATGCGGTCGGTATAGGGCGGCCAGCCCAGGGGCTTGCCCGCCAGCAGGTGCAGATGGATGTGGAACACTGTCTGCCCGGAATTCTCACCACAGTTCATGACCACCCGGTAGCCGTCGTCGGCAAAGCCCATGTCTTTCGCCAGTTTGGCTGCCACCCAGTAGAGGTGGCCCACCAGTTCCCGGTCATCCTCCTGGATGTCGTTGATGGTGGCGATCTCCTTCCTGGGAATGATCAGCAGGTGCACCGGCGCCTGTGGGTTGATGTCCCTGAATGCCAGGCTGAGGTCGTCCTCGTAGACGATATCGGCGGGAATCTCACGGTTGATGATCTTGGTGAAAATCGTTTCGGCCATCTCTGGGTCCTTGTTGGTGGTTCTCTGGTGAACAGTCATGATGCCATCTGCAAGCTCTGGGTCATAACCCCGTCAATCGCCCCAATGCCGGAGCACGGCGGAGCAGCGCTTCCACGGGGGCGGGCAGTTGCTCGTCCAGGCCCATGGCGTAGCGCGCCACCCGGTTGCGGCCAAACGGCAGGGTCTGTGCAAGCCCCAGGCCCAGGTTGCGGGCGGCCCATAATGGGGTTAAGCGGTTGCTGAACAGGTGGTAGAACACATCCATGGCCAACATCATGCGGCGGTTAGCGGGGCGGCGCTGTTCCTCGTACTGGGCCAGCAGCGACGGCGATGCCGGGTCCTGGCCTTTGCGCCGAGCCTCGTCCAGCAAGGCCTGCAGGCAGCGGGCGTCCTGGAAGCCCAGGTTCACCCCCTGGCCGGCCAGGGGGTTGATGGTGTGGGCGGCATCCCCTACCAGCACCGTGCGGCCCTGGTAATAGCGATGGGCATGCTGACGGGCAATGGGGAAGCTGGCCCGGGCGGCCACCGCCGTCAGGGGCGGCAGGTCGTCCGGGAAGGCGGCCTGCACCCGGGCCAGGAAGTCGGCTTCCGGCAGGGCCTTGAGTTCGGCATGGGTGGCCGGGTCGTCGTACCACACCAGCGATGCCCAGCTTTCCCCGGTGTGGGCCGGGCCGGCATCGTGGAGCGGCAGGAAGGCCCGCGGGCCGGAGCTGTGGAAGGCCTGCCAGGTAATATCCTGCGGCGCGCCCCGGTAGCGGACACTGGCCACCATGGCCTGTTGTTGGTACTGGTCCCGGGTGACGCCGATGCCGGCAAGCTGGCGCACCTGTGATCCGGCCCCATCGGCGCCGATCACCAGGCGCCCGCTGATCTCGCGACCGTCCTGCAGCGTCACCCGGGCGGTGTCCGCCTGCTCCGTCAGTCTTTCCACGACGGAGCCCGCAAACAGGGTGATGGTGTCCTGTTGTTCGGCCCGCTGCCACAGGGCCCCCTGGGTGACCTGGTTCTCGACGATGTGTCCCAGGTGGTCCGTTTTCAGGTCCGAGGCGGAAAAGGTGGTCCGGGGAGGCTGGCCGGGCAGCCACTGGCTGACGGGATGGCCCCGGGCTTCCCACACCGACAGGCGCCGGTAGGGTGTGGCCCTCATGGCCATCATGTGGTGCCAGACGCCAAGGTCGCGCAGGTAGTGTTCACTGCCCACACTCAGTGCGGAAACCCGGATGTCGGGGTCGCCCTGGTCGTCGAATTCCGGGGGCCGGCCCTGGTCAATCAGGGCGATGTGGTGGCCCTGGTCCGCCAGCCCATTGGCAATGGCGGCGCCGACCATGCCGGCGCCCACCACGATAAAGTCGAAGGTCTGAGTCATAAGAACGTTCCTGGTCAGACCCCCAGTTTACGGACCTTGCCGGTGCAGGCAAGCGGCTATCCTTGCCGGGGCTCAATAACCCGCCAGTTCCCGGCGCTTGATCTGCTCGTCCGACGGGGCGGCGGCCTTCTGGCGCTTGTGCATCCACGCCGGTTTGCGGGCGCCGGGACGGATAAAGCCCTTCTCGATCACCACCGGATCCACCAGGGCCAGGAAATCTTCCGTCTTCATATGGATGGAGGACTCGTGGGAGCCGGCGGCGAAGGCTATGTCGGGTTGTCGGGTCAGGGCCTCGCTGCAGTAGACGGCCATGCCAAACAGGTTGCCGAAGGGTGGCATGGCGCCGACCTCACAGTCCGGGAAGCGATCCTTGAATTCCATCTCGTCCGCCAGTTCCAGGAAGTCGGTCTCCAGGACATCGCTTAGCCGGTCCCAGTGGATGCGCCAGGTGGAGGGCATGACCAGCATGGCCATCTTGCCGTCCAGTTCGATGATCACGGTCTTGGCCACCCGGTCTCCGGGGATCCGGCCATGGTGGGCAAGTTGTTGGGCAGTGTAGGCGGGGGGATGGGACAGGGCGATGAAATCGGCCCCGGATTTTTCAAGGAAGGCTTTGAGTTGTTTTCCCGGCATAGTGCTATCTCCTGCCAGTGCGACGTATATGGCTGCGCCAGGGCGTGCGCAGTCAGCTTCACTATTGCCTAGCTTAGCCAACTGGGAGGGGATTGCGAGGGGCCGGAGTGAAAGACTGTGATCCGGGCCGTCCGGCAGGCATGGCGGAAGCCGCGCAAAAGGCGGTCAGGCCTGCTGGGGGATGACATGGGAGGTGCCGGATCGCCCGGTGGGGCGACCCGGCAAGGGGTCACTCCGCCGTGTCCTGCCCGTCGTCGGAATGCTGGTAGATATGTACGTCCCGCTGCGGGAACGGGATGGAGATGCCTTCCTGATCAAAGGCCTTCTTGATCTTCTCGGTCAGCTCCCAGTAGGTGGGCCACAGATCGTCGGTCTTGACCCAGGGGCGGGCGAGGATGTTGACCGAGTTGTCTCCGAGGCCGGCAACGGCAATGGTGGGCGCCGGGTCCGACAGTACCTTGTCGTTCTCGTCAATGCAGCGTTTGATGATGTCCTTGGCCTTGTCGATATCATCGCCGTAACCGATGCCGAACGTCAGGTCGCAGCGCCGGGTGTCGTAGTAGCTGACGTTCACCAGGGATGCATTGGACAGTGACCCGTTGGGGATAATGATGCGGCGGTTATCGAAGGTGTTGACGATGGTGTACAGGATATTGATCTCGGCCACGGACCCGAGAAAGCCCTGGGCCTCAAGGGTGTCACCCACCTTGAACGGCTTGAAGATCAGGATCAGTACGCCACCGGCGAAATTGGCCAGGCTGCCCTGCAGCGCCAGGCCTACCGCCAGGCCGGCGGCACCGATGACCGCTATGAAGGAGGTGGTGGCGATGCCCACCATGGAAGCCACTGAAATCAGCAGCATGATCTTCAGCAGTGCGCCGATCAGGCCGCCCAGGAACTTCGCCAGGGTCGGATCCCTGGCCATGAGCCTGGCGTCGAGGAGCCTGACCACGCGGTTGATCAGCCAGAGACCAATGATCAGGGTCACAATGGCCAGTACCACCTTGGGGGCGTACTGCATGATCATCTCCACGGCGATGTCCAGCCATTCACTGGCCTTGCCGTTTGCTCCAAACAGGTCTTCCATACTGTCTCCTGATGCTTTCGAATGAGTGGTGGTTCCTGAGGTGGCGGTCACCAGGAACCGGACGCAACAAGGCGTCCGGAAGGCGGTGCGGCCCCGGGATTACTGCCGTGTCGCCCAGTCCGCCAGAGCCTGGGGCCCTCCTGCCATGGCAATCCGGCCGGACTTCTGGCTGAGCTGGTAGTCATACATTGGATCATAATAGTCGGTCAGTAATGACTTTATCCATCTTTCGTGGCCCGACAGGTCACCGGACTCCGCCTGCAGGGCCAGGGCGTCCTCCATGATCCGCCGCAGGCGCTGGTGGCGTTCGCCGCCCAGACGCTTGCGGACCCGGTCCAGGGCACTGAGCAGGTAGTCGCAGAAGTTCTCCCATCCGGCGGCCTCGCCATCGCGTTGCCGGTAATCGCGGAGCATGTCCTCCACGTAGTCCTCGCGGATAATGGCGATGCGCTCCGACAGCGGCCGCTCCAGGATCAGCAGCGGCGCCGAGGCCATTCGCTCCCTCAGGTCCAGTGGCAGGCTGCAGCGGCCCACCAGCCGGCCTTCATCCTCCAGGTAGATGGGGCCGCCCCGGTCCTGTGCCTTGAGCATGGCCACGGCGAGGGCGTTCTCGAAATCGATCTGGGACGGCTGCGGCGTCACCTGCCGGCCAAAGCTGGAACCCCGGTGGTTGGCCAGGCCCTCCAGGTCCACCGGGTTGGGCATGTCATGCAGTACCCGGGTCTTTCCGGTGCCGGTACGTCCGCTGATTACGTGGAAGGTGCCCTGCTGGATGACATCGTCCAGGGAATCGATCAGGAAACGGCGCAGGGCCTTATAACCCCCCTTGACCAGGGGGTAGTCAATACCGGCTTCCTTCAGCCACTGCTGGGTCAGCCGTGACCGTAACCCGCCCCGGAAGCAGAACAGGTAGCCGTCCGGGTGTTGGATGGCGAACCGCTTCCAGGCCTCAATCCGCTCGGCCTTGATGTCGCCGGCAACCAGTTGGTGGCCCAGGCGGATGGCTTCCTCCTGGCCCTTCTCCTTGTAGCAGATACCGACCCGGTGGCGCTCCTCGTCGTTCATCAGGGGCGCGTTGGCGGTGTTCGGGAAACTGCCCCGGGCGTACTCAACGGGGGCTCTCACGTCCATCAACGGGGTGTCGTTCAGGAAGAGCTGACGGAACTGGTCTGTGTCGGGACGGATACTCATGCCTGCAGATTGTCATCCATCAGGTGAAAAAGGGACGCTAGTATAACGGACCCGCCGTGGCACTGTCGTGAATGCGGCGGGTGTCCCGTCTGGCAATGACCACATTTTTGCAGCGCCCGTGTAGAATACGACCGTTCCGATTTCTGAGGCAATCCATGACGACACTACCACCGGTGCCAGCCGGACTGGCCGATGCCATCCGACGTACCCTTCCCCGGGGCCGCCTGGCCATGTCGAGGCCGGCAGGGTGCCCGTCACTGCCGCTGTACCTGTTCGACCCCGGGGTTCTCGAAGGACCGCTGAGCCATGATGAGGCCCAGGCGGTGGTGGCCGAGCCTGCCTACTGGTCGTTCTGCTGGGCCAGCGGCCAGGTTCTGGCCCAATGGATTCTGGATCATCCGGAGGTGGTGGAAGGACGGCGGGTGCTGGACTTTGGTTCCGGGTCCGGCATTGTGGCGGTAGCTGCTGCCAGGGCCGGTGCCGCTGAAGTCATTGCCTGTGACCTGGACGAGGATGCCCTGGCGGCCGCCCAGGCCAATGCCGCCCTGAATGGGGTGCGTATTACACCCTGTAATGACTGGCACCGGCGCCCCGCGTCGCTGGACCTGATTACCGCGGCGGACGTGCTCTATGACAAGGACAACCGGCCATTCCTGCAGGCGTTCCGCCAGGCGGCGGGAGAGGTCCTGCTGGCGGACTCCCGGGTCCGGGACCTGGAGGAACCGGGGTATCGTGTGACGGGAACCGCTTCCGCAACAACCTGGCCGGATCTGAATGAATTTGAGGAGTTCAACCAGGTACGGCTGTACCGGGCCGGCGGATAATCCGCAAACACAAAAAAGAAGAGGGCAACCCTTTCGGATTGCCCTCGTCGGAACAGGTCGTGGCGTCCATGCCCTGGTGCAACCATCCTGCTGCTGTATTGTCCTGGCCATTTCCCTGGCGCCGGCGTCCTAGCCAGCGGTCCGTAATAGGTTTTCCCTTAAGCCTTTTATCCGTAAGGTCCCTGCTTCCCCCCACCGTCCTGTGAGGAGCATCCGATGCGTCTTCCTCTTCCTTGTCATCCCTGACGGTTCCCACTATACCAAGCTGAAAATTCCAAGCGCATGACAAAACCATGATGTTTCTGTCACAGGTCGATGTACGGAATGTTAATTCCTTTAAAAAACAGCGCAGTAGATATTTCTTGCTTCGTTGGATCGGCATCGCCCACGCGATGTTGCGACGGATTCTCACATCAATGTAGGAAATATCTCACACGAGGAATGGGCAAAATAGCAAACCCGGCTTTCAGCCTTGCGGGTGTCTGTTCCACAGTCGGTAAAACGCTGTCATCAAGCCGTACCCCAACAGGATGCCAACGACATCGGCGAGCAGGTCGGTCATGGCAAAATCCCGCCACGGTGTAATCGACTGTCCCAGCTCCAGCGCCAGGCCGAAACCGGTGAGCACCAGCAGGGGGACCGGCAGCCCGAGCAGTGGCCAGCCGAGCCGTGTCAGGATGGCCAGCTCCATGAACGCCATCATGTGGTTAATCTTGTCACTGGTGGCGGAGGGTATCGGGTAGGGCTCGCTGGTGAACCCAAGCCAGGTAATGGACGCGATGGAGATACAGAACAGTGTTCGCCAGAGTGGTTGAAGCCTGATCAGTCTGTGGAGGAGTTCTGGAAGTCGCATAACCTGTCCGGCTGTGGGTGTTACCTGGAAGCCTGCTTGTATCAAGGGGCACTGGGCCTGTTCTGGGCCTCCATGGCTTCATGATATGCTTTGCGCCCCGTCATCGCCACGCGTCATGAGGCTGCGAGCATGTTGCAAGGTAACTTTTTCCAGGGCCTGGGCTACCTCGGTGAGGGGTTCGGGTTGATCCGGCAGCCGGGATTGCGGCTGTTTGTCATCATTCCCCTGATCCTCAACCTCCTGCTGTTTGTCGTCCTTTTCTGGGCCATGGCCGAGGGCTTCGCCATGCTTATCGGCATTGTCATGGGCTGGCTGCCTGACTGGCAGTGGCTCCAGGCCCTGGACTGGTTGTTCTGGCTGTTATACGCCGTGGTGATACTGCTGGTTTTCGCTTACGGTTTCGTCATCCTGGCGAACCTGATCGGTTCCCCGTTCTATGGCTTCCTGTCGGAGCAGACCGAAAAGTTCCTCACCGGCCAGGAGGTCAGTGACGAAGGGGGCTGGATGCAGATATTCAAGGATATTCCCCGGGCCCTGGGTCGGGAAGTCCAGAAGATTCTCTATTACCTGCCCCGGGCCCTGCTACTGTTTATTATCGGCCTGATTCCGGTGGTGAACCTGGTGGCGGCGGTGCTCTGGTTCGCCTTCAACAGCTGGATGATGTCACTGCAGTACGTGGACTACCCTGCGGACAACCACCGTGTCAGTTTCGGGGCGCTGCGCCGGCGCCTGGCTGCCCGGCGTCTCAGCGCCATGGGATTCGGTCTGCCGGTGGCGCTGTTGGCGATGGTACCGGTGGTGAATCTGTTCGTGGTGCCGGCGGCGGTCTGTGGGGCCACCGCATTCTGGGTCAGGGAGCCTGATCCGACGGCCATCACCCACCGTTAATACGACTGGGGCAACGACAGTGCCCCACCATGATTGCCATTGAACTGATTGGGAGGATTCTTGGAAGCACCTGCTTTTGCCATTGGCCAGCGTTGGGTCAGTCATTCGGATGCGGCCCTGGGCCTGGGGATTGTCACGGATGTCGCGGGTCGTACCGTTACCCTCGGATTTCCGGCGTCGGATGAGGAGCGGACCTACGCCATCGACAGTGCGCCCCTGTCCCGTATCGTCTTCCAGATGGGAGAGGCCATCGAAACCTTTGACGGCCAGGTGCTCACGGTTCAGGCGGTGGAAGACCGGGGGGGCGTACTGATGTACCACGCCGCCGATGACACCGGTAACCTGCAGGAAGTCTCGGAAGTCCGCCTGGCCAGCCAGGTGAACTTCTCGGCCCCCCATCAGCGGCTGTTTGCCGGCCAGTTCGACCGTAACGGTGCCTTCCGCCTGCGCCTGGCGACCCTGGAACACCAGGACCGCCTGTCCCAGTCGCCGGTACAGGGGCTGCTGGGGGCCCGAACCCAGCACCTGCCCCACCAGCTCTACATCGCCCACGAGGTGGCCAGCCGCTATGCCCCGAGGGTGCTGCTGGCGGATGAGGTGGGGCTGGGCAAGACCATCGAGGCCGGCCTGATCCTCCATTACCAGTTACACACCGGCCTTGCCCGGCGGGTGCTGCTGGTGGTGCCGGATTCCCTGATCCACCAGTGGCTGGTGGAAATGCTGCGGCGGTTTAACCTGCGCTTCTCCATCGTGGACCACTCGAGCTACGAGGCCCTCACCGAGTCGGAGCCGGAGGAAGAGGAAAAACCCAACCCCTTCGAGCAGAGCCAACTGGTACTGTGTTCCCTGGACTTTATCACCGGCCATACCCTGGCTCAGCGGGATGCGGTGGCGGCAGGCTGGGATCTGATGGTGGTGGACGAGGCCCATCACCTGGACTGGAGCCCCGAGCAGGCCAGCGCCGAGTATGCGACGGTGGAGAGCCTGGCCGAGGAAACCCGGGGCCTGCTGTTGCTGACGGCGACACCGGAGCAGGCCGGGGAGGAGAGTCATTTTGCCCGCCTGCGGCTGCTGGACCCGGCCCGCTTCCACGACCTGGAAAGCTTTCGCCGTCAGGAGCGGGACTACCAGGCCATCAACGAGGTCGTCCGGGAGTTGCTGGCATCCGGCGAACCCCCATCGCCGGAGCGCCAGGAAACACTGGCACAGTGGCTGGGTGATGACCTGGACGGCCTGATGCAGGCGGAAGATCCGGTGAACGCCATCGTGGATGCCCTGCTGGACCGCCATGGCACCGGTCGCGTGCTGTTCCGTAATACCCGGTCCTCGGTCCGGGGATTTCCTGAGCGCCGGCTGCAGACAGTGGCCCTGCCGTGCCCGGAACGGTACCGGCAGGAGGGTGACCTCCGGGGCATCGCCGGCCTCACCCCCGAAATGCGCCTGTCGGACGAGACCTGGCTTGCAGAGGATCCACGGGTGCAGTGGCTGGAGCAGACCCTCAAGTCCCTAAAGCGGGAGAAAGTGGTGGTCATCTGTGCCCATGCCGAAACCGCCATGACGCTGGAGGTTCACTTGCAGTTGCGGGCCGGCATCCGCAGCGCCGCCTTTCATGAGCACCTGAGCCTGATCGAGCGGGACCGGGCGGCGGCCTATTTCGCCGAGGAGGAGCAGGGGGCCCAGGCACTGATTTGTTCCGAAATCGGCAGCGAAGGACGCAACTTCCAGTTTGCCCGACACCTGGTGCTGTTTGACCTTCCCGCCAACCCGGACCTGCTGGAACAGCGCATCGGGCGCCTGGACCGGATCGGCCAGGGCGATGTGATCGAGATACACGTACCCTACCTGGAGGGGACCACGGCGGAGTTGCAGATGCAGTGGTTCCGGGACGGGCTGGATGCGTTCGAGCAGAGCTGCGCCATTGGCATGCCCGTCCTCGACCAGGTCAGGGACCAGTGGCAGATGGTGATGGACGGCGCCGCCGACGGCATCGATGAACTGGTGGCCCGCACCGCCACCCTGGCCGGCGACCTGCGGGCGAAACTGGAAGCGGGTCGGGATGCCCTGATCGAACTCAACTCCTGCCGGCCGCAGGTGGCGGCTGCCCTGATCCGGGACATTGAACAGGAGGAGGATGACAGCCGCCTGCGTGACTACCTCCATACCGCCTGCGATATCTTCGGGGTGGACGTGGAGGAGCATTCCGCCGACACCGATATCCTTCGGCCCAGCGAGCAACGGCATTCCGGGCAACTGGAACTGGTGCCGGACGAGGGTATGACGGCCACCTTTAGCCGGGAAAAGGCCCTCCAGCGTGAGGACCTCGCCTTCATGAGTTGGGAACACCCGGTACTGACCGGAGTGATGGACTCGGTACTGGGGTCCGGCCTGGGCAAGGCGGCCCTTTCCACCATTTCGGTGAAAGGGCTGCAGCCGGGCACCGTGATGATGGAGGCGGTGTTCGTGGTGCACTGTCCCGCCCCGGACAACCTGCAACTGTCCCGGTACCTGCCGCTGTCACCCCTTCGGGTGCTGGTGGACGTTAACGGCCGGGATCTGTCGGAGGTGTTGCCCCACGACCGCCTCAACGGCATGTGTTCCAATATCCCCCGCCGCACTGCCCAGTCCGTGGTGCCGAGGGTACGTGCCGAAGTGGAGACCCTGGTGGACCACGCCCGGGTGCTGGCGGAGCCGCGCTTCGAGCCGGCGCGGGATGCCGCCCTGGCCGGGGTCCGCCGGATGCTGGAGCCTGAGATTCACCGGCTGGAGGCGCTGAAACGCCACAACCCCGCCGTGCGGGATGAGGAAATCCATTATTTCCGGGAGCAGCTTGCCGCCGCCGAGGATGCCATCGGGCGAGCGGAGCTGGCCATGGAGGCCATACGGGTGGTGATTACCGCGTAAAGGGTGTGCCGTTCGCCTGGCGTGTTACAGTCCATCAGGACTCGGCAAATCAACGCATTGTTAGGCCGGAGCGCTGGCCAGTTCCCATCCGTTCCGGTAATTTTGGCGTACACAAGGCAGAAAGTTTCAAGGAGGGCCTTCGCTGGCCTGATCCATTTTTGGACCACTGTCCGGAGGACAAGAGAGCCCTATGATGACCCTGATACTGTTTATCCTGGCGGCCGCCGCCCTGCTGGCCGTGATGCGGCGTGAAGCCGGTGCCAAACCCGCCATCGCCGTCCTGGTGGTATTTGGCCTGCTGTCATGGATCTTCGCTTCTGGCTGGCTGACCCTGCTGCTGTTTGCCGGCGCCGTGGTGACCGCAGCCGCCGGCCTGCCCCGGTTCCGTCGGAGCTGGCTGACCCCGCGGGCCTTTGCCATGTTCAAGAAAGTGGCCCCCAAGGTGTCCGCCACCGAGCAGGTGGCGCTGGATGCCGGTACGGTGGGCTGGGACGGCGAACTCTTCACCGGTCGTCCTGACTGGCACAACCTGCTGATCAACCGCAATACCGGCCTGACCGAAGAGGAGCAGGCGTTCCTGGACAACCAGTGTGTGAAAGCGGTGTCCATGTGCAACGCCTGGGACATTGCCGTTGAGCGGGCGGATTTGCCTCCGGAACTCTGGGAGTTCATCAAGAAGGAAAAATTCCTCGGCATGATCATTCCCAGGGAGTACGGGGGCCTCGGTTTCTCCGCCAAGGCACAGTCGGCGGTGTTGCAGCGCCTGGCCGCCAACGAGGTACTGATGACCTCGGTGGGCGTGCCCAACTCCCTGGGCCCCGGCGAGCTGCTGCTCAAGTATGGTACCGACGAGCAGAAAGACCACTACCTGCCACGGCTGGCGGACGGTCGTGAGATTCCCTGTTTCGGCCTGACCGGCCCCCGGGCGGGTTCCGACGCCACGTCGCTGCCGGACACCGGTATCGTGTGTAAGGGCACCTACGATGGCAAGGAAGTGCTGGGCCTGAAGCTCAATTTCGAGAAACGCTGGATCACCCTGGCGCCCATTGCCACTGTAGTGGGGCTGGCGTTCCGTATGTTCGACCCGGATGGCCTGCTTGGCGAGGAAAAGGACCTGGGCATCACCTGTGCCCTGATTCCCCGGGATACCGACGGCATGGAGATCGGCCGTCGTCACTGGCCCATCGGCAGCCCGTTCATGAACGGGCCCATCGTTGGCAAGGACGTCTTCATTCCGCTGGACTTCATTATCGGTGGGCCGGAAATGGCCGGTGAAGGCTGGCGCATGCTGGTGGAGTGCCTGTCCGTGGGCCGCTGCATTACCCTGCCGTCCGGAGCCGCCGGTTCCGCTGCCACCTCGGTGGGCGTGGCCGGGGGCTATACCCGGGTGCGTCGCCAGTTCAATACCCCGGTGGCCGAAATGGAAGGTGTGCAGGAAGCCCTGGGGCGTATTGGTGGCTACTGCTACATCGCCCAGTCGGCGGTGCTGCAGACCGCCAATATGGTGGACAACGGTGAAAAGCCGGCAGTGCCGTCCGCCATCCTCAAGTACCAGTTGACGGAAATGCAGCGGGCCACGCTCACCGACGCCATGGACGTGCATGGCGGCAAGACGGTGACCCTGGGGCCCCGCAACTACCTGGGGATCGGGTTCTCCGCCGCGCCGGTGTCCATCACTGTGGAAGGCGCCAATATCATGACCCGCAGCCTGATGATCTTCGGCCAGGGCGCGATCCGTTGCCATCCCTATGTGCTGAAGGAACTGGCGGCCAAGGACAACGACGACGAGAAGGCCTTCGATGAGGCCTTCTTCAGCCATGCCGGGCTGATCTTCGGTAACGCCGCCCGGGCCTTTACCCAGGCGCTGGGCTTCGGCAGGGCCGAGGTGCCGTTCGACAGCACCGCCCGTCGCTACGCCCAGGGCGTGGCCCGGTTCAGCGCCGCCTTCGGCCTGTGTTCCGATGCCGCCATGACCACCCTGGGCTCGCAGCTCAAGATGCGGGAGCTGATCTCCGCCCGGCTGGGTGACATGCTGGCGAACCTGTACATGGCGTCCATGGTGCTCAAGCACTGGCATGAGACCCAGCCGGTGGAAGGGGAGGCCGACCTGCTGGAATACAGCATGGGCCTGCTGCTGTATCGTACCGAGAATGCCCTGGATGAGCTGCTGCAGAACCTGCCGAACCGGCCGGTGGCCATGGCCCTGCGGGCCATCACCATGCCCCTGGGCCGTCGCTGGGACAAGCCCCACGACGACCTGACCCGTCGTGTGGCCCGGGCCATCTCCACCGATACCCCGGTACGGACCAAGCTGCTGACGCCTATCTCCCAGGCGGGTGGCGACGACAAGCCCAATCCGGTGGCCCAGTACAATGCCCTGCTGAAGGATTATGAGCGGGCCGAGGGCATCTACCGGAAGGTGGGCAAGGCGGCGGCCAAGGGGGAGCTGCCCATGGAGGCGCTGCATCCGGAAGAGCAGTTCGAGGCCGCCCGCAAGGCGGATATCCTCAGCGAGGAGGAAATCACCTTCATGCGTGAGTACGAGAAGAACGTACTCGAGATGCTGACGGTGGATGACTTCGCTTTCGATGCCCTGGCCATGGACAAGTCCACCCTGATTGACCATAACCCGGCATGAACGGCTGGGCATTCCTGGCAGTCAGCGTTGGCGCCGTTATCGGCGCCAACCTGCGCTGGGCGCTTAGCCTCTGGTTCAACAGTCCGCATCATACCCTGCAGCCTGGCACCCTGGTGGCCAACCTGGTGGGAGCCGGGCTGGCCGGCTTTCTCATCAACTGGTTCAGCCACAGTTCCCTGTCACCGGAGTGGCGGTTGCTGGCGATCACCGGGCTGTGCGGCGCGCTGACCACCTTCTCCACTTTCTCACTGGAGCTGATGGGCGCTATCGAGGCAGACAAATGGTTGATGGCCCTGGTCAGTATCCTGGTCCACGTGCTGGGTTCCCTGGCCATGGTAGGCGTGGGCATGTGGGTGTACGGTCTGTCCCGGTCCCTGGGTTGATCCTGCCTGGGCAAGGACGGATCGGGAAGCAACAAAAAAGGCAGCCATGTGGCTGCCTTTTTTATGTCGATGGCACTCAGTGCTGCGTGAATGCCACCTTCGCTGAAGCCTGATTTACAGGGCTACAACGTTCTCCGCCTGAGGACCTTTCTGGCCCTGGGTGACGGTGAACTCGACCTGCTGGCCTTCGGCCAGGGTCTTGAAGCCGCTGCCCTGGATGGCACTGTAGTGAACGAAAACGTCCGGACCGGACTCACGGGTGATGAAACCAAAGCCTTTCGCTTCGTTGAAGAACTTAACAGTACCGGTAACAGTAGACATACTCGATTTTCCTGTATTCAAAACACTTACTAGATATTGTCCTTGCAATCGCGCCGGGATGCCGGACTCCGCTGCAGGACCTTCGGGAGGAAACACAGAACTGCGGATTCAAAAACAGGACGGATGCACCACTGCAGAAGAGAGATACGCCTTGATTATGAAATGCTTTACTGATCTTTCCTGAATCTGACTCTACTCCTGCTTTTCGGTGAATACCAGTCCTTTGTTAACAAAAAATTCCGTAGTTCTACTTACCGGATAGCAGCCGCAAAACGACTGATATCCGGTGGTTGTGTTGTGTGCCGGACAGGCAATTCAGTCCTGGAATATCTCCTGGTAGAAGGCCATGGTGCCCTCCCAGGAACGTTCCGCGGCCTCCCGGTCATACCCCACCGGCATGTCGTGCTCCGCGGCAATGGCATCCGCGCCCGGATTCATGAAGGAATGCAGTACGCCCGGAAAGCTGGTCACCGAGAAGTCCGCTTGCGCCTGCTGCATGCTGGTGACAAAGCCGCCCACCTGATCGGCGGGCACCATCTGGTCTGCCCCGCCTGTGTAAACCTGGATGCGGGCCGTGATATCGCCGGGCTCGGGCCCGATGGGGCTACCGAGAGCGCCGTGGTAGCTCACCACGCCATCCAGGTCCATGCCCATGCGCGCCATATTGAGCACCACCGCCCCGCCGAAGCAGTAGCCCTGGGCGGCAATGCGGTCATCGTCCACCGTCGGGTGTGCCTGCAGCTCTTCCATGGCGGCGGTGAAACGGGCCTTGAGTGCCTGGGGGTCGCCGGTGGCTTCCTTCATGAACGCCTGCGCCTCACTGGGATGCTCGGTCACCTTGCCTTCCCCGTACATATCCAGGGCGAAGGCGGTATAACCGGCGGCGGCAAGCTTCTCGGCCTGATCCCGGGCGAACTCGTTGTGGCCCCACCATTCGTGGACCACGAGGACCCCGGGGCGGGCTCCTTCAACACTGTCATTCCAGGCCAGGTAACCGGTGAATTCCTGGCCGTCCACCGTGTAGGTGACGGTTTCGGTCTGTAGCTGCGCGTGTGCCAAACCGCCAGCCAGTGACAGGGCAATACCGGTAGCAATGGGAGTAAGGCGTGAAGTCATACGTAAATCCTTCTGATTGCTGGGCTGGTCCGGCCGCCAGTCCTGCGGGGCCGGTATCCCGTTGATGATAGATCACTTTCGTTTTACGACGCGAATCCGACCGCGGATGGACCGGCGGTATTCGGGAATTTCCGGTTTACGACACTATACTTCTGTCACACGGGACGTTTCGGGGAGTTGGCCTATGCGCATAGGTGTGCCAAAAGAGATCAAGAACCACGAGTACCGGGTTGGCATGACCCCGTCTGCGGTCCGGGAGCTGACCCGGGATGGTCACGAGGTACTGGTACAGACATCGGCAGGTGCCGCCATTGGTTTTACCGACGACGACTACCGGCGGGCCGGTGCCGCCCTGGAATCCTCGGCGGAGGCGGTGTTCCGCAATGCCGAACTGATCGTCAAGGTGAAGGAGCCCCAGGCCGGGGAGCGCCAGCTGCTGACTCCGGACCAGACCCTGTTCACCTATCTTCACCTGGCGCCCGATGAAGCCCAGACCCGGGACCTGGTGGCCTCCGGGGCGACCTGCATTGCCTACGAGACGGTGACCGATGACTATGGCCGCCTGCCACTACTGGCCCCCATGTCGGAGGTGGCCGGACGCATGTCGGTACAGGCCGGCGCCCACTGCCTGGAACGGGAGCGAGGCGGGCGTGGCGTGCTGCTCGGTGGCGTGCCGGGTGTCAGTCCGGCACGGGTGACCATCATCGGTGCCGGCATGGTGGGGCAGAATGCCCTGGCCATGGCAGCGGGTATGGGGGCGGACGTGTCCATTCTCGACGTTAACCTGGAGGTGCTACGGGCCCTGGACCAGCGCTATGGCAACCGCATCCGCACGGTTTTCTCCAGCGCCGACCAGCTTGACCAGTGCGTGACCGAGGCGGACCTGGTGATCGGTGCGGTGCTGATCCCCGGTGCCTCGGCCCCCAAACTGGTGACCCGGGACATGCTGCGCCGCATGCCCGACGGCAGCGTACTGGTGGATGTGGCCATCGACCAGGGGGGCTGTGCCGAGACCTCCCGGCCCACCACCCACGATGATCCGGTATTTATTGAGGAGGGGGTGGTGCACTACTGCGTGGCCAATATGCCCGGGGCCGTGGCCCGCACCTCGACACTGGCACTGACCAACGCCACCCTGCCGTTTATCCGCCAGTTGGCGAACCTGGGGCCGGTCCGGGCCATGCGCGATAACCCCCATCTTCTGGCGGGCCTGAACGTCTGCCACGGTCAGGTTACCTACCGGGAGGTGGCCCAGGCCCATGGCCTGGACTATGCGGAGCCGGCATCCGCGCTTGCGGGTTCTTCAGCAGCCTGTTAAAGCGAGTCCCGCACCTCCGCCAGAATATCCAGGGCGTGGCGCCGCCGGCCCGGGTCGTACAGGTCCACGGTGAACATGAGTTCGTCCACCTCCACGGTGGCCAGGATCTGCTCCAGGCGCTGGCGGATGTTGTCGGCATCCCCCAGCAGTTGCAGGGCCAGGAAATCCCGCACGCCGGCTTCCTCGGCCGGACTCCAGAGACCGTCCATGGATTCCACCGGCGGCTTCATCCACAGGGGCTGGCCACGGAACAGCGCCAGGATCCGCTGGTAGCTGGTGGTGGTCAGGTGGTGGGCCTCATCCAGGGAATCGGCGGGGGCCGCCGGCAGGCACAGCATGGCGTGGGGGCGCTGCAGCTGTTCCGATGGTCGGAAGTGCTCCCGGTAGACCTTCAGGGCCTCCCGGTACAGGCGCGGTGCGAAATGCCCGGCGAAGGCGTAGGGCAGGCCGCGGAGGGCCGCCAGTTGGGCACTGAACAGGGATGACCCCAGCAGCCAGATAGGCACGTTGGTGCCGGCGCCGGGAATGGCTTTCACCTGCTGGCCGGGTTGGAGGGGACCCAGCAGTTCCTGCAGCCGCTCCACATCGTCGGGAAACTGCTCGGCACCAATGCCGTCCCGGCGCAAGGCCCGGCTGGTGATGGGGTCGGTGCCGGGGGCGCGGCCCAGACCCAGGTCAATTCGCCCCGGGTACAGACATTCGAGGGTGCCGAACTGCTCGGCAATCACCAGCGGCGGGTGGTTGGGCAGCATGACGCCGCCGGAACCGACGCGGATACGCTCCGTCTGGCCGGCGATATGGCCAATCAGCACGGAGGTGGCTGAACTGCTGATGCCTTCCATGTTGTGGTGTTCCGCCAGCCAGAAGCGGTTGAAAGCCAGGCTTTCGGCATGACGTGCGTAGGCTACACTGTTTGACAGTGTCTGCGATACGGAATCGCCTTCCCTGACGGATGCAAGCTCCAGTAAAGAAAACGGTTTCTTGGATGGCATGGCTGCTCCGGAGTTACGTGGTCGGTCGCTGGCAGCATACTTCATGGTGCCGTGACACAGGAAGCGGGCTCCTGCCAGGGGACATCAGGTTTTGTTGTCGGAGTTGCGGAGGTGCTCGTCGTGTCCTTACCAGACGCCAGGACATCACCACTGGGAATCGCCCTGATCTACCTGGCGCTGGGGAGCCTGTGGATTCTCTTCTCCGATGACCTGGTGGCCTGGCTGTTTGCCGATGCTGGCTATAATGTGCTGTCCAGGGCCCAGACTTTCAAGGACTGGTTCTTTGTGGCGGCCAGCGCCCTGGTGATCGGCTGGCTGTTCCATCGTTCCATTCGCCGGCTGGAGCATGCCTCCAGCTTCATGTCACTGCAGAGCTCGATGATCGAGCAGGCCCATACCGGCATCCTGGCGGCGGATGCGGACCACCGGGTCATCTATGCCAACCCGGCCGTTGAACGCATGGCCGGGAACAGACTGGACCGTATCCTGGGTCGGCAGCTCTCGGAATTTCGCTCAGGCGCCCACACCGAGGCGTTCTACGATGAACTCTGGCGTGAGGTGGACGAGATCGGCCTCTGGCAGGGTGAGGTGGTTGCCTGGCGCCGGGACGGTTCCCTCTACAACCAGTGGGTGACGGTAACACGGGTGAACGATCGTAAGAAGAACGTTGCCTACTACGTGCTGTTTGTCACCGATATTACCGAGGAAAAGGCCGACAAGGAGCGCCTGCGTTACCTGGCGTTCTATGACCCCCTGACCGACCTGCCCAACCGGGCGATGATGTCCGAACACATCCGTAATGCCCTGCGCCAGACCTCCGGGGAGGGTCGCAACCGGGTGGCGGTACTTTTCATCGACCTGGATGATTTCAAGACCATCAACGAATCCCACGGTCACCAGCTTGGTGACCGGCTGTTGCAGATGGCCGGCCAGCGCATCCTGCAGTGTCTGTCCGATGGCCATGAACTGGGCCGCTTCGGCGGCGATGAATTTGTGGTGATGGTACCCCATGTAACCGACCAGAAAGAGGTGGAACACCTGGCCACCCGGTTGCTGGATGCCCTGGGCGCCGGTTTCCGGCTGAATGACAGCACCCGGGTCATGGTCCGGGCCAGTATCGGTATCTGCCTGGCCGATGGTAACCGGGACAGTGACAGTCAGGATGTTTCCCGCCTGTTCAGCCAGGCTGACTCCGCCTTGTCGGAGGCCAAGCTGGCCGGTAAGAACACCTTCGCTTTCTATAACGCCGATATGACCCGTCTGGCCCGGCGTCGGCTGGAACTGGAGGAGGCCCTGACCACCGGTATGGCGCGCCGTGAGTTCGAACTGTTCTACCAGCCGGTCTACGCCGTCGCCTCGGGTGAACTGATCGGGTCAGAGGCCCTGCTGCGCTGGCGCCATCCCCAGTGGGGACTGGTCTCGCCCGGTGAATTCATCCCCCTGGCGGAGGAGACCGGCCTGATCGTCGACCTGGGCGGCTGGGTCGTGGAAGAGGCCGCCCGGCAGGTACGGGCATGGCTGGATGAGGGGCTGGAGCCGGGCTTCGTGGCGGTCAATGTCTCATCCCGCCAGTTGCAGCGTGGTCATTTTCCCGGCTTCCTGAAACGGGTCGTCAGCGAGGCCGGGGTGCCGCCCCACCAGCTGGAGGTGGAGCTTACCGAGAGCAGTCTTCTGACGCTGGGTGAGCGCACCGCGCAACTGCTGGGCGAGATCCGGAATACGGGGGTGCGGCTGGCGATCGACGACTTCGGCACCGGCTACTCCTCCCTCAGCTACCTCCGTCGTTTCAAGGTGGACAAACTCAAGATCGACCGCAGTTTCGTGAATGAACTCACCGCCGCCGGTGGTGGCGGGCAGGGCATCGTCAAGGCCATTGTCCGCATGGGGCAGGCCCTGGAACTGGAGGTTCAGGCCGAGGGCGTGGAGCAGGATCGCCAGCTAGGGATGTTGGCGGCGCTCGGCTGCGACAGCTTCCAGGGGTACCTGCGAGCGGCCCCCATGCCGACAGCGGATTTTCGTCAACTTCTGAAGGGCGCCGGGACATCCGCCCAGGGGTGACTATGCCGTCAGGACGCGGGGATCACCGTGACCTGTCACGGCCGCAATTTCCTCATCGGTGAGGAAGTCGCTGGCCGGCCGGCCCAACAGCTCGGCACCCCGGGCGAGGGCGTGGGCCCACGTGCAGTGGTTGGCGAACAGCATGCCCGCCTCGTTGAGGGTGCCGCCACGGTTGATATAGCCCAGTACCCGGGTGTGCCCGTTGCCACCGCAAATGCCTGTGGCATGGCCACGGAAGACTTCCGGGCGCATATGGGTCAGCACCACCCGGTGGGCGTAATCCCGGGGGAACAGCCGTTCCCGGTCCGCCTCTGGCAGGGTGCCGGTCGCCTCGAAACGGTCCCGGGGGTCACGAAAGCGGCCCGGTTCCTGGACGTATACCAGCCGGAACGGGGTATTGGCGTCCCGCAGGCGTTCACTGGCGCGGATCAGTTCGGAGAGCTGGTAGGCCCCATTGGCCACCAGCAACAGCGGGGTGCCCTGCGACAGGTCTTCGTCCACCATCTGGGCCCCGGTGCGGGCCAGTTGCCGGGCTTCCTCCCGGGTAAAGACGCAGGGCCGGTCGCGCTTGGGAATGACCATGCAGGCCAGTTGCCCACGGCTGGTGTAGATCTCCGGCAGCAGCGCCTGGGTACTGTTGTAGTCCGCCGGGAAGAGCACGCGGACCATGTCGTTCATTTCCCCCAGCAGGGCCTCGCAGAAGGTGGTGTCCTGGTGGGACTGTTCGTTCTTGCCGTTCTCCCAGCTATGGGAGGTGGCGATCACCGGGAACCCCAGCCATTGGGCGGGCCGGTCCAGCTCCTTCTGGTGACGGGCGAAGATCAGTTCCTGGCGAATGGCGCCCAGCATCTTGACGCAGAAGGCCTCGTAGCTGGCCACCAGGTTCAGGCCACCCTTGTTGGCCAGGCAGGCGGACACCACAGCTTCCTCGTTCAGGGCCGTGATGACCATGCCGTGGACCGATTCCTGGTCATTCTCCGGGTCGTCCACCCGATGTCGCAGGGCGCTGAGGACACCGGACAGCCGGTTGCTGGCCAGTTCATCCGGATTCCCGACCCGGGGGCGCAGTCGCGGGTTGCAGGCCACCAGGGCCTGGAAGAAATCGTCCACCGCCAGCATCGGCGAGCAGGTATCGTTCCGGGCTGGTAATTCCGGAACGGCCGGCGTGTCCGGGGCCCTTACCGCAAGGGGATGGTCCTTCTCCCGTGGCCTCTGCTGGCGCCGGTGATTACGCAGCAGCCCGACGGCGTCCCTCAGGTCGGTCTCAGGCACATGGAGGATACCGGTGTGGTGGTTGAACAGCTCCCGGGCCCTGTCGTCATGGCGGGGGCTGCCAGGTAGCGGCAGGTTATGGGCGGCGTTGCTGCCGGCCCCGTAAAAACCATGGCCCTTGACGGTTTCAGCGATGCCGTAGGGAACCGGCAGGGGGTAGCGGCGCAGGCCCTGGCTATACTCCCGGGCGGCGGTCCTGAGGCATCGTTCCATGGTGAACAGCGTACAGACGAAGGCGGCGGGATCCCGGCCATCGAAACGAATGGCATCGAAACCGGCACGCTTGAGGTGGGTGATGAAACCATCCAGCCCCTCGCGGGTGCCCAGTTCCGTGCGCTGCTCGATACGCCGGCCATTGGCGATCATCACCGGCAAGGGCAGGCCACAGTCCTCGCTTCGCCACCAGCGGGGCGCCCAGTCACTGCCCCGCTGCTCCTCCGCCGCACCGTCGGACAGGAAGGCCACCAGGGTTTCTCCGGGCAGGGGCATGTGCACATACTGGAGTTCCGCGAACCCGAGGTAGCCCCCTTCCAGGATGCCGCCAGCGGTATGGGGGTTCACGTGACTGCCCAGGGGCGCCTCGTTGCGGCCGTCCGCCCGCTGGCGGTAGCTGTAGAAGTCGGTGACCAGCCGGTCGAGGCCACCAACGCCGCCATAGCGGACGGCCTGCTCCGGGTTCAGGTTGTCCAGCAGCACATTGATGGACTCGATGGCCGCCACGCAATGTCCCTGGCCCATCAGCCAGCTACGGGTCTCACCGGTGAGAGCGTTGAGGGCCATGTAGGCGGCGTAGCCCGGCACCATGTTCAGGGCGCCCCCGGTATGGCCCTCCGGGTTGCTCTTGAAGTCTGCGGATTGCAGGGCCGTGCCATCGGGGCGTACCCGCAGTGCATAGGTCATGTGCACCACCAGCCAGAGGCCGGCACTGGTCAGCCGGTCCAGGGCCGCCAGGACGCGGAACACCGTGGCGGTATCCGGTTGCAGGCCGTCGGACACCAGTTGCTCCGCCAGTTTCAGGGCCTGGTGCTGGGTGTCGGGCAGGTGTCGGATAACACCATAGCCCTTGCGCCAGCGGGCAAATTCCGTGTCCTGGCCGGCCATCCGGTCCAGCATCTGCAGATCGGCAAAAGGTGTGCTCATGGTAAGCCTCCGGTGTGTCCAGTATGGCTCAGGGTAGACCGTATACCACAGGTCGGTGTTGATTTGGGTCAGTCCGGTGTGAGCGGGCGTATCGGTTATCATGGCAGTCTGGGCGTCCGGGGAGGTCCCGTATTCCGTCATTTCACAGGAGAACCGCCATGATCCATCTGTTCACCACCGGTGGCACCATCGACAAGATCTACCACGACGCCAACAGCGAGTTTGCGGTCGGTGACAGCCTGCTCCCCGAACTGCTGGAGGAGGCGAACGTCACCGTGCCCTGGTGCATGACCGGGCTGCTCCGCAAGGACAGCCTGGAGATGACCGATGCCGACCGGCGGCGGGTACGGGACGCGGTGGAGGCCTGCCCGGAGCAGCGGATCATTGTTACCCACGGTACCGACACCATGGCCAGTACGGCGGCGGTGCTGTCTGGCATGGCCGACAAGACCATTGTGCTTTTTGGCGCGATGCAGCCGGCCAGGATGCGCCGCAGCGATGCGGTGTTTAACCTCGGCTTTGCGGTGGCGGCAGTGGGCCTGTTGCCCCCGGGGGTGTATGTGGCCATGAACGGGGAGGTGTTCGAGGCCGGCAGGGTCAGGAAGAACCTGGAGGCGGGGCGTTTCGAGCGCGGCTGATAGCGTTACCCGGGGAGCGCCAACCGGCGGATCTCATCCTCGGTCATGTTCCGGAACTCGCCGGGTGCCAGGGTGTCATCCAGTGTCACGGAGCCGATCCGGTGGCGGTGCAGGGTCTCCACATGGTTGCCGATGGCGGCCATCATCCGTTTGACCTGGTGATAGCGCCCTTCCGTGATGGTCAGGTCGACCACGGTGTCGGACTGTCGCTCCACCACCGCGGGCCGGGTGGTGCGGTCTTCATGGCGCAGATAGACCCCGCTTTCCAGTTGCCGGCAGCCATCGTCCGTCAGCGGTTCCGTCAGGGTCACCCGGTAGGTCTTGGGGCACTGGTGTCGGGGGGAGGTGATCCGGTGGGACCACTGACCGTCGGAGGTCAGCAACAGCAGGCCGGTGGTGTCCAGGTCCAGCCGACCCACCGGGTGCACACGGGTCGCCAGTTCCTCCGGCAACAGGTCGGTCACCACCGGCTGGCTGGCATCGGTGGTGGCGCTCAGCAGGCCCGCCGGCTTGTGGAGCATCAGGTACCGGTGCCCGGGCAGCGACAGCGGTTCGCCGTCCAGGGTAACGGCCGCCGGGTCCGGTATCGGGGCTGATGCCTTGCTGACCGGATCACCATCCACCAGTACCCGGCCGGCCTTGATGGCGCGGCGGGCGTCCTTGCGGGACAGGCTGGTGCAGCGGGAAAGGTAGGCGTCCAGTCGCATGGTCAGGAGCAAGTCTCGCCGGCGGGCAGCGCTTCGGAAGTGGCCATGCAGAGGACATCGGCCTCACCGGTGAGTCGGGACCAGAAGGCCCGCAGGGCGTCGTCACGCATGGCGGGGCGTGGCTCCTGGGTGCTGTTGGTGGCGGTCCACTGGTCCTGGCTGTTTCGGCGGGCGATGACGAAGGTGAACGGATGGGCGCCGGGTACGCCCAGCCGGATGTCGGTGGCCAGCAACCGGTCATCGCGCTCGAACACGTCGAGGAAACTTCCGGTAAACCAGATCAGTCGCTGACCTTCCGGGAATGAGGCAACGCGGTCGATGAGGACCGGGTTTCTCGGAAAGCGTTCGATGGTTAGTGGCTGGTCACCCTCCAGTGGCCCGGTGACGATTTCCAGCCGTTCATCCTCCCCCAGTACCGTAACCCGCCACAACAGCGTGGTGAAGGGCATGGGCTGGACCATGCGTGGTGCCTCCGACAGTCCCTGGGTGGCCAGCTCATTGCCAACCCGCCCGTCCACCAGGGCCTGGGCGCCCAGGGCCCAGACCAGGTAGAGGGACGATAGCGTCAGCGCCGCTCCCTGGGCCCGGGGGGTGGAGGGCTTCCACACGCCATAAACCACAGCCGCCAGCAGCGGCAGCGTATAGAGCGGGTCGATGATGAATATGCTGGTGGTGGCCACGGGCGGGCCGAAGGGCCAAAACAGCTGGGTGCCGTAGGTGGTCAGGCAGTCCAGCAGCGGATGGGTCACCAGGATCAGCAGGGTGAAGGCCAGCCAGCGGGCCAGGGAGAGCTGGGGTTTCCAGCGATGGAAGGTCAGGGCCAGGGCTATGCCCAACGGCACCAGCACCAGCAGGGAATGGCTGAACCCCCGGTGCTGGGTGAAATTGGCGATGGCGCTGCCGTAGTCGATGATCACGTCCATGTCTGGCAGCGTGCCCAGCAGGGCACCACCGACGAACGCTACCCGGCCAAGGGTGCGTCCGGCCACGGCTCCGCCGATGGAGGCGCCCAGGACCGCCTGGGTTATGGAATCCATAGCGTCATATCCTGGTGCTGTCCGTTCATGACGATGTCGGTTGGACTCCCAGGCTTTCCAGCAGTTCCGGCCCCGGGAAACCATCGGCGATCAGACCCTCGCTGGACTGGAAGCGTCGAATGGCGGAGCGGGTGTTGGGGCCGAGGATGCCGTCCGGGTGGCCAGAGTCAAACCCCCGGGCATTGAGGGCGGACTGCAGTTTCTGCACATCGTCCCGGGACAGGGCCGGAACGTCCTCCGGTGGCGGGTTTTTCAGCCCGTCAGCGCCGGCGATGCGATCCGCCAGGTGACCCACGGCAATGGCGTAGTACTCGGACCGGTTCCAGCCCATGATGACCCGGAAGTTGTCATAGGCCAGGAAGGCGGGGCCCCGGTGGCCGGCGGGAACCACCAGCTTGGCTTTGATGGGCTCTTCCGCCAGTGGATTGCCGTGTATATCGGTGACGCCCAGCGCATTCCACTGGGCCAGGGTCCGTTTGCCGGCCCCGGTCATGGAATAGTCGAATCCTTCGGGCAGCAGTACCTCGCGTCCCCAGCGGTAGTCCGGGTCCCATCCCATGCTCTGGAGGAACCGGCCGGCGGACATCATGGCATCGGGTACGCTGTTCCAGAGGTCCCGGCGGCCATCACCGTCGGCATCGGTGGCGTAGCGGAGGAACACCGACGGCATGAATTGCACGTGGCCCATGGCGCCGGCCCAGGAACCTTCCATGCGGTCCGGTTCGATGGCGCCCTCGTCGAGGATCTTCAGGGCGGACACCAGTTCCCCGGAGAAATAGTCACCCCGTCGCTTGTCGCAGGCCAGGGTGGCGAGGGCGCTGGGAACAGGCATTTTTCCGAAATAGCTGCCATAGTTGGTTTCAAGGCCCCAGAATGACACCAGGTAGGCGGGGGGCACGCCGGTTTCTTCGCTGACCCGGTTCAGCAGCTCACGGTGTTGCTCCAGCATTTCGCGGCCACGCTCGATGCGGGTCTCGCTGACCCGCCGGCCAAGGTAGTCGGCAAAGGTGGTGGTGAACTCCGGCTGATGGCGGTCAAGCTCGATCACCCGCGGCAGGAATTCCGCCCGGGCCAGGACAACATCGGCGGTATCCCGGGAGACTCCCTCGGCTACCGCCTGTTGCCCGATACGGGTGAGGCACTGTTGGAAATCGGCGGGTTCCCGCGGCTGGTCGGCACTGTCGTCGGCGAGGGTGGCCGGGGACAGACCCGTCAGGGCCAGGCTGCCGGTTACCATCAGGGCGGTGAACAAACGTTGTTGGGTGAAGGGATATGACATCCGCTGTCGGTATTTCAGGGTCTTGACCACGTAAACCTCTCAGTCCTGTTGAACAGGCTCTATAGTAGCGTGTTTGGGATCACGGTAAACAGTCCATGCCAGCGCCATTAAGGGACGGTGTGAACGGCGGGCGAATCGAGGATGGCAGAGTTATGGCAGTACTGAAAGCGCTGGTGGTTGATGACGCCAGTTTTGTACGGGATCTGGTGAAACGCACCCTGCGCCAGCGTTTCCCGGTGATCGAGGTGACTGAGGCACAGAACGGTCGCCGGGCCCAGTCGCTGATGTCCCGTGCCCGGTTTGACCTGATCCTCTGTGACTGGGAGATGCCGGAGATGTCCGGGCTGGAGCTGTTGCAGTGGGTGCGTGCCGAAGAGCACTACCGCCAGGTGCCGTTCATCATGATCACCAGTCGGGGCGACAAGAGCCACGTGGTGGAGGCGGTGCAGGAGGGGGTCTCGGAATACCTGGGCAAGCCGTTCAGCCCCGAGGGACTGAGCCGGAAGGTCATGAAGGTGATGGGCAAGACCCTGCAACGGGCGATGGCCGAGGGCGGGCGCAAACCGCCGGCCCAGGGTGACGCCTTCCGGGATTCCGCCGATCTGCTTACCGGCGCCAAATCCATCGTTGCCGACAGCGCGCCGGAAATCGCTCCCCGGAAGTCGGCCAGCAACGGTCGCCTGGTGGTGGCGGCTATCCGCTTTGCCGACAGTACCCTCAAGTGTGTGATCAAGGACATTACCCTGTCGGAGGTCCGGGTCATTGCCCGGCGGGACCAGGCCTTTCCGGGTATTCTCGACCAGGCGGTGGTGGACCTGGAGGTGGCGGACGGCCAGATGGCCCGGCTCAATGGCTATGTGCACCAGCTACAGGCCGTGGACAAGCGTCGGGATACGGATTTTGTCAGCGTGACCGTACGCTTCGTGGACGATGACCCGAAGAAGCTGGAAGACCTGTCACACTTCATTGCTGGTTTCAGGCGCTGATTCGTCTTCCGGGTCTGGTTCCGCCAGCCGTTCCCGGGGGAAGTGGCAGATGAACTCGCTGCCGTCGCCAATCTCGCTGAGGATCTCCAGTTCACCATCGTGGTTCAGCAGTACATGCTTGACGATGGCCAGGCCCAGGCCGGTACCGCCAGTTTCCTTGTGGCGGCTGGGGTCGGCCCGGTAGAAACGCTCGGTGAGCCGGGGAATATGGATGGGGTCGATGCCGATGCCGGTGTCCTTCACTGACAGGTGGGCACCGTCGCGGTTGGTAAACCAGGTCACGTAGATGCTGCCCCTGGCGGGGGTGTACTTGACCGCATTGAAGATCAGGTTGGAAAAGGCGCTGCGCAACTGGTCCTCGTCGCCCCGCAGGTGATGGCGGTCGCCGATATCCAGGTGGAATTCGTGGCCGGAGTCGCCACTGAGGGCCCGGGCGTCCTGACAGATCTGCTCGCACATGGTGCGGATATCCACCGCCGCTTCGGCGCCGTGCTGCTCCCCGGTTTCCAGTTTCGACAGCAGCAACAGGTCAGTGATCAGTGCTTCCATGCGGGTGGACTGCTGGGCCATGGTCTCGATGGCCCGCTTCCACCGGGCCGGCAGTTCGTCGGAATAGTCCACCATGGTTTCCAGGTACCCACTGATCACCGTCAGCGGCGTACGCATCTCATGGGACACGTTGCTGACAAAATCCCGGCGCATCTGCTCAAGCTGGAACAGGCGGGTGACATCCTTGACCACAATCAGGCGGTCATCCTCTCCGAACAGGCTGATCTGGATCTGCAGGTGCAGGTGGGATCGGGCGGGGGAATTCAGTTCCAGGGGCTCGCGGTAGTCGCGCTTTTCGAAGTAGGCCTGGAAGGCGGGCGCGCGCAGCAGGTTCTGGATGGGCTGGCCACGGTCGGTCTGGCGCTGGAGACCCAGCAGGTAGGACGCGGAACCGTTCCACCACACCAGCACGCCGTTGGCATCGGTCATCACCACACCGTCACGCATGGCATTGGTGGATTCCTGCAGGCGGTTGAACTGGGCGAGCAATCGGTCCTGGGTCGCCAGGTGGCCCTGGTGCAGCTTGTGCAACCCGTCGAAGATGTCACCCCACAGGCCGATGCTGGCCGGGGCTTCCTGGCCGGCGCCGGGATGGCTCAGCCACTGGTAGAGCTTGCGGGCCTGGGCGAGGGTCCAGCCCAGGTACAGCAGCAGGCCGGCAAGCAGGCCTTCCATGGGGTACCCGAAGATGGCTCCAACCCCGGTGGCCAGGGCCAGGATGACCAGGATCAGCCTCAGATATCGGGACCACTTGTAATTCATGGAAACCTGACCTGCTCCTGGTTGTTTTTGCGCGGATTGCGTCGGCATCGGGGACGCAAGCCCGGGCATCAGGCAGCCCTGGTCGAGAACCGGTAGCCGGTACCGCGCACCGTCTGGATCAGGTGATCATATTGGTCGCCCAGGGCCTTGCGCAAGCGTCGGATGTGGACATCCACCGTGCGTTCCTCCACATAGACGTTGCCACCCCAGACCTGGTCCAGCAATTGTGAGCGGGTGTAGACCCGTTCCTGGTGGGTCATGAAGAACTGCAGCAGGCGGTATTCCGTGGGCCCCATGCTGATGGCGCCTTCCGGTGCGGTTACCCGGTGGCCCACCGGGTCCAGGGTCAACCCATCCACTTCGATGGGGGACTCAACGCCCGCTGGCGTGGTCCGCCGTAGCACCGCCTTCAGCCGTGCCACCAGTTCCCGGGGGGAGAAGGGTTTGGTGATGTAATCATCCGCGCCTACTTCCAGGCCCTGGATCTTGTTGTCTTCCTCCACCTTGGCGGTAAGCATGATGATGGGGATTTCCGCCGTGGTTTCGTCCTTCTTGAGACGGCGGGCCAGCTCGACGCCACTGGTGCCGGGCAGCATCCAGTCCAGCAGGACCAGATCCGGCTGTTTGTCCACGATCAGGGCGTGGGCTTCGCGGGCGTCTGCAGCCTCCAGATAGTTGTAATCTGCCATCTCCAGGGCAACGGCGATCATCTCGCGGATCGGCGCTTCATCGTCAACGATCAGAACGGTCTTGGACATTGCGCTTATACCTGTAGTCCTTTAGTTGTTGCTGCCTCATTACAACGGGGAACTGTTACAAGTTTATGACAAAGGCGGCGTCCCATCCGAAAAAATACGGATTCCGTCGACGATCTGGCCGGCACCCGCAAACCGGCTCAGAAAAGCTTGTCCAACGCCAGGCCGGCAAACACCACGAAGCCGGCCCAGTTGTTGTTCAGGAAAGCCTCGAAACAGCCCTCGCGGCTCCGGTTCCGGGCCAGGTACTGGTGCCAGCCAAACAGCGCCGCCATCAGGGCCACACCCAGGTACCAGAAGAAGCCCAGCTCCGCCTGGGTACCCACCATCACCAGGGTGAGCACCACCATGGCCTGGAGGCAGCCGACAATCACCCGGTCCGCATCCCCGAACAGGATGGCGGTGGACTTGATGCCGATCTTGAGGTCGTCGTCCCGGTCCACCATGGCGTAGAGGGTGTCGTAGGCCACGGTCCACAATACGTTGGCGGTGAACAGCAGCCAGGTCAGGCGGCTCAGTTCACCGGCCTCCGCCGCCCAGGCCATGGGGATGGCCCAGGAAAAGGCGGCGCCAAGGAACAGTTGCGGCAGGTGGGTGTACCGCTTCATAAAGGGATAGATGAAGGCCAGCACCAGCCCGCCGAAGGAGAGGTAGAACGTCAGCGTATTGGTGAACAGCACCACCAGCAGGAAGGACGCCAGCACCAGCCCCAGGAACAGGGCGATGGCTTCCTTCGGCTGGATACGGCCGGAGGTGAGCGGGCGATCTTTGGTGCGCCGGACGTGCCGGTCCACCTTGCGGTCGGCGAAATCGTTGATGGCGCAGCCCGCCGCCCGCATGAAGAATACGCCGAGGGTAAACACCACAATATTGCCGATGGCGGGATAACTGCCGTCCGCCGCCAGCCACAGGGCCCACCAGGTGGGCCAGAGCAGCAACAGCGAGCCGATGGGGCGGTTGATGCGCAGCAGTTGCGCATAGTCCATCAGACGGTTGCGAAGGCTGGGTGAGAGGGTGGCCTGGGCCATCGGGTTACTCCATCGGCTGGTGATCGGACGACGGCAGTTTAGCATTATCGGGCTGTGTCGTAAGACTGCGCGATGGGCGACAGGCGTCGGGTCGTTTACCGGGGCTGGTCGAGCAGCGCGGGCAGGAAGTACTCGCCCACCAGCAGTCGGTGGTTGTCGCTGGAGAACACCGAGCGCCGGGCGCAACGGGGGGCGTCGGGGTCAACGCCGTGGCAGAGGCCCGCCTGCAAGGGGCCACGGCTCCATTCCCGGTGGCTGAACAGCCAGGCACCCAGGGGAATCCGGCCCAGATGGCGAAGGCGGCGGCCTCGGCCATTGAGGGTATCCAGGGGAATAATGGTGCGGGCCAGCACCCAGGGCCTGCCGTCGCCACAGAGCCGGACCTCGCGGATCCAGGCCCTCTGGCGGTGGGGGATGCCCAGGGTCAGGGCCTCTTCCCGGCTGGGGAGGGAGAAGCCTTCGTTGGCCACTTCCACGTGGAAGCTTTCCCGGCAGCGCAGTTGCAGGTGGCGGGTGAGGGAGCCCTCAACCTGTAGCCAGAAGGCAGCATTGCCCAGCAGGTCGGGCTGATGCAGCCGGGCCTGCCGGAACGAGCGACACCAGCGTACAGCGGGAACGATGGAGCGTGCGACGGGTTCGATCACTGCCGGGTCACAGTCCCTTGACCGCATAGATGCCCGGGGCGTTGCGCCAGTAGCCTTTATAATCCATGCCGAAACCGAACAGGAAGCGGTCTTCCACCTCCAGGCCGGTGAAGTCCGCCTTCAGGTCCGGGCGGGCCTTGCGGTCATGTTGCTTGTCCACCAGTACCGCCGTCAGTACCTCACTGGCGCCATGGGCGCGGCAGTAGTCGGCGATGGCGGTCAGGGTGGTGCCTTCGTCAAGGATGTCATCCACGATCAGCACGGTGCGGCCGTCCATGTCGGCGTCCGGGCGCAGTTTCCACTCCAGGATGCCGCCGGTGGTTTCCTGGCGGTAGCGGGTGGCGTGTAGGTATTCGGCCTGCACCGGAAACTTCAGGCGTGGCAGCAGTTGCCCGGTCAGGATCAGACCACCATTCATGACACAGAACAGCAGGGGGTTACGGTCTTCCAGGGCGGCGGTGATGTCCCGGGCCAGGGTGTCGATGGCCTCGTAGACCTGCTGCTCGGGGACCAGGCAGTCGGCTTCCGCCATTACCTGGTTCAGCTCGTCGACGGTGTTGGTCATAGTCGTCGGATCCTGTCGTAAAACGCGCAAGTATAGCGAAAATGATGGCGGTAAGGGAGTATCGGCGCCGGACGGCAGGTACGCAAAAATAACGATTGCCATGGTTTTGGCCATGGGGCGGGGCATGGATTACGGAATCGTCCTTTAGCGGTTTCCCGGGTATGCGTATTATGGGCCTGAATTCATGTGCCCCGGCCGGACCAGACATTCAGGGGGCGCGGACCGTTTTTTGTTTCAGGAGGACAGGCGTGAGGAAATGGCAGTGTGTGGTATGTGGCTTTATCTACGATGAGGCCGAAGGCTGGCCGGAAGATGGTATTGAACCCGGCACCGCCTGGGAAGACGTGCCGGAAGACTGGGAATGCCCCGACTGCGGCGTTGGCAAGGAAGACTTCGAAATGATTGAGATTGGTTGAGGAACAGCACCATGACAGCCACCCAGGGTAACCAGGCTCCCATCGTGATTATCGGCAGCGGCCTGTCGGGCTATTCCCTCGCCCGGGAACTGCGCAAGCGTGACCGGGACCTGCCGCTGATGATGATCACCGCCGACGATGGCGCCAGCTATTCCAAGCCCATGCTCTCCACCGGGTTCACCAAGGCCAAGACCGCCGATGAGCTGGCCCAGGCAGAGGCCGGTGCCATGGCGGAACAGCTCAACATGGAGTTGCGCACCCACACCCGGGTGACCGGCATTGATCCGGAGGCCCATGAGGTGCTGATCGGCGATGAACGTCTCGCCTACAGCAAGCTGGTGCTGGCCTGGGGGGCCGATGTTATCCGCCTGCCGGAGTCCGTCAGTGGCTGCGACCGGGTCTGCTCCATCAATGACCTGGAGGACTATCGACATTTCCGCACGCTGGTGGAGGGGCATCGCCGGGTGATCCTGCTTGGGGCGGGCCTGATCGGCTGTGAGTACGCCAACGACCTGCGCAATGGCGGTTACGAGGTTACCGTTGTGGCGCCGTCCACCCAGGTGATGCCGGGGCTGTTGCCGGAACCGGCGGCGGACGCGGTCAGGCAGGCTCTGGAGGCAGAGGGGGTGAGGTTCCATCTCGGTGTGGCCGCCGAATCGGTGTCGGAGGAAAACGGCCAGGCCCGGGTGCAACTCAGCGATGGTGCTATGCTGCAGGGAGATGTGGTGGTCTCCGCAGTGGGCCTTCGACCGCGCACGGAGCTGGCGGCAGCCGGAGGCCTGAAGGTGGAGCATGGCATCCGTACCGACCGGTGGCTGGCCACCAGCGCACCGGATATCTACGCCCTGGGCGACTGCGCGGAAGTGGAGGGGCATGTGCTGATGTACGTGATGCCGCTGATGGCCGGGGCCCGGGCCCTGGCGGCGACGCTCACCGGAGAGCCGACGCCGGTGAAATGGGGCGCCATGCCGGTCATGGTCAAGACGCCCTGCTGCCCGACGGCGGTCTGCCCACCGGCCCAGAGCAGCGATGGCCACTGGGATGTCCAGCGCGAAGGCAACAATGTGAAGGCCCTGTACCGTGACGCCCGGGGCGGCTTGCTGGGATTCGCCGTGACCGGCGACCATGTGATTGAAAAGCAGGCCCTGTCCAGGGAAGTGCCGCCGGTACTGGAACCGGCGTCGGAAGCCACCGGGTAGTCACGGATTCGCTATCTTGCGCTGAGGGGCAGTATCCGGTAGAAATTACCGCCTCGTAACCTACCGACCCTCAAGGTCGTCCCGACGAACCGGCGTGCTGCCGGATCAGTGTTTTTCAGGAGCAGGCATGCAGGACATTACCAGAGAACTGGTTGAATTGATGGATCTCGCCCCGATCGGCGATGACCACTTCCAGGGCCAGAGCGAAGACCTTGGTTTCCCCAACCTTTTCGGGGGGCACGTGCTGGGGCAGGCACTGATGGCCTCCACCCGCACCATCGAGGGCCGCATGCCCCACTCCATGCACGCCTATTTCCTGCGCCCCGGCAACGCCCGCGCGCCCATCGACTACGAAGTCCAGCGGGTGCGGGACGGCGGCAGCTTTTCGGTGCGGCGGGTGATCGCCCGGCAGGACGGCAAGGAAATTCTCACTGGTTCGGTGTCCTTCCAGGTGGAGGAAGAGGGTTTCGAGCACCAGATGGACATGCCGGAGGCACCGGCCCCGGAATCCCTGAGCACGGAGCAGGAGCTCAACCAGGACCTGCTGGACAAGGTGCCGGAGAAGTTCCACGACCAACTGACCCGCAACCGCCCCATCGAGATACGCCCGGTGGATCCGGTCAATCCGCTGGCACCGGAAATCAAGCCGCCGCAGAAACAGAGCTGGTTCCGCGCCCAGGGCGAGCTGCCGGACGATCCCATTCTGCATCGCTGCCTGCTGGCCTATGCGTCGGATTTCGCCTTCCTGGGCACGTCCCTCAATCCCCACGGTGTGGCATTCATGACCCCGAATATGCAGGTGGCCAGCCTGGATCACGCCATCTGGTTCCACCGGGATCTGCGCATGGATGACTGGCTGCTTTATCACAAGGACAGCCCCAGTGCCTCTGAGGGCCGGGGCTTCAACCGGGGCAGTGTCTATAACCGGGAGGGGGTGCTGGTGGCCTCCACGGCCCAGGAAGCCCTGATCCGGCGTCGCAAGTCCGGCAAGTAGTCAACGGCCTGGCTTGGTCGGGGTATCGCGACCGTTAGCGATGCCCCGACCGCATTGAGCGGACATCCTCCGACCGGAGCTGTCCGATAAGGTCCGCCAGCGGTTGTGGCCTGGCCAGGACGTAGCCCTGGACCATGTCGCAGTTCATCTCCAGCAGCATTGCTGCGGTTTCCCCGTCTTCCACCCCTTCCGCCACCACCCGGTAGCCCAGGTTGTGGCACATGTCGATGGTGGTCTTGACGATGATCCGGTCGTCGGTGTGGGTGAGCAGGTCGGTGATCAGTGAGCGGTCGATCTTCACTTCGCAGGCCGGTAGCTGCTTGATGTAGGACAGGGAGGAGTAGCCGGAGCCGAAATCATCGATGGCCAGGGGGATGCCGGCGTAGTCCAGGGAGCGTAGAGTGCGCATGGAGTTGTCCGGGTCCTGCATCATCGAGGTTTCGGTGACCTCCAGGATCAGCCGGCCCTGGTGCTGGTGATGGCTGGCCATCAGCCGCTGGACGAACAGCGGGAAGTCCCGTTCCCGCAGATTGTTGGGGGATATGTTGATGGAGACGGTCAGGTCCAGCCCGGCTTCCAGCAGTACCTTCCGAGCCTCCAGGGCCTGCTCCATGACCCAGCGGGTCAGCGGGCGGATCAATCCGCTCTGTTCCGCCAGGGCAATCAACTGGTCGGCATGCACCGGGGGCTGTCGCCCGGGCCAGCGGATCAGGGCCTCCACCCCCACGATTTCCTTCCGTCTCAGGCACTGCTTGGGCTGGTACCAGAGGGCCAGTTCATTGTTCTCCAGGGCGTTGCGCAATTCCGTCACCAGGGTCAGCCGTTCCGGGCTGTAGGGGTCCCGGGCCGGATCATAGTAGGCCAGGCCCTTCTCGATGGCGATGGCGGACTCCTGGGCGACATAGGCCTGTCGCACCAGGGTATTCAGGTCCTGGCCATGGGTCGGGAACAGGGCTACGCCGATACAGCTGTCCAGGGGGAGTTGCATGCCCAGGTAGTCGATGGGCTCGCGGAGTTGTTCCATGCCCTGGGCCACGCGTCGGGGGTTGCTGTTGGCGGCGCCGGCATCCAGCAGGTAGGCGAAGGTGGCCGGCTCCAGCACGGCGAGGCAGTCCTCGTCCCGGGGACCGATGACCTGGATGCCGGGCAGGTCCCGGGCAATCCGGTGCAGTCGCAGGGCCACCAGTTCCATCAGGCGATCGGAGTTACGGTGCCCCAGGGTCTTGGTGATGGCCGCGAGGTTGTTGAGCCTGAGTACACAGACAGCCCAGCGTTTGCCGGGTTTCAGGTTGAGGGCCTCGCTGGCGTTCATCTCGAAGCAGGTGCGGTTTGGCAGGTGAGTCAGGGGCTCCCTCATGGCCTGGTCCAGAGACCGCTGTTCCGCCCGGCGCTGGGCGGACAGGGCCGCAAGTTCCGCTTCCCGGGAACGGGTACGGGATTCCCGTTCCCGGTAGATCCGGTGTGCGAGGGCGGCCGTCAGCACCAGCGCCTGGAAGGTCGAACCAAGCTGGACGCCATAGGTGGTGATGAAGCTGTTGGGCAGCAGGCCGTAGAAGTTGGCACTGGTGATCAGGCTGCCAATGGTGAGGGCGCCCCAGGCGAGGGTGTAGATGCCGGCCTGGGGGTGGCCCCGCACCCAGAGGATGGGACCGATCAGCGCCAGCAACATGCAGGTGGGCAGGGCGATGGACACCGACAGCCAGATGGACAGGTTGTAGTCGAAGATCGCCACGCCCAGCAGGGCGAACAGGTTCAACACGGTGGCCGCCTGCACCGAGTGCTGGATCCAGCCCCCGATGCGGTTGAGCCCCAGAAACTTCCGGGAGAACAGGACGATGGAAATGGCCGCCAGGGGGAGGGCCAGCAGGATACTGTAGTTCTGCAGTGTCGGGCTGTCGGGCCACAGTACCGGGTAGGTGATGCCCCGAAGTGACGCCAGTAGCAACAGGAAGCTGGCAGTGGTGGCCAGGTAGTACAGGTAGATCTTCTCCCGGAGGCCGGCAAACACCATCAGGCTGAACAGGATGATGGTCATCAGGGTGCCGTAGTACAGGGAGTGGAGCTGATCCTCCTTGGATAACCGCGCGTAGAGCGCTTCTGGCTCCCATAGTTCCATTGGCACATGGTGGGCGCCCTGGGTCTGTACGCGCAGCAGGATGCCGTTGTCCGCACCGGCGTCCCGCTCCGCCGGAAACAGGAAGTTGGGATGGTCCAGCGGTCGCTGGTCGTAGGGGAGCCTGTCCCCGGTACGAACGATCTCCCCCGGCCGGCCGTTGGTGAGTGGCCAGAAGCGGATGTCATCCAGGTGGGGGTAGCGGATCAGCAGAATTAAAGGGGATGTCCCGGCGGGGAGGGACAGGCGATACCAGAAGATATCTTCCTGGTATCCGAAATTCGGTGTCTGTCCGGCCAGGGGCTGCCAGTCGTCCCTGGCCAGCGCCTGTTGGGCCGTGAGGCCGGCTTCTTCCGGGGCGAGCCGCAGGTACTCGATGTCGTCCAGCGTGTCCGCGCCAAGGGTATCCGCCAGCCCGGTCGCCGGAGTGGCCAGGGTCAGGATGCTCAGCAGGATTGTCAGAACCGCCGTTCGATGCACAGAAAGCCTGTCTTGTTATCGTTATGCCGTGGATGTTGAATGCACTTGTACTAACGAGCCTCTGATCAACATTAAAAGCATGTTACCCAAGTGTCATGCTGGCACAGCATCATTCCCGACAAACCCGACAGATAACAGTACAGGATGTGAATTTCGTCCCGGTTTGGGTGTGACCGGCTCGTCAGCCAGCCAGAAGGACATTACGAGCCCTCAGCTTACCTGGTCGATCCAGTCCTTCACCCAGGGCAGGGCTTCCTCCTCCGGCTCCATGGTTTCCATGGCATCGATTCTCAGGGTCTCCCCCACCTTGCGGGCGGCCACTTCCTGGAAGGCTTCCTCCATCAGTTCACCTGCGCCACAATAGGTGTCGCCGTAGGAGCTGTCACCCAGCACGATGATGCCGAATGGCCGGCCTTCCTGCATGGGCAGTTTGTCGCGAAGCTCGACATAAAAAGGTAGCAGGTTCTCGGGGATTTCGCCCTGGCCGGTGGTGGAGGTGCATACCAGGACCGGGCCGGAGGTCTCTGACAGATTCTCAAGTGTGGGCTTCTCATGGACGGTAATGGACACCTGATCTGACGCCAGCTCCTCCCTGATCCTGCGGGCGGTCATCAGAGCCCCGCCAAAAACGCTGCCTACGAGAATCTGGATATCGGTCATGGTGCCCTTGCCTCCGGGGAAGTGGTCGAAAGGCCGCTATGGTAGCGATGGCGCCCTGTACCCTCAACCGGTGGTTGTCCGGTCCGGGAAGCAGGCGGCGCCAACCGCGTCGTGGACTATACTCCCGGGCGTATCCCGGCAGAAATATTTCAATTCCGTGTCAGAAATTTTATAGTGCCGTCCACCAATCAATTCGCTGCATTGAGAAACCCGATATGGCGCAATCAACCGGTTTTACGGATCAGGTCCTCACCAGCCCGTCGACGGAACGATATCGCATCGGCATCAGCCTGTTTTTCCTGGTCATTGTTGGTCTGGTGGTTGGCCAGATCGGCGGTGATATCCCCAACAAGTCCCTGCTGATTGCCGCGTCGGTCATCGCCGGCTACATGGCAATCAACATTGGCGCCAACGATGTTGCCAACAACGTGGGGCCGGCGGTGGGTTCCGGGGCCATTTCGCTGTTTGCCGCAGTGATGCTGGCGGCGGTGTTCGAAGCCGCCGGGGCGCTCATCGCCGGTGGGGACGTGGTGTCCACCATCAAGGGCGGAATCATCGCGCCAGAGCGCCTGGACGATGTATCCAGCTTCGTCTGGCTGATGACGGCGGCGCTCCTGGCAGGGGCGCTGTGGTTGAACGTGGCCACCTGGATGGGGGCGCCGGTCTCCACCACCCATTCCATCGTGGGCGGCGTCCTCGGTGCTGGTATCGCCGCTGGCGGCTGGGGCATCGCCGACTGGTCGGTGATGGCCAAGATCGCCGCCAGTTGGGTGATTTCCCCGGCCCTGGGCGGTCTGATTGCGGCCCTGTTCCTCTACGCGATCAAGAAGACCATCCTCTACCAGGGGGACCTGGTGGCCAGCGCCCGCCGCTTTGTGCCTCTGCTGGTGGCCATCATGGCCTGGGCCTTTGGCACCTACCTGATGATCAAGGGCGTGAAGAAGGTTATCAGCGTGGATTTCATGGGGGCCGCGCTGGTGGGGCTGGCGGTGGCCGTTGCGGTGTTCCTGCTGGTCCGCGCCCGGGTCAGTCGCCGTGCGGCCACCATGGAGAATAATGCCGACGGTGTGAATGCGCTGTTCGTGTGGCCGCTGATCTTCGCCGCCGGCCTGCTCAGCTTTGCCCACGGCGCCAACGATGTGGCCAATGCCATCGGTCCGCTTGCTGCCATCAACGATGCCCTGGCGGCGTCCAGTATCGTCTCTGACGCCAGTATTCCCCTGTGGGTGATGATGGTAGGGGCCCTGGGCCTGTCCGTGGGTCTGTTGCTGTTCGGTCCTCGGGTGATCAAGGTGGTGGGTTCCGAAATCACCGAGCTGGACAAGACCCGGGCCTTCTGTGTGGCCCTGTCCGCGGCCCTGACGGTGATCCTGGCCTCCCAGCTCGGGCTGCCGGTCAGCTCCACCCATATCGCCATCGGCGGTGTGTTCGGGGTGGGTTTCCTGCGGGAATACCTGAAACGCAGCTACGCCAGTCAGATCCACTCCATCCTGGAGAAGCATGACGATGTGGAGCGGGAGCGGCTGCAGCCGTTCCTGGATGATTTCCGCAACGCCAGTGTGGAGGAAATGGAGGCGCTGCTGAAGGAGGCCCGCAAGCACAAGCAGGAGATTCCGCTGTCCAAGAAGGAGCGCAAGCGCCTGAAGAAGATCTACCGGGAGGAACTGGTCAAGCGCTCCCACCTGATCCGGATTGCCGCGGCCTGGGTCATTACCGTCCCGGTATCCGCGATACTGGCGGCCATTCTCTACTTCACCGTTCGCGGTGTCATGGTCTGATACGCCCGTATCGATCCTGAGCGCCCTCCCTTCCGTCGAGACCGGCAGGAAGGAGGGCCGGGTTTATGCTTTCCCATTAACGACTGGTCGCCGGTGTGGGGTATCCTGCATACTCTTGGTGATACCTTTCCCTGAACCTGTCCGGAGATGTCTATGAGTACAGCAACTGAGAGCCGTCAGGCGAAAGTGATTGATGAGATGCGGGTCTTCATCAAGAAGGTTCTGAGTGATCCCACGGTGGCCGTCAAGTGTGTGGAGGTGGCCCGCAAGCACCGGGGCAAGCCGGATGCCCATCAGCTGATGGCGGATGAGATCAGTGCCTCGACGACGGTCCGTATTCCCGAGAACTGGAGTGAGGCGGACAAGATCTTCCTCGAAATCCTGGATGATGTGCTGGATGACGAGGAAGCGCTTTACTGATTCTTTGTCAGGGTCAGCCTGAGGGTTTTGGTGCAGGGCCGGGCAGGTGCGGTTTTTCCGCCGCAATTCACGGCCCATCCCTGGACCGGCCTTGCTCCGGGCCATCCATGGCCCTGCTCCAAAACCACCCCTCACCTACCCGACCTTACGAAGTCCGCGTTAGCGCTGGCTGATCAGCTCGCATCAAATTGGGTTTGCGCCAGCCTGCAATCAGGCCCTCTTCGCCACCGGTCCCGCCAGCACAGCTTCTGTGTGCTGGTGCAGAATATCCATCTCATCCTTCAGCCCCGGCTCGCCGGCCAGCACCTTCTGCTCGTCCAGGATGTCATTGAGGATCTCTTTGGTGGTCAGCGGGTTGGCCAGCACCACCCGGAAGACGATGCAGGGGAACTTGCTGTAGCGGGCCGGCTCCAGCCGCGTCCGTGACACAAACGCCTTGCCCCGTTCCCGCTGGGTCTTCTGGATGTACTTGGTGACCCGGTTCAGGCTCATGTTGATGCGCTCCGCCTGGATCGGATCGGCGGCGGCCAGGGCCTGCTGGACCCGGGCCGGGCAGTAGCGGTAGGTGAGGATGTTCAGCTCCGGCGCGGTCACCAGCTCGAAATCCGGATGCTCGGTGATCATCTCCGCGAAGGTGCGGGCCTTGTCGATGCCCTGGTTGATCAGGATCTCATAGCCTTCCCGGGCCAGGATTTTGAGGCCCGAGTGGATCAGCATGGACATGCCCGGTCGAGAGCCTTCCAGGGTGTTGCTGCCCAGGTCCCGGGAGCCCTTGCGGATAATGTACTGGGCATGGTGCTCCACGGCGCTGGCCATGGTGGGATCGCGGAAGACCACCAGGCCCACGCCCATGGGCACGTAGAGCTGCTTGTGGGCGTCGAAGGTCACGGAATCCGCCTTCTCGATGCCCCGCAGCAGGGGGGCATGTTGCCGCGAGAACAGGGTGGGACCTCCCCAGGCGGCGTCCACGTGGAAGTGGGCACCGAATTCCCGGGCCACGTCCGCCATGGCATCCAGCGGGTCTATGTTGCCGGTCTCGGTAGTGCCGGCAATGCCGCAGATGGCCATGATCTTCACTTTCTGGCGCTGCAACTCCAGGCACTTGTCTCGCAGGTCGTCGATCTGGATGCGGTTATCGTCGTCCGTATCGACAGGTATCAGCGCGTCCCGGCCCAGGCCCAGCACGTCGGCGGCCTTGCGCAGGGAATAGTGACCACGGCGAGAGACCAGGATGGCCGCCCCATCGTGGCCATAGTACTTCAGCGCCCGGAACAGGCCTTCCTGGTGCAGGCCGCGGAAGCTGCCCTCCGCCGGGAAGGCCCGGTTGCGGGCTACCCACAGGGCGGTCAGGTTGGCAACGGTGCCGCCGGAGCACATGGCCCCCAGGGCGTGGCGGGGGTCGTGCATCCACTTGCGGTAGTAGGCGCCGTCCTGCTGATACACCAGCCGGTGGATCATGCCCAGTACCTGACGTTCCATGGGCGTGAACGCCTTGGAGGTTTCCGTTTTCACCAGGTTCTGGTTCAGGGCAATCATGATCTTGGACAGCGGCAGCATGAAGTAGGGCAGTGCCGAGGTCATGTGCCCGATAAAGCTGGGGGAGGCCGTGTGCACGGAGTTGGCCACCAGCTTGTCCAGCAGGAACTGGGCCTGCTCGGATACGAAGATGGGCTTTTCCGGAATGGCGGAGTCGGAGAAGTTCTTCTCCACCTCGCTGAGGTCACGCTCCACCGCAACAATATGCTCCTGCAGGAAACCGGCAAGGTTACCCGAGATATTCTGGTCAATCCGGCTCAGGGTGGATTCGGGGGCCTCGGGTACGGTAAATACCCGATACATCGCCTCTACCGACGCCTGGGCTGACTTTTTCTTACCGGTCATACGCGCCACGCAGTCTGTGGTATCCCCGGGCGTATCTTCCTGTCGCCCGGAGACTCTACGGAACTTTTATCAGGGGCGTCGTATCCTCGCCCCAGCACGGGTCCGTGGTCAGGGCCGCGTAGTATACGGCGTCATGCCATTGGTTGCCAAGCGAACAGTCATATCCGCACTGGCCCTTATAGCAGCTCCCGGTGTACCTCGAGTACCGGCGCGTCGATGCGTTGCTCGATCGCCTTCTCCACCTGGTCGAGCCGGGCGGTGAGCTGCTGTGAGGTGCCGCCGATGGCAACAATGCTCCACACGGCACTGTCCAGTGTCTCATAGTCTCCGGTTTCTGCCACGGCCAGGTCCGGCTCCCGGCCCCAGATCGCCCGCATGGGCGTGAAGACCTTGCGTTTGGCCTTCAGGTCCTCGACGCCGTAAAGCTGAAAGTGCAGCGTGACGATGCCGATATGGGGTGTAATGCTGGCGGGAGCGGCTTCCCGCTCTGCCAGCAGTTTTCGAAATGCATCAGACATGGGGGGTTGCCCGGTCCACGATGGCTTTCGCGTCCACGCCGCTGGGCAGGGCGCCGATGTTGTGGATGCCCCGGCTGTCGATGCGGGACGCGCAGTAGGCATCGGACACGGCCGCCGGTGCGTTGCGGATCAGCAGTGAGGCCTGCAGCGAGACCGCCAGGCGGTCCACCAGATCCCGGGCCTGGAAGGCGATCTGTTCCGGGTTGCCCATGGCGCCGCTGAAATCCTTCGCCAGCCGGTCCACGAATCCATCGAAACGGCGGTCGCTGCCCCGGGCCTGGTTCACCTCTGCCAGGAAAGCATCCAGGCTCTCCGGCGACTTCTGCAAGGCCCGCAGGGTATCCAGGCACTGCACATTGCCGGAGCCTTCCCAGATGGCGTTCACCGGGGATTCCCGGAACAGTCGCGGCATGATGCAGTCTTCCATCACCCCGCTGCCGCCAATGCATTCCATGGCCTCGTAGGCATGGTTGGGAGTGCGCTTGCAGATCCAGTACTTGCCCACCGGGGTGGCCAGTCTCAGGAACAGTTGTTCCTGCTCGTCGTTGCCGGCGTCCAGGGCCCGGGCGACGCGCATGGTGTAGCTCATGGCCGCCTCGTTCTCCAGCGCCAGGTCCGCCAGTACGTTCTGCATCAGCGGCTGGTCGCTGAGCCGGGCACCGAAGGCGCTGCGGTGATGGCAGTGGTGCAGGGCCTGGGCGGCGGCCTGACGCATGCCCGAGGAGCTGCCGATCATGCAGTCGAAGCGGGTCATGGCCACCATTTCGATGATGGTGGGCACGCCACGGCCTTCCTCGCCGATCATCCAGCCCAGGGCGCCCCGCAGTTCCGCCTCGCTGGAGGCGTTGGCGACGTTGCCCATTTTGTTCTTCAGACGCTGGATCTGCCACGGGTTCTTGGTGCCGTCAGGACGCCAGCGGGGCATCAGGAAACACGACAGACCACCCGGGGCCTGGGCCAGCACCAGGAAGGCGTCGCCCATGGGCGCGGAGACGAACCACTTGTGCCCCACCAGTTCATAGGCCTGGCCGGAGCCTTCCCTGCCGGTGGGAATTGCCCGGGTGGTATTGGCGCGTACGTCACTGCCGCCCTGTTTCTCGGTCATGGCCATGCCGATGGTCACGGAGCGCTTCTCGGAATCCGGCACGTTACGGGGATCGTAGCTGCAGTCCAGGATCTTGGGGGCCCAGGTTTCCGCCAGTTCCGGCTGCTTCATGATGGACGGCATGGAGGCAAAGGTCATGGTAATCGGGCAGCCGTGGGATGCCTCCACCTGGGTGTGCAGATAGTACTTGGCCGCCCTCGCCACATGGGCGCCGGGACCGGGCTTCTGCCAGGGGCTGCTGTGCAGGCCGTGCTCGGTGGCCAGTCGCATCAGCTCGTGATAGGCAGGATGGAAGCGGACTTCGTCGATACGGTGACCGAAGCGGTCATGGGTCTGGAACGTGGGCTTGTTGTCATTGGCCTGGAAACCCAGTTCGATGATATCGGGGCGGCCGGCCAGGGCGCCAAAGTCCGTCAGTTCCTGCCGGGCCCAGCTTGCGCCCTCGCGCTCAATGGCTTCCTGGAGGGCCCTGTCCTGCAGGAACAGGTTGTAGTTTTCCAGTGCCGGAGGCTGGTTGAAGACCTCGTGGGTCTGGGCCAGCCACTGGTCGGGAGTGAATCCGGACTTGGCGGGGGTTGGCTGTTTGGCGTTCATGTTAATGCCTCTCGGGGGTAACCAATTGTCTTTATTATAAAAATTTAAGGGAGCAGGCTTTCGTTCCGGCTGGTTACAAAAAGTTACAAAAAGATTTTGCGACATGATAGCGCTGTCATCTTTTACTGATTATAAAGACGCCAAGACGCTCATGCACGCCGTGCTTGTGATCAGCATGGTCAAGAGGTGTCGAACAGGAAACGGCCATCGGACTGCCTGGCTTTTCGGGGCGCGTTTCATTGAGCACGGGGGGCAGTGACGGGCTCCCGATTTTCGCTGATGGAGGCTAGCCATGAGTGAATTGGATGAAAACAGCCTGGAGCCGGCGGGCGGCTGGAACGAGATGGAAGACGATCATTCCATCGCCGGTCGTGCACGGATCCGGGCCCAGCTTGAAGCGGATATCCAGGCGTTCCTGAACGGGGGAGGCCGGATCCAGCAGGTCGACACCAGTTTCCGTAACGACGCCCCCCGCAAGGTCGAGGTGGGTTTCAACAACCGCAGTTTCTGATCAGGTCCGGGCGTTGCTGGCGATTGTCGGCAACGCCCCGCCCGCTGTTTTCCACGTCCGGCCGCTCCTGTGTCGCGGGGGACGATCCGCACTCTTATGTTTCAGGTCATGCCCCGGTAACATCGTGATGTGTATGATAGTCCGTTAAACAGTCCAGTTACGGAGGCTTTCGTGTTCTCACTTCCCAATCGAGGTTATCCCGGCACCCGTCTGCGCAGGAACCGGGTGGACGACTTTTCCCGCCGGCTGGTCAGGGAGAACCAGCTCAGCGTGGATAACCTGATCTATCCGGTATTTGTGCTGGAGGGTAAAGGGCAGCGGGAGGCCGTGCCGTCGATGCCCGGCGTGGAACGCCTGAGCGTCGACCTGCTGCTGGAGCATGCCCGCGAGGTGCATGACCTGGGCATTCCCGCCATTGCCCTGTTCCCGGTGGTGCCGCCGGAAAAAAAGGACCTGGATGGTTCCGGAGCCTGGGATACCGACGGCCTGGCCCAGCGTGCCACCCGCGCGCTCAAGGAACAGTTTCCGGCACTGGGCGTGATTACCGACGTCGCGCTGGATCCGTTCACCACCCATGGCCAGGACGGCATCCTTGATGACAACGGCTACGTGCTGAACGACCGCACCGTGGAAGCCCTGGTGAAACAGGCCCTGTCCCATGCCGAGGCGGGCGCCGACGTGGTGGCACCGTCGGACATGATGGATGGCCGGATTGGCGAGATTCGCCAGGCCCTCGAGCAGGCCGACCGGGTGAACACGCGGATCCTGGCCTATTCCGCCAAGTACGCCTCTTCCTACTATGGCCCGTTCCGGGATGCGGTGGGCTCGGCCGGCAACCTGGGCAAGGGCAGCAAGGAAACCTACCAGATGGACCCGGCCAACAGCGACGAGGCCCTGCATGAGGTGGCCATGGACCTGGCCGAAGGTGCCGACATGGTGATGATCAAGCCCGGCATGCCCTACCTGGACATCGTCCATCGGGTGAAGACCGAGCTGAAAGTACCCACCTTTGTCTACCAGGTCAGCGGCGAGTACGCCATGCACATGGCCGCCGCCCAGAATGGCTGGCTGGATGGCGACAAGGTAATGATGGAAAGTCTCATGGCCATGCGCCGGGCTGGTGCCGACGGCATCCTGACCTACTTTGCGGTGCGGGCGGCACGCCTGCTCAAGGGAGGTTGATATGAGTATGGAACAGGTACCGGAGGTCGGGAAGGTGGGCGAAGTGGCTGCGGTACCTGAACCGGTGGAGGTGCCGGAGCAGGTGCTGGACCTTACCGCCCGGGAAAACTATTTCAACCGCGAACTGAGTCATCTGCAGTTCAACTACCGGGTGCTCAAGCAGGCTCTGGATGAACATCATCCGCTGCTCAACCGCCTGATCTTCTGCTGTATTTTCAGCAGCAACATGGACGAGTTCTTCGAGATCCGCGCGGCCGGCCTGCGTCAACAGATGAAATATGGCCGCGAGATGGTGGGGCCGGACGGTATGCTGCCGGAGCAGGTGCTGCAGGAAATCAGCCAGGTGGCCCACGAATACATTTCAGAACAGTACGATATCCTCAACAAGGTCCTGATTCCGGAAATGGAGCGGGAGGGTATCCACTTCGTGCGTCGCCGCGACTGGACCCCGGCCCAGGCGGAGTGGGTGCGCCAGTACTTCGAGGATGAGATCCTGCCGGTGGTCAATCCCATCGGGCTGGATCCTTCCCACCCGTTCCCGCGACTGGTCAACAAGAGCCTCAACTTCATTGTCGAGCTGGACGGCAAGGATGCGTTCGGCCGGGAGACCGGCATGGCCATCGTACCGGCGCCCCGGTCATTGCCCCGCCTGGTGCGCCTGCCCGATGACGTCTGTGATGGCGGTGATAATCTGGTGTTCCTGTCGTCCATGATCCACGCCCACGCCGATGAGCTGTTCCCGGGCATGGAGATCAAGGGCTGTTACCAGTTCCGCCTGACCCGCAACGCCGACCTGGAACTGGAGGACGACCTGGAAGACCTGGCCTCGGCGCTGCGCGGCGAACTGCTGAGCCGCCGCTTCGGCGACGGGGTGCGGCTGGAGGTGGCTGACAACTGCCCCGAGGAACTGATCCAGTTCCTGTTGCGGCAGTTTGGTCTTACCGAACGGGATCTGTACAAGGTTCATGGCCCGGTCAACCTGACCCGGCTGATGGCCGTCAGTGGGCTGGTCAACCGGCCGGATCTCACCTATCCGGGGTTCTCGCCGGCGGTGCCCAAGCCGATCCGCAACAACGAGGTGATTTTCGACGCCATCCGCAAGCAGCCGATCCTGCTGCTGCATCCCTACGAGAGCTTCACGCCGGTGGTGGATTTCCTGCGCCAGGCCGCCAAGGATCCCCAGGTGCTGGCCATTCGCCAGACCCTGTACCGCACCGGGGCCGACTCGGAGATCGTCGAGGCGCTGATGGATGCGGCCCGTCGCGGCAAGGAAGTGACCGCGGTGATCGAGTTGCGCGCCCGTTTCGACGAGGCGGAGAACCTGGAGCTGGCCAGTCGCCTGCAGGAATCCGGGGTGGTCGTGGTGTACGGCGTGGTGGGGTACAAGACCCACGCCAAGATGATCCTCATTGTGCGTCGCGAGGAAGGTCGCCTGAAGCGCTACGTCCACCTGGGGACCGGCAACTACCACGCCGGTAACGCCAGGCTCTATACCGACTACAGCTACCTGTCCGCCGATGATGCCCTGTGCGACGACGTCAACAAGCTGTTCCAGCAGCTTACCGGTATGGGCAAGGCCCTCAAGATCAAGAAACTGTTCCACGCGCCTTTCACCCTGCACCGGCGGCTGATCGAGATGATTGACCGGGAAGCCGGCTTCGGCAGCGACGGTCGCATCATCTTCAAGTTCAACGCCCTGACCGATCCGGAAGTGATGCTCGCCCTGTACCGGGCCTCACAGGCCGGTGTGAAGATCGACCTGATCATCCGTGGTATCTGCTGCCTGCGTCCGGGGGTGCCGGGGCTGTCGGAGAACATCCAGGTGCGCTCCATTATCGGGCGCTTCCTGGAGCACACCCGTGTCTACTGGTTCGGCCACAATGGCAAGCCGGAGGTGTACTGCTCCAGCGCTGACGGCATGGTCCGTAACCTGGTAAACCGGGTCGAGGTGGCCTTCCCGGTGGAAGAGCGCAGCCTGGTCAACCGCCTTGAGGAAGACCTGGATGCCTGTTTACGTGACAACTGTCAGAGTTGGGTCTTGCAGCCTGATGGACGTTACCTGCAAAATCAGCCCTCACCGGAGGAGGAGCGCTTTGCGTCCCAGTCGGTCCTGCTGGACCGGCTAAGTGCCAAGTGATCCGGCGCCGGTTTCGCAGCCCGTTCACGAGGAAACGGGCGGGATCAGTAAACAGGGAGGTTTGAACGGTGCCACCGCGCCCGGGCTGACTCCCTGAATTGGAGTACAGGACATGAAAAAAACATGGATCATCGCCGGCGGCGTGGTCGTGGCGGCAGCGGCGGCTGCCCCATGGGCCGTGGGAATGCTGACGGAACAGCAATGGCAGGCAGCGACCGGGGACTTCAACCAGGCCCAGCCCCTCTTTATCATGGAAACGGCGGAGTATGACCGGGGTTACCTGGAGTCCACCATCACGGGCCAGCTCTATGTGGTGGACCCGGATACCGGAGAGCGGCATGCCATCGGCTGGACGGGCGATGTCTCCCACGGCATCACCAGCAGCACCATCCTGTTCAACTTCGACCTGCCCGAGGACGAGGAGTTCGAGAAGGTCTTCCCGGACGAGAAGCCAACCCTGACCGTCACCACCAGCGCCTGGGGTTCCTCCCTGGTGGAACTGGATGTGCCGGCCATTGATTACATGGACGAGGAAGCCGGTGAATCCCTGAATGTTTCCCGGAGCTATTCCACCCTGGAGTTCAGCGCTGGTGGCGAGCAGATGAATCTCGACATGCAGTGGCCCGGGCTGGTGCTGCGGACCCCGGATATGCGCCTGTCCATGGAAAACCTGGACATGGAACAGCAGGCCACTCTGTTGACGGGGCAGTTGTGGACCGGTGAAGGCAGCATGACCGTGGCCAAGGTGTCCGTCGCCGCCCGGGATGAGCCGGAGGTCGTGCTGGAAGGCCTGGAGGTTGTCTCCGATACTGAGGCGGTGAATGATGACCAGTCATTCAACCTCGACAGCACCATGACCCTAGACAAGGTCAGCTACGGCGATGAGGGCTATGGTCCCCACAGCTTTGATTTCCGGATGCAGGAGGTGGATGTCGCCGCCTGGAACGAACTGATGGAAGCGGCCCAGGCGATGCAGGAGCTCAGCATGGCCTCCGGCGACGATCCCCAGAAGGCTTTCCAGCAGCAGATGCAGGCCACCATGGCCATGACGGGCGGGTTGGAGAAGCTGATGGCCCGGGGTCTGACGGTGGTCACCGATATGGATATTTCATCGCCGGAGGGACCGGTGACCGGTCACCTGAAAGTCGCCCATCCGGAGCAGCCGGACAAGGACCGGGTGCCGTTCATGCTGATCGCCCAGACCATCGAGGGCGAGATGAACCTGAAGATCCCCGTGGCACTGGGAGAGCGCTATCCGGAGCTGGGAGATCAACTGATGCCCATGGTGATCCAGGGCGCCCTGGTGGAAGAGGGGGACTTCTACGTGATGGATGCCTCTTTGAAGGACATGACAGTCAACCTCAACGGTCAGGAGATGCCCATCCCCATGCCGGGAACCTCGCCGATGCTGCAGTAAGGTATCACCGGTCACAAAAAACCGGAGCCCGCGGGCTCCGGTTTTTTTATGCCTGACAGGCCGCGGTCAGGCTATTCGCCGGTAATGATCAGGGCCATGGGTGGTTACCTGATGGAAGGCTCACAGCTTACTTGGCGAACTTCGCCCTGAGAGCCTCGTGCACCACCGGTGACACGAATTCCGCCACGTCACCGTCCAGGGAGGCAATCTCCCGGATCAGCGACGAGGAAATGTACGACAGGTGGTTGGACGGTGTCAGGAACACGCTCTCCACTTCCGGGGCCAGGTGACGGTTCATGTCCGCGAGCTGGAACTCGTACTCGAAATCGGACACCGCCCGCAGGCCGCGCAGCAGCACAGTACCGTTCTGCTCGCGGACAAAATCCGCCAGCAGGTTGTTGAAACCCACCACCCGGATGTTATCCAGATGAGCGGTGGACTCTTCCGCCAGACGAACCCGTTCCTCCAGGGTGAACAGCGGGTTCTTCTTGGAGCTGTGGGCAACGGCGATCACCACCTCGTCAAACAGCCGCCTGGCCCGCTCCACCAGATCGGTGTGGCCGTTGGTGATGGGGTCAAAGGTTCCCGGGTAGATAACCGTTGTCATGGCGTACTCCTTCTGGTTTCAGAGGCCCGAGATACTAGCGAATAAAGAACCGATAGACCAGTTTGTGCAGGGGGCCGCCGTGGGGCGGATACACCAGCTTGCCGCTGTTGAGCTTCTGCTTGGCGAACACCGCGCGGCTGTGGGAGAAGGTCAGGAAGCCTTCCTTGCCGTGGTAGTGCCCCATGCCGGAGTCCCCGATGCCACCAAAGGGCAGGTCATCCTGGGCCACGTGCAGCAGCGAGTCGTTGATGCAGACGCCGCCGGAATGGGTGCCCGCCAGCAGGCGCTTCTGCTCGTCCCGCTCGTAACCGAAATAGTACAGGGCCAGTGGCCGCGGACGGCTGTTGATGTAGGCCATGGCGTCTTCCAGTCCCTTGCTGGGCACCACCGGCAGGATCGGGCCGAAGATTTCGTCCTGCATCACCTTCATGTCGTCGGTGGGGTTGAGCACCAGGGTGATCGGGATCTTGTGGCAACCGTCCTCGAAGGACTCCCCGGCCGGGTTTACCTCCACCAGTTGTGCGCCCTTGCTGCGGGCGTCCGCCAGCAGTTCCCGGAGGCGCTGGTACTGACGCTCGTTGATGATGCTGGTGAAGTCCGGGTTGTCCCGCAGGGTGGGATACATGCGGCCCAGGGCATCCTGGACGGCGTCCACGAAGGCGTTGACCCGGTCCGAGGGGCACAGCACATAGTCCGGCGCCACGCAGGTCTGGCCGGCATTGAACGCCTTGCCGAAGGCGATGCGTTCGGCGGCATCCTCCATGGGCACGTCATTGGAGATCACTGCCGGGGACTTGCCGCCCAGTTCCAGGGTGACCGGCGTCAGGTTCTCGGCCGCTGCTTTCATCACCAGTCGGCCCACGGTGGTGGAGCCGGTGAACAGCAGGTGATCGAAGGGGCGACCGGAAAAGTCGGCGGCGACGTCGGCCTCGCCATTGACTACTGCAACCAGGTCCCGGGGGAAGGTGGTCTCCACCAGGTTGGCCAGTAGGGCAGAGGTGTGGGGAGTGAATTCCGACATCTTGATCATGGCCCGGTTGCCCGCCGCCAATGCTGCCACCAGTGGCCCTATGGCCAGGTACAGGGGGTAGTTCCAGGGTACGATAATGCCCACCACGCCCTTGGGCTGGTAGAAGACCTTGTTGCTCGCCGGCTGGAACAGCACCGAGACATGCCGGCGGTCCGGCTGCATCCAGTCCTTGAGGTGCTCCATGGCGTAGTTGATGCCCTGAATGGACGGCATGATCTCCGCAATCAGGGTTTCATCCCGGGAGCGACCGTTGAAGTCCTTGTCGATCGCCTCGCAGAACTGCTCCTGATGGGCGATCAGGGCCTTCTTGAGGCGCAACAGGTTGTCCTTGCGCTCACTAAGGGTCGGTAACGGGTTGCGGCTGAAGGCCTGTTTCTGTTCGGCCAGTATCCTGGCGGTGAGCTGGATCTGTTTCTTGCTCTCGTTCATCGGGACGACGGTGGCGCTCATGATAGGATCCTCGGCGAGATGGTTCGACGCGGGCAGTCCACCTTCAGACAACCACGGTACCCTTGAAAGGTCTGAGAAAGGTCTGCGACTGATTAGAGTTTATACTCCAATTCGTACCGGAATAAATCCGGGATTGCCAGTGGTCCCCTGAAAAATCATTTGCGCCGGAAATCAGACCAGACAATGTCAGCATCCTCGCCGAAAAATACCGGGAATACCCGGGACCGGATTCTCCAGGTGGCCCTGGACAGCTTCAACTGCCAGGGTGAACGCAATGTGTCCACCAACCATATAGCGGCCGACCTGGGTATCTCCCCGGGCAATCTCTATTACCACTTTCGTAACAAGGCCGACATCGTCTACCAGCTATTCCGGCAGTATGAGTCCCTGGTGGATAGCTATCTGAAGGTACGGAGTGGCAACGCCCTGACAATCGATGACCTGGTGTTCTACCTGGAGTCGGTGGTGGATGGCCTCTGGCGGTTCCGCTTCCTGCATCGGGAGCTGGCGTTCCTGCTGGAGAACGACGACCGTCTGCGACGTGAGTACCGGGCCTTTACCGCACGCTGCCTGGTGGCCATTGAAAACATCCTGCACGGCCTGATCCGGGGTCGGGTGCTGCAGTCGCTGTCCGATGAATTGCGCCAGGCCCTGGCCCTGAACATCTGGCTGGTGATCACCAACTGGATGGCGTTCCTCAAGACCACCAATGAAAGCCGGGAACTGGTGCTGGCGGAGGTGCGCCAGGGCATCTATCAGGTGTTGACCCTGCACCTGCCCTACCTGGATCCGGCCCACCGGGACGAGGTGCTGATCCTGAGGGACCGATATCGGCCGGATATGCCCTGGGCCATGTCCGGAGAGTGATGTGACAGGAACTTTACGGCGACAGGGCGGTCATACTCCATACCGGCAACCACGGACGTGCCGGTAAGAGACTCAGGTCTCAGTACGTCGCAAACCCTGACGATTCCCGACCGGGACTTCCGGTCGGGTTTTTTATGGCGGGTTACCCCTCCAGCCAGCCGGTCAGGCCATTACGGCACTCTTCCAGGCCGGTTTTGGTGGTTGCCGAGAACATGATCAGGTGGTGCAGACACTGCACATCTTTCAGCGCCTGCCGGATACCCAGCATGGCGGTCTTTGCCTGGCCGAACTTCAGTTTGTCCGCCTTGGTGGCCAGGATCATCAGCGGCAGATTGTTATGTTCGCACCATTCCACCATCATCTGGTCAAAGTCGGTCAGTGGGTGCCGGATATCCATCACCAGGACCAGTCCCGCCAGGCTGCGCCGGTCAGTCAGGTAGTGGCTCAGGTGCTGCTGCCAGTCGTCCTTCATGTCCCGGGACACCTTGGCGTAGCCGTAGCCGGGCAGGTCCACCAGCCGGCAGTCGGCCCGGTTCAGCGAGAAGAAGTTGATCAGCCGGGTGCGGCCGGGCGTTTTGCTGGTGCGGGCCAGCTTGCCATTGGCGGTGATGCAGTTAATGGCGCTGGACTTGCCGGCGTTGGAACGACCGGCGAAGGCGACCTCGCGACCGCTGTCCGGTGGGCAGTCCGTTAATTGCGCGGCGCTGACCAGGAAGCGGGCACTGTTGTAGGAAATCGGCTTGGGTGTTTCAGTGGTCACGAATACGTCCTGAATGACACGGGTAAAGGGCGGGTGGCTGCAAACAGGGCCATGGCATTTATTCATGGGCTCCTTAATGTATAATGCTACACCAATTTCCGGACGGTGCGCAGGGTACCACGGCCAATGGCCCACCAGTCGGGGCTTTGCCCGGCTCTGCCGGCGGCACGAAGAATAATGTTTCTGATGAGAGATAGCGGAGCGAGCATGAAAAAACTGATCGCAGGTGTGGTTCTCGGCCTGGGCCTCTCCATGACAGCCCATGGCGCGGGAGATCCTGAAGCAGGTGAGGCAAATGCTGGTGTTTGTGCGGGCTGTCACGGGCAGAATGGCGCGGCTCCGGTTATGGCGGTGTATCCGAAACTGGCGGGGCTGGGGGAAACCTACCTGGTCCAGCAGTTGCGTGCCATTCGCGACGGTGATCGCGAGATCGCTGAAATGACCGGCATGCTGGACGATATGAGCGACGAGGACCTGCAGGATCTGGCGGCTTACTTCGACCAGACCGAGATGCCCGTCAGTCAGGCCAGCGAGGAAAACCTGGAGCAGGGGCGTAGCCTCTACAAGGGGGGCAACCTGGCCTCCGGTGTGGCCGCCTGTGCCGCCTGTCACAATCCCGAGGGCAAGGGCAACGGCCCTGCCGGCTACCCCCACCTGGGTGGCCAGAGTGCCGAGTACGTGATCAAATCACTGAAGGCGTACCGGGACGGTGAGCGGAACGGGGCGCCCCAGTCGCAGATCATGGTGGACATTGCCTCCCGTCTGACGGATACCGAGATCGAGGCCGTGGCCAACTACATTTCCGGTTTGCACTGATCGTTTTCCGATCAACGGTTGCCCGGAACAAAGCCCGCCTTGTGCGGGCTTTTGCGTTTCTGACATCCTGTCGGTGCTGTAAGGGTCACTGGCTGGACCTGAAGGGGCAGCATGGCATAATCCGTGGCAGATGAACCTTTTGCCGGTGAGCCTGTCTCACGCAAGTCCATGAAACAACCAAAAAACCAATCCAGAGGTGCTTGATGGGTATTTTCCGATCTCTTGCCGCCGGCGTTATCGCCGCGACCGTCGCTTTCTCCGCTTCAGCCCAGGATCAATGGGTGGAAGGCGAGCACTATGAACGCCTGCCCACTGAGGTATCCGCCTCCTCTGGTGAGGGAATCGAGGTGGTTGAGGTGTTCTGGTACGGCTGCGGCCACTGCAACGACTTTGAACCCTTCATGCAGGCCTGGAAGAAAGACCTCGGCGATGACATCAACCTGGTTCTGCTGCCCGCACCGATGAACAAGGCGGCCGTTCAGCATGCCTACGCGTATTATGCCACTGAGGCGATTGGTGCCACCGACAAGACCCATGGGGCCTTTTATACAGCGCTGGCCGAAGAGCGCCAGAATCTGACCAGCGCGTCCGCCCTCGCGGACTTCGTGGAGACCCAGGGGGTTGACCGGGAAGCTTTCCTCAAGGCCTTTAACAGTTTCGGGGTCAAGGCCCAGGTGCAGCGGGGTATGTCGGTACTGCGGGGCGCCCAGGTACGCGGTACCCCCACCATGCTGGTGGCGGGGAAGTACAAGACCGGACCCGGCATGACCGGTGGTCATGCGGAAACCCTGGAAGTCGTGGACTACCTTATTGAGAAGGAGCGTAGCGAAAGCACCGACTAACGACGACCTGGCCGAGCGTGGACGCCTGGCCCGGTGTCAGACTGTTTCCGGAGCCTGATCAATGTATCGTAGGTTGAAACATGGGTTCAGTAACATCTCTGGCCGCGCCTCGCCCTCGGGCGGGGCCTGCTCGGGTATGGATCATGTGCCGGATTTCGAGCCCCATCGCCATATCCGCCTGCTGACCTTCAATATCCAGGTGGGGATCAACACCGCCTCCTACCATCACTACGTGACCCGTAGCTGGCAGCATGTGCTGCCCCACCGGGGGCGTATCGATAACCTGGACCGTATTGCCAGCCTGCTGCGCAGCTATGACGTGGTGGCCCTGCAGGAGTGTGACGGCGGCAGCCTGCGTAGTGGCTACATCAACCAGGTCCAGTACCTGGCCGAGGCCAGTGGCATCCCCTACTGGCGCCAGCAACTGAACCGTAACCTGGGGCCGGTGGCTCAGCACAGCAATGGCCTGCTCAGCCGTTTCCGTCCGCTGGATGTGACCGAGCACCGCCTGCCCGGGCTGCTGCCTGGGCGGGGGGCCATTATCGCCCGTTTCGGCGATATCGACGATCCGCTGGTGCTGGTGATCATGCACCTGTCCCTCAGCAAGGCCGGCCAGGCCCGGCAACTGGCCTATGTCCACGAGCTGATCGCGGACTATCGGCACGTGGTGCTGATGGGAGACCTGAACAACCATGCCGAGGAGCTGCTGACCAACACCCCCCTCAAGCATGCCAACCTGATTCCCCTGCCGGATACCGCCCACAGCTTCCCAAGCTGGCGACCGGAGCGGGCGCTGGACCATATCCTGGTAAGCCCAAGCCTGGAAATCCGCAACTCCGAGGTGGTGAGCTATCCGGTGTCCGACCACCTGCCCATTGCCATGGATATCGCCCTGCCCAAGGGCTATCTGAAGACCTTCTGAGTTTACAGGGAGGGTGCTCGGGGCGATTCCTGACATCACTTCAAATGCCGGGCACAAAAAAACCCGGCCGGGGCCGGGTTTTTCCTGAAAGCAAAGACCTTACTTGATCTTGGCTTCCTTGTACTCAACGTGCTTACGTACCACCGGATCGTACTTTTTCATAGCGATCTTTTCCGGGGTGTTACGCTTGTTCTTCTTGGTCGTGTAGTAGTGACCAGTACCTGCTGATGAAACCAGCTTGATTTTCTCGCGCATGATGCGGCTCCTTATACTTTCTCGCCGCGGGCACGAAGGTCGGCCAGCACAGCGTCAATGCCTTTCTTGTCGATAACACGCATACCCTTGGTGGATACACGCAGCTTTACGAAGCGCTTCTCAGACTCGACCCAGAAGCGGTGGTTCTGCAGGTTGGGCAGAAAACGACGCTTGTTGTGGTTCATCGCGTGAGAAACGTTGTTACCGGTTACCGGTCGCTTACCGGTTACCTGACAGACTCTGGACATGTTTGCCTCCGACCTGAGCGTTGGTCCTGAATACGAAATCGTTTGTAAAGGAGCCTCTGAAAAAGGGCCTGATCTCCCTTTTCAGAGACTCCGGTATCGGGTCTCTGGTTGCGGTACGTGCCTGCATATTGCACGGTGCTCGCCAGACGCCGCCAGAAAGGGACGCTTTTATACCAGATGAGCACCCCTAACGCAAAAAATTGTTGGGAAATTGTGCAGCTTCCCGGCGGATCACATCAGCCCCCGTTCCGCCAGGGAGATCACCTCGCCATGGCCCACAACCATATGATCCAGAACCCGAATGTCCACCAGACCCAGGGCGTCCTTCAGCCGTCGGGTCAGGGAAATATCCGACTGACTGGGTTCGGCAATCCCTGACGGGTGGTTATGGGCGAAGATCACCGCCGCCGCATTGAAGTCCAGGGCGTGGCGAACCACCTCCCGGGGATAGACCGCGGCACCGTCAATGGTGCCACGGAACAGCTCCTGATAGCGGATCACCCGGTGCCGGTTATCCAGGAACAGGCCAGCGAACACTTCATGGGGCTGGGTACCCAGCCGGCTACGCAGGTAGCGGCGGGTATCCTCCGGTGACGTCAGCGGATCCCCCTGGCGCACTGGTTCGTCCATGACCCGCCGGGCCATCTCCATGGCCGCCTGTACCTGGGCGTACTTGGCGGTGCCCAGCCCCTTGACCCGACAGAAGCCTGTATGGGAGGTGGTCATCAGGCCTCGCAGGCTGCCGAATTCATCCAGCAGGTGACGAGCCATGGCCATCACCGGCATGCCGGCAGTGCCGGTGCGCAGGAAAATGGCCAGCAGTTCCGTGTCAGAGAGGGTTTCCGGGCCGTGGGCCAGCAGCCGTTCCCGGGGGCGTTCATCCCGGGGCCATTGAGTTGTTGTCATGACGTTCCCTGTGTGATGTCGATGCGTCCTGCATGGGCAGTGAGTTTAACATGTCCGTCGCACTGTCGGGGAGATTCCGGCAATGCTATCTTAGGGACCGTTTCAGCGGACAGTGGTAGACGACGGAGATCACATGGCCAATCCAAACATCCTGCTTGGCATTACCGGCGGTATTGCGGCGTACAAGAGTGCGGAGCTGGTCCGGCTGCTGAAGAAAGCCGGCTACCAGGTCCGGGTCGTCATGACCCGGGGCGCCGAGGCCTTTATCACGCCCATGACCTTCCAGGCCCTCAGCGGCGAGCCGGTACGCACGTCACTGCTGGATCCGGAGGCGGAGGCCGGCATGGGGCACATCGAGCTCGCCAAGTGGGCGGACCGGGTCGTGGTGGCGCCGGCATCGGCGGATTTCATGGCCCGGCTGGCCCAGGGTATGGCGGACGACCTGCTGGCCACCGTCTGCAGTGCCACCGAGGCACCGATTGCCCTGGCGCCGGCAATGAACCAGGCCATGTGGGGTAATCACCGTACCCAGCGCAATGTCGGCCTGCTCCGGGACGACCCCCAGGTTACCCTGTGGGGGCCGGATCAGGGCAGCCAGGCCTGTGGTGATGTCGGCCCCGGTCGGATGCTGGAGCCGGAAACCCTGCTCGGTCTGATCGAGCAGACCGTCAGGAGCAGCGGGCAGGGTGGGCCGCTGTCGGGCCGCCGCGTGGTGATCACCGCCGGCCCCACCCGGGAACCCATAGACCCGGTGCGCTATATCACCAACCACAGCTCCGGCAAGATGGGCTATGCCATTGCCGAGGCCGCAAGGGCGGCCGGTGCGACGGTCACCCTGGTCAGCGGCCCGGTCGCCCTTGCTGCCCCCGCTGGTGTGGAAGTGGTGCCGGTGGAGACCGCCGAGGACATGTTGCAGGCAGCCTCCGCGGAAGTGGACCGGGGGGCCGACCTGTTTATCGCTACCGCCGCCGTGGCGGATTACCGTCCCGCCGACCGGGCCGGGCAGAAGGTGAAGAAATCCCATGAAACCATCGCCCTGGAACTGGTCCGCAACCCGGATACCCTGGCCACCATCGCGGCCAGACCGGACGCCCCGTTTACCGTGGGGTTCGCCGCGGAAACCAACGATGTCGAGCAATACGCCACCGACAAGATGAAGCGCAAGAAGCTGGGCATGATCGTCGCCAATGACGTGTCCGTACCGGGCATGGGGTTCAACAGCGACCAGAATGCGGTCACCGTGTTCTGGCCCGGTGGCCAGCAAAGCATCGGCCCCACCAGCAAGCACGAGATCGCCAGGACGCTGGTTGCGCTGATTGCCGACCGACTGGCCTGACCGAAAACCTGAACACCATCCGGGTGCCGGGGCGCCCGGCCATCCAGCCACCAGACCGCCCAATTGAGGAAGCAGTATGAGCCAGCAGCCGGTTCAGATGAGAATCCTGGACAAACGAATCGGGGATGAGATCCCCATGCCTGCCTATGCCACCGACGGGTCCGCCGGCCTTGACCTGCGGGCCTGCCTGAAGGCATCCCTGACGTTGGCCCCCGGGGAATCCGCACTGATCCCCACCGGCCTGTCCATCTACATCGAGGATGCCTCCCTGGCCGCGATGATCCTGCCCCGCAGCGGGCTGGGGCACAAACACGGCATCGTCCTGGGGAACCTGGTAGGGCTGATTGATTCTGATTACCAGGGAGAGCTGATGGTGTCCTGCTGGAACCGGGGGAATACCACGTTCACCGTCAACGTTGGCGAGCGTATTGCGCAACTGGTGCTGGTGCCGGTGGTTCAGGCGCGTTTCGATGTGGTGGACGAATTCCAGGCGACCGGGCGGGGTGATGGTGGCTTTGGTTCCACCGGGCGACATTGAAGAAACTTTTCCAATACGCCAAATGTGTCATTAACCAATTCATGTAAACAACTATACTAACAGCAAATTAATGTGCCTGGTGTCTGGGTAGGTAAAGAAGCAGGCGTCAATACGGAGCCGACTATGAAACTTGGCAAGAAAAAGGGGACCCCGGAGGCTGACAGTACACCAGCCGGCCAGGACGCCCCGGATAACAAGAAAGCCGCCAAACCCGCAAAGGGAAAGGCCTCCAGGGGGGGCGGCGCCAAGGTGCGCAAGCTCTCCTCGGTCGCCGTGACCCAGGCGCTGGTGGTCGTTCTGGTGGGCGTCGTGGTCGCCGCCGCCCTTTACCTTGGGTTGCTGCAGCCAGCCGAGGACCAACGCCGGCAACAGGTGGCCGAGAACCGGGCCGAGCTCATCGCTGACCGGCTGGAGGACCGAATCCGGCTGATGCAGCGGCTGACGGATGGTCTGGGGACCCAGGTCTCCGTGCGCGAGGCCCTGGACGAGGTTGGCGGTGCGCGGGAACTGGCGAACGAATTGCAGACCCTGATGCCCGGCATTGAGCGGGTGTTCCTGTTCCCGTACCGGGCCATCCCGCGTCGGTCCGACGACGAGGCGGGCCTCGGCTTCGCCACCCTGGACCTGGCCCGCCGGGCGGAATCCGGGCGTGAGGTTGCCCCCGATGCCTTTCCCCGCAATGACCAGTGGCTGATCCAGACCGCTGCGCCTGTAACCAACCCCTCCAATCAGGCGGTTATCGGGACGCTGGTCATCCAGTTTGACGCCGGCACCCTGTCGGAGGTCCTGGGCGGGCCCGGTGGCCAGGGCTCCCTGGTACAGACCGTGGATGGCCAGTCCCGTGATGTGATTGGCGCCGGGCAGGGCGATGGGCCGGAAGTGACCCGATCATTGTCGGTTCCCGGCTGGAGCCTGAACTACCGCCCACAGGTACCGCCTGCCAGCCTGAATCCCGTGGTTATAGCGGGTCTGGTGGTGGCCGGCTTCCTGGTCGCGGCGGTGATCGCCTGGCTGATGCTGTCGTCGGCCCAGAGCGCCCTGCGCAAGGAAACCACCCGCATGGTGCAGTGGGCCCACAAGGTGTTTGCCGGTGACCGGTCGGCGCCGCCGCAGATGCGGTGGGAAATCACCTCGGTGATTGCCGAGGTACTTCACCGCATCAGCAAGGCGGTGGAAAAACGGGTGGAAGACACTCCCCGCAAGGCGCCCGCCGCGAAGGCGAGCAAGGCTCGACCGGAACCGGAGCCGGATGAACCCCTGTTCCAGGACCGGGACATGCCGGACATCGATATGCTCGATGGTGACGAGGACGTGCTCGGTTTTGGCGAGAGCCCGGCGGGAGCCACACCCGAGGTGGCGGAGACCCGGGCCCCCGCGGCCGACATTTCTCCATCCATTTTCCGGGCCTACGACATTCGCGGCATTGTCGGTGACACCCTGACGCCGGAGATCGTGGGGGTCATTGGCCGGGCCATCGGTTCCGAGGCCATGGACCGCAGCCAGGATACGCTCTGTATCGGCTACGACGGTCGCCATTCCAGCCCGGAACTGGCGGAGGCCCTGGCTCGGGGCATCATGTCCACTGGCTGCAACGTCATTACCCTTGGCGCCGTGCCCACGCCAGTACTCTATTTTGCCACCCATCACATCGGCACCGGCTCCGGGGTCATGGTGACCGGCAGCCATAACCCGTCCAACTACAACGGCCTGAAAATCATGCTGGGGGGCGAGACCCTGTCGGAAGACAGCATCCAGAAGCTGTACCAGCGTATCCAGACCGGCGACCTGCACCAGGGGCAGGGCAGTTCCACCAGCCAGGACGTCCGCCGGGACTACCTGGACCGTATTGTCAGCGATATCGCGGTGGCGGCGCCGCTGAAAGTGGTGGTGGATGCCGGCAATGGCATCGCCGGTGAACTGGGTCCGCTGCTGCTGGAGGAACTGGGCTGCGAGGTGATCCCGCTGTACTGTGATATTGACGGCAGCTTCCCCAACCATCACCCGGACCCGGGCAAGCCGGAGAACCTGCAGGACCTGATTGACCGGGTTCAGCAGGAAGGGGCCGACGTGGGTATCGCCTTTGACGGCGATGGCGACCGCCTGGGTGTGGTCACCAACGACGGCAAGATCATCTGGCCGGACCGGCTGATGATGCTGTTTGCCCGGGATGTGGTGTCCCGCAACCCGGGGGCGGATGTGCTGTTCGATGTAAAATGCAGCCGGCGCCTGAGCGGTGTGATTTCCTCGGCGGGCGGCCGTCCGGTGATGTGGAAGACCGGACACTCGCTGATGAAAGCGAAGATGAAGGAAACCGGCGCGCTGCTGGCTGGTGAGATGAGCGGCCATGTCTTCTTTGGTGAGCGCTGGTATGGCTTTGACGATGGCCTGTACGCCGCCGCCCGTCTGCTGGAGATCCTCGGCATCGAGGACCGCCAGAGCAGTGACGTGTTCGCCGAGTTCCCGGAAGACATCAGCACGCCGGAACTGAACCTGGAGGTGACGGACGAAGGCAAATTCCGCATCATCCAGCGTCTGGCAGACCTGGCGGATTTCGGGGAGGCCAATATCACCACCATCGACGGGGTGCGGGTGGACTACCCGGACGGCTGGGGCCTGTGCCGGGCGTCCAACACCACGCCGATGCTGGTGCTGCGTTTCGAGGCCGAGAGTGACGCGGCCCTGGAGCGCATCAAGCAGATATTCCGGGGGCAGCTCAAGGCGCTGGCCCCGGATGTGACCATCACTTTTTGAACCTGGCCCGGCGCTCCCGGGCGTAACACCCTGAAGGCGGATTGAATGGCACTGGATCGTGAAACAGCAATGCACGTGGCGGATGTACTGAGCAAGGGTCTGCCCTATATCCAGCGGTTTACCGGCAAGACCGTGGTCATCAAGTACGGCGGTAACGCCATGGAGAACGAGGAGCTCAAGAGCAGCTTCGCCCGGGACATGGTGCTGATGAAACTGGTGGGCATCAATCCCATCGTGGTCCATGGCGGCGGCCCCCAGATCGGCGAACTGCTCGACCGGCTGAACATCAAGTCCCACTTCGTCAATGGCATGCGGGTCACCGACTCGGAAACCATGGACGTGGTGGAAATGGTGCTCGGTGGCCAGGTAAACAAGGAGATCGTCTCCCTGATCAATGCCCAGGGCGGCACCGCCGTGGGCCTGACCGGCAAGGACGGCAACCTGATCCGCGCCCGTAAGCTGGAAGTGATGGGAAAGACCGATGAGGTCAGCCGGCCGGAAATCATCGATATCGGCCATGTGGGCGAGGTGGCGTCGGTCAACACCAAGGTCATCGACATGCTGACCCACAGCGACGTGATCCCGGTGATCGCCCCCATCGGGGTCGGGCCCGACGGCGCGTCCTACAACATCAACGCCGACCTGGTGGCGGGCAAGGTGGCCGAGGCGGTCAACGCCGAAAAACTGATCCTGCTGACCAATGTCTCCGGGCTCAAGAGCCGGGATGACAAGGTGCTCACCGGCCTGACCGCGGCCCAGGTCAATGACCTGATCGAGGATGGCACCATCCACGGCGGCATGCTGCCGAAGATCCGTTGTGCGCTGAGTGCGGTGGAGAACGGCGTCAGGACCGCCCACATCATTGACGGCAGGGTTGCCCATGCCACCCTTCTGGAGATCTTCACCGACGAAGGCGTTGGCACACTGATCTCCCGTAACTGATGGGCCTGACGGGCACCGGTGCGGGGACTGATGAGCAGGGAGAGATGGAACCTTGAAAAAACTGTTGTCGCTTATCGTGATCCTGGCCCTGGTGGCCTGGGGAAGCTACAAGGGTGCGGTCTGGTGGCTGGCCGACCAGACCCTGAACGAACTGCGCCGGTCCCTATCGGACCACGGGGCGCTGGAGCGGGGGGATATCGCGTCCGCCGTTGGTGGGGAGCTGGTGCTCACCGGCACTCGCTTCCAGTCCTTCCAGTTGACTCAGCCGCTGGAGATCCAGCGGCTGACCTATCGTGCCGGCTCTCCCCTGGCGCTGTTGGCCAGCCTGTACGGCCAGCACGACCTGCCCCGGAGCTGGCGCCTGGACGTGGCCGGCTGGCGGCTGCCGCTGGATGCGGCCATGCTGCGCAACTGGGTCACGGATACCGACGAACAGGCGCCACAGCCGCTGTTTGCCCCGGTGTGCGGGCCCGATGCCCGTCAGCAACTGGGTAGCGGTGACCTGATCCGCATGGGCGTCACTGAACTGGCCGGCGATGCCCAGCTCAGGCAGACCTCCGGCAGCGTTCGCCTGGAGCTCTTCACCCGGGAATCCGGCAGCCTGGAACTGACCTGGGATAATGCCCGCCTGCGCCTCGACAGCGACGGCGTGAACCTGAACCCGGGCGCCGACAGCGTTGAGGTCATCCTGCGTGATGGCGGTCTGATGCGCCGGGTGACCGCCTACTGTGCCCGGGAAACCGGCATGTCGGAATCGGACTGGGCCGACCGGGTGATGGATGCCTTCCGCGAGGGGCTGGCCAGCCGGGGCCTTGAGGCCTCGCCCCAGTTACTGGCCCTGTACCGGCAATGGCTGACGGAAGGCGGGGAACTGGCCCTGACCCTTGACCCATCCGTCGGCTGGCAGGGACTGCCGGTCCGGGAGGCCGGGACCGGAGAAGCAGGTGAAGGGAAAGGCACTGAAGAGGGCGATGCCACCGCTGACGGCTCCTCAATGATTGTCTCCTACAATGGTTCCTCAGTACCGGATGTGTACCTGAGTCCGGTGGCGCCGGTGACTCCGGCGGTACCGGAACAGGCCATGGAACCCGTGGTGGACCCGGACCTTACGGAAGTGGTTGCCGGCTGGCAACGGGTGGTCCTGGATGAGGCGGAAGGCTGGCTTGGCTATACTGTACGGGTCACCCTGAGCAATGGCCGCACCGTGGAAGGCCGCCTGACCCGTGTGGATGAACGCGAGGTGGAGGTAGCCCGTCCCGTGGACGGTGGTGAAGTGGCCTACCCCATGGTCAGGCGTGCCGTCGAGCGGCTGGAGGTGTGGCGCCGGGGTGGCCAGTCCGGGGAATGACCACAAACAGCCGCGCTATCGTTCACCCGTTTCCAGCAGGAGCCTGACACCATGACAGATCCACAAGGCAAGGCCGCCGGCGTCGGGCAGGGCCCGCCGGATGTTCGCACCATGCTGGAACAGCTGGTGGCCATCCCTTCCATCAGCAGTGCGTCTGCGGAATGGGACCACAGTAATGAGGCCGTCGTGAACCGGCTGGCGGAGTGGCTGGCCCCCCTGGGGTTCCGCAACGAGATCCTGCCGGTACCGGGCATGCCCGGCAAGTTCAACCTGGTGGCCACCCTCGGGGCCGGCCCCGGCGGTCTGGTCCTGTCCGGCCACACCGATACCGTACCCTATGACGACAAACGCTGGCAGAGCGATCCTTTCACCCTGACCGAACGGGACGACCGTCTCTACGGTCTTGGCACCTGCGACATGAAGGGCTTCTTTGCCCTGGCCATCGAGGCGGCCCGGCAGGCGGCGCAACAGCCCCTGAAGCAGCCTCTGATCATCCTTGCCACCGCCGATGAGGAAAGCTCCATGAACGGTGCCCGGGCGCTGGCGGAGGCGGGCTACCCGAAGGCACGGTATGCCGTGATCGGGGAGCCCACCACCCTCAGGCCCATCCGCATGCACAAGGGCATCATGATGGAGCGGCTGGTGTTCGAGGGACAGTCAGGGCACTCCTCTGATCCGTCCCTGGGGCGCAACGCCCTGGAGGGCATGAACGAGGCCATGAATGAACTGCTGGCCCTGCGGACCGGCTGGCAGGAAAAACACCGCAACCCTCATTTCCGGGTCCAGTACCCCACCATGAACCTGGGGTGCATCCATGGCGGTGATAACCCTAACCGCATCTGTGCCCGCTGCGAGCTGCATTTCGACCTGAGGCCGTTGCCCGGCATGGACATGGCGGAACTGCGCCAGACGATCCTGGACCGGCTGCAGCCGCTGGCCAGCCGCCGTGACCTGTCCCTGGCCTTTGAGCCGCTGTTCGATGGTGTGCCTCCGTTCGAAACACCAGCGGAAGCGGAGCTGGTGCGGGTCTGCGAGAAGCTGACCGGCCACCAGGCTGATGCCGTGGCCTTTGCCACCGAGGCTCCCTGGCTACAGAAGCTTGGCCTGGAAACCCTGGTGATGGGGCCGGGCTCCATTGACCAGGCCCACCAGCCGGACGAGTTCCTGGCCCTGTCCCAGCTCGACCCCACCATCTCCCTGCTGAAACAACTGATCAGGCACTTCTGTCTATGAGCGTTTCCGACTGGCTGCACAGCTTCCGTCACTCGTCACCCTACATCAACGCCCATCGGGGCAGCACCGTGGTGCTGGTGCTGGGGGGCGAGGCGCTGGCTGGCGACAACCTGCTGAATATCATCCACGACATTACCCTGCTCAGCAGCCTGGGTATCCGCCTGGTGGTCACCTTCGGTGCCCGCCCGCAGATCCAGCAACGGCTGGACCAGGCCGGCCATGATTCCCGGTTTGAGGGCGGGCTGCGTATCACCCGGGAACAGGACCTGCCGCTGATCATGGAAGCTGTGGGCGGCGTCCGTTCCTGGCTGGAGAGCCGTCTGTCCATGGGGCTGGTGAACTCCCCCATGCACGGGGCGAAAATCCGGGTCAGCAGCGGCAACTTCCTGGCCGCGCGGCCGGTGGGGGTGCTGGATGGCGTGGATTTCGGTTACACCGGCCGGGTGCGGCGGGTGGACACGGTCGGCATCGAACGCCTGCTGGAACTGGGCCATATCGTGCTGGTGCCGCCCCAGGGCTATTCGCCCACCGGCGACATCTTTAACCTGTCCTACGAGGATGTTGGCAGCCAGGTGGCCTCTGCCCTGAAGGCCGACAAACTGATCGTGTTCACCGACGACCAGGGCGTGCTGGACGAAGATGGCTCCCTGATCCGCGAGCTGACGGTGCGCCAGGCCCTGCAGAAGGTCTCGGACCATGTGGTGTCCGGCCATGACGCAGACCTGCTGCGGGCCGCCTGCGACGCCTGCACCAGGGGCGTCAGACGGGCCCATATCATCAGTTACCTGCGGGATGGAGCCATCCTGGAGGAACTGTTCACCCGCGATGGCTTTGGCACCCTGGTCAGCGACGATAACTACGAACAGATCCGCCGGGCCCGGGTGGAGGATATTGGCGGCATCCTGGAACTGATCCAGCCCATGGAGGAGCAGGGCATCCTGGTGCGCCGGTCACGGGACATGCTCGAGACCGAGATCGACCAGTTCGTGGTAGCGGAGCGGGACGGCATGATCATCGGCTGTGCCGCCCTGTATGGCTACCCGGACGAACAGGCCGGGGAGCTGTCCTGCTTTGCGGTCAATCCCGATTACCGTCGCGGTGGTCGCGGGGACAATATCCTCGCCATGGTGGAGCGTACGGCTCGTGCCCAGGGGCTTGCGCGCCTGTTTGTGCTGACCACACAAACCGAACACTGGTTCCGGGAACGGGGGTTCGAACCGTCGTCCGTGCAGTCATTGCCCGGCCCGAAGCTGGCCTCCTACAACACCCGTCGCAACTCCAAGGTATTCGTGAAAACCCTGTTGTGAGGGGTGGCCGGGGTTGCACTGGGCCGGTATGGTTACGCGAGACGCTATTTTGCGAACAACCGTTCGGATTTGTCTTGACGGACCGTCGCCAGAATAGTCATATTGAGCAACCGTCTCGTGAATGGGCCCGTCCGCTGCGCCGGTTTTTCACGTTTCTTGACATTGTTTTCGCCGCATCGTGGCTATACTGCTGGGTACATGAAATCTCCCCGGTCGTTGCCGGCTGTCTACTGATGCGTTGCGGGAGCCGCCGGTAACCCGCAGGAAAGGAAACGACCCGCCGCCCCGACCGGGCGCGGGCTTTACCATCGATCAGGTAGTCAATGGATCCGAAGGAACGACGCTCCAGTCCCCGCCGCCCCATCAAGCTGGCTGCCCAGGTCGATCTGGGTGAGTTCGGGGTGTGGCCATGCCAGATCGCCGACTTCTGTGCGGAAGGCCTGTTTGTCCGCTATTCCGGCGATACCTCCGAGAAAATCCGGGGCTACCTGCAGGATCGTCCCGGGCAGGACCTGGGCATCTACTTCCGCACCGAGGACAGCCGCGAGCGCCATGAGCTCAAGGCCCGCCCGGTGCGCCTTATCGACGGCGCCATGGGGGTCGAGTTCACCGGTGCCAGCCCCCAGGCCGTGGACGCCATGCTCAACCAGTGCGGCGCGGACAGCGGAACTCAGGAACGCTCGGCCCTGAAACCACCCAGCGAACGGGTCCAATTCATCCTTCACCAGTGCGCCAGGGCGGTGTCCCAGCATATAGAGCCGCTGATGGCTGACTGCTTCGCGGGCATGACCGAGAATCTCCGCCAGGCGGCGCTGAAGGCCCATAATGATCAGCAGGCCAACGAGTACATGGATGCTGCCGCCCAGGTGGAAAGCCGTCAGCGTTCTATCTGGCTACTCATGTCCCGTTCCCTGGAATCGCCCCTGAAGCCGGCCCGGGAAAACCAGAGTGCCGCCAGCCTGTCGCTGGTGGACAAGGGCGAATTTGAGGACTGGCTGGCCATCAAGGTCATGGTCACCAAGGCGGACACCCAGTATCGGGCGGAACTGTTGCAGCTACGCATGCGCCTGGACCGGCTGGGCGTAACCAACGCCACTGGCCACCAGAATCCGCTGGGACCGTCCCTGGTCTGCGAAGCCTTCCACTCCGGCCTGGAGAGTCTGAGGGCCAGCCGGGCCGTGGAAAAGGTATGCCTGAAGACCTTCGAAACCCTGGTGCTCCAGAAGATCGGGCCGCTCTACGAGGAACTTAACCGGATCCTTATCCGCCACGGCATCCTGCCGGACCTGGACCTGGGCCGCTACCTGAGCGAGCGACAGCCCCGACCGGCGGAGAAGCCGCCAACGCCGAAACCGGACGACGCGAAAGCGGAGAAGCCCGCCAAACCCTCGCCTCCCCAGGACTCCCGGGGTGTCAGCCCGGCCACGGCGGGTCCGTTTTCGTCCCGCTCCCCGGATGCCCGCAGTCAGGGGTTCCTGGAGCAGATGACCCTGGCCCGGTCCGCGTTTGCCACTGTGCGGAACCTGATCGGCACCCTGAAATCCGCGGGCGTGGTCAGTGACCAGCCCGTACCCTTTGCTGAGGGCGCCCGGCCCCTGTCCCAGGGGGAATTCCAGAAGGAACTGCACACCCTGCAGGTAGCGCCAGTAGCCGAGGATGAGCCCGGAACCCCGCTCAGGGACCGGGTTATCGAGCAGGTAAAGACCTCCGGCAACCACGGTCTGGACGAGGAGCAGCAGGCCACCCTGGATGTGGTGGACCGTTTCTTCCGCAGCGTGGTGGAGAGCCCCAAGATTTCGGAGCGCACCCAGCGCCAGATGCGGCAGCTTGAGGTGCCGGTGCTGAAAGTGGTGCTGCGGGACCCCGCCTTCTTCGATGATATTGAAAGCCCGGTCCGGGGTGTGATGAACCGCCTGGCCCAGCTTGGTATCCGTGGCAGTCGTACCAATCCCGCGGTTCAGCGCCGGGTGGACGACCTGGTCAACCGCATTGCCTCAGAGTTTGAGCAGGATACCCGGGTCTTCGACGGCGCCATGGATGAGCTGGACACCCTGATCGATCGCCAGAACCTGATCTACCGCCGCAACGTGGAACGGGTGACCGCGGCTGCCGAAGGCGCCCAGAAGGTGGCCGAATCCAAGTCGGCGGTAACCCGGGCGCTGGACGAGCGTCTCGGGGGGCGGGAGGTGCCCCGGGCCATTGTCAGCCTGCTGAATGCCGGCTGGCGTGACCTGCTGTCCCTGACCTGGATTCGCCAGGGGCCGGACAGCCAGTTGTGGCAGGACTATCTCTCCGTGCTTGATACCCTGATGGCCTTCGCGGATGATCCGGACATCGAAGTCAATCTGTCGGAATTGCTGCGCCTTATCCAGGAGGGGCTGAGCTCCATCTCCAGCAATCATCTGCCGGCTTCCCAGGTGCGTGAGGAACTCAAGCAGTTCCTGGTGCGCAAGCCTGATCGTCCGGTGGAGCGGGTACCGGTGCCCAGGGCGGAACCGGAGGAGGGCGACAGGCGCAAGCAGGAGGAACGTCTGCAGAAACGCCTGCAACGCTGGATTGCCCGGGCCCAGAAACTGCGCACGGGGGACTGGCTGCGGGACCAGACCAACCCGGACCAGCCCCAGTACGTCCGTCTGGTATGGATTGCCCGGGGCTTCAACCGGTTTGTGTTTGTCAACCACCAGGGTATGCGGGTGGTGGAACTCGACCTCGCGGAGCTGGCGGAACGCATGCAGAAGGGCATTATCGTACCGGACAGCCAGTACGAGCGCCCGCTGGTGGACGAGAGCATCGACCGGATGGTGCGCAAAGTGTACGACCAGTTGTCCTGGGCCTCCACCCACGACGAGCTCACCGGCCTGCTGGAGCGCCGGGAATTCGAGCGGGTGCTGGAACAGCAGCTCAGCCGCCATGAGGATGAGCGTACCCTGGTCCGGCTCGACCTGAGGCAGTTCCGGCTGCTCAATGACACCGCGGGCCGCCCCGCCGGCGATGAGGCCCTGCGCCGTGTGGCGGATATCCTCAGGGGGCAGGTTGGGGAAGGCATGCCCCTGGCCCGCCTGGATGGTAACGAATTCGCCTTCCTGCTGCCTTCGGAAGAAGCCGGCGGTAACGTGCTTGGTATTATCCGCGCGGTGGAAGCCCTGGACCTGAACTGGAAGGGGCGTCGCTACCAGCTGTCCGCCAGTGCCGGCCTGGCCCCCCAGCTACCGGCCCTGACCACTGCCGAGCGCTGGCTTCGGGCTACCGAGGAAGCCTGCAAGGTGGCCAAGACCCGGGGGCCCGGCAAGTACGTGGTTTACAACCTGGAGCAGGCACATTACGACCAGCAGGAACAGATTGCCGCCAAGGTGGCCGCCCTGGGCGACCTGGACGAGGAGCGCATGCTGCTGCGCTGCCAGAAGATCATTCCCCTGCACAAGCATACCCGGCTGACGACCCAGTTCGAGGTGCTGATCAGCATGTACGACGACCAGGGTAATCTGATCACGGCGGCGGATTTCGTGCGCATGGCGGAACGCTACAACCGCATGCAGTCGGTGGACCGCTGGGTGGTGGGCTATATGCTGGACTGGCTGCGGGAGAATGGCCCACGCCCGGGCGCGTCGGCGAACGACAGCCAGCCGGGCTACTGCATCAACCTCTCGGGCTATTCCCTGAATGACGAAAGCCTGCTGGAATTCATCTACGGCAAGCTGAGCGAGAAGGATGCGCCCATTGAGCAACTGTGGTTCGAGATCACCGAGGCGGCGGCCATCCGCGACGTGCATTCGGTGGCGGAGTTCATCGGTGAGATGAAGGAGCTGGGCTGCCGTTTCTGTCTGGGTAATTTCGGTGCCGGCCCCACGTCCTACCAGTACATGCGTAGCCTGCCGGTGGACATGATCAAGCTGGACGGTGCCTTCGTGGGCGAGATCAGCGACAGTGAAACCGATCAGGCCCTGGTCCGCTCCATGGTGGAGATGGCCCATTACCTTAACCGTGAGGTGATCGCCACCCATATCGAGAGCCGGGAGGTCCTCGATATGCTTCGCAAGCTGGGTGTCGATTATGGCCAGGGGTACGTGATCGAGAAGCCCAGGCTGCTGGAGAGCCTGGGCATTCCCTAGGCCGGAACGTCACTTCAGGCCGTCAGTTGGCCACTCTGATAGTCCCGCAGGGTCTGTTCGATCTCCTCGCGGGAATTCATCACGAACGGACCGTACTGAACCACGGGTTCCCCCAGCGGTTTCCCGGCAATCAGCAGCACCCGGGCGCCGTTCGCTCCGGCGCTGAGGGTCACTTCATCCCCCTCATCAAGGACCGTGGCTGCACTGGCCGGAAGGGCCTGCTCCCCGATGTTCACCTCCCCCTGGTACAGGTAGGCGAAAGCATTCAGGTGGGCGCCCACAGGCAGGGTGACCTGGCTGCCCGGTTCAAGCTGCACATCGGCGTATAACGGCTCGGTGGTACCGCCGCTCACCGCTCCCCGGTGGGTCTGTCCGTCCAGCTCGAGGGTGCCGGCGATCAGCAGGATCTCCGCCCCCGCCTGAGTGATCCGTGGGATCTCCTCCGGCTGGATGTCGCGGTAGCCCGCCGCCTTCATCTTCTCCGCCGCCGGCAGGTTGAGCCAGAGCTGGAAGCCCCGCATCATGCCCTGCTCCTGCTGGGGCATTTCCGAGTGGATGATGCCACGGCCGGCGGTCATCCACTGCACGCCGCCGTTACGCAGGTCACCCCGGTTACCCAGGTGATCCTCGTGGAGCATGTGCCCCTCGATCATGTAGGTCACCGTCTCGAAGCCCCGATGGGGATGGGATGGAAAACCCGCCAGGTAGTCCTGGGGCTGGTCGGAGCCGAATTCATCCAGCATCAGGAACGGGTCCAGGCGGACCATCTGTGTCTGGCCCAGGGAACGACGAATGCGCACGCCCGCGCCATCCGAGGTTTCCTGAGAAGGAATAACGCGCTTGATGAGTCGTTGGGTCATGATAGCCTCCGTCGTCCGGTTGGTGTTGTCCCTATTAGATGACGACGGGGCTGGAGAAGAAACCGGAAAATTCCGGCGACACCATTCAGAAAAACTGAACAATCTTCAGGTGGGGCGCCGATCCCTCCCTGGATCGGTGAGGGATTACTCCACGTTGCGGGAGTAGAATATTTCCAGCATTTCCCGCTTCAGGCGTTCCTCAATGGAGGATGCTTCCGCCTCACCCAGGTCCCGGGCATTGACGCCAAACACGTAATTATCCAGATCGAAATTCTTGAGCATCATCTTGGTGTGGAACAGATTTTCCTGGTACACATTGACGTCGATCATCTGGTAGGCGTTGCGGGTATCCTCGGTCAGGTAGTTCTGGATCGAGTTGATGTCGTGGTCGATGTAGTGTTTGGTGCCGTCCACATCACGGGTGAAGCCCCGCACCCGGTAATCCACGGTGACCACATCGGAATCGAAACTGTGGATCAGGTAGTTCAGCACCTTCAGCGGTGAGATCAGGCCACAGGTGGAGACATCTATGTCCGCCCGGAAGGTGCTGATGCCCTCGTACGGATGGCTCTCCGGATAGGTATGTACGGTGACATGGCTCTTGTCCAGGTGCGCGACAATGGAATCCGGCAGCGGGCCCGGGGATTCCTCGTTGTCCGCCTGGTCACCGGTCAGTTCGTGCTCGGCAATCAGCATGGTCACCGAGGCGCCATGGGGCTCATAGTCCTGGCGGGCGATGTTAAGCACGTTGGCGCCGATGATCTTCACCACATCCGTAAGAATCTGGGTCAGCCGCTCGGCATTGTACATCTCGTCGATGTAGTCGATGTACGCCATCCGCTGCTCTTCCGTCTGTGCGTAACAGATGTCGTAGATGTTGAAGCTCAGGGATTTGGTCAGGTTGTTGAAACCGTGCAGCTGGAGTTTCGGTTCCATGTTCAGCCCCTCCGGATGATGGAGTTGAATAGGTGCAGACACGTCAACACGTCAACACGTCACGGTCCGGTCTGCCGAGGCCGCCACCGAATGCAGGGCTGGTTGTACAGCGTATGTGCAGACCGGCGGAGAAGGGTGCGTATTATGCACACCGCTCCGTCGATTGAATAGCGGTTTTGTCACCATTCTAGCAGCGGCGTGCCGACTGTCAGGCGAATGCCGTCAAAGCCAGGGGTGGCCGAACCCCGTCAGGCGTATCAGGCTTCACGGATCTCGTGGCTGTGGGTGATCTCGACGCCGGCCTGCTCAAGCATGATGGAGGCTGAGCAGTACTTCTCCGCCGACAGGCTGACCGCCCGTTTCACCAGGTTTTCCTTGAGGTGGCGGCCGGTCACCACGAAATGCAGGTGGATCTTCGTGAACACGGCGGGAACAGCGTCGGCCCGTTCCGCCTCCAGCTCGGCGTGGCAGGCGGTGACGTCCTGACGGCTCTTCTGCAGAATGCTCATGACATCGAAGGAGGAGCAGCCCCCGAGGCCCATCAGCAGCATTTCCATGGGCCGTGGGCCACGATCCTCGCCGCCATGGTCGGGAGGGCCGTCCATCTGTACCTGATGGCCACTGCCGCTGGTGGCCTTGAAGCTGGCTTTGCCGGTCCAGTCAATGGTTGCTTTCATGCTGTTGTTCCGTTGTGTAAATTAGGGGAGCTACTAAATAGTTGCCAAGGGCAAGCATGCTAGCATAAAGCATCAATAAGCTGTGAAATGGGTCTCTATTGAGACTTGAGTTATAGACGATTTTACGGGCACGGCTTAAGATCGTGAGTCGTAGTATTATTTCGTCTAAAAAAACGACATACCTGAAGCCGGGTATGCGGGCGGGAAGCCCCTGCGCACCCGTCACAACAAGAAAACCCTGCCGGAAAGCAGGTCACCTATCAAAAAAATGTCCATGGATGGCGACAGTTGAGGAGGCACGACACTTACCATGGCTACTATCGTCCGGCCTGTTGAGCAGAAAACCAAGCATCTGGACTATTTCCTGTCCCAATGCCACCGCCGTCGCTATCCGGCCAAGAGCACCATTATCTATGCCGGTGACAAGAGCGACTCCCTGTTCTTTATTGTCAAGGGTTCCGTCACCGTTATCATTGAGGATGAAGACGGTCGCGAGATGATCATGGCCTACCTGAACGCCGGGGACTTCTTCGGGGAAATGGGGCTGTTTGACAACATGGACTCCCGCAGTGCCTGGGTGAAGGCGAAAACGGAATGCGAGGTGGCGGAGATCAGCTACACCAAATTCCGCGAGATCGCCCAGCAGGATCCCCGGGTGCTCTACTTTATCGGTGAGCAGATGGCCACCCGCCTGCGCCAGACCACCCGCAAGGTGGGGGACCTGGCCTTTCTGGATGTCACCGGCCGTGTTGCCCGTACCTTGCTGGACCTGTGCAAGGAACCGGACGCCATGACCCATCCCGACGGCATGCAGATCAAGATCACCCGCCAGGAAATCGGCCGCATCGTCGGCTGTTCCCGGGAAATGGTCGGCCGCGTGCTCAAGACCCTGGAGGAACAGGGCCTGGTGCAGGTGAAGGGCAAGACCATGGTGGTCTACGGTACACGCTAGCCTGCCCACTGCCGGGATGACCAGGCTGGCCGGAGTCAGAGGATGATATGAAAAAGGGCCACCTGGCCTGGCCAGTCTTGCTGCTTGCGCTGCTGCTGGCCAGCTGTTCCCGCTATGACCTGTATAACTGGATCATCCATCATGAGCGTGATCAGGCCGGCCTTGAGCCGGCGGAGCTTGAACTGGATGATCTCTCCATTGCCTACCTTCGCAACCAGTCGCCGGTGAGCGGACGCCCTCTGCTGATGGTCCACGGCTTTGGCGGCAACAAGGACAACTGGACACGGATGGCCGCCCACCTTCCAGAGGACTACCGGCTGCTGATTCCCGATTTGCCCGGCCATGGTGACAGCAGCGTCGCCTCCCCGGACGACTACACCGTGGAGGCCCAGACCGCTACCCTGGTGGCCTTCCTCGATGAGCTGGGCGTTGACAAGGTGGACATGGCCGGCAATTCCATGGGCGGGGGCATTACGGTCTACTTTGCCAGCCGCTACCCGGAACGGGTCAATTCCATTGCCCTGTTCGACCCCGCCGGCTCCGACCGGTACCCATCGCAACTGGACGAGGCCCTGGCTGATGGCGACAACCCGCTGGTGGTGAAGGAGTCCGGTGATATGGATAACCTGCTGGATTTCGTCCTGGAAAAGCGACCGTTCATACCCTGGCCGCTGACGTCGGTGATGGAGGAAAAGGCCATTGCCCGGCAGCAGACCAACGAGGCCATCTTCCAGGCCATCCTGTCATCCAGCGAGCACATTGCCCTGGACCGGATCCTGCCCGCTATCAAGGCCCCCGCGCTGATCGTCTGGGGCCAGCAGGACCGGGTGCTGGCGCCGGAGAATGCCGAGGTGTTCGCGCAGGGCATTCCCGATGCCAGGGTGGAACTGCTGGAGGGGGTCGGGCATGTGCCGATGGTGGAAGTGCCGGAACGCTCCGCCGAATTATGGCATGGCTTTCTACAGCAGATTCCTACCGATTAGCCTGGTATAGCTCTGCCATGGGCGTCAGCAGGGCTTTGTTGTGCTGGTTCCAGGCCCGCAAGTCGGGGGGCAGGCGTTGTGGCTTGGGCCAGGGCACGGGATACCGGGAGGGCATGAACAACGGGGAGAACAGGGCGCCGGCAGTCAGGTCCGCCCGGCTGAAGGTTTCCCCGGCCAGGAATCGACCGTCCCGGTAGATGGCCGTGATCTCCGCCAGCAGCGTCTCAATGACCTCCCGGGACCGGTCCGCGGTCTTTTCATTGATGGCCAGTCTCTCCCGCATGATTTCCTCCACCCGGCTGAAGCCCAGCCGCAGCAGGTACTGGTTCCAGAACGGCGTGCCGGCGGCCAGGAGGGGAGCCACCACCTTGGGGCGTTGCAGCAGGTGGTGGTAGGCAAAGGTCCGCACCGCCGGGCCGGCCTCGTCGTCCAGCCGCTTCTCCCAGGCCAGGGCTGAGGCCCGGGCATTGGGGGCCTCCGGCAGCAGCGGGTTGTCCGGAAAGGTGGCATCCAGGTGGTCCAGGATGGCTCCCGAGCCCTGCACCACCCGGCCATTGTCCACCAGTACCGGCACCGAGGTCGTTTTCTGGCCGGTCAGGCCGCGAATGGTCTTGACGTGCATGCCCGGCAGCAGGAACTCCGGCTGGCAGGATACGCCCTTGTAGTCCAGCGCCCAGCGCACCTTCTCGGAAAAGTGGGAAATGGCAAACTGGTAGAGCTGTACGGGCATGGTCCGGGTTACTCCTGCCGGGGGGTATGGGCTTGGGTGGTGGCGTTTTCATCATAGCAGCCCTCCGGCGACCATCCGAATGCCTGGCAGACCTGCCGCCAGCTGTCCGGCAGCGGCGCCTGGAGGTTCAGGTATCCGCCGCTGACCGGGTGCGGCATGGTCAGGCGGCTGGCGTGGAGGTACAGCCGGCTCTCGCCAAACCGGTCGGCAAAGGCCCGGTTGTGGGGGCCCTTGCCATAGCTGCTGTCCCCGATGATGGGATGGCTGATGTGCTTCAGGTGCCGACGAAGCTGGTGGCGGCGCCCCGTGGCTGGTCGGCAGTGGATCAGGGCATAGCGGCTGGTGGGGTAGCGCTGGTCCACCGGCCAGTCCACGATCACCGTGGCCAGGCGATGGTACAGGGTCAGGGCGGACTGGGCCTCACCGTCCAGGGTGCGTCGTGAACGGCGGTCATCTTTCAGGGTCAGGGGGTGGCGGATGATGCCCCCCAATGGTGGATGGCCCCGCACGATGGCCAGGTAGTCCTTGCTCACGCGCCGCTCCTCGAAGGCCGTGGCCAGGGTGCGGGCGATGTCCGGCGACAGGGCGAACGCCAGCAGGCCGGAGGTGGGCCGGTCCAGCCGATGCACCGGATACACCCATTGTCCGAGCTGGTCCCGCAGTATCACCATGGCGGAGCGGGTTTCACGGCGGTCGATCTCACTGGGGTGTACCAGCAGGTTGGCGGGTTTATTCACCACCACAAGGTGTTCATCCTGGTAAACGATTGGCAGGGTTTCCTGGGGCATGACGCCATGATACCGGCACCCGCCCCATTCGCCTATCCAGAGGCGCGTGAATCCACTAGCTGCTGACGCAATCCGTTTGCCGGTGGGCGCCGGTTTGGGTATGGTTCAGCTTTCTTTAATGACCTCTTCCCGGAATGACGCAATCACCATGAGCAAGACACGAGTACTGACGGGTATCACCACCACGGGCATCCCCCACCTGGGCAACTACGCCGGGGCCATCCGGCCGGCTATCCGCGCCAGCCAGGACCCGGACACCGAATCCTTCCTGTTCCTGGCGGACTACCACGCCCTGATCAAGTGCCAGGAGCCGGCCCGGGTGCAGGAATCCGTGCGTGCCATTGCCGCCACCTGGCTGGCCTGTGGTCTGGATCCGGCGCGGGTCACCTTCTATCGTCAGACCGATGTGCCGGAGATCACTGAGCTGAGCTGGGTGCTCACCACCGTTACCGCCAAGGGCCTGATGAACCGGGCTCATGCCTATAAGGCGGCGGTGCAGGAGAACGAGGAGGCCGAGGGTGCCGACCCGGACCGGGGCATCACCATGGGCCTGTTCTGCTACCCCATCCTGATGGCGGCGGACATCCTCATGTTCAACGGCGAGAAGATCCCGGTGGGCCGGGACCAGACCCAGCACATCGAAATGGCCCGGGATATCGGCCAGCGCTTCAACTACCTGTTCGGCGACACCTTCACCCTGCCGGAGGCGGTGATCGAGGAATCCGGCATGGTGTTGCCGGGGCTGGACGGGCGCAAGATGTCCAAGAGCTACAACAACACCATCCCCCTGTTTGAGGGCGAGAAGAAGTTCCGCAAGCTGATCAACAAGATCAAGACCAACCTGCTGGAGCCGGGTGAGCCCAAGGACCCGGATGATTCCGCCCTGTTCGACATCTATTCCGCCTTTGCCACCCCGGCCCAGGTGGAGGCCATGCGCCAGGAGTACGCCAACGGCATCGCCTGGGGCGAGATGAAAAAGCGGCTGTTCGAATTCCTGAACGAGGAACTGGCCCCGATGCGGGAGGAATACAACACCCTGATGGACGATCCGGCCCAGCTCGACCGTATCCTCCAGCAAGGCGCCGAAAAGGCCCGGGACTATGCCACGCCGCTGATGGCGGATGTGCGTCGCAAGGTGGGCATTGGTCCCATCGCTGGTTGAGCCAGGGCTTCATCAAACTGTCGTAAACATCGGTCAGGCTGGAGCTATGCGACACCGACGGACTCCGCCATGGCCGAACTCAAGAGCATCACGCCTCACATCTCCGTAGCGGCGGAGCAAGCCAGCCGCGACAGTGGCCAGCGCCGCCAGCTACGCACCTTCATCCCCGAGATGGTCCAGCTCGAACGGCTGTTGGCAGACGCGCCGGAATCCGTCCAGAGCCGGGTGCTGACGCGAATCCCGGTCAGGGGCATGTCGGTGCCTATCTACCGCACGGACATCGGCTCACGGGCCAGCGATGCCCCGGTAGTGCTGCTGGTAGGCGGCGTCCACGGCCTGGAGCGGATCGGTGCCCAGGTGGTGATTGCCTGGCTGGCCAGCCTGATCTCCCGGTTGCGCTGGGACGACCACCTGAACGAGTTGCTGGAAAAAGTCCGCATTGTTGCGCTACCGATCATGAACCCCGGTGGTATGTTCCTGAACCAGCGGGCCAACCCCGCCGGTGTCGACCTGATGCGCAACGCCCCGATCCTGGCCCAGGGGGACAGCACCTTCATGCTCGGCGGGCAGAGGCTTTCCCCCAGGCTGCCCTGGTACACCGGCGAGCCGGAGCAGGGCATGGAGCCGGAAAACGTGGCGCTGAAATCGGTGATCGACGAGCTGCTGCCAGGCAGCCGTTTCAGCCTGGCCCTGGACTGCCACTCCGGGTTTGGCTGGCAGGATCAGATCTGGTTCCCCTACGCCTACCGCCGCCGGCCCATGCGGCGCATCGACTCGGTGATGGCCCTCAAGCTGCTCTGGGAGCAGGCCTATCCCAATCACAACTATGTATTCGAACCGCAATCCGCCCATTACCTGACCCATGGCGATCTGTGGGACTACTTCTACAAGCAGGTCAACAAGGCCGGCAAGGGCACTTTTATACCCCTGACCCTGGAGATGGGATCCTGGCGCTGGCTCAGGAAACGTCCCCGGCAACTGTTCCGCCTGGATGGATTCTTCAACCCCCTGGCGCCCCACCGGCACCAGCGGGTGTTGCGTACCCACCTGCTGCTGATGGATTTCCTGGTGCAGGCGGCGGTCAGCCACGAGAACTGGCTGCCGGCCGGTGACCAGGCCCGCATGCTGCGGGAGGCTGCCCTCATGCACTGGTACCGGGAGGTGTGATGAGCGGGACATCGTGGCTACCGTTATGAACTGGATACTGCTCCGAGGCCTGACCCGGGAGCGGGCCCACTGGGGGGGGCTGGATCGCCGGTTGGCCCTGGGCTTTCCCCAACACCGTTTCCACTGCATCGACCTGCCGGGGACCGGAACCCGTTTCCGGGACGCCTCTCCGGCCTCCATAAGCGGCATACGTGAGCGGGTACAGCAGTACGCGGCTCATATTCCCGGGCCGGTGGGGCTGCTGGGTCTGTCCATGGGTGGTATGGTGGCCCTGGACTGGGCCCAGGCGGAGCCGGAGCGTGTGGCCGCCCTGCTGCTGATCAACACCAGCAGCGGCTTCAGCCCTCCCTGGCATCGCATGCGGCCAGCCGCCTTCAGCCGGGCCCTGGCGGTGGCGCTGAATCCGGATATGGAGGGCCGGGAGCGCCGGATCCTGCAACTGACCTCCAACCGTCCGGTACCGCCGGCCCTGGAAGCCCGATGGCTCCTGATCCAGCGACAGCGACCGGTCACCCGCCGCACCGCCCTGGCCCAGTGGAAGGCGGCCGCGGCGTACCGGCCACACCCCGGGGCGCCGCCGGCCCGGGCGCTGCTGCTGGCCAGTACCGGCGACCGGATCGTGCACTGGCATTGCAGTCGCACGCTGGCCCGGCGCTGGCACTGGCCGCTGCGGGTCCATCCGGACGCCGGCCATGACCTGCCCATGGACGCTACGGACTGGGTACTGGCCCAGTTCGAAGCGGTTGCTTGACGCAACCATCGTTGCGCGCCAGTCTGTTGTCCTGCGATTGACCCCAACAAGGTGTACAACAATGAAAATCTACGAAACCAGTACCGCGCCCAACCCCCGCCGTGTCCGTATGTTCCTGGCCGAGAAAGGCCTGTTGGACAAGGTGGAGTTCGTGCAGGTGGACCTCCAGAAGGGTGAGAACCTGACCCCCGAGTACCAGGCCATGAACCCTATGAAGAAGGTGCCGGTGATGCAGTTGGACGACGGCAACTGCGTGGCGGAAACCATGGCCATCTGCCTGTACTTCGAACAGATGTACCCGGAGAAACCGTTGATGGGAACCACGCCCCTGGAGAAGGCCCAGCTCGAGCAGTGGCAACGGTGGCTGGACTATTATTTCTTCATGCCCACCGGCATGTGCTTCCAGCACACCACCGGCTACTTCAAGGATCGCATGAATCCCATCAAGGAGTGGGGTGAGGAGGCCGGGCGCCAGGTGGCGGAATTTTTGGCCTTCCTGGACAAGCACCTGGAAGGCCGGGAATTCATCTATGGCGACGACGTCACCGCCGCCGACATCACCGCGTTCTGTACCGTGGATTTCGCCCGGGTGGTGAAGATCCGCATTGCCCCCGAGCAGACGAACCTGCAGGCCTGGTACGATCGTATGAAAGAACGCCCCTCGGCAAAAGCCTGAAAAGGATAGACAGCACCATGAGCAACGGGCAACAACTCGGATGTGCACTGGACGCCATCGACGCGGCCAACCGCCAGGACCCCAACGTGGAGGTGGTGGACGACCAGTCGCTGCCCCGTGAGTACGCCTACAGCCTGCATATGACCCGCTGGCTGCTGGCACTGGAGGCGGAGCCCTCCGACCGCATGCAGATCGCCTGCCGGGCCCAGCACATCGAGCGCTGGACCCGGCCACGGACGGACTACCCCGAGGGCCGCAAGGGCTACTACCAGTGGCGCCAGGATTGCGGAAAATTCCATGGTGAGCGTGCCGCTCAGATCATGGCGGACTGTGGCTTCCCGGAACAGGAATGCCAACGAGTGGCCACCATCCTAACCAAGCGGGAACTGCGCCAGGACCCGGACACCCAGTTACTGGAAGACGTGGCCTGCATGGTGTTCCTGGAGCGCTACTTCGCGGATTTCTACGAAGAGAAGACCGACTACGACAAGGACAAGTGGCTGCGCATCGTGCGACGCACCTGGGGCAAGATGACCCCCCGGGGCCACGAGGCGGCCCTGCAACTGGCTGGCAGCATGCCCGCCCATCTCCAGGCCCTGTTGCAGGAAGCCCTGTCGGAATAGGCCCGGCCCAGTCGTTCCCACTTTCTATTCCCTGATCCGACAGGAGAGTCTTACATGCCAGCCATGAACGCTTCCGTTACCACGACCGACCCCAGCCGACTGATCAATCGTCTGTGCAAGCACTTCCAGCATAAAGTGCATGCCCAGTGGACGGAGGAGGCCGGTGAGCTTCGCTTCGTTGTCGGTGACTGTCATCTGAAAGCCGCTGATGGCGCCCTGCTGATGACCTGTGAAGCAGAGAACGAGGAGAAACTGGAACAGGTGGGCGAGGTGGTTTCCTCCCACCTGGTGCGCTTTGCCGGTGGCGAGGTGGAATCCGTTCAGTGGCAGCCGTCCGCCGCCTGAGCGGGAGCCGCCATGCCCGCCTGACCTGGTGATGGAATCAGCCGATGGGGTCGGGCCTGGAGGAATAGCGCCAGGGCCAGTCCGAAGGTCAGCCATTCCGCCAGGGGAAGGGCCACCAGTAGCGGCCACTCCGGCGCCAGGGTGGCGATCAGCACCAGCAGCAGGCCCGGCAGCACCAGGCTGCGGGACAGGGCCACCATCGCCGACGGCAATGGCCGGTGCATCGCCGTCAGGTACACCGACAGCAGCACGTTCACACCGTTGATCAGGAACAGCGGCCAGAGGATACCCAGGAACCGGTCCGCCAGCAGGGCCGTGGTGGAGTCGGCCGAGGTGTCCAGGAACGCCCGCACCAGCGCACTGCCCTGGAGCCAGACCCCCAGCACCAGCACCACGCCCAGCCCGAGGATCACCGTCAGCGCGCAGCCCATGAACCGGCGGATGCGCTCCGGGTTGCCGGCCCCCAGGTTGTGGCTGAGCAGCACGTGCATGGCATCGGAAATGCCGTAGAACACCATCAGGCTCAGGAAGATCAGGTAGTTGACCACGGTAAACGCGGCCACACCATCCACCCCCTGCTCGCGCATCAGCAGCCAGTTGATCAGCAGCATCACCAGCCCCACGGACACCTCGTTGATCCACTCGGAGACACCATTGGCCAGGGCCTTGAACACTTCGCCCCAATGGGTCTGGCGCAGGCCAAACACCAGGCGACGACCGGGCCGGGTCAGGTAGAATAACTGCACGCCAAGCTGCAACACCTGCGCCATGCCGGTGGCCAGCGCCGCCCCGCGCAGGCCCTGGTCCAGGTAGCCCACCAGCACCGCATCCAGCACGATGTTGGTGCCCGCCCCAACAATCAGCGCGGTGGTGGCCAGTAGCGGGAAGCCGTCCACCCGGATGAAGTAGTAGAACACCATGGTCACCAGTTGCATCACCATCACCCCGGCGATCACCTGGAAATACTCCGCCATGAGCGGGAACAGCGATGGTGAGGCCCCCAGCAGCCGGTACAGGGGCTCCTGGAACAACAGGCTGGTGACCGTGATCACCAGGGAGATGACGAGGGTGGCCATCAGGCACTTGCTGTAGATGGCCGAGGCAGCGCCGATGTTGCCTTCCCCCAGGTAACGCCCCGCCCGCACGGTGCCGCCAATGGCCATGGCCAGGGCGATGCCGAACAGGAAGGTGAACCAGGGGATCAGCAGGGTAATGGCCGCCAGGGCATCGGCGCCGACGTAGTTGCCGATAAAGAAGCCGTCGACAATGACGGCGGTGGTGATCGCCAGCAAGCCCGCCACCGAGGGCAGGGCGTAACGGAAGAAGACCGGCCACAGCGGGCCGGTCAGTATTGGATCGTCTGGTTTGTCAGCGGTGGCTTCCATACCGGTCGCCACTATCCGAAGAATTCCCGCAGTTTCTCGCCGGGCTCCTCCGCCCGCATAAAGGACTCGCCCACCAGGAAACCGTAGATGCCCCGGTCGGTCATGGCCGCCACATCATCCCGGGTCAGGATGCCACTCTCGGTGACGGTCAGCCGGTCAGCCGGAATGCGCTCGTGCAGGTCAAAGGTGGTGTCCAGCGATACCTCGAAGGTATGCAGGTTGCGGTTGTTGATGCCCACCAGCGGTGTGGTCAGGGTCAGTGCGTCGTCCATTTCCTCGCCGTCATGCACTTCCACCAGTACATCCAGGCCGATTTCGTGGGCGATGCCTTCCAGCTCCTGCATCTGATCCCGGGTCAGGCAGGCGGCGATCAGCAGGATGCAGTCGGCGCCGATGGCCCGGCTCTCATAGACCTGATAGGGCGACACCATGAAATCCTTGCGGATCACCGGCAGACCGCAGGCGCTCCTCGCCTCCTTGAGGTAATCCTCATGGCCCTGGAAGAAATCCTGGTCAGTGAGCACTGACAGGCACGCCGCACCGCCCTGCTCATAGCTGTCAGCAATGGCGCCCGGGTGGAAGGGATCCCGCAGCACGCCCTTGCTGGGGGAGGCCTTCTTGATTTCGGCAATCACCGCCGGCTGTCGTGCCCCGATGCGATCGGCCATGGCCCGGGTAAAGCCCCGGGCAGGCGGCTGGTCGCCGGCCATGGCCTTCAGGTCGGCCTCGGTGGTGCGGCGCTTGCGCTGGTCGATCTCTTCCCACTTGCGGTCCACAATCTTGCGGAGGATCGTGGGGGTGCGGTCAATGTGTCGGTCGGTCATCGTTATGCTTGCTCAGTCGAAACAGTGGGAGAAGTCGGCCAGTTCGGACATCTTGCCGGCGGCCAGGCCGCTGCCCATGGCATCCAGGGCCATTTCCACGCCCATTTGTGGTGTTGTGGCAAGCCCTGCTACGTAGATGGCAGCGCCGGCATTCAGGGCAATCATGTCCCGGGCCTTCTCGGCCATTTCGTCGTGGCCCCGGCCGAAGGCGGCGCGGATCAGGTTGAGGGAATCCTCGGAGGTATCCACGGAGAGGCCCATCAGCGACTGGCTCTTGATGCCCAGGTCTTCGGGGGTTATCTCGTATTCGGTGATCTTTCCGTCTTTCAGTTCGGCGACGTGGGTGGCGCTGGCCAGGCTGATTTCGTCCAGGCCATCCTTGGAGCACACGACCATGATGTGTTCGCTACCCAGCTTGTGGAGCACTTCCGCCATGGGTCGGCACAGGGCCGGGGTGAACACACCCAGCAACTGGCGTTTGACTCCGGCGGGGTTGGTCATGGGGCCGAGGATGTTGAAAATGGTGCGGCAGCCCAGTTCTTTCCTGGGGCCGATGGCGTGTTTCATGGCACCGTGATGGGCCGGGGCGAACATGAAGCCGACGCCGATCTGCTCCACGCAGCGTGCGACATGCTCCGGTGTCAGGTCGAGGTTGACGCCGGCCTTTTCCAGCAGGTCGGCGCTGCCGCTCTTGGAGGACACGGCCCGGTTGCCATGTTTGGCCACGAAGCCGCCGGCTGCTGCCACTACGAAGGCGGACGCGGAAGACACGTTGAACAGGTTGGCGCCGTCGCCGCCGGTGCCGACGATGTCCACCAGTGGGTCGGCGTTGATGGTGACGTTGGTGGCCAGTTCCCGCATGACTTCGGTGGCGCCGGTAATCTCTTCGATGGTTTCGCTCTTGATGCGCAGGCCCATCAGGAAGGCGCCGACCTGGGCATCGGTGGCCTCACCGCCCATGACGATGCGCATGACCTCTTTCATTTCTTCCCGGCTCAGGTCCAGGTTGGAGGCGATTCGGTTCAGGGCTTCTTTCATGTCCATGATTGGTGGGCCTCTCGGTTTAGTTCTTCAACATTTGTATTCGAGTTTGGGTGCCTGGCCGGGGGGTGACGGGGCCTTTTCTCCGCCGCAATTCAGGGGCCATCCCTGGCGCCCGCCTTGCTCCGCGCCATCCATGGCGCTGCTGCGAAAAGGCCCCATCACCCCCCGTCCGATAAGCGACGGAGTTAATGCGGTCCTGATCCAAGATCGAAATGAGTGCCTTTATGACGAGGGCACACGTTGGAGGACCGCACTGAGGACGGGGTGGGGGATTGCTTTCCCAGACCGTCGGCAGCCAGGGACGGCTGCCGACGAGCCCTACAGGGACGTACTTGCGGGCGTGTCTGGGCAAGCGATACCGCTCCCCGGCCGGTCTTTCTCTCTGGCACTGACTTTAAAGGCAATCAGTACCGCAAAAAGTTACGAAGAAGCTCATGCCCCTCCTCAGTCATAATAGACTCAGGATGGAACTGCACCCCCTCGATGGGCAATGTCTTGTGCCGGACACCCATGATTTCCTCCATGGAGCCGTCATCGTTCCGGGTCCAGGCGGTCACCTCCAGGCAGTCCGGCAGACTCTCCTTCTCGATCACCAGACTGTGGTAGCGGGTGGCCTGCAACGGATTGTTCAGGCCCCGGAACACTCCGGTATCGGAGTGGTACACCGGCGACACCTTACCGTGCATCACCTGCCCGGCACGGATCACATTGCTGCCATACACCTGCCCGATGGCCTGATGGCCCAGGCAGATGCCCAGGATCGGCAGCTTGCCCGCAAAGTGGCGGATCGCCGCCATGGAGATGCCCGCCTCATTGGGCGTACAGGGCCCCGGTGAAATCACCAGGCGCTCCGGCTTCAGGGCCTCAATCTCCTCCACCGTGATCTCATCGTTGCGGTGAACATGCACATCCGCACCCAACTCTGCCAGATACTGGACCACGTTGTAGGTGAAGGAGTCGTAGTTATCGATCATCAACAGCATTGTCTTATCCCCCGCCTCAGTGGTCGAAATCGTTGTAGGTCATGGCAACGGCCCGGAAGATTGCCCGGCCCTTGTTCATGGTTTCCTTCCACTCAAGGCGCGGTATCGAATCGGCGACAATGCCGCCCCCGGCCTGGATATGCAGGGTGTTGTCCTTGATCACGGCGGTGCGGATGGCAATGGCCGTGTCCATATTGCCGTTGAATGACAGGTAGCCCACGGCGCCACCGTAGACGCCACGTTTCACAGGTTCCAGCTCGTCGATGATCTCCATGGCGCGGATCTTCGGGGCGCCGCTCAGGGTGCCGGCGGGCAGGGTGGCCCGCAGGACATCCAGGCAGGAAGTCCCTTCCTTCAGGCGCCCGGTGACGTTGGAGACAATGTGCATGACGTGGGAATAGCGTTCCACGATCATCCTGTCGCTCAGTTTCACGGTGCCGGTTTCCGACACGCGCCCGGCGTCGTTGCGGCCCAGGTCGATGAGCATCAGGTGCTCGGCGATTTCCTTGGGGTCGGCCAGCAGCTCCTTCTCCAGGGCCTTGTCCTCGGCCTCGGTGGCGCCGCGCTTGCGGGTACCGGCGATGGGGCGCACGGTGACTTCCTCGTCTTCCACCCGGGCCAGAATTTCCGGGGAGGAGCCGACAATGTGGAAGTCGTCCAGGTCCAGGAAGTACATGTACGGCGACGGGTTGAGCACTCGCAGAGACCGGTACAGGTTCAGGGGCGGCGCCTCGAACGGGATCGACATGCGCTGGGAGATCACCGTCTGCATGACGTCACCATCCAGCACATAGCCCTTGATGCGTTCCACCGCCTTTTCATGGAGGGGCTGGCTGAAGCCGGAGACAAAGTCGCTCTCGTCTACGGTCTTGCCGCGCAGGTGCTCCGGCGTTCGCGGGGCGTCGGCGGTCTGCCGGTGCAGGCGGGCCTCCAGCTCATTGAGGCGGGCCATGGCCTGTTCGTAGGCACCTTCCATGGCCGGATCCGCGTGGACGATCAGGTGCAGTTTGCCCCGCAGGTTGTCGAACACCACGATTTCGTCGGACACCATCAGCAGGATGTCCGGGGTACCGATCTGGTCCGGCGGGCAGGTTTCGCGCAGGCGCTTCTCGATGTAGCGCACGGTGTCGTAGCCGAAATAGCCCACCAGGCCGCCGTTGAAGCGGGGCAGGTCGTCCAGGTCCGGGGCGTTGAAGCGGGCCTGGTATTCCTCGACGAAGGTGAGCGGGTCGTCGCGCTCGGCCTCCTCGATCACCTGGCCGTCCCGGGTGATGGTGATCTTATCGCCATACACCTTCAGCACTTCTCGACTGGGCAGGCCGATGATGGAGTAGCGGCCCCATTTCTCGCCGCCCTGGACGGATTCAAACAGGTAGGAGTAAGGCCCGCTGGCGAGCTTGAGGTAGGTGCTCAGGGGCGTATCAAGATCCGCGAGCACTTCGCGGTACACGGGAATGCGGTTGTAGCCGGCGTCGGCCAGCCCGGAAAACTGTTCGGGTGTCATGACATCATCCTGAAATCTGATCTGCTGTTGCCGCCGGAGCCTGTCGGGCAGCGTTCAATGTGGCGTGCAGGCCTTACCGCACGACCGGGGCACGTCTCAGCCGGTCCGCCATCGCCACCATCGTGTTGCGCGGGTGGTGAGGACGCCGCGCGATGCAGTCAGATTCAGTCCCTGCACGGCAGGAATCTCCCGAAATGAAGGTTTGTGTTCACGTTATCCCTGTGAGGTTACAAAAGCTCGGTCAGCGAATCAACAACCACGTCCGCCCCCAGGTCGTCCACAGACGGGCCATAGTGGTAACCATAGCGTACCAGCACCGATGGCAGGCCGGCGTTGTGGGCGGCTTCGGCATCGGCGGCGGAGTCGCCGATCATCACAGTGGTGCCGGGGCTGCCGCCCAGGGTGCGCATGGCCAGCAACAGGGGCTCGGCATCCGGCTTCTTCACGGTCAGGGTGTCGCCGCCAACAACCATCTCGAACCAGTGATCCAGCCCCATGCGCTCCAGCAGCGGCTGCACGAACCGCTCCGGCTTGTTGGTCACCACCGCCAGCCGGCAGTCGTTGTCGTGGAGGCGTTGCAGGCAGGCTTCGACGCCGTCGAACACGGTGGATCGGTCGCCGTTGAGTTCCTCGTAGGACAGGTAGAACTGGGTGATGGCGTCGTTGAACAGGGCGTCGTCCAGGGGTGCCGCAGCCTCCCAGTCCACCTGGCCGGTGAGGGCCCGGCGGACCAGTACCTGGGCGCCGTTGCCCACCCACTGGCGTACCCGTTCCTGGCCTGCCGGCGGTCGTCCCAGGCTTTCCAGCATATGATCCACGGCGGCGGCCAGGTCCGGTGCGCTGTCCACCAGGGTGCCGTCCAGGTCAAACAGGGCCACGCCGGGCCAGAGGGAGGTGAAGGTTCGCTTGTCCACGGTATCCGTTATCCTGCCTTGGCAATCTCGGCGCGCATGGCGTCGATGGTGGCCTTGTAGTCGTCGGTGTTGAAGATGGCGGAGCCGGCCACGAAGGTGTCGGCGCCGGCGGCGGCGATTTCGCGGATGTTGTCGGTCTTCACGCCACCGTCGATCTCCAGGCGGATGTCCAGGCCGCTGTCATCAATCAGTCTGCGGGCCTGCCGCAGCTTGTCGAGGGTGCCGGGGATGAACTTCTGGCCACCAAAGCCGGGATTGACTGACATCAGCAGGATCATGTCCACCTTGTCCATGACATGGTCCAGGTAGCTCAGCGGTGTGGCGGGGTTGAACACCAGCCCGGCCTTGCAACCGCCGTCGCGGATCAACTGTAGTGAGCGGTCGATGTGGTTGGAGGCTTCCGGGTGGAAGGTGATGTAACTGGCACCGGCGTCAATGAACATGCGGATCAGGTCGTCCACCGGGGACACCATCAGGTGCACATCGATGGGGGCGGTCACGCCGTGCTTGCGCAGGGCCTCGCAGACCATGGGGCCGATGGTGAGGTTGGGCACGTAGTGGTTGTCCATGACATCGAAATGGACGACATCGGCGCCTGCCGCCAGCACATTGTCGACTTCCTCGCCCAGGCGGGCAAAATCGGCGGACAGGATCGAGGGGGCGATCAGTTCAGGCTGTTTCATGATGGTCTCTTCATACGGCTGTGTTCTGCGTCAGGGAGGGGGTGGGCTCCCTGTGTTAAGATTCCTGACGCGGTCCGGGAAGCCCTCTTCGGAATCGCGCCATTCTAACAGTCTGAACGGGAATTGTCCGTGGCGATTCAGCAACATTATTCCGCCCTGCTGGTGTTACTGGCCCTACTGGTGACTACGCCGGTGACGGCCCAGGACGGTGAGCCGGCCGACAACGGTAACCAGAATCAGGAAGACGGGGCCGCCGCTGCCGAAGAGGGAGAAACCCCGCCAGCGGAACCCTTGCAACGGATCTTCATCCGGTCGTCCGGCGATGCTGGTGCCCTGGCCCAACAATACCCGCATCTGGCGGTGTGGCTGGAACCCGAGGACGAACCCCGCGTGCTGGCCCTGGTGGAGCGGGAGGTCACCGCCCGACCGTCGGGGGGCGTGGTGATTCTGGCCGGGGAAGGGCAGTCCGCCAATGACAGTCTGCTCAAAGGCCTGCGTTCACGGCTGAGCGAGGCGGGCTGGGCGACCATGACCCTGGGGCTGGAGCAGCCGTCCCCGTCCCTGGAGATGGCCCGTGAACGCCTGGCGGACAACGCGCCCTCCGGTGATGGGGATGGCGACGCGGAGGCGGATTCGGTGATGATCGACGTCAACGACGAAGCCGCCCGTGACCTGTTGGAAGCCCATCGGAAAACCATCGGGGCCCGGCTGACAGCCGCGGTGGCCTGGTTTACCGGGAAGCAGTACCAGCGCGTGATCCTGGTGGGGGTGGGGCGTGGTGCCGATGAGGTGCGTGCCTTCCTGCCGGAGGCCCCCGCCGGGGTCAGTCAGGCAGTCTGGGTGGCGGCGGATTTTGGCGGCCAGTCCCCGGCCACGATCAGTGACGCGCTCAGTGGGGAAACCACACCTATCCTGGATCTCTACCCGTCCCGCAATGGGGATGTTGCCGGGCGACAGGCAGCCTTCCGGCGCGCGGGAATCGCTTCCTATCAGGCGATGTCAGCGCCGGTTCCCATGCGGCCCGCCGGCCGCGATGCGGGGGTGATCGCCAACCGCCTGCTGGGATGGCTGGGAAAAGAGTAGTCTCCTTAGGGGGGCTAGCGAGTCACCCGTTCCCGACGCTTGATCACTTCCCAGGCCTGCTGGAGCCTCAGCAACTGGTCACGGGCCCGGGCCTGTTCCGCCGGGCTCAGGCTGTCGCCCAGCTTGTCCGGGTGATAGCGGGCCACCTCGCGGCGGTAGGTGCGCTTCATGTCGGTGAAACTGATGGACGCATCCACTCCCAGGATGCGGTAGGCATCCTGCAGGCTTTCCGGCTTGGGCGGCGGTTCCGCCATCCACACCTCCTCCCGGTAGACCCGGTGAATCCGGTCGATGGCGGCCAGGGGCAGCCCGAGGCGGCAGAAGGCATCCTCGCAGCGATAACGTCTGGGCCTCTCCGGCGTGCCATGCAACTGGGCCCCGTGGCACAGGCACAGGCCAACCAGCAGGTTGGTGCGTTGTCGCCAGGGGGCGAACAGCCTGAACCAGGCCATCCTGAGGGGCGAGAGGTCGGTGCTGTCACGGCCCTGGTGGAAGCGCCGGATGGCCTTGCGGCGGGCCCTGGGCGACAGCGCCAGGCTTTCCATCAGGTTCTCCGCGTAGCGGATGTCGTGCTCGGTGACCCGGCCATCGGCCTTGGCAATGTATCCCAGGCAGTAGAACAGGGCCTGCCGGGCACCGCGACCCAGGGTATAGCGGGCCATCATGCGGGTGGGCTGGTGGTTGCCGGCAATAAAGTCGGACAGCAGTTCTTCCAGGAGGGCCCGGGTGTGGGCTGGCAGGCTTTGCTGATCACTTCCGCTCATGTTAGTGCCAGGGTCAGGGGTGCCGGGGTTGAGTCAGGAGTCGGTCCAGGGCTGCCAGGCGCTCCGGGGTGCCGATATCCATCCACTGTCCACGGTGGTGCAGGCCGGTCACCTCGCCCCGGGTCATGGCCTCGCGCAGGATCGGGGCCAGCTTGCGGGCGCCGGGCAGCAGGCCGTCAAACAGCGACCGGTGCAGCAGGCTGATGCCGGTGAAGGTCAGGCGCGGTTCGTCGTCGCTGGTGACCCGGCCATCCGCCCCCAGGGCAAAGTCGCCCTCCGTATGGTGTGCCGGGTTGTCGGTCAGCACCAGCCGGGCCTTGCCGGACGCTGGCGGCTCGAGTGTCGACAGATCGAAATCATGCCAGATGTCACCGTTGATGACTGCGAACCAGCCTGAATCCCCCTCCAGCAATGGCAGCGCCTGGATGATGCCACCGGCGGTTTCCAGTGGTTCCCCTTCCCGGGAATAGTTGATGGTGACGTCGTAGGTTCCGCCGTTGCCCAGCGCCTGTTCGATCTGCTCTCCCAGCCAGGCGTGGTTGATCACCAGGTCGTTGAACCCCGCCGCCCGCAGCTTGCGGATATGGTGGACAATCAGCGGCGCACCGCCGGCCTCCAGCAGCGGCTTGGGGGTGTTCAGGGTGAGCGGACGCATGCGCTCGCCCTTGCCGGCGGCGAGGATCATGGCCTTCACGGGTGCGGGCCTCCGGTGGTGTCGTCCGGGGGCGTGCCCAGCTTGTGGTGGATGGCGGGCACTACCTGCTCCCGCAGCCACTGGTTGAAATGGCGCAGGGCGGGCAGGGGCTGGCTGGCCTCCACCAGGTAGTTGACGGTGCGGGGGATGTCCGCCAGGTAGCCGCTCTTGCCGTCCCGCAGGTAGAGCCGGGCAAAGATGCCCGACGCCTTCAGGTGTCGCTGCATGCCCATCAACTCGAACCATTGGTGGAAGGTGTCGCTGTCGGCCTGGTGCAGGCCGGCCTCGCGGCCCATGACCCGGAAATCCTCCAGCCAGGTGTTGCGGCGGGCGGCGGGCCAGTCGATGTAGCAGTCCTTGAGCAGTGACACGATGTCATAGGTGATCGGGCCGTTCACCGCGTCCTGGAAGTCGATAACCCCGGGCACGGGGGTGTCCGGGCGCACCAGCAGGTTGCGGGAATGGTAGTCCCGGTGCACGGTCACCCGGGGCTGCGCCAGGGCGCTCTCCCGGAGGAAGGCAAAGGTGGTGTCCAGCATGCAGCGCTCGCGGTCGCCCAGTTCCATCTGCAGCAGGCCTTCCAGGAGCCAGTCGGGGAACAGGTCCATCTCCCGGTTCAGCAGGGCCTCGTCATAGGGGGGCAGCGGGTAATCGTCAGTGTCCGGTGCCTGCTGGATGCGGATCAGTTCGGCCATGGCCTCGTCGTACAGGTCATCGGCGGTGACCCCGTTCAGGCGCCCGAGCATCAGTCGGTCGCCGAAGTCCTCCAGCAGCAGGAACCCCTGTTCCAGGTCGTCAGCCAGGATCTGCGGTACCGCAATGCCATGCTGACGCCAGTGGCGGGCCAGGGCCACGAAGGGGTGGCAGTTTTCCTTCTCCGGCGGCGCGTCCATGGCGATGGCGGTAATGGACTTGCCCAGGCGGTCTTTGCCGGTGGCCCGGAAATAGCGTCGGAAACTGGCGTCGCCGCTGACCGGCGTCAGATGGGCGCGGTCGAAGCCGGAGTGTTGGTGAACCCAGTAGGTGAGTTTTTCCAGGCGCTTGTCCATGTTGTCGGTGCCCTTGTGTTCAGGTTCAGCGGAGTGAATCCCGCAGCGTGGCCGGGGCGGATCTCCAAAATTTACTGGAGGCAGAGTATACCGTTGCTGAATGGCTAGTGTCCCGTCTGGGTAATTCGTTAACCGACTGAGCTACTGAGGGCGCGACGAATTACCCAGACGGGACACTAACGCCTCCCCAGCCATGGAAGCATCGGAGAAGCGCGTTAACAAGCCCGCTTGTCCCGTGTAAACTAGCCCACCAAATCTTCACCAACCGGCCTTGCGTGCAGGGCTCTTGGGGACTCAGAACCGTAACGAATCACCCAGGCGGGAGACTCTGGGCATACTGCCCGCCACGCCGACCACCAACAGGATCCGGAACCGGTGCCACTTGAGTACTACGTGAGGCCAGCAGGCCGCCAACAGTCTGTCGTCGAGGCACAACGCTCCCGGGTTGCCGCCCTGCTGGCCGGCGTCTGCCTCTTGTCCACGGCCATAACTGCAGCAGCGGACTCGCCCACGGCGGCCAGTATGGACTGGCGCCCCCGGTCGGAACTGCCGCCGGAACAGCAGGCACGGTTGCCGCTGTTCTGCCGCGGTGGCTATGTGGCGCCGGAATCGTCAGCCGGCGACGTCGCGGTAGAGGAGGGCGCCCCGGTGAATGCCAGTGCCCTGTCGGCCCGCTACGAGATGGATACCCGGTTACACCTGGAAGGGGATGTGCGACTGTCCCAGGCGGGCATGGCCATGACCGGCGACCGGGCGGTCTATGACCAGGCCAGCGGCGAGGTGTCGGTTACCGGGCCCATGACCAGCCGCAGTCCCGGCATGCTGCTGACCGGTGACAGCGCCCGTTACGATGTCAATTCCGGTTTCTTCACCATCGATGATGCCAGCTTCCTGTTCCATCAGACGGAGATGCGGGGCCAGGCCTCGCGGATCACCCGGCCGGAGGAACAGATCATCACCATCGACCAGGGGTACCTGACCACCTGTGCCCCGGACCGCAACGACTGGTCGCTGGTGGCGTCGGACATCCGTCTCAACCAGGCGGAAGGGTTCGGTACCGCCAGGCACGTCCGCCTGCAGGTGAAGGACGTGCCGGTGTTCTACTGGCCCTGGGCCAGCTTCCCCATCGATGACCGCCGCAAGACAGGCTTCCTGTATCCCACTGCGGGCACGTCCAACACCGGTAGCGGCCTGTACCTGTCCACGCCCTATTACCTGAACCTGGCGCCCCATTACGATGCCACCCTCACACCCCAGTATATCCATGGTCGCGGCCTGCTGACCGAAGCGGAGGGGCGTTACCTGAGCCGCTTAGGGGAATCCGTGCTGCAGGTGGGGTATATCGACGATGACCGATACTACCGGGATGAGTTTCCTGGCGAGTCCGGCAAGCGCTGGGGCCTGGATTTCCACAGCCGGGCGAATTTCGGCAGTGGCTGGCGGGGATACGCTGACTACTCGGTGGTGTCTGACAACGACTACCTCAGCGACCTGAACCAGACCCTGGACATCGGCAATGCCACCCACCTGCTGCGCCGGGGTGGCGTGCGCTACCAGGACCAATGGCAACTGTTCGAAGCCTATGTGGCCGGCTACCAGACCATCACCGACACCGTGGCCGACCGCAACAAGCCCTACGATCAACTCCCCGAGGTGATCTACGGCGCCAATGTACCCCTGGGGATCTTCGAGGTGGGACTGGAGAGTCAGTACACCAACTTTGACCGTGACAACGAGGGCCTGACCGGCCTTGACCGGGCGGTGGGTCAGCGGGCCCGGGCCATCCCGGAGCTGGCCCTGCCCCTGCGGACCATCTGGGGCTACACGCGGCCCTCCGTCAGCCTGGACCAGACCTGGTACGACCTGGACGACTACGACCTGGGCGACCCCACTTTCAACCGCTCGGTGCCGGTGGCGGAACTGGACAGCGGTATCTACCTGGACCGCAAGACCACTCTGTTTGGCGATGAGTACAACCAGTCCCTGGAGCCACGGGTGTACTATGTCTACGCCGATGCGGACGATGACCAGGACGACATCCCCAACTTTGATGCCGGCCTGCGTTCCTTCCGTTTCGACAACCTGTTCCAGCCCAACCGCTTCGTGGGTGGCGACCGTGTCGGTGACGCCAACCAGACCACGGTGGCACTGACCAGCCGTTTCAATGACATGGCGACCGGGGTGGAGACCGCCCGTTTCAGCCTGGGCCAGGTGTTCTACCACGAAGACCGGGAGGTTACCCTCAATGGCCGTGGTGGTGGTACCGAGAGCGATTCCCCCTATGCCGGGGAGATGGTGCTCCGGCCCCTGGATACGCTGGATATCCGGGTATCCGGCCTCTGGGACCCGCGGGAGAAACATACCGAGGAGGGCCGCAGCGTGCTGGCCTACCACTCGCCGGACTACCGCTACCTGGTCAGCATGGGCCACAGCTACAGCCGAGGCACCAATCCCAATAACCGGTTCGAGCAGATGGACGTGGGTGGTATTGTGCCCATTACCGACAACCTCAGCCTGATTGCCCGCTGGGTCTTCGATTCACAGCTGGACGAAACGGTCGGTACACTGGCGGGGCTGGAGTACAACAACTGTTGCTGGAGTTTCCAACTGGTGCAACAACGTGTGACCGAGTACGACGCGGTTGACGATCGGGAGGTCGACCACCGGGTGGTGTTCCAGATCCAGCTCAAGGGGCTGGGTGGCTCCGGTGGCACGGAGAATACGCTCTCCGACGCTTTCTACGGTTACGAGGAACGCGAGCGCAGGCGCTTCGGCGCGCGCCCCTGACACATCGACTGAACCATGAACGAGGTAAGTATGCAGGCAAAAAGCCTGACGGGTATCAAGACATTGCTGGTGGCCCTGATGATGGCAGTGGCCTCCGTTGCCCAGGCGGACCGACAGCCGCTGGACCGGGTGGTGGCCATTGTGGATGACGGCGTCATCCTGCAGTCGGAGCTGGACGCCAGGGTCAACACCATCCGTTCGCGGTTGCAGGGCCAGGGTACCGGCCTGCCACCCCGGCAGGTGCTGGAAGAGCGGGTGCTGGATCAGTTGATCACCGAGAACATCCAGCTCCAGATGGCGGACCAGATGGGCATGCGGGTCAGTGACAACGAGCTCAACGAAACCATCGACCGCATTGCCCGTGGCAATAACATGACCCTCCAGCAGTTCGAGGAGCAACTGGCGGCGGAAGGGGTGACCTACCAGGAAGCCCGTGAACAGATCCGCCGGGAAATGCTGGTCAGCCGTGTGCAGCAGCGTCAGGTGGACAGCCGGGTACGGGTGACCGACCGGGAAGTGGAAAACTACCTGGAGCAGACCAACGGCCAGACCCAGACCACCACCGAATACCAGCTGGCCCATATCCTGGTGGCGGTGGATAACTTCTCCGACCAGGAGGCGGTTGCCCAGGCCCGGCAGAAGGCCCGGCGCCTGCAGCAGGAAATTGCCGGCGGTCGTGACTTCCAGTCGGCCGCGGTGGCGGAGTCCGATGCCAGCAATGCCCTGGAAGGGGGCGTGATGGGCTGGCGGAGCCGGGCGGACCTGCCGTCCCTGGTGACCGACATTGTGCCGGAACTGCCCCTGAATCAGCCCTCCGAGGTGCTCCAGAGCGGCAGCGGGTTCCATATCGTCCAGGTCCTCGACCGTCGTGGCGGTGAGACCCGGAACATGGTGGAACAGGCTCGAGTGCGCCATATCCTGGTTCGCCCCACCGAGGTGGTGTCCGATGCCAAGGCTGAGCTGCGGATCAACGATATCTACCAGCAGCTGGTGAATGGTGGTGACTTCGGCGAGCTGGCCCGGGAATACTCCGACGACCCGGGGTCCGGTTCCGCCGGTGGTGACTTGGGCTGGGTCAGTCCGGGCCAGATGGTGCCCGCCTTTGAAGAGGCCATGATGAACGCGCCGGTGGGCGAAGTTACCCGGCCGTTCCGTTCTCGCTTCGGCTGGCATATCCTGGAGGTACAGGAACGTCGCAACCAGGACATCAGCGAGCAGGTGCGCGCCTCTGAGGCCCGTCAGGCCCTGTACCGCCGCAAGTACGAGACGGAACTGCAGAACTGGCTCCAGGAAATCCGCGACGAGGCCTACGTGGAGATCAAGAACTCATGACCGAACCGGTCACCCTGGCACTGACCGCGGGTGAACCCGCTGGCATTGGTCCCGAACTGTGCCTGCAACTGGCCACCGAGGAACGCGCCCAGCGCGTGGTAGTCGTTGCCAGCCGGGAGTTGCTGGAGGCCCGCCAGGCCCTGCTGGGGCTGCATGTGAAGCTACAGCCCTGGCAGCCGGGGGAGGCCGTGGCCACCAGCGCCGGCGAGCTGTCGGTGCTGGATGTACCGGGGATCGCCGACACCAAAGCCGGTACCACCCACACCGGCAACAGCCAGTATGTGCTGGACGCCCTCACCATCGCCGCCCGGGATTGCCTGGACGGTACCTTTGACGGCATGGTCACCGCACCGGTGCACAAGGGGGTGATCAACGAGGCCGGCATTGCCTTCAGCGGTCATACCGAATTCCTGCAGGAGCTTTGCGGTGTCGAGCGGGTGGTGATGATGCTGGCCACCGAGGACCTGCGGGTGGCCCTGGCCACCACGCACCTGCCCCTGAAGGACGTGCCGGCCGCTATCACCCCGGAACGACTGAGGCAGGTGACGCGCATCCTCAACCAGGACCTCAAGACCTACTTCGGCATTCGTCATCCCCGTATCCTGGTGGCGGGGCTGAACCCCCATGCCGGTGAGGGCGGCCACCTGGGGCGGGAGGAGATCGAGGTCATCGAACCCACCCTGGAACAGCTCCGGCAGGAAGGCATCACCCTGACCGGCCCATTGCCGGCGGACACCCTGTTCACGCCCCACTGGCTGGACGATGCCGACGCCGTCCTGGCCATGTACCACGACCAGGGTCTGCCGGTGCTCAAGTTCCAGGGCTTTGGCCGCGCCGTGAACATCACCCTGGGGTTGCCCATCGTGCGCACCTCCGTGGACCATGGCACCGCCCTGGACCTGGCCGGCACCGGCAAGGCGGACGCGGGCAGCCTGCATACGGCGATCCGCGTGGGCGAGCAGATGGCCCGGTACCGTCGTGAACACGCCCAACAGACAGGGGCATCGTCTTGAGTAAAAGTGCCGGTCATCAGGCCCGCAAGCGGTTCGGGCAGAACTTTCTCCACGATCCGGGGGTGATCGAGCGGATCGTGCGGTCCATCCATCCGCAACCGGACGACAATCTGGTGGAAATCGGCCCGGGGCTTGGCGCCCTCACCGAGGAACTGCTGGCGGTGAATCCGCGGCTGCGGGTGGTGGAGCTGGACCGGGACCTGATCCCGGTGTTGCGTACCAAGTTCTTCAACTACCCGGAGTTCCATATCCACGAGGCGGATGCCCTGAAGTTCGATTTCAGCGAGCTGGCGGGCAACGGCCCCCTGCGCATCGTGGGCAACCTGCCCTACAATATCTCCACGCCCCTGATCTTCCACCTGCTGGAGCAGGCAGGGGTGGTGAAGGACATGCACTTCATGCTGCAGAAGGAAGTGGTGCAGCGACTGGCGGCGGGCCCGGGGGACAACAATTACGGCCGGCTGGGTATCATGGCCCAGTATTTCTGCCGGGTGCAGCCATTGTTCGAGGTGGGGCCAGGGGCCTTCAAACCTGCGCCCAAAGTGGATTCCGCCATTGTCCGCCTGGTGCCCCATGAGACATTGCCCCACCCGGCGCGAGACCTGGCCATGTTGCAGCAGGTGGTGCGCACCGCCTTCAACGCCCGCCGCAAGACCCTGCGCAAGTCCCTGGGTAACCTGGTGAGTGCGGAGGAGCTGCAGAACCTGGGCATCAACGACGGCCTGCGCCCGGAGAACCTGGGGCTGCCGGAGTACGTGGCCATTGCCGACTACCTGACCGGGAACCGGCCACAGGCGGATGCCACAAACGAGGCTGACCATGACTGACTACGCCATTGGAGATATCCAGGGCTGTTACGACCGGTTGCTGGATGTGCTGGACAAGGTGGATTTCTCTCCTTCCCGGGATCGTCTGTGGGTGGCCGGCGACATCATCAACCGGGGGCCGTCCTCCCTGGAAAGCCTGCGTTATGTGAAGAACCTGGGCAGCTCCGCCGTGGTGGTGCTGGGCAACCACGATCTGCACCTGCTGGCAGTGGCGCTCGGCGGCCACAGCATCAAGAAGAAGGATACCCTGCAGGATATCCTGGACGCACCGGATCACGATGAGTTGCTGCAATGGCTGTTGCAGCAGAACATCTGCATCCATGACCCCCGGCGCAACCTGGTGATGTCCCATGCCGGCCTGCCCCATATCTGGAGTGCGGAAAAGGCCGCAGCCCTGGCCGGGGAACTGGAAGCAGTGCTTCGCGGTCCTGATGTGGAAACGTACTTCCGCCAGATGTACGGCAACTACCCGGAATGCTGGCGGGACGATCTGCAGGGCATGGACCGCTGGCGTATGATTACCAACTATTTCACCCGCATGCGGTTCATCGCCGAGGACGGCACCCTGGAGCTGGCCACCAAGGAGTCCGCCGGTCATTCGCCGGAGGGCTACGCCCCCTGGTTCAGCTTCCCGAGGGCGGATGATGTGCGGGTGCTGTTCGGTCACTGGGCCGCCCTGGAAGGGGAGACCGGCAGTGACCGGTATATCGCCCTGGATACCGGCTGCGTGTGGGGTGGCCGCCTGACCCTGATGAACCTGGATACCGACGAGAAGATCCACTGTGAATGCTGAACACGCCCAGCCATCCCTGAGCCGCTACTGGCTGGCGGTGGGCGCCCTGATTGCTCTGCTGGCGGTCATGGCCGGGGCCTTTGGCGCCCACGGCCTGCGGGGCATGGTGGGCGAACGGGGCCTTGAAGTTTTCCAGACCGCCGTCACCTATCAGATGTACCATGCCATCGCGCTGGTACTGGTAGCGCTGCTGTCTGCCACCGGCCTTTCGCGCCGGTTGCTGGGTGTCGCCGGTGGCTTCTTCCTGGCCGGTATCCTGCTGTTCAGCGGCAGCCTGTACCTGCTGGTGCTGACCGATATCCGCTGGGTGGGGCCAGTCACGCCGATCGGTGGCGTCTGCTTCATGGTGGGATGGGCCTTGCTGGTGATAGCGGCCTTGCGTCGGCCCGCGTGAATAAGAGGTCAATATGAACGTAGTACTCAACGGTGATGCCCGGGAACTCCCCGATCAGGCCACGCTGCAATGGCTGATCGACGACCTCGGCCTTACCGGCAAACGGCTGGCGGTGGAGGTGAACGAAGATATCGTACCCCGTAGCCAGCATGGCGACTTTCGCCTGAACGACGGTGACCGCGTTGAGGTGGTCCACGCCATTGGCGGCGGCTGATCCGCCACCTTGTTCCCGCGCCTGTTTACTGACCAAGACCCCCAAGGAATCCCATGACTGACCAGAGCCAGATACCGTTGCCGGAAGACAAACCCCTTGAGATCGCGGGCCGGGTATATCGGTCCCGCCTGCTGGTGGGCACCGGCAAGTACCGGGACCTGACGGAGACCGGCCACGCCATCGAAACCAGCGGCGCCGAGATTGTCACCGTGGCGGTACGCCGCACCAACCTGGGCCAGAACCCGGACGAGCCCAACCTGCTGGACGTGGTGTCGCCGGAGAAGTACACCATCCTGCCCAACACCGCCGGCTGCTTCACCGCGAAGGATGCGGTACGCACCTGCAAACTGGCCCGGGAACTGCTGGATGGCCATGACCTGGTGAAACTGGAAGTGCTGGGCGAAGAGAAAACCCTCTACCCGAACATGACCGAAACCCTGGTGGCTGCCGAGGAACTGATCAACGACGGCTTCCAGGTGATGGTCTACTGCTCCGACGACCCGCTGCTGGCCAAACGCCTGGAAGAGATGGGCTGCATCGCCATCATGCCCCTGGGCGCCCCCATCGGCTCCGGTCTGGGTATCCAGAACCGTTACAACATCCGCCTGATCGTCGAGAACGCCAACGTGCCCGTGCTGGTGGATGCCGGTGTCGGCACCGCGTCGGATGCCACCATCGCCATGGAACTGGGCTGTGACGGCGTACTCATGAACACCGCCATCGCTTCCGCCCGGGACCCCATCCGCATGGCCCACGCCATGAAGCTGGCCATCGAATCCGGCCGCGAGGCGTACCTGTCCGGCCGCATGCCGAAGAAGGCCTATGCCAGCGCGTCCTCGCCCATTGATGGTACTTTCTTCTAGCTGGCTACACCCTTGGTTTACGCCTGAAATCCCCTCTCCCTTCAGTGGAGAGGGAGCTAAAACACCCCATTTTCCTGCCCGCCTTCAAACAAAATCCCCACCGATCCCTGTAGAATCCCCTCATCACCGAAACATTACCAATCAATAATCAAATCAGAGCGCTGTAGTCCTGTCATGACCAACCAGAAACCCAGTCGTCGCGACGCCATCCTCCAGGCCCTGGTGGAGATCCTGGAAACGGACCCCGGAGCCCGCATCACCACTGCCGGCCTGGCCAGGGCCGTGGGCGTTACCGAGGCCGCCCTGTACCGTCACTTTCCCAGCAAACGCAAGATGTTCGAGGCGCTGATCGAGTTTGCCGAGGACACCGTGTTTGCCCGCTGCCAGCGCATCCTGCAGGAGCAGGAAGATGCACAGGTACGCCTGCAACAGGTCACCCAACTGGTTCTGGTGTTCGCCGAGCGCAACCCGGGCCTGTGCCGCGTGCTTACCGGCGAAGCCCTCAGCGGCGAAAACGAAGCCCTGCGCAAACGCGCCAGCCAGTTCTTCGACCGCCTGGAAACCCAGGTCCGCCAGATCCTCAAGGAAGGCGACATCCGCCAGGGCCTGCGCCCCCAGCCCACTGCCAACCGGGCGGCGGACTGGGTGATGACCTTTGTGGAGGGCAAGATCCAGCGCTACATCCGCTCCGGCTTCAGCCGGTTGCCTTCGGCGGAGTTTGAGGAGCAGTGGGGGAGGGTCGCAGAGGTGGTTTGGTCAAGGTGAGGACTGGATCAAGTTATCGCCACTACGGTTTCTTTTCTAGGGGCAACTGGCTTACTCTACCTGTCTGGGCGAACGGTCGTAGCATGGGATTGCAGGGCTTGTTCGCTTGCTACATCAATAGGATTTATTGGCCAAGGAGAGGTTTGCAGGATGTCGTTAAATATTGATTACTCTTTCATTAGTGATCTTGAAGGTGGGCGTGTATTAAGGGCCTATGTTCCAAATCCCGGTGGTAGTAACAGTGGTGTTACCGTCGCGACGGGATTTGATCTTGGCCAAAGGAATGAAGCTGACCTTCAACGCCTTGGACTGTCCCAGTCTTTGATCACGAAGCTCAAACCCTACCTTTCGATAAAAAGTGTTCAAGCAGGCAGATTTCTGGCGAATAATCCTCTGACCATCACACCGATGGAGGCGGAGGTTATCGACAGAGCCGTAAAGGCTGGTCAAGTCCGTCAATTGCAGAGCTTGTACGCTGGAGCGCCAAACAACAAGAATAAAGTTGCATTTTCTACTCTTCCCGAAGAGGCTCAAACGGTAATCGCTTCGGTGGCTTTCCAATATGGGACTGGGTTGAATATTAAAACACCGGGTTTTTGGGATGCGGTGACTTCTCAGGATTGGAAGCGCACCGTAGAAGAACTCCGGGACTTCAAGGATGCCTATCCGACCAGGCGGAATAAGGAAGCAGATCTACTGGAAAGGATTTTGCCATGAGGACAAGTGTCGTTGGTTTAACAACCCTGTTATTGGTATCAGCATGCTCAGCAAGCGGAACAGATACTGGCGGAGATGACTTTGGAGCGTTTACCCGAGAGCTGCACAACTATGACGAAGTCATGACGGAGCCTCGCCCTGAGCTCCAGTTTAGCGATGGGGCAACTGCGCACAGCTGCCGGGAGTATTTGGAACTCCGGGGAAAAGCCGATGTTTTGGAAGGTGTTGAGAATCGCAGTCAGTTGGCGAACTACAGAGTCTGCGATACCTTGCAAGCCCTAAAGTCTGCTGAGCCGGTGCAGCAGAAGTACCGTCCTGATGTCCCAGCAGGAGAGGTGCTACGCAATAGGCTTGATCTGCGCAGCTTCCGATCATCACTGGGGCCAGCGTCCAATCATTATCATACGCTTGCCGAGATATCGGGCGAGTTACCTGTCCAGGTGGACGACAACACTGTCACGTTGGAATCTGATGACTGGTACATCCAGCTTGAGGTGGTGGCCAGGGCAGACGTAGACAATGATGGCCATGAGGACTGGCTCATCTGGCTGACTGACGAGGCCAGAGACGGAAACTACCGTGGCTATGACTCTCTCGTGATCCATAATGTTGCTGGCAATGGATTGCTTGAAGCGAGGCCTATCGGCCCGTGATCTCTTTTGCTTTGTGTCGGATCGATCGCGTTCCCTCACTAGCCAGTTATCACAAGAGCTGTCAGAGCAGACCCTGTTATTCTGGAGTCTGGTCCATATAGCGGAGTCCTTTCCATGCCCGAGCAACCGCCCATCTCCCGATTTCCGATCCCCGATCTTTCCACTTTGCCGGAGGATCTTCGAACACGCATCGAAACCCTGCAGGAAAAGATGGGCTTCATTCCCAATGTCTTCCTGGGCCATGCCCATCGTCCCAACCAGTTGCGGGCCTTCCTGGCCATGCATGATGATCTGATGGAGTCCGATGAGGGGTTGAGTCGCGTGGAGCGGGAGATGATTGTGGTGGCGACCAGCAGCGCCAACCAGTGCCTCTACTGCATGGTGTCCCATGGGGCTTTCCTGCGCATCCGCTCGAAACAGCCGTGGCTGTCGGACCAGATCGGTGCCAATTACCGGGAAGCGGAGATCAGTGAGCGACAGCGGGCGATGCTGGACTACGCGGTCAAACTGGCCCAGACGCCCTGGCTGGTAGGGGAAGGGGATATCCGAACGCTGGAGCAGGCCGGCTTCAGCCAGGATGAGATCTGGGATATCGGGGCGATTACCGGGCTGTTTGCCATGTCTAACCGGCTGGCAGCCCATACGGCCATGCGCCCCAATGCCGAATTCTATGGTATGGCGCGCTAGGTAACGTCACCCCCGGGAGATATCTCCCGGGGGCACCTGCCCTCAGGAGAAGAAATCCTCCATCCCCTTGCGGATCACATGCTTCTGGATCTTGCCGGTGCCGGTGCGGGGAAACTCGTCCACGATCACGATGGCCTTGGGCACCTTGAACCCGGCCAGGTGTTCCCGGCAGTACTCGATCAGTTCTCCTTCGGTCGCCTCCTTGCCCGGCATCAGGATCACGCTGGCGGTGATGGCCTCGCCCCAGCGTTCGTGGGGGACGCCGATCACCGCCGCTTCCGCCACTTTCGGGTGACCCATCAGGCAGCGTTCCACATCCAGTGAGGCCACGTTCTCGCCCCCGGTCTTGATCAGATCCTTCTTACGGTCGGTGAACCAGATGGCGCCGTCCTCGTCGATGGAGGCAATATCGCCACTGTGGAACCAGCCGTATTTGAAGGATTCTTCGGTCTTCTCCGGCTGGTTCAGGTACTGGGTCATCACCTGCGGACCCCGATAGACGATCTCGCCGGTTTCCCCCGGTGGCAGCAGGCGGCCGTGGTCATCCATGATCGCCACCCGGGTCAGCGGGGTGGCGGTGCCCCAGGAGCCGGCCTTGCTCCACTGGTGCTCGGGGCGGATCAGACAGGTGGCCGGGGTGAATTCGGTCTGGCCGGAACCCAGGATCACGTCAGCGTTGGGGAAGGCATCGTGGATGCCCTGCAGCTTGTTTTCGGCAATGGGCGCCATGGCGTAGAGGGCGCGGCGCACCGACGAAAAGTCCCGCTGGCTGGCTTCCGGGTCCGACAGCACTTCGTTGAACATCATGGGCAGGAACACCAGCATGTAGATCCGGTGCTCCTCAATCAGCCGCGCGCATTCCCGGGCGTCGAAGCCTTTGGCCATCACCAGCTTGCCACCCATCATGAAGGTGGGCAGCGCCAGGCAGTTGACCGCCGTGCAGTGAAACAGCGGCAACTGGCAGAGCATGGCCTGCTCGGGGGGCAGGCGGTTGGCGATGATATTGGCCATGGCAGCCATGGTGACGGCCAGGTGACTGGTCACCACGCCCTTGGGATTGGCGGTGGTGCCGCTGGTGTAGAGCAACTGGACCGGGTCGCGGTCGCCCACCACCACTTCCACCGGCTGGTCGCTGGCACTGTCAATCAGGGCCTGGAACGGCTGCCAGGTCTGACCACCGGCTTCATGGGGGCTGGTTCCTGTCCAGTACAGACATTCGAGCGCCGGCAACTGCTCCGGCAAAGACTGACCGGCTTCCATCAGGGCCTCCTCCACGATCAGGACTCGGGTGTTGCAGTCCTTCAGGCAGTAGGCGATCTCATGGGGTTTCAGGCCCAGGTTGACCGGTGCGAACACCAGGTTGGCCCTGGCGCAGGCGATGTAGGTCACCATCAGCTCCAGGCAGTTACGGGCCAGCACGCCCACCGGCTCGCCGGCTTGCAGACCCAGGCCAAGGAGGCTGTGGGCTACGCGGTTGGCCTGATCCTCGAACTCCCGGTAGGTCAGGGTGCGGCCGTCGTCCACCATAGCGATGTTGTCCGGGTACAGGTCGGCGGCACGGGTGAGGATGTCGCCGGCGCAGACCCGGTCGATCATGTTCATTTCAGGGGTTGGGGCAGGGTGTTGTTCTGGCATGGAAGTGCTCCGCTGGTCCTTGGCTGTTGTTCTTGTTTTGATCAATCTAGCGGACGCCCGGGATTTGAGCAAGCGTTTGGTCTACACTCTTGGTAAGGCATACCGGTGCTGACTGATTGCCGCACTCCGGTGGCCCGAAACGCGGGACATGCTATAGAATGCGACCCGATCCCCACAGTCTCAGAGAGAGCCGGACCCTTGGTATTCAGTGAAGAAATCCGCAACGAGCTGATAGAAAACGGCAGCATCACCGATCCCAAAAGCCCCCGGGGTGTCGTGCTCAATACCGCGGCCAGTCTGTTCCGGCACAAGGGTTACCTGCAGACCACGGTCCGCGACATCGGCCGCGAGACTGGCATACTGCCCGGCAGCATCTTCCATCATTACCGCAGCAAGGATGAGATCCTGCGCACGGTGATGGAGGAGAGCATCATCCTCAACCTGACTCGCATGAAACGGGCGCTGGAGCAGAGTGATAGCCTGGAGGCCAAACTGCGCACCCTGATTGCGGTGGAACTCTACGCCACCAACGGCGAAACCGGCGAGGCCTGGAGCGTGATGGTGGGGGAGTGGCGCAACCTGTCCGATGATGCCAAGGCGGATATCCTCAAACTGCGGGAAGAATACGAGGGCATCTGGCTGGGCGTGCTTCAAGAGGCCCAGGCCGAGGGCATGCTGACCATGGAGCCGGATATCCTGCGCAAGCTGCTGGCCGGTGCCATGCACTGGACGCCCACCTGGTTCCGGGCCGGCGGTGGCCTGTCGCTGGACGACCTGACGGATCGGGTTATGATCCTAGCCACCGGGGGCCGGGGCTGACCCCGGCGCTACCAGCGGCCTACTGGTCGCCCGGATGGGTGCCCATGAACTTGCTGAGGATGCCCAGCATCACCTCGTCGGCACCCCCGCCGATGGACACCAACCGCAGGTCCCGGTAGAGCCGGGTGATCAGGGTTTCATTCATGAAGCCCATGCCGCCGTAGTATTGCAGGCAGGCATCGGTGACCTCCCGGCACAGCCGTCCGGCCTTCAGCTTGGCCATGGAGGCCAGGCGGGTCATGTCCTCGCCGTTGATGTAGCCCTCCGTGGTCCGGTACACCAGTGAACGCAGCAGTTCCACCTCGGTCTGCAGCTCGGCCAGGCGGAAGTGGATGGTCTGGTTGTGCAGCAGCGGTTTGCCGAAGGCAATGCGCTGGCGGGTGTACTCGGCCACGTCCTCGATGCAGCGCTCCAGAGTCCGCAGGGTGCTGGCGGAGCCCCACAGCCGCTCCTCCTGGAACTGCTGCATCTGATAGATAAACCCGAGGCCTTCCTCGCCGATGCGATAGCGCTGGGGCACCCGCACATCCTCGAAGAAAATCTGCGCGGTATCGGAGCTACGCATGCCCAGTTTATCCAGCTTGCGGGCGACGGTAATGCCCGGCGTGTCCATGGGCAGCACGATCAGCGACTTGTTCTTGTGCACCGGGCCATCACCGGTGTTGGCCAGCAGGCACATGAAATCCGCCTGGGTGCCGTTGGTGATCCACATCTTGCCGCCATTGATGATGTAGTCGTCGCCGTCCTTGCGGGCGATGGTCCTGATGGAGGCCACATCGGAGCCGGCGCCGGGTTCGGAAACACCGATACAGGCCACGTAGTCGCCGGCAATGGCCGGTGCCAGGAACTCCCGCCGCAGCTCATCGGAGCCAACCTTGGCCAGGGCCGGTGTGGCCATATTGGTCTGTACACCCACCGCCATGGGAATGGAGCCGCAGTTTACCTCGCCCATGGCTTCGCAGAAGGCCAGGTCGTAGCTCCAGTCGAGCCCCATGCCACCAAACGCCTCGGGCTTGGTAATGCCCAGGAAGCCCTTGGCACCCATCTTCCGGAACAGCTCACGGGCGGGGAAGATGCCTTCCTCCTCCCACTGGTCCACATAGGGGTTGATCTCGTCCGCCACGAACTTGCTGACGGAATCGTAAAGGCTCTTGTGTTCGGTGGTGTAACGCATGCTGCCCTCCATTGGGGGAAACCGGGCCCGTTTTCCCGGTTGATTGTTGTTGGTTTATTGCCTTCCGTACGCTGTCTTGAGGGGGCGTCGGGGCAGGTTTCCGGGCTTGGTCTGGGATCTATTCAGGCATGAGACCAATCATTCGGTCAAATTATTCTAGCGGTGAATCTTGAATTTGACCAAGTGTTAGGTCTAGTCTTTGGAAAACAACAGACAGGAGGGTAACGCAATGAGTTTTACCCCCGCCCGGACCACGGAATCCCGACTGGGTGACTCGCCCCGGGTGATGCTGATCAGCGATCACCGGGTGTTTTATTTCGGCCTGTTGGGCAGACCCGGGCTGCGCAACTTCGGTTGCGCGACCCTTTACGTGGCCGAGCAGACCCCGATGGAGGTGGACCTCGGGAATGGGTGGCAGCGACACCAGGTCTGCTGGGTGCCTCCCTATACGCCCCACAGGGTCCGCACCCGGGACCGACAGCTGGCCATCATCATGGTGGAGCCGGAATACACCGACATTGATGCCGTCGGCTCCCATATCCGTCAGCGCCTGAAGGAAGACGCGACGGCCTTGCGTAACCGTATCCTGGGAGGGGGCAGGCGATTTCGCCGGCTTTCACCTGATACCCGGCTGGGGGATGGGGCGTTCGATAATCTGCTGTTCGGTCGGCGCCTGCCTCCCGGTGACCTGGACCCGCGGGTCGGCCGGGTGGTGGACCACTTGTGCCACCACAGCGACGATAGCCGCAGTGCCGCGACCCTGGCCAGGGAAGAGGGGCTGTCCCAGTCCCGCTTCCTGCACCTGTTCAAGGAACAGACCGGTATCTGCCTGCGCAAGTACCGGGCCTGGCGCCGGGCCCGCAGTCTGCTCTACCACGTCCGGTCTTCCGCCACACTGACCGATATCGCCCTGGAAACCGGCTACCCGGATTCGACCCATTTCAGCCATTCCATCCGCAGGATCTATGGGTTGCCGCCCCGGGAAATCGTCAGTGGTTCCCGCCGGCTTCAAATCCATGTCCAGGAGCCGGCCTCTGCCGCCAGCGCCTGCCGGACACTGGCAGCCAGTTCACACAAGAGGCCATGGCAGACGACTGCTATGGTCTGACGGCACACCCCGGCTGCTCACACGACGATCAGAGGTGCACCATGAGTTCACAACAAGACCAACAGAACGACCCCAGCCTCACCTCCCACTACCTGGGTGGCATTGGTGACTGGCTGCGCTACCACGCCTGGTACCGCCCCGACACCGAAGCCCTGATCTATGGCGACGACCGGGTCACCTATGCCGATCTCGATGTGCGGGTGAACCGTGCCGCCAACCTGCTGTCGGCAAAGGGCGTCACCAAGGGCAGCCGGGTGGCGCTGCTGATGATCAACAGCACGGCCTTCCTGGAAGTCTTCTTTGCCTGCGCCAAGCTGGGGGCCATTGCGGTACCGCTGAACTTCCGGCTCAGTCCGAAGGAACTGGAATTCATCATCAACGATGCCGAGGCGTCGGTGATTGTCTACCACGCCCGCCTGCTGCCGCTGCTGGAGCCGATCCGCGGCACCACCACCCTGAAGCATGCCATTGCCGTTAACGGCGAGTGCGGTGACGGCGTGACGGGTGCCGATGGTGATCCCGATTACCGAGAGAGCCTGGCGGCCGCGGACACCACCGACCCGGATACCCTGGTGGGCCAGGACGACCCGCTGATGATGATGTACACCTCCGGCACCACCGGGAAACCCAAGGGTGCCCTGCTGACCCACGCCAATCCCACCTGGATTGCCATCAACACCCAGATGAGCCCGTTGGCCTTCAATACCGACGACAGCACCCTGACCGTGGCGCCGCTGTTCCATATCGGCGGGCTGGCCATTTACACGCTGCCAATGCTGTATTGCGGGGCCCGCATCGTGTTGCAGCCCCAGTTTGAGCCGGACACCCTGCTCAAGGCACTGGAGCGTGAGCGCATCACCACCCTGTTCGTGCTGCCGGCCATGTGGCTGATGCTCAGCCAGCACAAGGCTTTCGACGACTACGACCTTTCACACCTCAAGGTGCTGCTGTCCGGCGGTGCGCCCTGTCCCATCCCGGTGATCGAGTTCTTCCAGAAGCGGGGCTTCCAGTTCCTGGAAGGTTTTGGCATGACCGAGACCTGCGCCTCCGCCTGTGTGCTCAACAATGAAAACGCCGTACGCAAGAACGGCTCCGTGGGCAAACCGCTGATCCATGTGCAGATGCGCATCGTGGACGAGAACGACAACGACGTGGCGCCGGGGGAAACCGGCGAACTGGTGCTGCGTGGGCCCAGCATGTTCCGGGAATACTGGAACCGTCCCGACGCCACCGCCGAGGACTGGCGCAACGGCTGGTTCCACAGTGGTGACCTGGCCCGCCAGGACGACGAGGGCTTCTACTACATCGTCGACCGCAAGAAGGACATGCTCATCTCCGGCGGCGAGAACGTCTATCCCACCCAGGTGGAGCAGGTGCTCTATCGCCACCCGAAAGTACGGGACGTGGCGGTGATCGGTGTGCCGGATGAGAAATGGGGCGAGGTGCCCATGGCACTGATCGTGCCGGAGGAGGGCGACGATCCCACCCTGGAGGAGATCCAGTCCTACTGCGGCGAACACCTGGCCCGCTTCAAGGTCCCGAAACACCTGGTGGTGCTGGACGAACTGCCCCGTACCGCCACCGGCAAGGTGCTCAAACGGGAGCTGCGCAAGCAGTACCAGTAACCCCCGAACCGCGACAACCGAGGAAGATCCATGACCACCAGCAGTCCGTTCTACACCGCCGAGCACGAGGCCTTCCGGGATTCGGTCCGTGCCTTTGTCCGCAACGAGATCGAGCCCTGGGTGACCGAATGGGATGAGGCCGGCACCTTTCCCAGGGAACTCTACAAAAAGGCCGCGGACATCGGCCTGATCCCCCTGGGCTATCCGGAGGAATACGGTGGTGTCGAGGCGGACCTGTTCTACATGATCATTGCCGCCCAGGAACTGGCGCGAGCCGGTTGTGGGGGGCTGTCCGCCAGCCTGATGAGCCACGGTATCGGCACGCCCCCGATCGTGAAGTACGGCTCCGAAGACCTCAAGCAGCGGGTGCTGCCGCCCATCTACGCCGGCGAGGCCATCAGCGCCTTGGCCATCACAGAGCCCGGCGGCGGTTCCGACGTGGCGGCCCTGAAGACCACGGCGAAACGGGACGGTGACCATTACGTGGTCAACGGCTCCAAGACCTTTATCACCTCCGGCATGCGGGCGGACACCTACACGGTGGCGGTGCGCACCGGCGAGGCGGGCCACAAGGGCATCTCCCTGCTGGTCATCGACCGGGACACCCCGGGCTTCACCCGTACCCCCCTGGACCGCAAGATGGGCTGGTGGTGTTCGGATACGGCCACCCTCTACTTCGACGACTGCCGGGTACCGGCAGGCAACCTGCTGGGGGAGGAGAATCAGGGCTCGAAGATGATCATGAACAACTTCAACTTCGAGCGCATCTTCATGGCCGCCGGCTGCATCGGGTTTGCCCGGGCCTGCTATGACGAGGTGGTGGAATACGCCCGCCAGCGCCAGACCTTCGGCCAGGCACTGATCGAACACCAGGTGGTGCGCCACAAGCTGGCGGATATGGTCATGAAGATCGAGGCCAGCCAGGCCTACCTGGAAAAGCTGGCCTGGCGTATTGAGCAGGGGGATAACCCGGTGGCGGACGTCTGCCTGCTCAAGAACCAGAGCACCCTGACCATGGAGTACTGTGCCCGGGAAGCGGTGCAGACCCTCGGTGGCGCCGGCTACCTGCGCGGGCCCAAATCCGAGCGCATCTACCGGGAAGTGCGGGTCAACGCCATCGGCGGCGGTGCCGAGGAAATCATGCGCGACCTGGCCACGCGGCAGCTTGGCCTGTAGCAGAATCGAATCACCCAGCGGAGTCTTTCATGACGGACAAGGTTATTAAAATCGGCGGTGCCTCGGGCTACTGGGGCGATACCGCCCTGGGGCCGAAGCAACTGATCCAGCACGGTGATATCGACTACCTGATGCTCGATTACCTTGCCGAAATCACCATGTCGATCCTCGCCAAAGCCCGCTCCAAGGACCCGGAGGGGGGCTATGCCACCGACTTCATCGACCGGGTGATGAAACCCTGGATGAAGGACATCGCCGACAAGCGCATCAAGGTCATTGCCAATGCCGGCGGGGTCAACCTGGAGGCCTGTCGCCGGGCACTGGAAGCGGTGGCGGAAGAGGCCGGCGTTACCCTGAAGATCGGCACCGTGGAAGGGGACAACCTGCTCGACCGGGCCGACGAACTGCGGGAGAAAGATCTGCGGGAAATGGAAACGGGTGAGGCGATGCCCGACAAGGTCATGAGCGTCAATGCCTACCTGGGGGCCTTTCCCATCGCTGCCGCGCTGGATGCCGGCGCCGATATCGTGGTCACCGGTCGCTGTGTGGACAGCGCCCTGGCGGTAGGGCCGCTTATCCATGAATTTGGATGGAAGCCGGAAGACTACGATCACCTGGCCGCTGGCGGGCTGGTCGGTCACCTGATCGAATGCGGTGCCCAGACCAGCGGCGGCAACTTCACCGACTGGCACGATACCGAGGCCGGCTGGGAGAACACCGGTTTCCCCATTGCGGAAGTGTCGGCGGATGGCAGTTTCGTGCTGACCAAGCCCCCGGAGACCGGCGGGCTGGTGTCGGTCCTCACCGCCGGCGAGCAGATGCTGTACGAGATTGGCGACGCCCACAGCTACGTGCTGCCGGATGTGATCTGTGATTTCACCCGGGTCACCATGGAACAGGCCGGCGATAACCGGGTGCTGATCCGGGGCGCCCGGGGCCGGGAGCCCACCGGCCAGTACAAGGTCAGCGCCACCTATATGGGCGGTTTCACCTGCATTGGCAGTTTCGTGATTGTCGGACGGGAGGCCGCGGCCAAGGCCCGGCGCATGGGGGAGGCCATCCGCAACCGTGCCGCCGCCATGCTGGAGGAGGAAGGACTGCCACCGTTCAGCAAGTCCGATCTGCAGGTGATCGGCGCGGAATCCATGTTCGGCGACCACGCCCGGCCCGAAGCCCGGCAGGCGCGGGAGGTGGTGTTACGCCTGGGCGTGCATCACCCGCGCAAGGAAGGCGTCGAACTCTTCTCCAAGGAATTTGTGGGCGCGGCCCTGTCCATGTCGCCGGCGGTTACCGGGGTGACGCCGGGCCGTCCACGCCCCAGCCCCGTGGTCAGCCTGTTCTCAGGCCTGATCGACAAGGATCAGGTGCCGGTAACGGTGAAAGTGGGGGGCGAACCGGTCCACCTGCCACAGGCCTGCCTGAAAGGGCAGGGGCAGCCGCAACCAGCGGACTCTCATGAAGCACCGGCGTTGCCGGAAGAAGGCACCCTATCGGTTCCGCTGATGGACCTGGCGGTGGCCCGCAGCGGTGACAAGGGCAACTACGCCAATATCGGCGTGATCGCCCGCGACGCCCGTTACTTTGACGTGATCCGGGCCGCCCTGACGCCAGAGCGGGTCAAGGCCTGCTTCAGCGGGCTCACCCAGGGAGAAGTCACCGCCTATCCGTTGCCGGGTATCCATGGCATCAATTTCCTGCTGGCGGAGTCCCTGGATGGCGGCGGCGTCAGTTCGCTCCATATGGATCCCCAGGGTAAAACCTATTCCCAGGTACTGCTTGAACTGGAGATTCCAGTGCCAGCCCAACAGGCCCGCGACTGGGGGCTGGTCTGATACCGCCGGGTACGGATCAGAAACAGATAGTTGCAAAACTAACTGGAATTTCCGGGCGCACTTGGGGCATCATCAGCACATTGGTAGCAAGCGCTCGATAAGCGCGCCTATGTTGATGACCCCATGTCGGCTAACGACCGCATGGAGAGCCATACCGGAGAACCACAATGGAACGACTTTACCTGAACGGCGCCTCGGGGCTGAAGCTGGCTGCCGATGTGGCGGGCGACCCGGATGATCAGCCCGTTGTCCTGCTGCACGGTGGCGGCCAGACCCGCCATTCCTGGGGTGAACTGACCCGCATCCTGGCGGGTAACGGCTACCGGGCGATCAACGTGGACATGCGCGGCCACGGCGAGAGTGAGTGGTGCCCGGAGGGGGACTACACCATCGACCGCTTTGTAGAAGATGTCCATGGCATCCTGGCGGACCTGTCTCAGCCACCCGTACTGGTGGGCGCCTCCCTCGGCGGCATCAGCTCACTGCTGGCGGCCGGTGAGAGCCCGGACCTCGACGTCAGGGGGCTGGTGCTGGTGGATATCGTGCCCCAGGCCGAGAAGGCCGGCATCCAGCGGATACGGGATTTCATGCTGGCACACCTGGACGGTTTCGACTCGATTGAAGAGGTGGTCGCCGCCGTGAGCGCCTACAACCCGCACCGCAAGCCCAGCTCCGGCTCCGGCGAAGGTCTGCGCAAGAACCTCAGGGTGGGTGAAGACAATCGCCTGTACTGGCACTGGGATCCGGCCTTCATGGGCGGCGACCGGACGCCGGGGGCGTCAAAGAATGTTGAGCGCCTGCGCACGGCCGCCAGGCGGCTTCAGGCTCCCACGCTGCTGGTCCGTGGCAAGATGAGTGATGTGGTCAGTGATGAAGGCGTGAAGGACTTCCTGGAGCTGATGCCCAATGGCCGGGCCATGGATGTTGGCGGTGCGGGGCATATGGTGTCCGGCGACCAGAACGACGCCTTCAACGATGCCATCCTGGAATTCCTGGCGGAACTGGAACCGACCGCCACCCCCGCCTGATGTACGCTGAGCCGGCACCCGGGGCGATGCTTCGCCCCGGCTTCGCATGGCTCAGGAAATACCCTGCGCCGTTGCCGCTTCCTCCTGGCTCTCCAACGCCCTCTTGAAGGCTTCCCGCTGCTGGATGCGCTGCCAGTAGGCCCGGGTGTTGGGACCGAATTCCTCATCCATGTTCAGGTTTTCCGCCAGCAACAGGGCATAGGCCACCGAGATGTCGGCGGCGGTGAAGGTCTCTCCGAGAATCCAGGGCGAAGTTTTTTCCAGTGAAGCCTCCACTGCCCGCAGGCGACCCAGGAACCACTTTTTGTAGTCCTCCGCCACCTGGGGCACCCGCCGTTCCTCCGGCTCCAGTCGCGTATAGCGCAGCACCAGCGTCTGGGGAAAGGTCAGGGTGGCTTCCCCGAAATGCAGCCAGTTCAGATATCTGCCGTAACGTGAATCGTCCACTGGCACGCCCAGGCGGCCATTGCCGTAACGGTCCGTGAGGTACTGGGCAATGGCGGACGACTCCGTCATGAAGGTATCGCCATCGAACATGGCGGGGATGGTGCCCAGGGGGTTGATGTCCAGGTAGTCCTTTTTGAACACCCGGGGCGGGAACGGCAGCATGTGCAGCTCGTAGTCCAGGCCCAGTTCCTCCAGGGCCCAGAGGGCGCGGAAGGAGCGGGCACTCGCGCAGTGGTACAGCTTGATCATAGGGCGGTTTCCATCGTTGGTTTTTTTCTGATTCTAGTATTGACCAATCGCTTGATCAAATTTATGTTGAAAGAAGAAATCCACGACACTGGAACACCAATCCTATGGCCGTCATCGAGTCCAAGATATCCGCCGGCAGCGATGCCTTTCGCGAGAACCAGCAGGGCATGAGCACCCTGCTGGATCGTATCCGCGAACTGGAGAACCGTACCCGTGCCAAGTCCGAGGCCTCCAAGGAGCGCTTCGAGAAGCGGGGCCAGTTGCTGCCCCGGGAGCGCCTTGCCCTGGTGCTGGACCCGGGCGCGCCGTTCCTGGAACTGTCCACCCTGGCCGGCTATGGCCTGGACAACCCGGATCCGGACAAGAGCGTGCCTGGTGGCGGCGTGGTGGCGGGTATCGGCTACGTGTCCGGCGTGCGGGTGATGATCTCCGCCAATGACTCGGGCATCGACGCCGGCGCCCTGCAGGCCATGGGCCTGGAAAAACAGCTACGGGTGCAGGAACTGGCCCTGAAGAACAAGCTGCCCTATGTGCAACTGGTGGAAAGCGCCGGCGCCAACCTGCTCAACTACAAGGTGGACCAGTTCATCCACGGCGGCACCCTGTTCGCCAACCTGACCCGCCTGTCGGCGGCGGGCCTGCCGGTGGTCACTGTCACCCACGGCTCTTCCACCGCCGGTGGCGCCTACCAGACCGGCCTGTCGGACTACATCATCATGGTGCGGGACCGTTCCCGGGCGTTCCTGGCGGGGCCGCCGCTGCTGAAGGCCGCCACCGGCGAGATCGCCACCGAGGAAGAACTGGGCGGTGCCGAGATGCACACCAGTATCTCCGGGCTGGGGGACTACCTGGCGGAAGACGACCGCGACGCCCTGCGCATGGTGCGGGAAGTGGTGGCCCAGCTGGACTGGGACGGCGACCTGCCTCCACTGGGATCCCGTAGCTTCCAGCCGCCCCGTTACGATCAGGAGGAACTGCTGGGCATCATGCCCATGGACTACAAGCGCCCGGTGGACATGAAGGAGGTGATCGCCCGCATTGTGGACGACTCCTACTTCCTGGAATTCGGTGCCAACTACGGTTCTTCCACCGTGTGTGGCCACGCGAAGATTGAGGGCCTGCCGGTGGGCATCATCACCAACAACGGCCCCATCGATCCGGCCGGTGCCACCAAGGCCACCCATTTCATCCAGGCCTGCTGCCAGTCCCAGACGCCGATCCTGTACCTGAACAACACCACCGGTTTCATGGTGGGCAAGGAGTACGAGCAGGCCGGCATCATCAAGCACGGCTCCAAGATGATCCAGGCGGTGACCAACGCCACCGTACCCCAGGTGACCATCTACTGTGGGGCGTCTTTCGGGGCGGGGAACTACGGCATGTGCGGCCGGGGGTTCGCGCCCCGGTTCTGTTTCTCCTGGCCCAACGCCAAGACCGCCGTGATGGGCGCCGAGCAGGCGGCGAAGACCATGACCAACGTCACCGAGGCGGCGATGATGCGCAAGACCGGTGAAGTGGACCACGACCGGCTGGCGGCCATGGAGAAGAAGATCATCGACACCTTCGAGAGCCAGATGGACGTGTTCACCACCAGCGCCCGACTTCTGGACGACGGCGTCATCGATCCCCGGGAAACCCGCTCGGTGCTGGCCTATGTACTGTCGGTGTGCCGGGATGCGGAACGCCGCGAACCCCACGCCATGCAGTTCGGGGTGGCCCGGCCCTAGGAGTCTGCGCGGCGCGATTTCTACCGCACAGACTCCTGGGCATGCGACTAGACGAAACGGGGCCGGCGACCACCGGCCATCCCAGGAATTGAGAACGGTGTCTGCACACTATGAGTAACACAACAGCGAACCAACCGACTCCCTTCAGCAAGGTGCTGGTGGCCAACCGGGGCGAGATCGCCCTGCGGGTGATCCGCTCTGCCCGTGAACTGGGTTATCGCACCGTGGCGGTCTATTCCTCCGCTGACCGTAACGCCCGCCACGTGCGGGCGGCGGATCAGGCTGTGGCCATTGGTGGCGACCTGCCCGCCGAATCCTACCTGCGCATTGACCGCATTATCGAGGCCGCCCGCTTGAGTGGCGCCGACGCCATCCACCCGGGTTATGGCTTCCTGGCAGAAAACCCGGAACTGCCGAGGGCCTGCAAAGAGGCGGGCATCGTTTTCGTCGGGCCGTCCGGGGAATCCATCGAGGCCATGGGCCACAAGGCTGGCGCCAAACAGCTGATGATGAACGCCGGCGTACCCTGCGTACCCGGTTATCAGGGCGAGGACCAGGATGAGGACCGGCTGATCCGTGAGGCCGATGAGGTGGGCTTTCCGATCATGATCAAGGCAACCGCCGGCGGTGGCGGCCGGGGTATGCGGCTGGTGGAAAAGGCGGAGGATTTCCCCGCCGCCCTGCGCAGTGCCCGCTCGGAGGCGGAGAGCGCCTTCGGCGACCCGGAGGTGATCCTCGAGCGCGCCATCATCAACCCCCGCCATATCGAGATCCAGGTGATGGCGGACCGCTACGGCAATGCCGTCTACATCGGCGAGCGTGACTGCTCGATCCAGCGACGTCACCAGAAGGTGGTGGAGGAGGCACCGTCGCCGGCGGTGTCACCGGAATTGCGGGCCCGTATGGGGGAGACCGCCGTGACGGCGGTAAAAGCCATCCACTACGAAGGCGCCGGCACCCTGGAATTCCTGCTGGACCAGGACGGCGAGTTCTATTTCATGGAAATGAACACCCGCCTGCAGGTGGAGCACCCGGTCACCGAATCCATCACCGGGCTGGACCTGGTGGAACTGCAACTGCGGGTGGCCGCCGGTCAGCCCCTGCCGCTGACCCAGGATGATATCGTGCTGCGAGGCCACTCCATCGAGGTACGCCTGTGTGCGGAAAGCCCCAGCGAAGGGTTCATGCCCCAGAGCGGCACCATGGCCCTGTGGCAGATGCCCGCCACGCTGCGGGTGGAGGATGCGGTGGAATCCGGCTCGGACATTCCGCCATTCTATGATTCCATGATCGCCAAGCTGATCAGCACCGGCGCCGACCGGGAGGAAGCCCGTCGCCGGCTGGTGAGCGCCCTGGAGGATGCCACCGCCCTGGGCGTGGAAACCAACCAGGCGTTCCTGCGGGCGTGCCTGGAACATCCCACCTTTGTGCAGGGGGAAGCCACCACCGCTTTTGTAGAGAACCACCAGGACGAGCTGCTGGCCCGGGATGACGGGACTGATACCCGCGCCCGGATTCTGTCGGCGGTATTGCTCTACGCCACCGATGCCCAGGGCAGCTATGGTGGGTCAATCAGTCGGATTACCCACCGGCTGCCCATCATCTTCCGTTTCAGTGTGGACGGCGAGGCCGCCGATGCCCGTGTCAGCAAGCAGGGCAACGGTGGCTTCCATGTGGACCTGGAAGGTGAGGGCACGGACCTGACCCTGGATGCCGTCGACGGCAACAACGTGCGCTTCACCTGCCAGGGGCTGTCCGAGGGCGCGGTAATGATCCGCAGTGGCAATCGGCTGTACCTGCGTTACCGGGGGCAGTCCTACCGCATCGATGATCACACCCACGAAGCGGCGGTGGCTGGTGACGAGGCCGGAGATGGCGTGATCCGGGCGTCCATGAACGGCCGCGTGGTCGCCCTGCATGCGAGCGAGGGTGACGAGGTCGAGGCCGGGCAGGCGGTGATTGTGCTGGAAGCCATGAAGATGGAGCACGTCCATACGGCGGCCGTGACCGGCACCTTAACCTCCCTGACCGTGAGCGAGGGCGAGCAGGTCACCGCCGGCAAGGTGATTGCCGAGATCACTCCCGCCGAAGCCGACCAATAACCAGGAGCCTGATATGTCCAATGCTGAACAAGACGCCGTCCTGCTGGAACAGAAGGGCCCGGCCCTGTGGATCACCATCAACCGGCCGGAAAAGCGCAATGCCATCAACAACGAGGTCATCGCCCGTATTCGGGAAGGCTATCTCAAGGCGGAATCAGATCCGGATATCCGCGTTATCGTGCTCACCGCCGCAGGGGAAAAGGCCTTCTGTGCCGGTGGCGACCTGCAGCCGGGCCAGGGTTTTGCCTTTGACTATTCACAACCCAATGCCGAGTACGCGGACCTGTTCCGGCTGGCAGTGAATGCCACCACACCCTGCATCGCCCGGGTGAACGGTGTCTGTATGGCCGGCGGCATGGGCCTGCTGTGCATGGCGGATATGGCGGTGGCCCATCGCGACGTGAAGTTCGGTCTGCCGGAAGTGAAGGTGGGCCTGTTCCCCATGCAGGTACTCAGCCTGATGCAGCGGCTGGTACCGCGTCGGGTACTGCGGGAATGGACCCTCACCGGCGAGCCCTTCACCGCCGATGAAGCCCTGCAGCATGGCCTGCTCAACCACGTGGTGGCGCCGGAGGAGCTGGACGACAGGGTGGACTGGCTGATCAGTCGCCTCACCGACAAGTCCCCCACCGCCATCCGCCGAGGCAAGTATGCCATCAAGGCCATCGAGGACATGACCTTCGAGCAGGCCATCGCCTATACGGAAACCCAACTGGCCACCATGACCCTGACCGAGGACGCGAAGGAAGGCATGGCGGCCTTCAATGAGAAGCGCAAACCCCAATGGCCGGGCAAGTGAGGGCGGCGGTATGGCGCTGCTGACCCAGGAACATCGTTCGGCCATAGGTAGAGAGCTGCCCCCGGTGACGGCGGAGGTCACCCGCCGGGAGATCCGGAAGTACGCCGCCGCCACGGGTCAGCGTCTGCAAAAGTTCATTGAGGGTGACGAAGCCCCGCCCATGTTCCTGTTCGGACTGTTTACGCCGATACTGCCCCGGGAAAGGCTTGGCCACGACGGCCTGCCCCCGGACAGCGGACTGGTGCCCGAGCTGCCCCTGAAACGGGTGATGGCCGGTGGATCCGAGCAGTCCTGGTTCCGGGGGATCCATGCGGGCGATGTACTGGTCTCGCAGCACACCTTGCTGGACCTGTTTGAGAAGGAAGGCACCCGGGGGCCGCTGATCTTTGTGGTGGTGGAAAACCGTGTTGAAACCGAAGCGGGAGAACCGGTCATGACTGAGCGCTCCACCTGGATAGCGAGGTGATCATGGAACTGTCAGGCATCCGCACCGGCGACACCTTGCCCGAACGGACGTTTGCCCCGGATGAGGTGCAGCTGTTCCTGTACAACGCGGTTATCTGGAACCCCCACCGCATTCACTACGACCTGCCGTACACCACCGGGGAGGAAGGCCACCCCGCCATCGTGATTGACGGACCCCTGCAGGGGGATTTCCTGACCCAACTGGTGCTGGAGTGGCTGGGGGATCGCGGCACCCTGACGGAGTTCGCCTATCGCAACCTCCGGGCCAGTTATGTGGGTGACTCCCTGACAGCCACTGGCCGTGTGACGGACATTGATACGGCCACCGGCGAAGTGGCCCTGGAAGTGGCCCTGCTCAACAGCGACGGCGAGGTGGTCACACCCGGCAGCGCCAGGGTTTCATTCAAAACCCCTCTCCCTTGAGGGAGAGGGGTTGGGGAGAGGGTGGGGCAGGCCGATGTCCGGGGTCGACCTCACCCGATGGGGTGCTTCTTCAGCTCCATCCGCCCCAGCTGGTTGCGGTGGACCTCGTCCGGGCCGTCGGCAATGCGCAGGAAGCGGGCAACCGCGTAGGCGGCGGCAATGCCGTGATCGTTGATTACCCCGGCGCCGCCGTGGGCCTGCATGACCCAGTCGATCACCTTGCAGGCCATGTTGGGGGCGGCGATCTTGATCATGGCGATTTCCGCCTTCGCCACCTTGTTGCCGACTGTATCCATCATGTAGGCGGCCTTCAGGGTCAGTAGCCGGGCCTGCTCGATGGCGATACGGGACTCGGCGATGCGTTCCAGGGTCACGCTCTGGGTCGACACCGGCTGGCCGAAGGTCACCCGCTGCTGGGTCCGTTGGCACATCTGCTCCAGCATCCGTTCCGCCAGGCCGATCAGTCGCATGCAGTGGTGGATGCGACCGGGCCCCAGGCGGCCCTGGGCAATCTCGAAGCCCCGACCTTCGCCCAGCAGCATGTTGGCGGCGGGAACCCGCACGTTGTTGAATTTTACCTCCGTCACCCGGTCCAGGGTGTCATAGCCGAACACCGGTAGCGGGCGCACGATCTCCACCCCCTCCGCGTCCCGGGGCACGATGATCATGGACTGCTGCCTGTGGCGGTCCGGGTTGTCCGGATCGTTCTTGCCCATGAAGATAAACAGCGAACAGCGGGGATCCGTGGCGCCGGAGCTGAACCATTTATGCCCGTTGACCACATACTCGTCTCCATCGCGGGTAATGGACGACTGGATATTGGTGGCATCGCTGGAGGCCACCGCCGGTTCGGTCATGGCAAAGCAGGAGCGGGTCTTCCCCTCCAGCAGGGGTTCCAGCCACTGCTTTTTCTGCTGGTCGGTGCCATAGCGCACCAGCACCTCCATGTTGCCGGTGTCCGGCGCGCTGCAGTTGAACACCTCCGGTGCAAAGGCCACCCGACCCATGAGCTCGCATAGGGGCGCATACTCCAGGTTGGTCAGGCCGGCGCCATACTCGGATTCCGGCAGGAACAGGTTCCACAGCCCGGACTCCCGGGCGATGGCCTTGAGTTCCTCCAGCTTAGGGGACACCTTGAAGGGCCCCAGTGAGCGGATTTCCTCCAGTACCGCGGCTTCATTGGGATAGATGTGTTCGTCCATAAACGACTGAACCTGCGCCTGCAGATCCCGGACCCGGTCGGTGTAGTCGAAGTTCATGGGGGCTTCTCCTGATGATAGTGATCACCGGAGGCTGACACCGGAGCGTGGCGCTGTCTTGTGTCAGGAGGCTAGGTTTACGCGGAATGACGGATTTCCCGTTGCAGGTGCCTCAGGTTACCATGGTCTATTCCCTTATCTTGCTAACATTCGAAGACTGACCGTTGACTCCAGAAAAGCCGTCCAGCGCCGAGACCGTTGCCCCCACCGAGGCCCGCAGAAACTTCTTTGTCATCTGCCTGGCCCTGGGCCTGTGTTTTGTCGTCTATTCCATGCTGATTGTGGCCGTGCCGGTGTATGGGCTGAGGCTGGGGGCGTCACCGCTGGTGCTGGGTGCCGTGCTGAGTACCCAGTATCTGCTGCCGTTGCTGTTTGCCATTCCCCTGGGTGGTGTCGTCACCCGCTATGGTGGTCGCGCGACCCTGTTGGCCGGGGCGTGGCTGATGGTGGCGGGCCTGTTGTCCATGCACTTCTGGTACGGCTACCCGGGGCTGGTGCTGGGGCAGTTGCTGGTGGGGCTGGCCCACCTGCAGATGGTGCTGTCGGCCCAGACGCTGATTTCCAACCTGGGCACTGGCCCGCGGCTGGAGCAGTACTTTGGCTGGTATTCCACCTGGCTGTCCGGCGGGCAGGTGGTGGGGCCGTTGCTGGCGGGGCTGCTGTTACCGGAGCAGGACGGCGTCGGTCAGGTGTTCCTGGCGATGGCGGTGATTGCGGCCCTGAGCGCCATCGCCGGCCTGTGGCTCACCGGTCAGGCCCGGGAGCGTCTGGCGGTTGAACGACGGGAAAGCGGCTTTCGGGCCCAGTGGCACCTGATGCAGACCAGCCGGGGCGTGCAGTTGTCGGTACTGGTGACGGTGTTGGGCATGTTCGCCCTGGGGGTGTATGGCAGCTACCTTCCTGTGTACTTGGAAAGCCTGGCCATGAGCCCAGTGGTAATCGGCGTGCTGGTCAGCCTGCGGGCCGGTGTGTCCATGGTGATCCGTCCCTTCATGGCCCGCCTGATCGCCCTGGTGGGCGGTCGGGGGCCGGCGGTGCTGCTGGCGCTGGGCTCCCTGGCCATCGGTATTGCCCTGCTGGGTTTCTCGGAGCAGATCGTGCTGATTGGTCTGCTGGCCGTGCTGGTGGGCCTGGGTTCGGGCCTGACCCAGCCCCTGTCCATGGTGATCCTGGCCGAATCCGTCGATAAGGAAAAACGCTCAGGCGCCCTGGGCATGCGCCTGATGGCCAACCGGGCGATCCACTTCCTGGCGCCCCTGCTGTTCGGCGGGCTGCTGTCCCTGGGCGGGTTCCCGCTGGCCTTCGGAGCCTCCGGCGTGGCCATTGCCCTGGCTCTGGTGATGACACAGCGGCTGTTCGGCACCCTGCCAGCCCAGGGGCGGGGCTGACAGGTAAATCTCTGCCGGGCTATCAGATCTCCAGGCAGATTTTGCCGAAGTGCCTGCCGGCCTCCTCATAGCGGAATGCCTCGGCGATCTCCTCCAGCGCAAACGACCGGTCGATCACCGGGTGCAGGTCATTCACCTCGAGGGCACGGACCATGTCCTGTTGCTGGGCACGGCTGCCGACAATCAGCCCCTGTAGCCGTGCCTGCTTCGCCATCAGTTTTGCGGTGGGAACCTCCCCCGCCCGGCCGGTGAGCACGCCAATCAGTGAGATATGGCCGCCAATGGATACCGCGTCGATGGATTCCGGCAGGGTACCGGGCCCGCCCACCTCAATCACATGGTCCACACCCTGGCCACCGGTCAGTTCAAGCACCCGCTGGCCCCAGGCAGGGGTGGTCTTGTAGTTGATGGTTTCGTCGGCCCCCAGGGTCTTCAGTTGCTCGAGCTTGGCATCGGAGGATGAGGTCGATATCACCCGGGCGCCCATCATCCGGGCGAACTGCAGGGCAAAGATGGACACGCCACCGGTGCCCAGGGTGAGAACCGTATCCCCGGCCTTGAGCCCGCCATTCACTACCAGCGCCCGCCAGGCGGTCAGGCCCGCGGTGGTCAGGGTGGCGGCTTCGGCGTGAGAGTATCCGGCCGGCGCCAGGGTGAAGGCCCGGGTGGGCGCGACCACCAGTTCCCGGGCGTAACCATCGACGCCGTCGCCGGGTGTGGTGCTGAAGTCGGCGATGGGCGCCGGCCCGTTCAGCCACTCCGGGAAAAACGTGGACACCACATGATCGCCCACCCGGAAGTCGCTGACGCCGGCACCCACGGCCTCCACCACACCGGCGCCGTCGGACATGGGAATCCGGCCATCGTCGGTGGGAATGCGACCGGCAACCACGGAATAATCATGGAAGTTCAGGGAACTGGCACGAATCCGGACCCGCACCTCGCCGGGGCCGGGTTCGCCGGGTTCCGGGCCTTCGGTGACCGCGAGTTGATCCAGTCCGCCGGGTTTGGCAAGGGACGCGTATTTCATGGCAGCACCTCCGTTTCAGTGTCGAGTGCCGAGGGGGCGTCGGGATTGGTAAGGGGAGTGGGTCAGCATAGGATATGGGCCGGGGGTGTCAACGCCGCGCGCCATCCAATGGCCACCACCACGCCCGTGCTGTCATTGGCCAGGTAACGCCCGGCGCCAGGCGCCGAGCCGCAGGGCACTGGCCGTAATGGCGCCGAACAGCAGCATGCCGGCGGCGATACAGGCGTAGACCGCATCCAGCCCGAAACCGAACCCGTAAGCCACCAGCGAGGCACCACCAATGGCCACCACAAACCGGACCAGTGCGGCGAATACCGGCCACTGGATAAAACCCGCCCCCTGGGAACCGAAGTAGAGCGCTAGGCCCAGGCCCTGGAACAGGAACACCGGGCCGACAATCTGCAGGAACCGGGCACCGGCGGCAAACGTTTCCGGATCATCGGTAAACAGACCAACCCAAAGTCCCGGTGCTATCGCCAGCAACAGGCCGACACTGCCGGTCAGTGCTGCCGCGAGCGCGCCACCAGTCCAGCCCACCTGCTCGGCCCTTGCCACCTGACCGGCGCCCATATTAGTACCGACGATGGCCGTCATGGCGGCGCCAATACCAAACACCATCGGAATCAACAGGAACTCCAGCCGGGCGGCAATACCATAGCCCGCCAGGGCCGCGGCGCCGAAACCACTGACAATCACGTTCACCGCGGCAATGGCCAGCACCGTGAGTACCGGAGACAGCGACGCCAGGGCCCCGACCCGGAAGATATCTGCAAACAGCCCGCGCTGCAGGGTCAGGCTGGACAGCCGCAGTTGCAGTACCTGTCCATTGCCGGCCAGCCTGACCATGAGCACGGCGGCCATCAGGCCCATGGTCAACACCACAGAAATGGCGGCGCCCGCCACCCCAAGTTGCGGCAGGCCCGCCCAGCCCAGGATCAGCGCGCCGGATAGCGGAATCTGGATAAACGCACCCAGGACTATCACCACGGCAGGAAAGCGCATTTCCCCCATGCCCCGGTAGATGGCCGCGATAATACCCATCAGCCACAGGGCCACACTGCCCCCAAACAGGATATGGCCATAGATCAGGGCGTCGTTGATGACAGCCGGGGTGACGTCGAGTTGATTGAGCAGGGCCGCCCCGACAAGCCACCACAGCAGCCAGAACAGACCGCCCGCAGCCACCGCAATAGTCACGCCATGCCAGATCAACGCCTCTGCCTGGTCCCTGCGGCCCCGGCCCAGCGCCCTGGCCACAGAACTGCTCAATGCCCCACCAATCGCGCCGTTGGCCAGCATCTGCATCAGCATCAACCCCGGGAACATCAGGGCAATGGCGGCCAGTGCCGCGGTGCCAAGATGCCCGATGAACCAGACCTCAGCCATGCTCACACTGCCCTGCACCAGGAAGGCGATGGCGTTGGGCGCGGCCATGGCGAGGATCAGTGGTAGCGCCGGACGACTGAGCATCTGTTCGGTGCGTGTCATGGCCGCTGGCGGGGCTGTCCCCGGCGCGGAGGCGGTCATGAGTCTGCCCCGGTTGGCTCGTGGGGCGCGAGCAGGTCCAGTGATTCATCAATCAGGCTGTGCAGCGCCATGACCCGCTCTTTGCCCAGCATGCGGTTGATGCGCTGCTGGGCCCGCTTCCAGTGCTCCCTGGCCTGGTGCCACTTCTGCCGGCCGTCGTCGGTGATGACAATGGTCCGGCTGCGGCGATCCGGGCCGGGGGACTGGGCGAGCCAGCCGGCATCCAGCAGGGGCTTCAGGTTGCGGGTGAGGGTGGAGGCGTCCATTTTCATGGCCCTTGCAAGATCCCCCGGGCGCACCGGGCCCAGCTGGATGACGTGGGCCATCAGTGCGTATTGGGTGCCCTTGAGCCCGGCCTGCCCCAGTTCGGCATCGTAGAACTGCGACACCTGCCGCATCAGTTGCCTGATGCGGTAGTTGGTGCAACCCTGGGGTTTGGCCTTGTCGGATACCGGGGATTTGACGGTCATGGGAGGCTCCGGATAGTATTTGTAGCTGCAAGTATTGTATATGCAACTATCACCGTCAAGATCCGGCAGCCGGGTCCACCTCTAATCCGTGTGCGAGGCCACCATGACTGACAATAACACCCCCGTTCATCCCCTCGACCAGGCCGTTGCCCTGACCCCCGTCGACACCGGGCGCTGGCAGGGCGCCACCAGCCCGGCCTACGCCAACATGGTCGGGCCGTTTGGTGGCACCACCGGCGCCACGTTGCTCAACGGCGTGCTCTCCCACGAGGAACTGCTGGGCGAACCGGTGTCGCTGACCGTCAATTTCGCCGCCCCCGTGGCGGATGGCGACTTTGAGGTCATCGCCCGGCCAGTGCGCACCAATCGCAACAGTCAGCACTGGTGGGTGGAGATGCTGCAGGGTGGTGAGACCGTGGCCTTCGCTACCGCCGTAACGGCGCGAAGGCGCGAGACCTGGGCCAGCACCGAGAGCGCCTTCCCGGAGGTGCCGCCCGCGTCCGACCTCTCCGATGCGTCCAAGGAAGGTCGTCCGAAGTGGACCCGGAACTACGACATGCGGTTTGTGGATGGTGAACTGATGAAGGAGCCGCACCCGGAGTACCCGTCCCGGAGCCGGGTATGGCTGCAGGACCAGCCGGCGCGGTCGCTGGACTTCGTCTCCCTGTCGGCCCTGTGCGATGCCTTCTTCCCACGCATCTACATCCGGCGGCCAAAGCTGGTGCCCATCGGCACCGTCTCACTGACCACCTATTTCCATGTCAACGGCGAGCAACTGGCATCCATCGGCAGCGCCCCGGTACTGGGCGTGGCCAGCGCCAACCACTTCGGCCAGGGGTTCTTCGACCAGAGCGCGGAAGTCTGGAGCCCGGGCGGAGAGCTGCTTGCCACTACGCATCAGGTGGTTTATTTCAAGGAGTGAGGGGGTGTGTGGGCGTTAAGGCGCGGATGAACCAAATCACAGCGTTGATGTGGAGCCCCACGTAATAGCCCTGCCGTTGATTGACTTTTGCTTATTTCCTGACCAGACTTCGACCGTCAGCTTTATAAAAGGACTCACCAACATGTCGCATGGTCATGACTCCCGTGCTTCCGATGATGCAAGGCGCCTTGCCGATGTGCACATAACCCGTGAGGGCCGGTCCTACATTGATCTGGACAACCCAGACTCCGTCAGGGCGATACTGTGTAAAGCGGACCAGTACAGTAAAATCAAGATAGTTACCGGTAAACAGGAAAAAACAGAGCCCGCCTAGGGCATTACTGAACAGAGGCCAGGGATGGGGCTGATTTACTTACTGGTGGTCTTGGCCTCCGGACATATTTTCTCTCTTCTGCATTTACCCGCCCGATATCGTCTGAGGGTCTCCGATGGCTGGGAAGCATACTTCCATGTCGGAGCCCACGGCGTTGTCATGGTGACGGCAGCGTTTGTCTTCTATTGGCTATCCCATACGTTCTTCGAGTTCTCCATACCGGGTATGGAGAAGGCTGTTCTGAACGGCTTTCCTCTCGCACCATCGGAGATGGAACTCGCGTTCATCGCTCTTCTGTCACTTTTGTTGGCAACAGGTCTTGGGTTGGCTTCCCACCTCTGGCTGCGGAACGAGAGCCGTCGCATCAAGGCGAAAAGAAAGCTGGTTGTGGTGGACCCTATCGAGTTCATGTTGTTTTCATCCCTGCACAGCGGAAGTGAAGACCTGCACGTATTGATTACCCTCGAGAACAACAAAGTTTATGTGGGGCGCGTTGTCGACCACTCCATCGAGCATGGATTGCAGGACAGCTTTGCGATTATCCCTTTTCTTAGCGGCTATCGGACGTCGCTGAAAACCGTCAAATTCAGCATCAACTACACGGATCATTACAAGGAGGCGGGTTTTCTCGTGAAACAGGGAGATCGGTATGTCATCGCCGACGATCTCACCAAACGCTCGTCCCTTGATTATTTCAAAGTTGTCATCCGGAAATCGCAGGTTATTACGGTCAGCTACTTTGATGTGGCTGTGTACAATTCGATTCCACAGCCAGATATAGACGAATAGCGTTCTTTCTGAAGGTTGGCTGCATAACACGAGCTGATTGTCAGCTAGTGTCCCGTCTGAATATGGCCCTTGCAACCGGCTGGGCATCGCCGCGCCAGATTAACCGGACACCTGAATGTACCATCTGGGCCTGATGTGCCCGAAATCCCGGCGGACGTTTGATGTCAGGGCCTTCTTGGAATCCAGCACCGTTGCCTCGCCGTCTTCCCGGACAAACACCACCCAATGCCAGAACGGCCTGCCCCGTTCCATACGCCACTTGATGGCCATGAGCGCCCTGTCCGGCAGGTGCTCCCAGGACTCGAACGGCGTTTCCCGGGGCGACACGGAGATACCGAATTCCCGCAGAAGTTTCCGGACGTGCCCGGTTTCCGACCAAAGCGCGGTATCTGCCGCGTAGATGCCCAGGGCATTCGCCTTCCGTTTGGCCTCCGCATAACTGACGCCCGCAAGAGCCGCGCATGCGGCGATACCACAGCCGGTTGTTTCTTCCTGGATGACTGGTTTCATGTCTGTATCAATCTATATTTTGTGGTAGGGGGCGACGTCAGAAGTTTTCCGTGGACGGTCGCTACACCCAGACATCGTTCTCCGCCTGAAGCTCGCCACCGGAATCACCGGTGTTAACGACGCCCTGGGGTTCAATCAGCAGAACATGGCACTCATTTTCAGCAAAGGGCCTATGTTCCACGCCTTTGGGAACCACATACATCTCGCCCTCGGATAGATGAACAACACCATCCCGAAGCTCAATGCCCATCGCACCTTTGACCACCAGGAACACCTCATCGGTATCCTTATGGTCATGCCATACGAAATCGCCGAGGAACTTAGCCAGCTTGAACTGGTAGTCGTTCATTTCCGCGACGATGCGTGGCGACCAGTGTTCTGAAAACTTGCTGAACTTCTCGGCCAGATTGACGACGTCTGATTGCATTGGTGTATACCTCTATCTGTTCCCGTTCTGTTACTCGACGTGGTCGACGGTGGCAAAGGCGAGGGCTTTACCGCTCCCAAAGGACAGCATGTAAGATTCCGACCAGGACGTGACCGATGTCCCGGCGGTATCCACCAGATCCCAGGTTACAGAGGCTATCGCGCATTCAGATCCCAGCCAGTTTATGGAAAGACTCGAATAGTGACATTCACGGCACCCTTGCGAGTGATAGTCATCCAGGTAGGACTGAAAATACGCCGCCAGATCCGAACCTGAATTGAAAACCTTACATGCATCACCGGGCCCTTTGGCCAGATAGGGAAGGCTGAATTTTTCAGCTACCCGATCACCATCGAAGCTCGAAAATGCGGCGACGAAATCACCGAAAAACGCCCTGATGGCGGGATCCTGTTCTTCATCCATGTGGTTTTATATCCTTAGTGCGTCCGCGTAGTGCAACCTATCAGGGCGGACTAACGTTCATCGTCCTCCCGCCACGTCCAGTAACGATCCTGTCGAATAGGACGACTCATCTGAGAGCAGCCATAGTATGGCCCTGGCGACCTCTTCAGGTTGGCCTCCACGCTGCATCGGCACCGAGCCCTTGACCCGGTCTACACGGTCCGGTTCACCGCCACTGGCGTGAATATCCGTATAGATAACACCAGGCCGAACCGCGTTCACCCTGATGCCCTCTGCCGCCACCTCTTTGGCAAGCCCGATGGTAAAGCTATCAATAGCGCCTTTGGCTGCCGCATAGTCGACGTACTCGTTCGGCGATCCCAGGCGAGACGCCGCGGAGGACACGTTGACGATGGCGCCGCCCTGTCCGCCATGGGTCCGCGACATCCGGCGTATCGCTTCCCTCGCACACAGAAAGCTTCCCAACACGTTCACCGCCAGTGTGTGCTCAATCCTCGCTGCTGACATCTGTTCAACCCGGGTTTGCACATCCAGCACACCCGCATTATTGACCAAAGCGTGGATGGTTCCGAATTCTTCATCCACTGCTTCGAAGAGACCAATCACATCCGCTTCTTTGGAGACATCAGCCGCAAAAGAGGATGCCTTGCCACCGGCTTTCTGAATGTCTCTGACGATCTTGAGGGCCGCATCAGCGTCAGTCAGGTAACTGATGGCCACCGCGTATCCGGAGGTCGCCGCCAGTTTCGCGGTTGACGCCCCAATTCCCCGGCTGCCTCCCGTTATCAGTATCACCTTTTCCATATCCTACTCCTCGCCAAACAACCGCAGTCGTTGGTCCTCTACCGGGCCAGGAACGAACTCGGATGGGTACTACACATTGACTGAGTACTTGAGGTCACGAGCCTCGTCGCCCGTCATGCCCCGGAACCCCCAACAGTGGGCAGGCTGCTCTTTTATCGTGATTTCGACATCCACGGGTGAGATGCCAATCTCTGACTCGATCTTCTGGAATAGCTCCTTGATCAGGGCTTTCTGGGTTTCCGGCTTGCGCCCCTGCATCATATTGATCTCAATGGCCGTGTAAGCGGGCGTTCTGCCGCCTGGGTAATAGAAATCTTCGGCGTCCATTGGGATGAACCGATGAGCCCGCTTGTCCTCCGGCATACCCAGAACTGCTTTCATGCAACCGTGAATGACCTCCGAAAGCCGGGCCTTCACCGGGTTAAGGTGTTCCTTGATTCCATAGATGACGATCATCCTGCCTCCTGCAATGTGTGACGTAGGCGTTGGGTACTGTCTCCGGATGGGGGAGCTATTTCGCGCCATATTCTGGTGGTGGGCGTTCTTAACCTGCCTGATCATCTGCGGGAATCGCAGCTGGATCCATCCACATGGCCTCCCAGACGTGCCCATCTGGATCCGCCAGATTCCTGTTATACATGAAACCAAGTTCCTGGACAGGGTTGATGTCTGCCGTGCCACCATTCTTGGCAGCCGCCTCGTTCATGGCATCGACGGCTTCGCGGCTGTCGCACGACACGGCAAGCATCACTTCGCTGGACGTTGCCGGTGGGATCGGGCGGTCGGTAAAGGTACGCCACTTGGCATGGGTGAGCAGCATGACGTGGATCACCTCGCTCCATACCATGCAGGCTGCGGTATCGTCGGTAAAGTGTGGGTTGTTCTCGAAGCCGAGGGCCTTGTAGAAGTTCATCGATGCCTTGAGGTCCGTCACGGGCAGGTTCACGAAGATCATTCGGGACATGGTTCGCTTTCTCCAGGTTGTTGATCAATTGACAGCGTCATGTGCTGCCTCCTTACAGTCGAACAACCAATCGAGATTTCGACAGCGACGAGAAATTCTTCTGCGTTCCATCGAGACCGCGATCTGTACCGCACCAAAGGCCGTCGGCTGCCATATCTTCCAAAAATGACTATTGCCTATTGATACCGGGAAGGTTCATGAGTGTTATCACCGCCTCAGTCATACTCTGCATGCTGAGGCAGGTCATCCGTAATCTCGAACCAGGGTGCCTTGCTGCCCACAAATACGTGACGTTCTGCCCTTACTCCCGGATCCGTGTCGAGCGTTCCGAGCGGAAAACCATAGACTTCGGGATTCGCATCGAATTTGGTGTAGAGGCTGGAGCCGCAGTTTGAGCAAAAGCCTTTATGCTCTCCGGGAGAGGACTCGTAGAACGTCATCAACTCCTGACCTTTGACGGTGCGCCAGTCCGACGACCGTACTTTTGCACGGGTTCTGAACGCCGAGGCATGTAGCTTCCGGCACATTGTGCAATGACAGTTCAGGATATCGGTCAGCGGACCGTTGATTTCGTACTGAATGCCTCCGCAGAGACAGCTACCCGTTTGCTTCATGTACTACCTCCTTGTGTGATATCAGCTATAAGCGGCGGCTGAAAGCTGCTTGGTGAAGGAGCCTTAAGCCCAGTCCTTTGCGCATGCGCTTGTTGGACTTCATTGGTAAGCAACATTTACTTTCTAACGGGTAAGACCTGACCTCGATCCAGAAAGGTCATCATCAGCTCCTGGCCATTGATGGTAGGCCAATCGAATTATGGCTGCCTGTCATAGACTGCCACACCCTCAGGTATGGAATACCAGTCCTGCTTCTCGCTGACCCAGACATGGGCGGTCGGTTTGATGATGCTGGTATCGGACAGATTTGATGGTTTGAGCTTTATCTTGTCAGGCTGGTCGGGGTTAAAGTGATAGATGCGGTTACCACAGGTCGGGCAGAACATGGCCCCGTTTATATTGCCGCTTTCCGCAACCCGTCTCCATTCCACCATTTCGCCCTGAAACTCGATGGCGGTCGCATCCACAACCGCCGTGATGCTGAACGCGCTGGTAGAGAGTTTCTGGCACTCCTTGCAGTGACAGGCCATCACCAACAAAGGCTCAGCGAGCAATTGATAGGTTACGCCCCCACACTGGCAGGATCCTTCGATGGGATAGTTCATGTCTGTCTCATCCTTCACAGTTCCGACTCAAAAATCCGGTTCAGTTCAGTCTGGGGTATCTGGTCCTTCGCATAGGAGAAGGTGCCGTGTTCCAGCATCTCCTGCGCGGCCGCGCGTAGCTGAAAATAGAGGGCACGGGCCAGGCTGCCACCGATGCTGACCCGGCGGACGCCCAGGTCACGCAATTGCGCGAGGCTTACGTCGCTGCCGCTCAGCCCCATGACCACGTTCAGGGGGCCGGTCAGTTCACGAACCAGCTCGCGAACGGTGTCGACATCACTGGCGCCGGGCGCGAACAGACAATCAGCGCCCGCCTCCCGGTAGAGGTTGGCCCTTTCTATGGCTTCCGCCAGGCCACCCGGTTTCCCGATGTTGAAGCGATCGGTCCGGGCCACCAGCACAAACGGGATACCGCTCTCATCAATCGCTCGCCGCGCCGCCGCTATGCGCTCCACGGCGAGTGATCGGTCGTAGAGAGGATGCGTCTCATCGCCTGTGTAGTCTTCGATGTTGCCGCCTACGGCTCCCGTCTCAATGGCACGCCTGATGGCGTCGGCAACCGCTTCCGGAGAATCGCCGAACCCACTCTCCAGATCGGCATTGACGGGCACTGACACGGATTCACAGATGGCTGAGACCTCCGCAAGCATGGCATCGCGGTCCATTCTTGCGTCGGGAGAGCAGAAACCATTGTCAGGCTTGCCCCGTGAAAAGGCGATGCCCGCGCTTGTGGTGCCGATAGCATCGAACCCGGACGCGACCAGCATCTTGGCACTGCCGGGATCCCAGGCATTGGGCATCAGAAAACAGACATCGTCCTGATGGCGCTCCAGGAAGCTTTCCGCTTTTTGTTTCTGAGCGTCATTCATGCCTGGGCCTTCCTGTGTTGTGGAACTTCAAGCCGCAACAAGCTTCTTCACGTTGAGTTCCTTACGGTGTTGTTCGGCATGCCAAAGCTCATACTGGGACTGCTGATTCAGCCAGCTTTCCGCCGAGGTATCAAAAGCGATAGAGAGCCGAATAGCCATTTCGGGACTAATGCCCGCCTTGCCATTCAGAACAGCGCTCAGGGTTTTGCGGCTAACGCCCAACGCCTCTGCGGCCGCCGTGACGGAAAGGCCAAGGGGCTCAAGACATAGCTCCCGCAATACTTCGCCGGGGTGGGGAGGGTTGTGCATCAACATTGGTAGCACCTCAATGATAGTCTTCGTAATTCACGATCTCGGCATCTCCGTCCTCGAACCGGAAAGTCACTCGCCAGTTACCGCTGACGGTCACTGACCAGATTCCAGCACGATTACCAGAAAGCTCGTGCAAGCGAAGACCGGGCAGGTCCATATCCCTGGCATCCGACGCTGCATTTAGTCTACCGAGAATGAGCCGAAGCCTCTTGGCGTGCGCGGCCTGAATCCCTGCGGTATTGCCGGACTTGAAAAACTTCGCCAATCCCTTGTGTTTGAAGCTTCGAATCATTCCTTAAATGTAACCTGTAACGTATCGGGTGTCAAAGTCCGTAAAGCATAGGCTCAGGTATCGGTTGGGATCAAAATCTGGCAGATCCTCGACGGGCACCAGGCCACTCAAACCACCCGAACCAGTTCCCCCTTTTCCCAACCAAGACGTCCGGTTTCCACCACCTGCCGACGCATGCCCGGCACCGGGCGGATCATGAACAGGTCGCCGTTGCGGCCGAGCAGGGCCTTGGGCACGCCGCATTCCCGCGCCAGGCCGGCGTGGGCGTCCATGTGTTCGGCTTCGCCGTGTACGGGGATGGCCACGCCCGGCTGCACCCACTGGTACATCGCGCGCAGTTCGTCCCGGGCAGGGTGGCCGGAGGCGTGGATGGGCAGGTCGGCGGCTTCGGCGGTGATCACTTCCACACCCTGTTCCCTGAGGCTGGCGATCAGTGCATCGATGGCGTCTTCGTTGCCGGGGATGGCCCGGGCGCTGAAGATCACCCGGTCACCCGGCTCCAGCTCCACCTCGGGATGCGAGCCCATGGCCATGCGGCGCAGGGCGGTGCGCGGTTCACCCTGGCTACCGGTGGCGACGGCCAGCACCTCCTCCCGTGGAAGATAGCCCAGGTGGGCAGGGGGTATAAGGTGGTCGTCCGCGTTCCAGACGCCAGCGGCCTTTGCCGCGCCGGCCATGTTGATCAGCGAGCGCCCCAGCAGCCCCATGTAGCGGTCGGTGGCCCGGGCCACATTGGCCAGGGTGTGCAGCCGGGCGATGTTGCTGCCGAAGCAGGCGACGATGACCCGCCCTGGCGCCCCGTCGACGGCCGCCAGTAGTCCCTTCTCCAGTGCCGACTCGGACACGGAATGCCCCGCCACTGTGGCGTTGGTGGAATCGCATACCATGGCCGTCACGCCTTCGTTCGCGAGGGCCTTGAAGGTGCCCGGCGTGTAGCCGTGGCCCACCAGTGGTTCCTCGTCCAGCTTCCAGTCGCCGCTGTGGAAGATATGGCCCGCCGGGGTGCGGATCATCAGGGCGTTGGGATCGGGGATGGAGTGGGTCAGCGCCAGCCACTGCACCTCGAACGGGCCGATGGTGCGACGTTCGTCCACGTCCACCACGTGGATCGGCACCCGGTGCAGCAGGTCGAACTCCGCCAGCTTGCGACGCAGGATCTCGGCGGTGAAGCGGCTGGTGTAGATTGGACATTGCAGCAGCGGCCACAGGTAGGGCACCGCGCCGATGTGGTCCTCATGGGCATGGGTGATGATCAGCCCGGCGAGCTGCTCGCGGCGGTCGGCGATAAAGGCGGGATCGGCCATCTGCACCGGCGGTTCGCCGCGCCCGTGCACCGTGCCGTCGGCAATCACCCGGCCGGGCCGGGGAAAGGTCACCCCGCAGTCCACCATCAGCCACTGGCCGTCGTGGCCGTAGAGGTTGAGGTTCATGCCGATTTCACCAGTGCCGCCGAGGGGCAGGAACCAGAGGTCGTTGTGGTCGGGCGTCATGGGGGCCTTATTGCTTCCGGGAAGTGAGATCAACGGGCAGTGTAACCCAGAATCCTGCGGGGGCCGCGGCGTTTAAGCGAGCTCATACGGTCAGATCTTGCGTTTTGATGTCCTCCCAGTTCCGGGGCTGGCCGTGTGTGCTAGGCTGAAAACAGTTCTGCTGTCGGCCGGTACCGACAGTTCTGACCAACCGTTACGGCATCCCCAATGGCAGTCAGGGCAATGATCCGTTTCCCCCCAGTAGCTGTGCTGCTCCGCAATGTAGTAGCACTGGCTTTCGTGGTGTTGGTTCTCGCGGGATGTGCCAGCTACCGTCCTCCCGTACCTATGTTCAGCGCCGGCTGCACCACCGCCTGGGAAGATGTCGACCAGCAGTTGCACATGGCGGGTATCGAAGATGCCCAGGGTACGGAAATTCCGGGTTACCCCTATCTGAGGGTCAATCGGACCCTGGTGCATGTTGACCTGAAGTCATTGGACCCGGGACAACGGCAGGACTGGTTAAATCACGCATTGGCCAACGGTGAGAGCGCGTTGCGCGCACGCCTGAAACGCCTGGAGTCTCCCCACGGGTTTGATCCGGCCCGGCTGATGCAGTGTGCCCGGCGGCAGGTGGAGACGCTGGCCGCCGATTCCCGCCGTTGGCAGGCACTGGTGCCTGAGGTACATCAACCGGATGCTTACCTTGACTGGCGCCGGGTTGTCGGTGTCTATCCGCTGGTGCGGCCGGTATTGTCGTACCAGGTGGGGAAGCTTGAGGAGGAGCAGGCTGGGCTCTTCGGCACCTCCGTTGACGGTCCCGATGCCCGCCTCTTTGCCCCGGCCCCGTTGGCACCCGCCCCGGCGGAGGTAAGGGCCATTCTCGACCGTGAACAGGCATGGGACGGAGTGGGGATGCCGTCGTTCGAGCCGGAGGAACTGTCACAGCTACTCGCTTATCATGCGCCCTACCTGATGCTGGCAAGCAGCAAACCCTACGACATACCGGGCAGCCCCCATTGGAACGACAGCCAGTGGCAGGTGACGCCACCGGCCAGGGCCTACACCCTGCTTTCCCGGGTCCGCTGGCAGCACCAATGGCTGCCGCAGTTGGTGTATGTGTTCTGGTTCGACAGCCGGCCCCGGCCCCATTCCCTGGATCTGTATGGTGGTCGCCTCGACGGCCTGATCTGGCGGGTAACGCTGGACCGGAACGCCGATGTGCTGATGTACGAAAGTGTGCACCCCTGTGGCTGCTACCTGCAGTGGTACCCCAACCCGGACCGGCTCCGGCTGGTGCCTGGATCCGTGGGTGACGAGATCATGTCAGTTCTGCCCATAGTGCCACCCGCGAACGATGCCACCACTGCACGGGCAACCCTCCACCTTCAGAGTGGCACCCACTACGTCACCGATGTCCGGTTCGGGTCGCCATCAGCGTCGGGCAAAGCCGCGACCCGGTACCAGATGCTGGACTATGACCAGCTCCGCGCGTTACCGGATGGTCAGGGCGGACATCGGAGCCTGTTCCTCCCCAACGGTCTGGTGCCCGGTACCGCCCGCCTGGAACGGTTCCTGCTCTGGCCCACCGGCGTGCTTTCCCCGGGCGCCATGCGTCAGTGGGGGCACCACGCAACAGCCTTCATCGGCAAGCGCCATTTTGACGATCCGGATCTGCTCAACCGCTACTTCGAACCGGTGCCATAGAGCACGGTCGTTGCTGTTGTGGTGTTCGAGCCAGTTCCCTGAGGCAGCGGCCAGACGATGTGCCGGACACCCATCCCCAAGGCGCCACTTTCCCGGTATGCTGGTCCAATTACTACAACAATCATAAGGAAGACAACGATGGCCGAGGCGTTATTCCTGCGTGATGGCGAAGCCTACGTACCCACCGAGAATGCCAGCGGGCCCTGGAGCCCGGATTACCTGCACGGTGGTCCGCCCACCGGACTGCTGGCGTGGGCGCTGGAGCAGGCAGCCGCCGGTAGTGGCCTGCGCCTGGCGAGACAGACCACCGACCTGCTTCGCCCGGTGCCGTCAAAGCCGCTCACCGTCAGGGTCGAGACGGTGCGCACTGGTCGCAGGCTCCGCGTGCTGCAGGCCGATCTGCTGGCGGACGATGTGGTGGTCAGCCGGGCCACGGCGCTGTACCTGGAACAGGCGCCACTGGACGTCCCCGGGCACGCCCGCTTTCCCGACGACACCCTGCCGGCCCGCGAGGGCCCGGCACAGACGCTGGTACAGATTTCCGAACGCGGCCGCGACGTGCCGCAGCTGACACTCACCGGGCTGCACACCACCGCCGAGGTCCACCTGATCGACGGCGTGCAGGGCCGTGGGGTAGGGCGGGTGTGGATGCGATTGCCGATTCCGGTGGTGGCCGGTGAGCCCTGCTCAACCACCGTGCAGGCGGCCACCCTGGCGGACTTCGGCAACGGTATCGGACAACTGCACGTGGCGGACAACGTGGGCAGTATCAATGCCGACATCAGCCTATACTTGACACGCCCGCCCTGCGGCGAATGGATAGGATTCGATGCGCGGGCCCGCATGGGCGACAACGGCAATGGCCTGGTGGAGACCCGGCTGTTTGACGACAAGGGGGGAATTGGCCGGGTAACGCAGGCTACGTTGGCTATGCCGGTTTATGGTGGTTGATGCGCTGATGGGAAAGTCGCCGGCTGGGGGCAAAATGCGTCGGCGACCTCTGTTGTTCAGTGAGAAATCATGAAAGTTGGAGCCAGACAGAATTTCTGTATTCAGGCCCTGGTTTTAATCTGTTGATCTTTCATTGCAACTTCCGAGAAAAACCCTCTCGGGAATTGCTCCGATACCGTCGTCACTATAGATCTCGAAGTAGTTTACCTGCTCCAAAGCCTGGGACTTGGTCCCAACATAGAGGCTCTTGCTGTAAATGTTGCAATGCCTGACCGGTTGAATCTCCGAAATGCCCCCGCCAAAGACATAAGTCTCCTCCTCGGCGCAATTTTCACTGGTGTCATGAAGGCTGGTTGTCCAGCGCCCGGGGTTGGGGCCGCCCTGAGTAAGCAGAACGCCGCTGTCAGGGATCTGGTATACCCGGGTTCCGTCTTCCGTCAATGGAGGCTCGCCAGACTGGATGCCAAAGACGATATGGAACGATCCCACGTAGTCTTCCGGGATGACATAGCGTTCCGGATGCCGTGTTTCGTCCGACTGCGCACAACCTACTATAAAGATGGTGGCCAGAAAGATGCGGGCGGTGTGGCCCAGTAGGCGGTTTAGAAAGGCTCCGGTCATAGACGAGGGTGTTCCTTGTGCCTGCTATGCCTGTCCATTCTTTTGGTGTGTCTGTCCATCAATCACAGCTGATGTCTTTACCGCTTTAAGGCCAAAGCTCATTTGCCGCTTTGGAGCGTAGCGGAAAAGCGGTCAGTTGCAGCACCTTGTTGGGCGGGGCTACCAATCTACAAGCTCACCGGAACCACCACCTTCAGATGGAAAATCCTTAAAATGGGGTAGTTCATCAACGACAGGCAGGACGGCGTACTGACATTGAACGTGAAGTTGTGGATTGAATTCCCCCTTTGGCAACAGAAACGCATTCACGCTTCGAAGACCCGCTCTAGTGATCTCTGAGAACAGATGTGTACCGCAAGTCTTGCAACGCATTCTTTGAGTCGTCTTCACCACGATAGGAGCGGGAGTTCCGTGAACCACTTTAACTGCTGTCGCAGGGTAAGTGGACGATGCAACATACGCGGCACCATGGGCTACTCGACAATCATCACAGTGACAGTACGCTTGTACAACTGGTGGTTCTTCGATCTCCAGGCTAACTTCACCACAACGGCAATGTACCTCTAGTGTCTTCAAGTTCCTTTCCTCTCAGTGGTCACTGGCGTTCAACATTTGTATATAGGTCCCCACGACCACTTTTCCGGCGACCCATATCTCCATCAAGAATATCTCAAAATTAGGCAGAAAGGCACGCCAGGTCAATGCATTACCAAAGCCGGGTCAATCTACGACCCATGTAAAATGATCAATATCCCAAATTCTTGGTGTCGCCATAGCTTTCTGATTTAAAGAGGAAAAAGAATCCAGCCAACGAGCCCCCCAGTTCATGGTCGCCGCGACCGTTTTTCCAGCCGAGCGTGCTGATCAGGCCCTGGCCAGCAACGCCCGTATTTCGTCGTAAATAGCCGGCGCCGTAATCACGTTGTCCTTACCCCAAAGATCCTCCGGATACCCCTCAGGCACTTCCGAGAAATGCCCAGCCCTGGCCCCAGCCTCCCGAGCAATCAACTTAGCCGCCGCAAAATCCCACGGACTCACAGTTTCATAGTAGGCATCCAGCCGCCCGCAGGCGACCCAGCAGATGTCCAGCGCGGCGGAGCCGATGCGGCGCAGGTCGCGGCAGTGGTGGATCATCACGTCCAGGCGGCGAACCAGGGGTTCCAGGTTGTCCTTGGTGTAGGGGAAGCCGGTGGCGAACAGGGACTGGCGTAGGTCGGTGGCGCCGCTGTGTTGGATGGGCTCGCCGTTGAGGGTGGCGCCCTGGCCTTTTTCGGCGCGGAAGGTTTCGTTGGAGAAAGGCGCGTGCACCACGCCCACCTGGACGCGGCCTTTCTCGGCCCAGGCGATGGACACCGCTACCTGGGGGTGGCCGTAGGCGTAGTTCACGGTGCCGTCGATGGGGTCGACGATCCACAGTGGGGTGTCCAGTTCCTCCGCCTGGGTGAGGTCGGGCATGGTTTCCTCGGAGAGGATGCGGTGGTCCGGGTAGGCCTGGCGGATGGCGTTGGTGATGTATTCGTCGGCCATCACGTCGGCGTGGGTGACCAGCTCGGTCTGCTGTTTGTAGTCGGTGCGCAGGGTGTTCTGTTCCCGTTCCCGGCGGATCAGTTCGCCAGCCTCACGGGCGATGAGTTCGGCGAAGTCGGCAATCTCGGACATGGGGCGGCTCTCCCTGATGGTGTGACGGAAAGGTCTCACCATTGCAGGAAGCGCCCCGGGAATCAATCGGCCGGCTGATCCGTGGCGATGGCGATCACCACCATCATGCCGGGGCTCAGCAGGTGGCGGTCTCCCTCGTCCACGGAGATGCGCACCGGGATGCGCTGGGTGACCTTGGTGAAGTTGCCGGACGGGTTGGAGCTGGGGATCAGCGCGAACTCGCTGGTGGCGGAGCGGCCAATGGTCCGCACCTGGCCGGAGAAGTTGCGGTCCGGCCAGGCGTCCACGTGGATATTTACCTTCTGGCCCACGGCCAGATTGCGTACGTCGGTTTCCTTCACCTTCGCCTCGATCCAGATGTTGTCCGGCTGGTACATCATCAGGATGGGCTGGCCGGCGGACAGGTATTCGCCGGTTTCCACAAAGGTGCGGGCGACCACGCCGGCGGCTGGCGCGGTGATGGTCATGTCCTCCAGCCGGGCTTGCTGTTTGCGTACATCCGCCTTCGCTTCCGCCAGTTCCTGCCGGGTGATGGCGGTCTGGGCCTCCAGCAGTTCCGGGGTGGGCAGGCTCATGGTGCTGCCGGAGAACAGGCCGAGGGCGGCGCTGTCCCGCTGGGACTGGCGCAGGGCCACCTGCTGCCTGGCGGTCTCCAGCCGGGCCTGGGCGGCCAGCCGGTTGTAGTAGTCGCGGTCACGCTGCTGTTTCGACAGGGAGCCTGACTGGAACAGGGTGTCGGCCCGCTGCCAGGCCTGCTCCGCGTCCTCCAGTTCCACTTCCGCCACTTTCAGGTCGGCCCGGGCCGCGGCCAGTTGCTGTTCGGCGTTGGCGATGCCGCCCTGCAACTGCCGGCGTGCCTGTTCGGCCTGCTGCTGTTCAAAGGCCAGTTGCGCCTCCATGCGGGCTACCCGCGCCTGGCGCTGCTCCAGCTCCAGTTGTTCCGGCCGGCTGTACAGGTTCGCCACGGTCTGGCCGGAGTCCAGCTCGTCGCCATTGTCCAGGGTGAAGGTGTCCACCCGGCCGGGCAGGCGGGAGGATACGGTGACCAGGTCGGTGGTCACGCTGGCGTTGTCCTCCACCACGTGGGTGGTGCGGTACCACAGCCACTGGCCCAGCCACACCAGGCCGGCCACCACCAGCACGGCCAGCAGCAACAGCCGGGCCATACGGCCGGGGCGCATGGCGGGGCTTCGCTTGTTGGCGGCGGGGTTGTTGTTATTGTCATCAGCCATCGAGTAAGTCCGTGTCGGGTCAGTCTGTTGCGTGTTGGGGTGTCCGGCTCCAGCGGCTCAGCAGCCAGGCCGGGATCACCACGAAGGTGAGCGACACCATTACCAGCCAGAAGCCGTCCTGGTAGGCCATGATGGTGGCCCAGAACTGTTCAGTGGCGCCGAGTTTCTGGAGGGCGGCGGTGGTCTGCCAGGCGTCCGGTACGCCGGTGCCCGCCAGCAGGTCCCGCCAGTGGTCGGTAGTGGCCATGGCGGTGTCGTTGCCCGGTGTTACCGCGGTGCTGATATGGCTGCCGTGCCAGGTGATGCGCCGGTCCATCATCAATACCAGGGCGGCGGTCCCGAAGGCCCCGCCCATCTGCAGCATGAAGTTGATCACGCCGGAACCGTAGCCGGTCAGCGCCGGTGGCAGCGAGCCGATGGCCCCGGACAGTGTGGGCGGCGGAAACGAGGCCATGCCCATGCTCATCAGGGTCAGCGCCAGGGCCAGGTAGAAGAACGAGGTGTAGGCATCGGACAGGGAGAACAGGTACACCGCAAAGATCGCAAAGGCCAGCCCCGGCAGGGTCATGTAGTGGGCCGGGTAGCGGTCACTCAGGCGACCGACAATGGGCACCAGTACCGCCAGTACCAGGGTGGAGGGCAGGAACAGCAGTCCCGTGGTCACCGGCCGGAAGTGCAGGACGCCCTGGGAGAACAGGGGCAGCAGGTACATGATGGCGTAGAAGGCGCCGCCGAACACGAAGATGGCCAGGCAGCCCGCCACGAAGGCCCGGTGGCGGAAGATGCCCAGGTCCAGCAGCGGAAAGGCAGTGCGCCGCTGCCACCATACGAACCCGGCCCCCAGCAACAGTGACAGCGCCACCAGCCCCACCACCGCCAGGCTGTCCCAGCCCCAGCGCTGGCCGTTGGACAGGGCGGTGAGCAGGGCAAAGATGCAGGCGAACAGGCCCACGGCGCCGGGCCAGTCGAAGGGCGGCCGGGGGCCGGTCTCCTCCCGGGTCGGCAGGAACAGGTAGCCCATCACCATGGCCGCCAGGCACATGGGCGGGGTCACGAAGAACACATAGCGCCAGGTGAAGGTCTCCACCAGCCAGCCGCCGATGACCGTGGCCAGGGTCAGGGGCAGCCCCAGGCACATGCCGTAGATGGCGGTGGCCATGCCCCGTTCACCGGCCGGGAACACCGAGAACATGGCGTCCAGGGCCAGAGGGCGGATCAGGCCGGTCATCGCGCCCTGGACCACACGGGCCGCGACGATGGCGGCCATACTGGTGGCCAGGCCACCGATGATCGATGCCACCACAAAGGTGGCCAGCAGCCCCACGAAGGTGGCCCGTTGACCAAAGGCCCGCACCAGCCAGGGTGCAACCAGCAGGGCCACGGTGGTGGCGGCCAGGAAGCCGGTGGAGATCCACTGCACCTGCACATCGCTCAGCCCCAGGGAGCCCTTGATATAGGGCGTGGCCACGTTGACGATGGTAATGGACATGCCCAGCGCCACCAGCCCCAGCAGCATGGTGAGGGTAACGAGCCACTTGTATTTGGGCCCGTAACGCTGGAACATCAATTCCACTTGAGACATGGGGCATCCGGATGGGTGTGGAATGAGCTGAAAGGTCAGGGTTTCTGGCCCATTGGATAGCGTAGATCCGGTGGTGCTGGCAGACTTCGTCGTTTCCGACGATTTAGCAAGCTGATCAATTATAGAGTAGAGACAAGCGCTTGAAAAACCAGGAACTGACACTGCTGTACATTTTCGACGCCATCATGACCGAGGGCTCCATCACCCGGGCGGCGGAGCGCCTGTCCATGACCCAGCCGGCGGTGTCCAACGCCGTGTCGCGCATGCGCCACGCCTGGAAAGATCCGGTGTTCGTCAAGAAGGGCCGTCAGATTGAGCCCACCTCCTACGCTCTCAGTCTGTGGGATCAGGTGCGCAACCCCATGCACGAGTTGTCCCGGGCAGTAAGTACCAGTGCTTTCGATCCGGCCAGTTCACGCCGCAAGTTCCGTATTGCCCTGGTGGACATGATGTTGGATCTGCTGTGGCCGGCACTGGTCGGCAAGCTGGAACGGGACGCCCCCGGGGTGGACCTGCACGCGGTGCCCTACACCCTGGGCGGCGCCCATATGCAGCTTCGGGAAGCCCACGTGGACCTGGCCATCGGCATGTTGGAGGAACACGACCACAGCCTGCGCAGTACCTGGCTGGCTGAGAGCGGCTATGTGCTGGCCATGCGGGAGGATCACCCGTTGGCTGGGCGCCCCATCAGCCTGGAGGAATTCCTGGACGCCCGTCACCTTTTGATCTCGCCGACCGGCGACACCCATGGCCCGGTGGACTCAGCCCTGGATGCCATGGGGCTCAGTCGGCGGGTGGCGGTAACGGTCAACCACTTTCCCGCCATTCCGCAGCTGCTGAAAACCTCGGACCTGGTCACCGCCCTGCCGGACGGCATGATGCAGGATGAAGGGCTGCGGGAGGGGCTCTGGCTGACACAGCTTCCTATCGATGTCGACCCCATCAGCATGTACCTGATCTGGCACGCCCGACATGACCGGGAACCGGGGCTGATCTGGATGCGCTCGCTGGTGGAGTTCCTGGTTCGCGAACGGTGGCAGGACCTGGTGGAGAAATGACTGACCGGCGATAATCGGCCCTTTGATTCATCATTTAATATGATGTGACGAATACCGTTTAACAATTTTTTTGATTGGCGCAACTCCTCAATAATACAACCATCGAGATCAGCCAAGAGCTTCAAGCGCTGATACCCGACGAGTTCAATTATTCGTTTCTGAGGAGTTCAATCATGTTCGGTATCAATGCAAACCTGAAGAAAACCGCCGCCATCGCCGCTATCGCCGTTGCCGGTGTGATGGGCGCCGCTAATGCCAGTGCCCAGCAGTACTGGATGGAAGAAGTTCTGGAGCAGCAGCTCGCCGAAAAGGCCGCCCAGGAAGCCAAGGCAGCGGAAGCCGCTGACCAGCAAGCGGAAGAGAAAGCCGACAGCAACGCTTCATGAGTTGCTGAACGGGCCCTGACCAATCCGGCCAGGGCCCGACGTTTTTATTGCCCCTCTTTTTACAGTCCTTTCAGCCAGGATTCGATCCGCTCCATGGCCTTGACCAGCTTCGGGCTGGCCTGCTGGACGAAGTCCTCTCCCTCTGCAAGATCCTGGTCCGCAAACTCGCCGGCGGCGAGCTTCAGGGCCTCCGCACCATCGAAATCCACGAACGCCAGGCGCGCGCTGAGCTGATCCGGCACGAAACCGAAGTCGCTGGCCGGCAGCATGGCGACACCGGTGTCTTCCAGCAGTCGTTTGCAGAAGGCCGCACTGGTCTTGATGTCATGCCTTGCCAGGCCGTCACGATAGGCGGAGAAGTCCGGGAACAGGTAGAAGGCCCCCTCCGGCTTGCGCACATCCACGTCCATGTCTGTCAGCCGACGGTGGACGAACTCGCCGATGGCTTTCAGAACCCGACGGGAGTGCCTGAGGTACTCGTCAATGTCCTCGCCCCCATTGAAAGCGGTAATGCCCGCATACTGGATAGGCGCCGCGGTGGAGGTGAAGGTCTCGCTGGCGATAATCGCCATGGCATCCTGCAAGGGCCGCAGCTCCGGCGGGAAGATAAACGCCCCCAGGCGCCAACCGCCTGCCCCCAGCCATTTGCTCATACCGGTGCTGATAATGGTGCCTTCGGGGTAGTAGCGGGCAATGGACTTGTGGCGGCCATCGAACTGGACTTCCCCGTAGATCTCATCCGACAGCAGGATCAGCCGGTACTTGCGGGCGACGTTGGCAATGGCCAGCAACTGGTCGTCGGTGTAAGTGCATCCCGTGGGGTTGGACGGGTAGTTGAGGATCAGGATGCGGGGGCGGGTGGGGTCGTCCCGGCAGATGATGTCCAGCTCGTCGGCGGTAAGCTGCCAGTTGTTCTCGGCATGGGTCGGCAGCCAGTGCACCGACCGCCCGATAATCCGCGCCTGGGGTGCGTAGGACACCCAGCTCGGACGGGGGATCAGCAGGTCGCCGTAGTAGGCCAGTTGCAGGATGAACAGCAACTCCTTCGAGCCGGGACCAATCAGCACATCCTCCCAGTTGCAGCGCATGCGCTCGGCCCGGTTGATGTAGCCGGAAATGGCCTCCCGCAGGCCCTTCAGGCCCTTCACCGGTAGGTAGTCCTTCTCGGCGGCATGTTCCTGCAGCGCCGCCACCACCCGGTCAGGCACCGGGAAGGGCGACTGGCCCAGGCCCAGCTTGATGATATCCCGGCCCTCGGCACGCAGCTGGTTGCTCAGCTCGTTGATGCGAAGGGTGGCGGAGGGCTGGATGCCCCGTACGTTGAGGTTGATGGCGTAGCGGTGTTCGTTGTGGATATCCATGGGCCTATACTTGCGGTGATCGTTAAATGGCTGACACCCGCAGTATAGGCAACATCAGTTGTTGCGCGAGATGGTTTTCCGGTAGGTGATTGCCGAAGGTGGCACCGTCACGGGCTATTGGCAGTCTGCATTCAGGTCCCGGGTCAACTCTGCCAGTTGTCGGTTGAACACCCGGTCGTTCTCGCTGTAGTCCACGGGCACATCTACCAGGTGTACGCCGCCTTCCAGCATGGCTCGCTCCAGCGTGGGTTGCAGGTCGTCGGCGCGGGTTACCCGGTGCCCGCTGGCGCCGTAGGACTCGGCGTAGCGGACGAAATCCGGGTTGCCGTAGTCCAGGCCGAAGTTGGGGAATCCATCCTGGGCCTGCTTCCACTTGATCATGCCATAGGCGTTGTCGTTGATGATCAGGATCACCAGGTTCAGCTTCAGCCGCACGGCGGTTTCCAGCTCCTGGCTGTTCATCATGAAGCCGCCGTCGCCACAGATGGCCATCACCTTCTGTTGCGGATACAGCATGGCCGCCATCATGGCGCTGGGCAGGCCGGCGCCCATGGACGCCAGGGCGTTGTCCAGCAGCACCGTGTTGTTGTCGTAGGCCTTGTAGTTGCGGGCGAACCACAGTTTGTACATACCGTTGTCCAGGGCGATGATGCCATCATCCGGCATTACCCGGCGCACATCCCGCACAATGCGCTGGGGAATCACCGGGAATCCGTTGTCCTCGCAGCGGTCCTCCAAATGGGCTTCCAGGGCATCCTTGACCCGCAGGAATTCGGTGAAGTCGTGGTTGGCGCAGCGGCCGCAGTTGTCCGCCAGCCATTCCACGGTGTTGGCGATGTCCCCCACCACCTCGTGCTGGGGGAAGTACACCGGGTCCACGTCGGCACCGCTGAAGTTGATGTGGATGACCTGCTTGCCACCGGGGTGCATGAAGAAGGGGGGCTTTTCCACGACATCGTGGCCCACGTTGATCACCAGGTCGGCGTGGTCGATGGCGCAGTGGACAAAGTCGCCGCTGGAGAGGGCGGCGTTGCCGATGTAACGGGAATGGCGCTCGTCCACCACGCCCTTGCCCATCTGGGTGGTGAAGAAGGGAATGTCTGTGGTGTTCACCAGGTGGATCAGGGCCTGGGACACCCGCTTGCGGTTGGCACCGGCGCCGATCATGATCAGCGGGTGCCTCGCCTCGCGGATCATTTCCGCGGCCTTCTGCAGGCTCTTTTCACTGGCGGTGGGGCGGCGGGCGTCACTGGGCGAGAAGATATGGGTGTCCGGCGTGGCCAGCTCCGCGGCAATGTCCTCCGGCAGTTCCAGGTGTACCGCGCCGGGGCGTTCCTCCGCCGCCAGGCGGAAGGCCTCCCGCAGTTTGGCGGGGATGGTGTTGGCGTTGCTGATCTGCCGGGTGTACTTGGTCAGCGGCCGCATCAGGTCCACCACGTCGAGGATCTGGAACAGCCCCTGCTTGGACGACTTGATGGGCTTCTGGCCGGAAATCATCATCATGGGCATGGCGCCAAGCTGGGCATAGGCCGCGGCGGTGACCAGGTTGGTGGCCCCCGGGCCCAGGGTGGACAGACACACACCGACCCGGCCGGTCAGGCGCCCGTAGGTGGCGGCCATGAAGCCCGCCGCCTGTTCGTGGCGGTTCAGCACCAGTTCGATGGACGACTCCCGAAGGGCTTCCAGCAGGTCAAGGTTTTCCTCCCCCGGCACGCCGAAGATATAACGCACACCTTCTTTCTCCAGGACGCGGACAAAGAGCTGTGCGCCGGTGAGGGCTCCTTCGGTGCGGGTTTCGTCAGTCATGGATCCAGCCTCCTGATGGTCGTCGCTCAATTCGGATGTTCGTGGCGTTGATGCCCCGGTGGTCAACGTTACCGGTTACTGCTGGAAGCGGTGGGCCTGCAACTCGATGTGCTCCACCCGCTGCCCCAGCATGATGATACGGCCAAGATAACGTTCCTCACCCGTGGTGGTGAAATCAAACAGGAACCGCCGCCATACCCGCAACTGTCCCTGCCGGTCCCGCTTGAACCAGAGGCCCCGCAAGTACACGGCGTCGTCCAGCAGCATCACGTCCATGCGTTTGCAGTAGTTCCGGGCGGCGGCCAGCACGGAATCCTTGATGGCCTTGGCCCGCCACCAGTACCAGATGGCGAATCCGGCAATGAAGAGCCAGGTCAGGGTGGATAGGGTCACGGGTTGCTTCCATGTCTTGGGGTCATTCGAAAGCCTACACTCCCGCGCGGAAGGTGAAAAGACGGCAGCATGAAAGCGGCCCGGAATATGACGCGCTGTCATTCATCTGCCGCCCGGGGCGTGTAGAATCGGATCGGAACATACCGGAGAGACTCTGCATGCAATGGATTCTGGGGCTTGCGCTTGCCGCCCTGCTTTTCTATGTCCTCAAGCGATGGGGTGCCCTGGACCCCACACAGAAGAAAGCCGCCACCTGGAAGATCGTGCTGGCGGTGGCCGGTGTGCTGCTGGTGTTCATGGTGCTCACCGGGCGGGTGCACGTGCTGACCGCCGCGGTGGCGGCGCTGATTCCCCTGCTGCGCAAGCTGCCGTCGCTGCTGCAGTTCCTGCCCCATGTGCGGCGCCTGTTTGGTGAGGGTGACTCTGGTGAGGGCCCCGGGGAAGGGCAGCAGCGCCGGCATCAACAGGCAGCATCCTCCGGGCAGATGTCCGAGCGGGAAGCCTGTGAAATTCTCAACGTGGAGCCGGGCTGCAGCCGTGATGAGATCGTGGCGGCCCACCGGCGGCTGATGCAGAAGATCCATCCGGATCGTGGTGGCAACGATTACCTCGCCGCCAAGGTCAATGAGGCCAAGTCCGTACTGCTGGGCAAGCGCGGCGCTCCTTAAACTCTGTTCACCTCCATCAGGGCAGTGGCGGAGTTGCGCTGGGGTGACTAGTTTTAGGGAAAGTCAGCGAAATCAAGGATCGACGCCATGGGTTTGCTTGCGTTTGTGTTTGTGGTTCTGGGGCTGGGCCTGATTATTGGCGGCGGCTGGTTGCTCAGCCTGGGAGGCAGCCTCTATTACCTGGTGGCCGGCCTGGTGCTGGTGGTGGTTGGCATCATGGCACCCAGGCGCCGGACCGCGGCCCAGGGCCTCTACGCCCTGTTCCTGATCGCCACGGCAGCCTGGAGTGTCTGGGAGTCGGGCTATGACTGGTGGCCCCTGGCCACCCGCATCGGCTGGTTCCTGTTACTGGCCATTCCGCTGCTGATCCCGGCCTCCCGTAACGACCGGGGCCCGGCTCTGGGGCTGGGTGCGGTCTGGGCGGTGACCGGCGTGGCCCTGCTGGCCAGTATGCTGAACGATCCCCATCGTATCGAGGGGCGCCTGGGCGAGCAGGTGGTCATGGAGGAGCCCCGCCTCGGAGAGAGCCCGGAAGAGGACTGGCTGGCCTGGGGGCGGACCAATCTGGGCCAGCGCTATTCGCCCCTGGATCAGATCACCCCGGACAATGTCGACAACCTGGAACTGGCCTGGCGTTACCAGACCGGTGACGTCAAACAGCCCGAGGACACCGGCGAGACCACCTACGAGGTGACACCGCTCAAGGTGGGCAACACCCTCTACCTGTGCACGCCCCACAACTGGCTGGTGGCCCTGAACGCGGACACCGGCGAGGAGCGCTGGGTCTACAAGGCGGGCATCGAGCCTAACAACCAGCGTCAGCACCAGACCTGCCGGGGTGTTTCCTACCTGCCCCCCGAGGCTGGACCGGGCACCGCCCCCGCCGTGCGGACGGTCAGTGGTCCGGCCGAGGACCAGTCACCGGTGAGTTGCGATGCCCATCTGTACCTGCCCACCGCCGATGCCCGCCTGCTGGCGCTGGACCCGTCCACTGGGGCCCGCTGTCAGGACTTTGCGGACAATGGCGAACTGGACCTGCAGCACAACATGCCGTTCACCCAGTCCGGCTTCTACTACTCCACATCGCCGCCGGTGGTGGCCAGCGGAGTGGTGGTCGTCGCCGGTTCGGTGAACGACAACTACGACATCAACTCCCCCTCCGGCGTGATCCGCGCCTATGATACCCACACCGGGGAGCTGGTCTGGAACTGGGATTCCGGCAACCCGGAGCAGACCGACCCCATCGCCGACGACGAAACCTACACCACCAGTTCCCCCAACAGCTGGTCCGTGGCCAGCGCCGACGAGGAACTGGGGCTGGTCTATTTCCCCATGGGCAACCGTACCCCGGACCAGCTTGGCATGTACCGCTCCGAGCATGAGGAGCGCTTCTCCAGCTCGGTGGTGGCGCTGGAACTGGACACCGGCCAGGTGGCCTGGGTGCGGCAGTTCGTCCACCACGACCTGTGGGACATGGACACCCCGGCACAGCCCAGCCTGCTGGACCTGGAAACCGACGACGGTGTCCAGCCGGCCCTGGTGGTGCCCACCAAGCAGGGGGATGTCTACGTGCTAAACCGGGAAACCGGCGAGCCGATCCATCCGGTCACCGAGGAACCGGCGCCCCAGGGCGCCATCGAGGGGGACTACACCGCGCCGACGCAGCCGGTGTCCGCCCTCAATTTCAACCCGCCGCCGTTGCGGGAGGCGGATATGTGGGGGGCGACGCCTTTCGACCAGTTGGCCTGCCGTATCCAGTTCCGTTCCCTCAGGTATGAGGGGCGCTACACGCCACCCAGTGAGCAGGGCACCATCGTGTATCCCGGCAACTTCGGGGTCTTCAACTGGGGCAGTATCGCGGTGGATCCGAAGCGGCAGGTGATGTTCGGCATGCCCCTGTATATGGCCTTTGTCTCAAGGCTGGTTCCCAACGAGGAGGGTGTGACGCCGGAAGGTCCGGTCAACCAGGGTGAGCAGGGCCTGAACAGCAACACCGGAGCCCCTTATTCGGTGGAACTGAAACCATTGATGTCGCCCCTGGGCATTCCCTGCCAGCAGCCTCCGTGGGGTTATGTGGCCGGTGCTGACCTGCGTACCGGGGAGGTGGTCTGGAAGCATCGCAACGGCACCGTGCGCGACATGAGCCCCCTGCCGGTCCCCTTCAGGCTCGGCGTGCCGGGCATTGGCGGGCCGGTGATCACCGAGGGCGGCGTGGTGTTCCTGGCCGCCACCGTGGACGACTACCTGCGGGCCTACGACCTGACCACCGGCGAGCAGTTGTGGCGGGCCCGGTTGCCGGCGGGTGGCCAGGCCACCCCCATGACCTACCTGAACAGCCAGGGTGAGCAGATGGTGGTGCAGGTGGCCGGTGGTCACGGCTCCATCGGCACGACCCTGGGCGATTATGTGGTGGCCTACAAACTGGCGGAGGATGCAGACAACTGATCACCGGGTCTGCGTAATGGCCGCTAAAGCGTTATGATGATGTCCCCGTGGCAGGCAGTCTGCCCGCTACTCATACAATAACGCTTAGGGAGTCGTGGCCCCTTCCTTGCCGGTGGGCCGGTAGCAGGATTCTTTCACCTGCGCCGGCTGCCGGCCCGCGATTCCCGACAGGAACAGGAGGTCAGGACAACGCATGCCCAGCCAGGAAACACCCCAACGTCTCTACGGTGTACCCCATTCCCTGTACACCGGAATCGCCCGCTGCTACCTGAGGACCCAGGGCATTCCCTACACCGAGATTCCCACGTCCCACCCGGACTTTGCCGAACGCATCATGCCCGTTATCCAGCGCAGCATCATTCCGGTACTGGAAACGCCGGAGGGGGAGGTTGTCCAGGACAGCCTGGATATCATCGACCACTTCGAGCAGCAGGGCGTGCGTTATTCCGCCTATCCCCAGGGGCTCTTGCAACGGGTGCTGGCGGTGATCATCGCGTACTACGGTACCCAGGCGATGCTGCCCCACGCCATGCATTACCGCTGGACCTACCGGGACGACCAGGAGGGCTTCCTGCGGGACCAGTTTGCGGCGGGCTCCGGCGAGGCCCTGGCGGACAAGATCATGTCGCGGATGAACTCCTACCTGCCGCAACTGGGGGTGAATGATCACACCATTCCCGAGATCGAGGCTTCCTACGAGCAGTTGCTGGACACCCTGAACGTGCATTTCGCGGAGCACCCGTACCTGTTCGGCGGGCGTCCGTCCATCGCCGACTACGGCCTGATCGGCCCCATGTTCGCCCACCTGGGCCGGGACCCGGTGCCCGGCAATATCATGAAGACGCGGGCGCCCAAGGTGTTCCGCTGGGTGGAGCGGATGACCGCGCCGGGTCTGGATACCCCCGAGTTCCCGGGTTACGGCGACGACTTCCTGGCGGACGACGCCATCCCGGAGACCCTGGAACCCCTGTTGCGCCAGATTGCCGATGAGATCTTCCCGATGCTGACGGACAAGCTGGCGTTCATGGACGGCCTGATCCAGGAGCAGCAACCGGAAGACGGCCAGCCGGTATCACCGAAGCCGCACCAGCGCTATGTGGGCGCGGTGGAAACCTCCTTCCGGGGCGTACCTGTGCAGGCGGGCATCCAGCCCTATCTGGTCTATGTGCTGCGCAAGGCGGATGAGGCGCTGGCAACGGCGCCGGGCGAGGACCAGCGGCGGGTGCACGAGGCACTGGCCGACCGGGGCCTGGCCGGCGCGCTGCCCGGGGAGCGGGGCTACAGTGTCGACCGGCGCAACCACATTGAAGTATGGGAACGCCGCTGAGGCCCCTGGCCAGTGTTGCCAGCCCTTGAGGTGGAATCACCACATCGGCGGACTGGCGCCTGGGCCAGGGCCTCAGTGCCTGGCCGGGACTGACTGTTACACCGCCAGTTCAGTGAGCAGCGCCTGGCGGCGTGCCTCCGGCATGAAGGCCGCCTCCAGGGCGTTGCGGGCCAGTTGGCGGAAGGTCTCCTGGCCCCAGCCGAAGGCGCTGTGGCAGGCCCGGTAGTTGTCCAGTACACCACCGCCGAAGTAGGCGGGGTCATCGGAATTGATGGTCAGGGTCAGGCCGGCCGCCAGCAGGCGCGGCAGCGGGTGGTCGGTCATCCGCTCCACCACCTTGAGGCGCACGTTGGACAGGGGGCAGACCGTCAGGGGGACGCGTTCCTCCTTCAGTCGCCGGACCAGGCCCGGGTCTTCCAGGCAGCGCACACCGTGGTCCACCCGGATCACCTGCAGGTCATCCAGGGCGCCTTGGATGTACTCCGGCGGGCCTTCCTCGCCGGCATGGGCCACACCCGGAATGCCCAACTCCCGGGCCCGGCGGAACACTTCTGCAAAGGGCCCGGGCGGGTAGCCCATTTCAGCACTGTCCAGCCCCACCGCATCGATACGATCCAGCCAGGGCTGTGCCTGCTCCAGCACCTCGGCGGCACTGGCCACCGGTTCATCCCGCAGGAAGCTCAGGATCAGCCCGGTACTGAGGTCCAGTTCCCTTTCCGCCTCATCCATCGCGCCGAGCAGCCCCTCCATCTGCACATCAAGACCGATACCCCGCTTAAGGTGGGCCTGGGGATCGAAGGACAGGTCCACGTGCACCACACCTTCCGAGGCCGCCCGGCGGAAGTAGTCCATGGCCAGGTCATGGAAGTCCCGGGGTGTCTGCAGTACCGCCATGCCCTGGTAGTACAGGTTCAGGAAGGATTGCAGGTCGCTGAAATCGTACGCCGCCCGCACTTCCTCCACGGACTGGTAGGGCAGGTCGACGCCATTGCGCCGGGCCAGCCCGAACATCAGCTCCGGTTCCAGGGAACCCTCGATGTGCAGGTGCAGTTCGGCCTTGGGCAGGGCCTTGAGGAAGGTGTCCATGATGGTCTCCGCAAATTGACTATTCTGGCAGCCACGGTTCCGGCTGTCATCGCGTTCCGGGTTTATCAGGTGGCGTAGCGGCCGGACAGTTCTCGCAGTTCCTCCGCCAGTGCCGCCTGGTCACGGGTCACCTGGTTGATCTCCCGGGAGCCGGCCAGGGTCTGCTGGGAGGCTTCCCGGACACTGTCCATGCCACGGGCGATGTCCTGGGTCACCGCTTCCTGTTCCTCCGCAGCGGTGGCGATCTGGCTCGCCATGCCGGAGATCCGGGCCACGTCGCCGTTGATGGCGGCAAAGGTGTCGGCCAGCTCGCCGGCCTGCCGGGCGGTATCCAGGGCCTGTTGGTGACTGGTCCCCATGGCCTGGTGGGCGTTGTCGGCAATATTCCGGAAACGGGTAATGATGTCTTCGATCTCCACCGTGGATTCGTGGGTCTGGCGGGCCAGGGTCCTGACCTCATCGGCCACCACCGAGAAGCCGCGACCGTGTTCCCCGGCCCGGGCCGCCTCGATGGCGGCGTTCAGGGCCAGCAGGTTGGTCTGATCGGCCACTTTCCTGATCATGTCCACCATGTTTGTGATCTCCAGGCTGGCGGTGCGCAGGTCTTCCATGGTGCCGCTCACCAACTGGATGGACGCCGCCAGTTGCTTCACCTGGGCCAGGCTCTGTTGCACCACCGTCTGCCCCCGCTGGTTGCGCTCGGTGGCGGTATTCGCGGCGGTGGCCACGTCCTGGGTATTGCTCGAGATCTCGGCGGACGTGGCCGCCATCTGCTCGATGGCTGTCGCCGCCTGTTCCACTTCCCCTTGCTGACGGCTGACCCGGTCCACGGCCTGGTTCGCCGTGGTGCTGGTCTGCTCGGTGGCACTGGCCAGTTGTACGCTGGCCTGGTCGATCCGGGTGATGGCCTCCCCGAAGGTTGCCAGCAACCGGTTGAGGGCGTGGCCGATACGTCCCATTTCATCCCGGCTGGTCACTGTGGTGCGGACACCCAGGGTGCGCTGTTCGGTGACGGTATCGATATCGGTGAGCAGGGTACGGACCTGTCGGCTGATACTGCGCATAAGCAGCAGGGCAACGGCAGCAAAGATCACCACGGCAATGACCGTAATTACCAGCAATTGCCGCTGCCCGGCCTTGGCCGTGGCCAGGCTTTGCGACGCCTGGGCGGCCATGGTGGTGACAACGTCGTTCTTGAGGGCGTAGAACTGGTCGATGCGGGCCGTGGCCAGGTCGAACCATTCGATACCGGCCATGCCGATGTACCCGAATTCCGACGACACCAGCTGCTCCCGCTGGCCAACAAAGGCCTGTGCCTCGTCGGAGGCGGCAAGATCCTTTAGGCGGCGGTCGGTTTCCGGTCCCAGCAGGTCACCGGTGGTTTCCAGCAGGGCCAGCTGTCTCCCGGCCAACTGGCTCAGGGCGGCGTAGGCCGCAAAGTCCGTCATGCCGGAGCGGATAATGGCGGCACCGGCGGCGCGTTCCCGGCCGGCCCATTCCGCGGCCATGGTCAGGGCGTGGTAACCGCTGAGCGTACGGCTGAGTCGCCCGTCGTGGATCCGGGCCAGGATGTCAGGGGTTATTCCGATCATGTCCATGATGATGGCGGAGTAGCGACCCGTCGCCTCGGGAATGGTCAGGCTGGTGCTGTCTGCCGCGCTGCGAAGCCCCGGCAGGCCGGCAAGCTCTGCCTGCACCGACTCCAGGCGCTCGCGGGTGGGGCTATCGGTTGGCAACAGCTCGATCAATGATGACCGTTCCTGCCGGAATGCCGCCAGTTGCTGGTCGGTGATCGCGCGCTGCTCCGCCAGACGTTCCACCGCGCGGGAATCGCTGCCACCGGAGGCCAGCATCAGGGCTGTGAGGCCCCGTTCCTTCTGCAGGTGTTCGATCAGGGGATCGGCGGCCTGGGTGATGGCCACCCGGTCCAGCAGGGCCCGGGTATTGTCCACCCTGACCGAGCTGGACCAGAAGGCCGACAGGGAAAACCAGAGGATGGCCACCAGGGCCGGAAGGATAAGCAGCAGTAGCTTTCCACGCATGGAAAGATGGTTCAGCCAGGACAAGGTTACCTCCATAACACGGTGACAACGCTCCAGGATGGAGCACAACCTGTGTCGCCTTGCTTCTGCGCCTTGTCCTGGTGCGTCTGTGGAGCGAGGGGATCCGCGACGAACCGGGGACAGGCGTGCCCCGGCGATGAGGCCGGGGCGAAAGAGCGACTCGCAAGGTAGGAGGCTAAGCAGTCATCGTGCCAGGTGGCTGCTTCAGAGGATGTCGACTTTCACTTCAAATTGCTGGTTTTCCTGGCGACTGCCGCCAACCTGGTAGGTGATGCCGGACTGCTGGCCCTGCTGGGTGGTTTCGGTGCCGCCCACGTCGACCCATTCACCGGGGGCGACCCGGCGCTGGGTGACTACCGCGTCGGTTTCATAGCCGTCCATGCCGGAGTCCGGCATGTTCTCGAAGGCGGTGATGCTGAGTTCGACCTGCTGGTCGGAAATGCGCTGGGGGGTGACGATGAAGCCGCTGCGGATATCCACCTGCTGGTAGATGGCCGCCGGGTTGCGCCCGCCCCGGATGGCCAGCGGCAGGGTACGTACCTGGCCGGAGCTGATATGGGCGGATTGTCCGTCCTGTACCACCACGTTCCGTTCCTGGCGACTCTGGGTGCTGATGGTCCGGCTCTCACCCTGGATGGTGACCACGTTGCCGTGGCCGGTACTGACACCGCCGCCGGAGCGTTTGCCCTGGACCTGACCGCCGCTGCGGACAGTGATGCGTAGCTGTACCGGTGCCACGTCCATGGTCTGGATAAGCTGTCCGATCTCATCCAGCACCTCCGGGTCGCCACGGGTAACCAGTTGGCTGCCCTGGGCGGCCATGGTCAGTTCGCTCTCCGGGTAGAGGGACCTGAGCTGGTCCGCCACCTCCCGGGCCGGCCGGTTTTCGAGGGTGAAGGTGCGGTTCTCGGGCGCCGCCAGCACCAGGGCGGGCAACAGGGTCAGAAGCAGGATCAGGATTCGGGCAGGAGCACTGGCCATGGACATCTCCGCAGAAAATTGTAGGCAGCGGTTGCAAACCGGGAAAGCCGGGGAGTATATTGTTGATCATGAATACGACTAATGCACCCTGTCAATTGCACGCATCTCATCAACGAAGTGTCACGACGCACTTCGGAGACAGCGCCCTGACACGCTTCGCGAATGCGACGGCGGGTGTTTCCGTGTTCTTCTGGTGGTTTTTTGGTTATGGCTTTTATTTTAGCCAGAGCCGAGGCCGCCTGTAGCACACGCAAGACAGATTCAGGAAAAGGCAGCCCGGCACCGACCCCAGGCTGCCACCGGACAAAAAAGCCCCGACTGGTAGCCTCCCAGCCGGGGCTTTTTCGTTTCCAACTGGCAAAAACGAGAAGGATTTGAACAACATGAACATGCCGCTGGAAGTCCGGACGACACAGGAGGCCAATCCCGTGGAAGCACCTGCGGATCCGCAACCCGATCCGTCGGGGAAAACCGCCACACCCTTGCCCACACCCGCCACATTGCGCCGGGACATTCCGGTGCCGGACTACCTGGCGTCCCAGATCGATCAACATCGCCAGGAGATCCGCGCCATTCTCAATGGTGACGACGACCGCCTGCTGATGGTGGTGGGGCCCTGTTCCATCCACGATGAAGTGGCCGCCCTGGAATATGGCGAGAAGCTGGCGGCGCTGGCGGACGAGGTCAGCGATCGCATGCTGATCGTCATGCGGGCCTACCTGGAGAAACCCCGTACCACCGTGGGCTGGAAGGGCCTGTTGTACGACCCGGAGCGCACCGGCGAGGGCAACCTGGGCGAGGGGCTGGTGCGCTCCCGCCGGCTGCTGGTGAACCTGGCCCACCTGGGGCTGCCCCTGGCGACGGAGGCACTCAGCCCCCTGGCCATGGACTACCTGGACGACCTGGTGAGCTGGACCGCCATCGGCGCCCGCACCACCGAATCCCAGATCCATCGGGAACTGGTCAGCGGCCTGCCCATGCCCACCGGCTTCAAGAATGGCACCGACGGCTCTGTCGGTGTGGCGGTCAACGCCATGAAGTCCGCCGCCCACGGCCACCACCGGCTGGGTTTCGATGCCCATGGGCAGCCGTCGATGATCACCACCCGGGGGAATCGCGATACCCACCTGGTACTCCGGGGCGGGCGCGGTATCACCAACTACGATGCCGACAGCATTGGTACAGCCGTGGAGACCCTGACCGCCGCCGGTGTCCGTACCGCGGTGATGGTGGATTGCAGCCATGACAATGCCTGCAAGCAGCCGGAGCGGCAGCCGGGCATCGCCCGCGAGGTGGTGGCCCAGCGCCAGGCCGGTAACCGGGCCATCAAGGGCCTGATGATCGAGAGTTTCCTGCAGCAGGGCCGGCAGGACGATGGCGACGAGCTGGCCTACGGCCTGTCCATCACCGACCCCTGCCTGGGCTGGGAGGAGACGGAAGCCCTGTTGCGGTCGCTCTGACCGCCCGGGCTGCCGTGGAGTGATTTGCTAGTTCCGGGCTGGGGTGCTGTCACCGCTATCACCGGATATGGTGGAGAACAGCAATTGCCCCGCCAGGACCAGCAGGACGCCGCCCATCAGCCGGTCCAGCCAGTGACCGAAGCGGTCAAACGCCCGCCGCATCCGGGGCAGGGTGAAGAACACCGCCACCCCGGCAAACCATAGGCCGGTGGCGATGGCCATATAGAGCCCGTAGCCTGCCTGCACGGCAACCGGCGTACCGGGGCTGATTACCACGGAAAACAGCGACACGAAGAACAGCGTGGCCTTGGGATTCAGGGTATTGGTCAGGAAACCCAGCCGGAAGGCCGCCGGCCCGGATTGCGTCTTCACACCATGGGTGTCCACATGAACACCTCCCGCCCTTGATCTCAGACACTGTATCGCAATCCAGGTCAGGTAGAGTGCACCAATGACTTTAAGGATCGTAAACAGGGTCAGGGACTGCTGGATCAGCAGGCCGATGCCGAGCAGTGAGTAGGTTACGTGCACCAGGATGGCCAGGCCGATTCCCACGGCCGTCAGCAGCGCGTTGCGGCGGCTCTGGCAGAGCGCCTGGCGCAGCATGATGGCAAAGTCGGGCCCCGGGCTGGCGACCGCCAGCAGGTGAACAATGGCAACGGTTGCAAATTCGGCCCAGTAGGCAGACACATTTCACCCCGCGTTTGAATTCCGGAAAAGTGGGCAGCATAGAGGTAAATATCGGTTTTCGCCACAGAACGGGGTTGAGTGGGCCGCCGTGCCAGCTATGTTTATAGGCGGGATCGTAGTCCAGACAGGAGAACGCCAGTGGTCAAACGCAGCAAGGTTGAAGTCGCCATCCTGGGGGCCGGCACGGCGGGCATGGGAGCCTATCGGGCGGCCCGCAAGCACACCGACAGCCTGGCCCTGATCGAAGGCGCCCACTATGGCACCACTTGTGCCCGGGTGGGGTGTATGCCCAGCAAGTTGCTGATCGCGGCAGCGGAGGCGGCCCAGGATACACGCCACGCGGACCTGTTCGGGGTTCGCACCGGCGGGGTTACCATCGATGGCCCGGCGGTGATGAAGCGGGTGCGGGCGGAGCGCGACCGCTTCGTCGGTTTCGTGCTGGAGGCGGTGGAGGGCTTCCCGGAAGCCCATCGTTTCCGGGGCCATGCCCGCTTCCTGTCTCCCCATCGCCTGCGGGTGGGTGATAACCATGAGATCGAGGCGGACCGGATTGTGATCGCCACCGGCTCCCGTCCCAATATCCCCGGCTTCCTGAAGGCGGCGGAAAACCGGCTGGTGGTGAATGATGACATTTTCGAGTGGCAGGACCTGCCGGACTCCGTGGCCGTGTTCGGTCCCGGGGTGATCGGGCTGGAGCTGGGTCAGGCCCTGAGCCGTCTGGGGGTACGGGTACGGATGTTCGGTGCCGGCGGCGCCATCGGCCCGATCCAGGATCCGGAGATCCGCCAGTGTGCGCTGGACACCTTTAACGACGAATTTCCCCTGAACCCGGATGCCGACACCCGCAAGATCGAACACCGGCCGGATGGCGTGGCCATCACCTTTGTTGACGGGGACGGGGACGTGGTCACGGAAACCTTCGATTACCTGCTGGCGGCCACCGGTCGGCGGCCCAATATCGACGGGCTCGATATCCAGAACGCCGACCTGGAACTGGACGACCGGGGCACCCCGGTGTTCGACCGTTACACCCTTCGTTGTGGCGACAGCCATATCTTTATTGCCGGTGACGTCAACAACGAGCTGCCACTGCTGCACGAGGCGGCGGACGAGGGGCGTATTGCCGGAAATAACGCAGGACAGTACCCGGAGGTGAGGGCCGGGTTCCGCCGGGTACCGCTGTCCGTGGTGTTCACAGACCCGCAGATCGCCACCGTGGGCAAGACCATCCAGCAGGTGGACAAGGACTGTCGCGGTTGTTTCGCCGTAGGGTCCGTATCCTTCGAGGGCCAGGGGCGTAGTCGGGTGATCGGTCGCAACAGGGGGCTGCTACGGGTCTATGGCGAGCATGGCACCGGCCTGTTCATGGGGGCGGAGATGTTCGGCCCGGCGGCGGAGCATATCGGCCACCTGCTGGCCTGGGCGGCGCAGCAACGCCTGACCGTGTCCGCGATGCTGGACATGCCGTTCTACCATCCGGTAATCGAAGAGGGCGTGCGGACCGCGCTCCGGGACCTGAACCGCCGGCTGAGCATGGGCCCTGAGGTGGTGGAGAATTGCCTGGATTGCGGACCGGGAGGCTGATCGGCGGGCATGAAAAAGCCGGCGACGGAGCGCCGGCAAACCTGGGGCCGCCACATTTCGGGGTAGGAAGGGTCAGGCCGTGGTCACGCCCTGGTGATCATACCCGGAGGGTTGCGCCTGGCGACACTGTGCCCTGCTGGCCCAGATTTTCTCATGGAAGAAGTAGGCCACGGTGTTGATCGCCGGCTCAACCATCGCGATCAGGCTGCCGATCAGGATATCACCGGTCAGTACAAAGGCGACGGTGAACGCCACGGTGAAGTGTGTGATGGCGAAGGTGATGGTCTTGGTCAGGGAGTTGTCACCCTCCCGACCGTGGTCGTGGAAAAACAGCTTCAGAGCACTCATGGCCAGCTCCCGCCTGATGGATTGAACACACTCCCATTGAAAGACAACGGATAATCACTGTTAAGTAAATTAATTCTTGGAGCCTGATAGTGTGAGGTAATTGATTCGAGGCGACCTGGGTGAAGTTATGGTTTATCGGTGCTCTTTCACCCATTGTCAAAACCTATCAAAGGTATTGTAAGACTCTGCTTTTGCAGGAAAAACCGCTGGGGTATATTGAACGTAATCAAGTGAGACAATCACCAAGGATCAAGGAGTTAACTCTATGGGTACAAATTTCATCGGCCTCGACACAGCCAAGACGGAAAAGCTGGCGGCGACACTCAACGAACTGCTGTCGAATTACCAGATCTTCTACATGAACGTGCGCGGCTACCACTGGAATATCAAGGGCGACAACTTTTTCGAACTGCACGCCAAGTTCGAGGAGCTGTACGACGACCTGCTGCTGAAGATCGATGAGATCGCCGAGCGTATCCTCACCCTGGGCCACCGTCCGGCCCACGCCTACAGCACCTACATCGAGCATTCCAGCGTGCCGGAGCGCAAGGACGTGTCCGATGGCAAGGAGGCGGTGGAGAATATCGTGGAAAGTTTTGCCAAGCTGATTGGCAAGCAGCGTGAGCTGTTGTCCCTGGCTGGAGAGGCCGACGACGAGGGTACCATTGCCCTGATGAGTGACTACATTTCCCAGCAGGAAAAGACCGTCTGGATGTATCGCAGTTACCTGGGCGAGTAAGTCGGGTTCCCGAACTTCCCTTTCGCAAAACCCCTTCCCTGGCGGCCATTCGGCCGCCTTTTTTCTGACATGAATCTGCAGCCTTGTTGACCCTCTCCTGTCACATTTGGTGAATATCCTTTCCGGATCTACATATCTGAAAAGGCGATAGTTTATGGTTTTCAGGGCGTATCTGGTTTGCGGGTTTCTGGCGGCGACGGTGGGAATGTCGGGTTGCGCGAGCGATAAGGCGTCGCATCCGACGGGGTCTGTTGACGGAGGCCGGACAATCGAACTGGAAATGCTCGGAACCTGGCAGTCCGGGGGCGATGTCTTTGATGAATCCGCCGCTGAGATCGTGGCCCATGACCCCATGAATCAGCGTCTGTTTGTTGTCAACGCCAACGACAGGACCGTGGATGTGCTGGATCTGCGGGACCCCGCCCACCTGACCCGGGTAGCCACCATCGATGCGACCAGGGAGGGCGGCGCCGCAAACAGCGTCGCGGTAAGGAATGGACTGGTTGCGGTGGCCGTTGAAGCCTCTGACAAACAGGCTAACGGCAAGGTGGTTTTCTATGATGCCGATACCCTGGGCAAGCTTGGCGAGGTGAAGGTCGGCGCACTCCCCGACATGCTGACCTTTACACCGGACGGCACGAGAGTGCTGGTCGCCAATGAGGGCGAGCCCAATGACGCCTACGACGTTGACCCGGAAGGATCGGTCAGCGTGATCGATCTCTCCGGCGGCGTGGCCTCGGCCCGGGTCGACACGGCTGACTTTCGGGCATTCGATGGCCGGGAGGAAGAACTCCGCCGTCGGGGCGTCCGTATTTTCGGGCCGGCGGCCCGGGCATCACAGGATATGGAACCGGAATACATTGCGGTCTCCCCGGACGGTGACCATGCCTGGGTTACGCTGCAGGAAAACAACGCTATCGGGGTATTGGACATCAACAGCGCCAGTATCGTCGACGTGATTCCTCTTGACTTCAAGGATCACAGCCTGCCGGGCAATGAACTGGATGCCAGTAACCGGGACAACGGCATTGATATCCGCAACTGGCCAGTCAGGGGGATGTACCTGCCGGATGCCCTGGCCAGCTACAGCATCCAGGGAAAGACCTATTACATCACCGCCAATGAGGGCGACTCGAGGGATTATGACGGATTCGGTGAGGAATACCGCGTTGGTGACCTGCGCCTCAAGGATGGCGTATTTCCGGAGGGTATCCAGGACGATGCTCGGCTGGGCCGACTGAAGGTGACATCAACGCTTGGTGTGGCCAACGGCTGTCAGCCTTCAGACCCCGCGACCGACGTCGAGGCGGACTGCGTTTTCGATGAACTCTACGCCTATGGTGGCCGCTCATTCTCGATCTGGTCCGAGGATGGTGACCAGTTGTATGACAGCGGCAGCGAGTTTGAACGGATTACGGCGGAACGGTTGCCCAACGGTTTCAACAGCACCAATGACGAGAATGCCTTCGATAACCGGTCCGACGACAAGGGGCCGGAACCCGAGGCCGTGACCATCGGTACGATCGACGGACGGGTCTATGCCTTCATTGGTCTGGAGCGCGTGGGCGGACTGATGGTTTATGACGTGACCGATCCGGAGCACCCGGCGTTTGTCCAGTACATGAATAACCGTGATTTCGGGGCGACGGACGAACAACTGAAGGAGGGTCATGCCGGAGATCTGGGGCCGGAAGGGCTCGCCTTCATAGCGGAGTCGGACAGCCCCACCGGACATCCGATGCTGGCGGTTGGCAATGAAGTCAGTGGTACCACAACCCTGTATGGAATCCGGTTGATGAATCAGGATGAACGCTGATTATTTCGAAGTGATATCCCTGTAAATCCTGATTCATAGAAAGACCATGGCCGGAGAGTATTATTCTCCGGCTTTTTTTGCCATTATTCTTTCATTTCACGTTATTTTGCATTTCGAGATGTTTATTTAATTTATCTGTAACTTTGGTTTTTAATAATGAAGTTGAAGTTTTGGTGTCGGGCTTGTGATTGCGTCTTTCTGCAGTAAAGAACGGCTTTTGGCAACTCCGAGCGACTTCAGAATGTGATTATTTGAGTTGACTTTGTTTCCGGAGCTATGCTCCGGATTTTTTTAGGCATATGTCCTTTTTGTGCTGAAATAATTCGTTAATAAACAGTGTATATGATCTCTCGAGATTGATTTATTTCCTGACTGGCGTAAGTGTTGATGTCTTATTTTTCAAGGTTTTTTCCGGCAACGTTATTCACCTTTATTTTAGTTTTTGTCGCGCCTGTTTATGCCGACGTGACGCTTCGCCTCGGTGAGGGCGTGGAGCTAAAGGCCATTAATGGCGGGCTTTCTGGGCGAGAAGGGCGTGAGCTTTCCCTCCGGAATGGTTCCAGTCAGATCCTTGTCGAGTATACGACGGAACTTGGCCGTAATGACGACGACAGCGTTCTCGATACATCGGATTCTTTCGTGATTATTTTTAATTCCGAAGACCAGTATTTGACCCTTGAGGCCCCGGATATATCCACCCGTCACGAAATGAGGGCGTTCAATGATTCTGCCAGATGGGTTTTGAGGGATGCCGATGGTAACCCTCACCCGTTTAAATCCGATGTTCTGGATAAGGATGGTTTTCAGTTTGCCAGGAATTATGAACAGGAATTGTCTGATTATAATCGGGCCGGCTCTGGGTCGGCTGCTATTGTCGGCCTGAAAGGTAGCGATAACCGGTTTTTTGATAACCCTGATCGTAACGATGAATTTCCAGTGGCTCGGGACCAGGAAATGGTGAGGGAAATGCTTCGCTATTGGTACTTGAAAGCCGATGAGAATACTAAGCGTGAGATGAAGCGCTGGATTAATTCCAGCGATTAAATAAACCGACGTACCCAAACCAAATGGAGTATCAATAAATGAAGAAACTTCTCCTGGCTGTCGCTGTGACTGCCGCCGCCGGTTCCGCTAACGCCGTCACCGTATACGAGAATGATGGCTTCACCTACAAGCTCAATGGCGACCTTCAGGTTCAGCTGCGTCGGGACATCGGCGAAGACGAGAGCGAATACGTTGATTTCGACGACCTGGAGCTGAAGAACTATTTCAGCTACGACCTGAACAACGACATGACCGCCTTTGGTCGTGTGGATTTTGATTTCAAGGACGAGGCCAACGGCAAGGATAACGTTACCCCCCTGGAGGAAGCCTATGTCGGTATCCGCTACGGTGTAACCTCATTCTCCTTCGGTAAGCAGAACTTTGCTTCCGATGAGTTCGGTGTCGAGGAAGCCTACGAGGCGCCGCTGGATGAAGATCAGTTTGATGCGGTAGGCACTGATGGCGATGACACCTTCCGTGTCGACGTGGAGCTGGAGAACATCTACCTGGTATCCAGTTATGAACTGGAAGCTGAGGACAAAGGTGGCATTGAAGGTGAATTCTTCGACATTTTTGCCTTTACCGACATTGCCGGGCTGAAACTGGGCGGCGGTTACCAGAAGCACACCCCGCTGGGTGGCGATTCACTGGATACCTGGGGTCTGAGCGCCGGTTACGATTTTGGTATCTTCGGGCTTGCTGCGGACTACAGTGTCACTGATGACGGCAACACGGATCTGGATACCGAACTGTACAACATTGCCGCCACCCTTGATGTAACCAACACCACTGGCGTCGCTATCGGTATGCAGAACCAGGAACAGGATGAAGCCGATGACGTAACAGCCTGGTATGCCAACGTCACGTACAAGTTCCCGACCCAGAAGAACGTCAGCGTGTTTGCCGAAATCGCCGACAATGATATCGACGACACCGACCTGGGCATGCTGGCCGGTATGCGGGTGAAGTTCTGATCGTTGGAGTCATCCAACGTTCTTGCATGAAACGTGCGATTTGAGTTGACGACACTTCGCCGGGCCCCGTGGCCCGGCTTTTTCGTTTTCAGGCCGGTCGCCAGTAGGCGGTTTCCCGACCGGCGACGGTGGGTTGGGGCAGGTCCAGGGGCGGCACCTGCTGGTGGAGGAACCAGCGTTCCGCCACCACCCGGCGGGTGAACCAGTGGGATTTCATCAGGCTGGCGGCCAGGGGCATCTTGACCCAGTCGGGGACCTGCACCGGCGTGTCCCGGTGCATGGACCGGGTGCCGAAACGCCTGGCGATGGCCTCGCCGTAGGGTTGCAGGCTGCGGGCGGAGAGGTCGGGTTCCGAGCGAATCACGTTGGCGGCCATCAGCGCCGATTCCACCGCCGGGCGGATACCCTCGCCGCTCTGATTGAAGGCCAGGCCGGCGGCATCCCCAAGCAGCATGACGCCGTCGTCCACCAGCGGTCGTTCGGCGTGGTCGTAGAGCAGGTAGGCGTGGTCCTTGAACTGGCCGGGCAGGTTATCAGGTATACGGCCCTGGGCCTGCATATGGGTGACAAAGCGCTCCAGGTGTCGGGATAGCCCGCGGGAGTCCTCCCGTCCCAGCCCCACGTTCAGGTGGTTGCCCTTGCGAAAGATCCAGGCGTATCCCTTCAGGTCACGGCAGAACCACAGCTCCGGGCGGTCGCCCCGGGCATTGCAGGTGTTGGCCTGTTCCGGGGTCATCCCGAACTCCATCTCCCGGGCGCTGACCACGGTCTCGTGGCTGCCGGGGCCGGCTCCCAGGTATCGTGCCACCGGACAGGCATGGCCCCCGGCGCCAATAAGCAGTGGGGTTTCCCAGCGTTCGTTGATTGCCCAGTTGCCGTTGGCCTGGCGCAGGGAACTGATGGGCATGCCCAGTGCCTGGTCGGTGTGGGCCCGGCTGAGCAGGTAGTGGTCAAACTCACTGCGGCGCACGCCATAGCTGACGTTTTCACCATGGTCGTTCTCCACCGCCCGGTGGCCGATCATGCCGATGCGGAAACCGCGGATGGGTTCCAGCAGGTGGTCCCGACCGTAGTCGGTGGGATCGATCTGGAGGGCATCGAACACAGCGGGGGTGACCCAGCCGGCACAACTCTTGTCCCTGGGGAAGTGGGCCTGGTCGATCAGCAGGATACGTTTGCCGGTATTCTGCAGGGCCCACGCCAGGGTGGAGCCCGCCGGCCCGCCACCCACGATGATCAGGTCGTAGTAGTCCATCAGTGGGACCCCGTCCACGCCAGGCACAATAGCGACATCGGATCTGCTCCGGTATAGGAGCCCCTGAACAGGCAAGGTGTTGTTCAGAGGTTCCTTTATTCTTGTTGGTTATGTTCGGCGGCCCGGAGATCGGTTTATTCCCGCGCACGCCGATGCCTGAACAGTATAGAAAATGATCGCCGTTTGTCACCTGTTACCTGATGGCCGGGTACGGCTTCACCCTCCTCCCAACCGACTGAACCAGGCGACAACCAGTCCGGTGGCAAGGGACAGGGCCATGGGGGCGCCTACCTGCCAGCCCAGGCGACGGGTGCCGATGGTAGCCGCCATGATGGATTTGACCAGATTGTTCACCGAGGAGGCGATCACGATGCCCAGGACAGCGGTGCCAGCGGCAATGCTGCCGAGGGACATGCGGGTCAGGGACAGGGTGATGGCATCCACGTCGGTAATCCCCGAGGTGGCGGCCAGCACGTAGATGCCCAGGTTTCCCAGCCATTGTCGCAGCCACTCCCCGAGCACCAGGATAACCGTCAGCAGGACCCCGAAAACCAGCGCGAATTTCAGGTCCAGCGGGTTCTGGTTCAGCTCCGGCTGGGCCACCCGGATATGGTGGCGGTGCCGCACCCAGATCACCCCGGCGCAGGCATAGAGCACCACTGCCATGGCGGTGACCGGCCACACCAGTGCGGGCAACAGGGCGCGGTTGATAATGGCGCCGTAGATCAGGATACGGGGGAACATCGTGCCGCAGGCGATCAGGATGCCAGCCGCGTACATGGGCGTCAGGGTATCGGACAGGCGGGACTGGCGGGAGAAATGCAGGGTCAGGGCGGTGGAGGAGCTCAGGCCGGCGAACAGGCTGGTAAAGAGGATGCCCTTCTCGGCGCCGCCCACGCGGATGGCGAAATAGCCCACGAAGGAGACCGAGGCAATCAGCACCACCATCCACCAGATCTGGTAGGGGTTGAGGACCTCCCCCGGGCCCATGCCCTGGTCCGGCAGCAGGGGCAGCATGACCACGGTGATCAGCAGCAGTTTCAGGGCGGCGCCCAGTTCGTGGGACTGGAGACGCCTGAGGATCCCGTGGATCTCCTCCTTGTTGTCCAGAATGATGGCGGTAATAACGGCGGAAGCGGCCGCCACGGCCATGTCCACGGCCACCACCATGGCGCCGAAACAGAAGGTCAGCAACAGGCCGACGATGCCGGTGATGCTGTAGTCACCGCTTGTGGGGGCCCGGGCGCGGTAGGACACCAGGTTCAGGCCCACCAGGCCGAGGAACATTACCGGGAAGGCCCAGGCCGTCAGGGCCTGATTCAGCAACGCGGCAATGGCACCCAGCAGGCCGACCAGGGCATGGGTACGGATGCCGGCAATACGTTCCCCGGGTTCCCGGTGGCGGGCTTCCCAGCCCCGTTCCAGTCCGATCAGAGCCCCCAGCAGCAGCGCGACGGCGAGTTGGATGGCCACCTGGTTGCTGTCGAGGAATGCAGTTGCGAGTTCGTCCATTTTTTCTGCTTGTCCAATGGCATAGACAGTGTGTGGTACTGTTACTGGCAGTATAGCGGCTGTATCGGTCGCCTGAACGCTGCCCGATACGCGGAACGGGACGGCACGAATACCACGAGGACAGTCATGACCCTGCCGGATCTCGGTATTATCGAAGGTTTCTATGGCCCATTGTGGACCATGGACGAGCGACGGGCCCTGGTACGCCAGCTCGGGGCCCATGGCTATGGTTTCTATCTGTATGCCCCCAAGGCGGACCCTTACCTGCGGCGCCGCTGGGAGCAGGACCATCCGGAGCACCTGGCCCGGGAGCTGGCGGCGTTCGCCGGCTTCTGTCGGGAGCAGGGGGTGCGCTTCGGCATCGGCCTGAGTCCGTTCGAGATTTTCAACCGGTTCGACGATGGGGCCCGTCAGGCGCTGGCCCGCAAGCTGGCGTTCCTGGACGGCATGGGCATCGATGAGCTGGCCATCCTGTTCGATGACATGCACAGCGACACCCCGGACCTGGCCCGTACCCAGGCGGAGATCATGCATTGGGTCATGGCCCATTCCGGGGCAAACCGGTTCATCATGTGCCCCAGCTACTATTCCGACGACCCGGTGCTGGACCGGGTGTTCGGCCAGCGCCCGGACGATTACCTGGAGGTGCTGGGGGAGACGCTGGATCCCGCCGTGGATGTGTTCTGGACCGGTGAGGAGGTCTGTTCCCGGGAAATTTCTCCCGGCCACCTGCGCCGGGTGGCAGGTCAGCTCCGCCGCAAGCCGCTGCTGTGGGACAACTACCCGGTCAACGACGGTGACCGCATGTCCCGGCATCTGCACCTGCGCGGGTTCACCGGGCGCCCGGCCGCCAATACCGGGGAGATTGCCGGCCACGCCATCAACCCCGCCCTGCAACCCACGCTGACCGCCATCCCGGCCCTGACCCTGGCGCAAAGCTACGGCCAGGGAGAAGACTACTGTTATGGTGAGGCCTTCAGGACCGCCGCCCGGGAGGTGGTCGGACCTGACCTGGCGGAGCAACTGCTGGCGGACCTGCTGGTGCTCCAGGACGCCGGCCTTCACCGTATCAGCGAGGAGCGGATGGCCAGCCTGAGGGCCGCCTACGGTGAGGCGGAACACCCGGCGGCCCGGGAAATCCTGCGCTGGCTCGCCGGGGAGTACCAGGTGACCGATGAGATGGTGCAGACCCAGTAGGTTGTTCGGCTAGTCGCAGGTCAGTTCACGGGCCCGACCGAAACGCTCCATCATCGCTGCCTGTTCCCGTTCCCCGTCCCGGTACCGGACCGGCAAGGGCCAGAGATCGTAGCGGAAGTCGCCAGCGGCGATGGCCGGCGGGGGTTCCAGAGAGCCATCGTCCACGGGCATGTACGGGGTAATTACCCGGATATCCAGCTCCGGGGCCCGTTGTTCCAGCACGGCCACCAGCCCCTGGCGCTCCTTGCTGTGGAAGGTGCCAGTGATCATCAGCACCTGGTGGTCCGGGTGGGTTGCCAGGGCCTCCAGGATCCGGTCGGCCATGGTGCTGTCCCGCAGCAGTTGCGCCTGGTAGGTGTTGTCCAGTCGCCGCTTCCCTTCTTCCGTCGATTCCCCATGGCCGCTGTGCCCCAGGGTGTCCATGAACCGTTCCCGGTAGCCCGGCACCTCGGGAAAGGGCTGTTCCGGCAGGGCGTCACGTTCCGTTTCCGGCAGGGTGTCCAGGTAGGACGCACCCTCCCGCCCGACACAGCGCACCACGCCGGATGGCGCATTGGCGGCGACCACCGGCAGGTCATGGCGACGGGCGAACTCCACCAGGGGGCGGTACGACGCCTGGTAGTTCTCCCAGGCAGCAGCGTCCTCCATCATTTCCTCCTCGCCCAGTTTCCCCGCCAGATACTGATCAAGATGGGCCTGGTGGTCCAGGTTGAAGGCTTCCAGGGCCAGGATCTGGTCAGGGTTGCGGTGGTACAGGGCCGCCTGCAGGCGGGCCTCGAGAAGGTGGGCGCCCTGGTGGCCATGGAGCTCCCCGATCACGACCACATCGGCATGGTCCAGACGAGAGGCCAGTCCGGGAATGGTCAGGGGCTGGCCCGAGGCGTCCGCCAGGCGGGTGTCATAGAACGTCGCCGGTGGTGTATCGGGCGGCGAGTGGTGCACGGCGCAGCCGGCGAGGAAAGCGGCAGCGGCAATGGAGGAAAGCTTGGTCAGCGGAAATGGCAGGCTCATGGGTGACAACCGGGCTGGTCAGGGTTTGCGGCCATATTACGTAAACGGTCCGGTCCGGCGCCAGTATATGGGGCGGGTGGTGTGTCCGCGATGATCCACTGAGGGGACGTTTACAGCGGCCAGTGGAGTTGCAGGTTGCCACCCCCGAAGCCTGCGGTGTGCAGGTAGAACGTCGGGTTGATGGTCAGCACGGCGTTATCGGAAGCCGATAGCTGGATGTCGATCGGCAAGGCCAGTTTGCCGAGAAAACCGGAGTGCCGGAGGTCTTTTTCCTGTTCGAAGGATTGCCGGATGTCCGGTGCGCTGAGGTAGAGCCCCGGGCTGATGACGGTACTGGGGGCGGCCTGTACGGAGAATTCGCCGAACAGGGTGGGTTCCCGCCGGCGGATGTCCCCTTCGTCATCCAGGGCCCGACCGAAGAAGCCGTTTTCATCCAGCCGCACGTAGGCCAGGCCGATGGTTGGCGTCAGTCGGTGGCTGGTCAGGGTGGCGGAGCCGAGGGCCTTCAGGTGGTCCCGGTCAAAGCCCGCCGGGCGATTCCCGTCGTCTCCCTGCAACTGGTATTTGCGCCGGGTGCGTTCGCCCTCTAGGTGCAGTTCCAGCAGCCAGTCGCCCTGGTGTTGCCGGTGGGTGAGGGCCGCCCGGAGGCTTTCGTTGTCCACGGTCAGGTCTTCCTGGCGGCTGATGAACCGTGATTCCGGGGACAGGCTCAGGGACAGGGTGGTGCCGCCCATGTCGCCGGCTCCCTGCCGGTGCCATTGCAGGAAGAAGGTCTGCGGTTTGTCCTCGAAGGCATCCTGGGTGTCGGTCTTGTCGTTGAAATAGGCGTCCGGGAGTATCCAGCTGGCGTGGATCCAGCTATCGTCGGTCAGGTGGTGACGGGCGCTGAAGTACACATCCGCTTCCGACTTGTCCGAGAAGACGTCACCCTGCAGCCAGATTTCCGAATGGTCGCCCAGGTTCTGGCGGAACCCGATCAGTTGCCGGTCGTAGGCGCCGTCCAGGTCCTCGCTGCGCTGGATGTCCAGCAGGAAGCCATTACGGCCCTCCCGGAACCCGAAGTCCTGGCGGAACCTGAAATCATAATACAGGCGGTCACTGCTGACGCTGCCTGCGGTACCGCGAATGCCATCGTCCGTGACGCCGGGGGTGGCTAACCGGTGGCGGAAGGTCAGTTCGTGGAGGAAGCGTTCCTTGTCGTAGGTCTCGTCCCGACCCATGACCACGGCATCCGCACGCCAGGGCTGGGGCACATGGGCGGTGTCGGCAACCGTGGCCGTCGCCAGTGTAAGGCCCAGGCAGGCCGTCATCAGGTTGGTATGCCGGTACAGTCCGGACATGATGGTCGCTCACCTCCAGGATGAACTTTCAACTATGCTAGGAGCCAACATGACATTGCGCAAACGAACTGTCACAGAAGGGCGTCCATGCTTCCATTTCGCATAGTTGATCGGATCAAGTTTGTGGTTGAGCGCCAACTGGTGAAGGGCGCCGGTTTCCAGCTTCTGGTGGTGGCCGCGTTTATCGCAACCATCTCCTTGGTTGGGGGGATTCTGGTGGCGCCTCTGGACGGGGAGTTCGACCATGTGGGCAATGCCATCTGGTGGGCGTTCCTGAGGCTGACCGATCCAGGCTACCTGGGCGACGACGTGGGGGCCTGGCAGCGGTTCGTTTCCACGTTGCTGACGGTCAGTGGCTACGTGGTGTTCATGGGTACCCTGGTGGCCATCCTGACCCGCTGGCTGATTGCGCGGATGAACGAGCTGGAGCGGGGATTGACGCCGGTCACCCTGAAGAACCATATCGTGGTGCTGGGCTGGACCAGTCAGACCCTGCCGCTGCTTTCCGAACTGCTGGGCTCCACCGGCCGCATGCGCCGGTTCCTGGAGAAACACGACACCTCACGGCTGAACCTGGTGGTGTTGACCGAGGAAGCCAGCGCCGCACAGGTTCATGAACTGCGGACCGAACCGGGTATCGGGGCCCGGGCCCGCCAGGTGATCCTGCGGTCCGGTCTGCCGATCCAGCCGGACGCGCTGCACCGAGTGGCCTGCCTGGATGCGGCGGCCGTGATCGTGCCCAGTTCCGCCCACGAGGCCACCAGCCTGCTGACCGCCGACGTGGAGACCGTCAAGGCACTGTTGTCCATTTCCGCCCAGGCCCGCCACTACCGTACCGGGCTGCCCTTCGTTGTCGCTGAGCTGCAGGACATCCGCAAGCTGCCAGTGGTGGAGCGGGCCTACCCGGGGCCTGTCGAGGTGGTGGCCGGTGACGCCACCATCAGCCGGCTGATGGTTCAGAACCTGCTCCATCCCGGTCTGTCGGAGGTCTACAACGAACTGCTGGCCGGTGAAGACGGCAACGAGCTCTATATCCGCAGTGGCGACTCGGTGGGCGGGCTGACACTGGGGGAGCTGGCGGCGCAGCGCCCCGCTGTTATCGTGCTGGGTATCCTCAAACCGGACGGGGCGGGCTGGCAGGTGAACCTGCTGGCGCCCTCTGACACCCGGATTGGCGCCGATGACCGGGTCGTGCTCATGGCCCGCACCTACAGCGAGACCGAACCCGACAGTCGTCAGGAACCCCTGCCGGTCATCCCCCGGGCAACAGCGACCCCCCGGGCGTATCCGGTGACCGGCAGCCAGCACCGGGTGCTGGTACTGGGCTGGAACCGCCGGGTGCCCAGCCTGGTGGCGGAGTTGTCCAGCTACCCGGGCAAGGGCTTCGAGGTGGAGGTGGTATCGGTGGTGCCGGTGGCCGAGCGGGAGCGGGCCATTGACCGGTACTGCGGGCCGGAATTCTTCGTGCCCTGCCGGCATATCGAAGCGGACTACATGGTGGAGGAAGAGCTGCGCCGCATGACTCCGGCACGGTATGACAGTATCGTTCTGGTCAGCAGCGACCGGTTGACCTCCGGCGAGGAGGCGGACGCCAGGGCCATGGTGGGTTACCTGCAACTGGAGGACATTCTGCAGGAAAGTCAGCGCCGGCCCCAGCTCATCATGGAGCTGAGCGATCCGGATAACCGCCAGCTTCTCTATGGCCACCAGAGCGAGATGATGATCAGCTCCATGATCCTCAGTCATGTGCTGGCCCAGGTGGCCCTGAGGCGGGAGCTGCGTGCCGTGCTGGACGAACTGTTTACGGCCGGCGGTGCCGAGATCCAGTTCCGGGACCCGGACGACTATCCGCTGCCGGCCAGTGCGGATTTCCATGTGCTCGAGAAGACCCTGGCGAGCGGGGGCGAGGTGGCGCTGGGGGTATATCGTGCCCGGGCCGACGACAGGGGCCACCGGTTACAGCTGAATCCGCCCCGGCGGGAGTACCTGGAGTTGAAACCGGGAGACCGGTTGGTGGTGTTGACTCATACCGCCGACAGCGGCGGTGGCGCCTTGTAAGTCAGGGGGTTATGGTGAATGATGTGGTATTCACCGAAAAAATGCCGGAAATAGATAATATAAATTTCAATTATGCGAGCGGAGTGTCTAAAGTAGGGCGCAATCTTCGGTGATCTGCTCAAATTTTGAGCGGGATGCTGGTTCACTGAATGATCCTCAACCCTAAACAGCAAGGACTGAGACCATGCCTTACGCACAAGACGTTGACCAGATTGCTTCCATCCTGAAGCAGAACCCGACCTGGAACGCTATCAATCCGAAGCACGCCGCCCGCATGCGTGCCCAGAACAAGTTCAAGACTGGCCTGGACATCGCCAAGTACACCGCCAAGATCATGCGCGAGGACATGGCGAACTACGACAAGGACACCTCCCAGTACACCCAGTCCCTGGGCTGCTGGCACGGTTTCATCGGTCAGCAGAAGATGCTGTCCATCAAGAAGCACTTCGGTTCCACCAAGCGTCGCTACCTGTACCTGTCCGGCTGGATGGTTGCCGCCCTGCGCTCCGAGTTCGGCCCGCTGCCGGACCAGTCCATGCACGAGAAGACTGCCGTGTCCGGCCTGATCGAAGAGCTGTACACCTTCCTGCGTCAGGCTGACGCCTGGGAACTGAACCACCTGTTCCGTGCCCTGGAAGAAGCCGAGAACGCCGGCGACACCGCCAAGGCTGAAGAACTGATCAAGCAGATCGACAACCACGAAACCCACGTGGTACCCATCATCGCCGACATCGATGCCGGTTTTGGTAACGCCGAAGCGACCTACCTGCTGGCCAAGAAGATGATCGAAGCCGGTGCCTGCTGCATCCAGATCGAGAACCAGGTCTCCGACGAGAAGCAGTGTGGCCACCAGGACGGCAAGGTAACCGTTCCCCACGCCGACTTCCTGTCCAAGATCAACGCCGTTCGTCTGGCGTTCCTGGAGCTGGGTGTGGATGACGGTGTTATCGTTGCCCGTACCGATTCCCTGGGTGCCGGCCTGACCCAGAAGCTGGCCGTTACTGACGAGCCGGGCGACCTGGGTGACCAGTACAACAGCTTCCTCGATGGCGACTACATCGAAGACGCTTCCGAGATCAACAACGGCGACGTTGTGATCAAGTCCGACGGCAAGCTGATGAAGCCCAAGCGTCTGCCTTCCGGTCTGTTCCAGTTCCGCCCGGGTACCGGCGAAGACCGCGTTGTGCTGGACTGTATCACCAGCCTGCAGAACGGTGCTGACCTGCTGTGGATCGAAACCGAGAAGCCCCACGTTGGCCAGATCGCCAGCATGGTTAACCGCATCCGCGAAGTGGTGCCCGATGCCAAGCTGGTCTACAACAACAGCCCGTCCTTCAACTGGACCCTGAACTTCCGTCAGCAGGTATTCGATGCCTGGAAGGCAGAAGGCAAGGACGTATCCGCCTACGACCGCGACAAGCTGATGAGCGAAGAGTATGACAGCACCGAGCTGGCCCAGCTGGCCGACGAGTGGTGTCAGAACTTCCAGCGCGACGGTGCTCGCGAAGCGGGTATCTTCCACCACCTGATCACCCTGCCGACTTACCACACCGCGGCCCTGTCCACCGACAACCTGGCCAAGGGCTACTTCGGCGACGAAGGCATGCTGGCCTACGTTGCTGGCGTACAGCGTAAGGAAATCCGTCAGGGTATCGCTACCGTGAAGCACCAGGACATGGCCGGTTCCAACATCGGCGATGACCACAAAGAGTTCTTCGCAGGTGACGCGGCCCTGAAGGCCGGTGGTAAGGACAACACCATGAACCAGTTCGGCTAAGCCGACGGTTCAGGCGTCCGGCAGCACCTCCCCACGGGGCGGTGACTGCCAACCGGAAAAGCCGGGGGATTCAGTCCTCCGGCTTTTTTTGTGTCCGCATGGGTGACGTCGTTAAAGGCGAGCTCGCCAATCGGGAGGGCTGTGATGTCGCAGAATAGTATTCCTGAGCACGGGAACGGGTCGAAGGAATCGGTTATCACGGCTGTGCAGCGTTACGGAATCGCTCAATCCGTTCCGAGGTCAGCGGGTGGGTGGAGAACAGGCCTTCCAGATGTTGTCCCAGGCCACCGCTGTCTTCGTCGGTGGGCTCGTCAACCCCGGCGAGGGAATCGGACTCCCGGAACGGATTATCCAGCCGGGTCATCAGATTCACGAAGTCCATCGGGTCCAGGTCGTTTTCCCGGATGACCTGCAGGGCGTAGTCGTCAGCCTCCCGTTCCATATCCCGGGAGTAGGCCAGGTTCATCATCACGGCGGGCAGGCCCACGGAGGCGTCGGAGACGGCCGACAGGTCGCCGGTCATCAGGACCATGATCCAGGCGCTCAGGGAGCTTTGCACGATGCGCTGCATGCCGTGCCGGTGGACCACATGGCCCATTTCGTGGGCCAGCACGGTGATCAACTCCTGATCGCTCTCGGCCAGCTCGACGATACCGTCCGTGAATACCAGGGTGCCGTCCGGCAGCGCAAAGGCATTGGCGCCGAAGCCGTCACGAAACAGGATGGTGAATTGATAATCCGGCTCGGTGGCCATTATGGGTTGAAAGGCCTCACGAAGCGCCTGCTGTCGCTCCTCGGGCAGGGTGGATGGTTCCAGGGCAAATTCGTCCAGTTGCGCCATGGTGCCGTCTGACAGGGCCGTCACGGTCGACGGTGGCAGGGTCAGCGCGACGGTGCGGGCGGCCAGGGGGATGCCATGGGTAAAGGTCAGGATGGTCAGCAGGACCGTGACCGCCGTTGCAAACAGGATCAGCCCGATGTGGTTTTCCAGCCGGTGCACCAGCCGTGCCACCAGCCCCTGGTGGAAGTGCCCGGCAATGGCGTCGACCCCGTCATTGTCCGGGGTCTCGAAGACCTGGTTGTCGGGGAGATAGACATAGCGGGGGGCATTGCCGACCCGGGGGGCGATACGGATCTCGTACCACTCAAGGTCCTGGGAGGTCGTGTCGCTCTCCAGGGCGAGCCGGTCCGCCTGACGGATCAGGCGGGCCGGGAAGCCCTGGGAGGAGGTGCCGGTATAAAGACGTCCCTCAACCACCTCAGACCGGGAGGAAGCTTCCGACATCGAAAGCCTCTCCCATCTCATCGCCCAGGGCATTGGTGTGTTGCGCTTCGGCGGCGACGAAGTTGTCCAGGTTGCCGTGGATCGCCATATGGGTCTGGGAGGCCCGGTAGCTGGCGAGGCGGACCTTGGCCCAGGGGATGAACAGGCCCAGGGTCAGGGCGGTCAGGATGCTGTTGCTGACGATCAGCCAGACCATCCGGCCGGGTGCCAGTTCTGAACCGAAACCGTGGGACTGCAGTTCGGCGTGGTTCATCAGCAGGTTGGTCATGCCCGCCTGGAAGTAACCGAACAGTGCCAGGTAGCCGGCCGTCATTACCAGGAAGGTAAGGATCGGGTGGATGACGCCACCGGCGACGGCGGCGCCGACCCCGAACGCGAGAATCAGCAGCAGCGCCTTGCCGAAGAAGCGGTAGTAGGTGCCGTCGGTGCCGGTCCAGCTAAAGGCCGCGGTACCGTAGCGGGCGTTCTCCACCATGAACTTGTGCATCCGGCGGGCCGCCATGGGCGCCAGCAGGCCAAGGGTGAACAGCGTCAGTACCGGCCACACGAACAGCACCATGAAGGCCTGTCCGTAGGTGCCCTGGAAATCGAACCGGATGTTGCGGTAGGCGCTGTTGATGGCGTGGAACTTGAGGCCCCGCACCACCATCCAGGGCATGGCAATCAGCAGTAGCAGGACCAGCAGCAGGCCGGCAATCGGGAACAGTTCCGTGATGAGGGTGTAGATCACCAGGGCGACAAAGGCGACGATCCGCCCCTTGAGGATGGCGATGGGACTCGCCAGGTACTGGAAGCTGGCTCCCTCCAGTTCGGTGTTGCCGTAGAAATACTGGTTGTTGCGGACCTTTGCCCAGGCGGAATAGATACCCAGGGTCACCACGGTCAGCAGGATGTTGACGATCCAGATGCCGAAGTATTCCTTGCCCGTGCCATGGAAGCGGAAACCGGAGGTATGGATTTCCGTGCCGTCCGGCTCGGAGGCCTGGTCTGCCCGGTTGACCGGCGGCCTGGGCGGCTGGCCGGAGGACACTGGCGCCCTGGTGGTCATGGGAATCATTTCGGCGATGACACCGGCCTCACGCAGGCGGCTGACATATTTCTCGGCCTGGACCCGGTTGATACCGGATTTCATGACCACCGGCTGGCCGCTGAACAACTGATTGATCCGGGCCTCGGGGATCCGGAACAGGGACTGGACGTTGGCCCTCGCCGTGGCTTCCTCCACACCGTCGGCAGTGCGCCCCTCGAATACGATCTTGTACTGTTGATCTGACATGGCATTCCCTTGCTGGCAGGTTGGCAACACAATGGCTCATCGGAACCATTACAGCTTGTTCATGTTAACCCATATTTATTCTTATCCTGTGATGGGTTGCACACTTTCCTGATGTTCCCTGGTTTTTGTCTGAATGCGGAGCCGCGGCCGGTGCCGGGGGCGCCTGACAGGGCCCCATGTATAGATTCTTTACAGTGCCTGTCCTGCGTCAGGTTTATGAATTGTCTTGGGAAACGGTTCTTTGGAGCTTTCTGGCGCAAAAACCTGTTTCAGGGATGAAACAGAATGGCCGGCAGGTTTCCAACGATCTCCCCACCCAATGGGAAAATTCGTCGATAAAACAAGCCATTATTCCCCGTTCCCGGATCTGGCACAGAAATCGCTCTACCACGACTGAGGGCCTGGTGTGTGGTGTATTGGTAAGCGCCCCGGTGTCAGAGGCCCCAAGCAGGTAACAACCAACTGTGTAGAGGGATCGATATCATGAATACCAAGAAGAGCTTGTTGGCCGTGGCCATTGCCCTGGGACTGGGAGTTTCCGGTTTTGCCTATGGAGACCAGGGAGGCGACGGAGATCCAAACACCAACGCGGATGACACATCCACCGCCAATAACGGCTATTCCGGCAATACCGACTCCGGTAATGACAATTCCACTGACAACTCGAACAACTCGGATAATTCCGACAGCAGTACCGATGTCGCCGATTCGTTCAAGATCGCCGACAGTGGCAATGACATGTCGGATAACTCCGACAATTCCGACAACTCGGACAATTCGGACAGCAGCACTGACGTCACTGACTCGTTCAAGATCGCGGACAGTGGCAATGACATGTCGGATAATTCGGACAACTCCGATAATTCGGACAATTCCGACAACAGCACCAATGTCAGCGATTCATTCAAAGTCGCCGATAGCGGAAACGACAACTCGGACAACTCTGACAATTCGGATAACTCCGACAGTTCCGACAACAGCACCAATGTCAGTGATTCCTTCAATATTACTGACAGTGGCAACAGCGACAGTTCGGACAATTCCGCCAACGCCACTGATTCCTACAACTCTGACAGCAGCACTAACACGCTGAACCTGAGTGTCAGCGCGTTCCTGAACAATGCAGAGCTGGACGGCAGTGTATCCGGTGTTACCACCACCTATGGCAATGCTAACGGTGGCGGGTCTTACACCAGTGTCAGCAACAATAATGAGATCTCTGGTGGTTCTGCCAACTTCACCGGTGTCGGTGCCTTTGCCCAGAACGTCGGCACAGGAAGCGTGACCCAGGCTAACGTCAGCGTCATGTCGAACCTGTCCACCGGCAACTAGGGAAGAGGGGGGCCGCTGCTGACGTGGTGGCCCCGTTTCAGGAGAACCGCCATGGGTAAAATCATCAGTCGGATTCCGCAGGTCGCGGTCTCGCTGTTTCTGCTGACCGGACTGCCGCTGGCACTGGCGGACGAGCCGTGGATGAACGCCTCCGCACTCACGGATGACCAACTGGCCGGCGAGAGCGGACGCCAGGGCGTGTCCATGCAGTGGCAGACGAATAATACCGAGCAGAACGGTACCGTTGCCGACAATGTGCTGACAGGCGATGTGGTTACCGGTGACAACCACCTGTCCGATCAGGCGTTCGGGCAGATGAGCGGGATTGCCACGGTGATTCAGAACACCGGTAACCAGGTGGTGATCCAGGACAGCACCCAGATCAACATACTCATCAATCAGTAGCGGGAGGTGGGGCATGGGCAGGTTGGCAGCGCTGGTAGCCGTCATGATGTGCAGCCTGCCCTGGTCCCAGGTCCAGGCGGGTTCGGTGACCGTGCCCGGCATTGGCGGGGATCTCTCCATTCCGGTGGAGAGCTACCAGGAAAAACGCTTCCATCAGGTGATACGCCAGCAGTATGACTTCAGTTGCGGGTCTGCGGCCGTGGCCTCCCTGTTATCCCACCACTACGGCCATCCGGTGTCCGAGCAGGAGGTGTTCAACTCCATGTTCGCCGTTGCGGACGAGGAGAAGGTGCGTCGCGAGGGGTTCTCCATGCTGGACATGAAGCGTTACCTGGAGATGGAGGGTTTCCTGGCGGACGGCTTTCGCATGCCCCTGGCGGACCTGAGGGAACAGGTGCGGCTGCCGGTCATCGTATTGCTCAATGTCCATGGCTTCCGTCATTTCGTGGTGATCAAGGGGATCAGTGACCGGGAAGTGCTGGTGGGTGATCCGGCGAGGGGGCTCAAGGCCTACAGCCGACAGCAGTTTGACGAGTACTGGGACGGCACGGCTTTTGTGATCCGCAGTCACCTGCAACAGGGGCGGGCCTCGTTCCTGGGTGACGGCGACTGGCCGGATCTGGCCCGGGCGCCGGTGGAACGGGGGTTCCGGGAGCTGCCCGGTGCCCACACATTGCCTTACTGGCCTTCATCGAGGGAGTGGTGACCATGGACCTGAAACAATGGTGCTGGCTGCTGGTTGCCGGCGTGGTGCTGCCCGCTCCGGTCTGGTCCGCAGACCCGGTGCCGGAGGAAGCTGCCCTGTTCGGGGTACCCCTGGCGGATGAGGAACTGGACCGGCTTCGCGGCGGATTTCTCCAGGACGGTCTGGAGATTGCCATCGGGCTGGACCAGATTGTATCGATTGATGGCCAGGAGATGATCGTCAACCGGCTGACCATTCCCAACCTGAACCAGCGGGTGCGGGGGGAGGCCGTGGATCACACCATGGAAACAGTGGTGCAGGTCCTGCAACCTGATTCGTCCGGCGGTTCACGGGTGGCCACCAACCTTGGCAGCGGCACGGATGGCTGGACCACCATCATTCAGAACAATCTCAATGCCACGGTGATCCAGAATATCCACCAGCTCAATATCGAACTGAACAACCTGGGTGCCAGGTACAGGGTGCCCCAGCACCTGGGGGATCACCTGAACCACTTCCTGAGCCGCTGAGAGCCTTGATAGCCGCGTTGCGCCGGCTCGATTTGGACCGCCAAACTTTTGCCACCCCGCCTTGCTCTCAAGACTCTCAGTGGCTCTGTCACCTCGACGCGCCTCAGAGGTTGATGGGCAGGCGCAGGGTGATCTCGGCGTTGGGCGCATTTTCCGTGACCCCAACGCTGACCGTCGTGCTCAGGGTGGTGTCCGTGGTCAGTCGCTGGGACAGCCCGAACGTCAATGACCCCACGTGGACCCGGTCAAAACGGGCATCCAGCAGGCTGTTGTCCACTTCATAGTCGGCATGCCCGATAACGGAGTGGTCGTATCCCAGGCTGAAGGAGGTGCGCTCGTTGAAGGCGAACCCCATGCCGAAGCCGAAGCGGATCACGTCCCCCGGGTCGACGGTGCCGCCGTTTGCCAGCCCCTCGTCCTCCTCCATGGTCCAGACATAGCTCAGGTTGCCGAACAGGACGGCCGGGTCGGTGGGATAGATAAATGAAAACCCCGGCTCCACGGACCAGAACCCCGAGCCGGTGGGGCGTTCCCTGAGCTCCACCCCGATCGGGTTGCCATCGCTGTCGCGGATAATCCGTTGGGGAACGTCATAGGGGCCTTCGCCCGTTGGCGCTTTGACCCGCAGGCTGCCGATGATATAGGGCCAGCCATCCAGGCCGTCGTTGAGTTGGTAGCGGGCGGAAACCTCGACGTCCCCCAGCCCTTCGCCAGAGGATTCCCGGACCGTATCCAGAGGTGTGCCCTCGAAGACCTCCCGCTGCCGCAGATCCTCGTTGATGATCAGGTAGGGGACCCGCACGCCCGCCTCGAACCGGCTGGTGAAACCATATTTCATGGACACTGCTCCGGTCAGGATATCCCGCTGTACTTCCGAGATGTTGATCAGCCCCACCAATAGCGCGGGTATCACCGTGTAACCCTCGACGGCCACCACGGTGGAGTTGCTGTGGGCGTAGGACAACGACGGTTCCAGGGTCACCCGGCCCGGTGAGGTGACAATGCCCCGGTCGTAGGTGATGGAGGCAACGTCGGAGGCCTGCTCGGCGGCAACCCGACGTGCATCCTCGCCCACGGTGGTTTCCTGCGGTTCCTCCTGGCACAGGGCCGTGGCGGGCAGCAGGCCCAGGGTCATGAACAGAGACACCTGTTTCAGCGTATACATGACGATTCCTTACCGACGACTGTAACGTCCGGTAGTGCTGGGTGTGTGGATGGTGTCCGACACCGACACCTGGTACTTGTCGATCAGGCGATAGAAGGACGCCCGGGAAATCCGCAGCAGCCGTGCTGCCGCGGAAACGTTCTGGCGCGTCAGGGCCAGGCTGCAATGGAGGGCCTGCCGTTCCGCCCGTTCCCGGAACCGGGCCAGGCTGAGATCGTGCTGGTCATGGACATCGTCCGCGACGTCATGAAGCGCCAGGTCCATGGGTTCTATCCGTGAATTCCCGCTGAGCAGCAGGGCCTGGCGCAGACGGTTCTGCAGCTCGCGCAGGTTGCCCGGCCAGGAATGGGACATCAGCTGCTGTATGGCGGCAGGGCTGAGATGCTTCGAGGGCAGGTTCGGCGGCAGGCGTGTCAGTAACTGCTCCGCCAGTAGCGGTATGTCTTCCGGGCGCTCTTTCAAGCGCGGCAACCTGACCGACATTTCCCCCAGTCGGAAAAGCACGTCGATGCGGAAACGGCCCTGGTGCACAAGGTCCGGCAGGGCAGTGGATGCGGTGGCAATAATCCGGACACGGACCTGCCTGGACCTGTTGGACCCGACCCGCTCCACGATCCCCTCCTGGAGGAACCGCAACAGTGACGACTGTTGTTGCAGGGACAGCTCATCAATGCCGAGGAGCAGCAAGCTGCCTCCATCCGCCGTTTCGAGACGGCCAACCCGGAGCTCCGTGGCGTTGGTAAAGGCGCCTTTTTCATGACCGAACAGCTCGCTCTGGGTCAGTGACGAGGGCATTGCAGCGCAATTGACGATCACCAGTGGTCCATGGCGGACCGGCGATTGATCGTGTACAAAGCGGGCTGCGGCTTCCTTGCCGGTGCCGCTGTCGCCGTATATCAACACCGGTTCCGAGGTCCGGGCGAAGCTCTTGAGTCGTGCGGTTATCTGGCGTATGGCCTCCGATACCCCGGTCAGGGCAATCTGCTGGTAGTCGTTGTGGGAACTCCGTGGAATGTCCTGCCGCAGTTGGGCCATGCCCCAGAAATGCCCGACTGCCAAGGCCAGCCGGTCCCAGTCCATGGGCAGTGTGTGGTAGTCGGAGCAATGGAGTGACGTCAGGTAGCCCAAGTGCGGATTGGCTGCCGGCGCTCCGGGCAGGATGCCAATCCAGAACGTCATGCCGGACTGGGCGATCCAGCGTTCGAGGAAGGGGGCACCGGTATCCTGCGGGTAACCGGTCAGGTCTATAATGCCGACATGGCTGTGATGTCGTTGCGGCAGTCCAGGCGGGGGCCTGGCCGTATAGTCCAGTTGATGCACGTGCCACCGGGAGGTCAGTGTGGCCGGTGGTACGACACGGTTGTTACCTGCGGTCAGCCAGGTCAGGTCGCGTCTTGTTGTCATGGTTGGCGATCTTCGGTCCGTGATGCCAGGTCCGGTGGCAATTGTTATTGGTGGATACTGGACAGAGTCTGACCCGATGGGAGTGGCCTGGGCATCGGGTCAATGCCGGAGACAAACAGGTTGCGTGCCACTTGCTGAGAACTGCTTCTCGTTTAATGTGTTAACTTGATCACGAAGATGACGTTGGTAGCGGCGTGTAAAATAACTGGACAGTCAACTGGGCGTTGGCCCACGCCGTGGCTCCATCCGCACCGTCGGTGGTGCGCCCCTCGAATACGATCTTGTCGTGTTGGTCTGACATGGCATTCCCTTGCTGGTTGTTGTCGACGCATGATTTATTGATGTGGACAATATAATTAACTGAGCGTCATAAATTAATCGTGGTGTCGAGCACGTTTTTTGACATCCTTATCGTTTACAGCAACATTTACCTGGCACTTCAGGATGGAACTCGGATTTTGACAACAGATCAGGGAATTGTTTTCGCCGTATTGCTTACCACGCTTGGCCTGTTTGTCTGGAACCGGATCCGCTTCGACCTGGTGGCCATGCTGGCGCTGCTGGCGGTTGCCGTGGCAGGCCTGGTGCCGACGGATGAGCTGTTTGCAGGCTTTGGTCACCCGGCGGTGATTACCGTTGCCGCCGTGCTGGTGATCAGCCAGGGCCTGGTGAACGCGGGGGTGGTGGACAGTATTGCCCAGGTTCTGGGTCGGGTAGGCGATCGCCCGGCGGTGCAGGTGGCCACGCTGACGGCTGTGGTGGCCTTGTGTTCAGGCTTTATCAATAACGTGGGGGCCCTGGCCCTGCTGATGCCAGTGGCGATCTGGATGGCACGGCAGTCCGGGCGTTCACCGTCCTACCTGCTGATGCCCCTGGCCTTCGGATCGCTGCTGGGCGGCACCATGACCCTGATCGGCACACCGCCGAACATTATTATTGCCTCTTATCGCGAGGGTGGCGCCAACTTCGGCCTGCTGGACTTCTTTCCGGTCGGATTCGCCATCACCCTGCTCGGCGTCGTATTCATCGCCCTGGTCGGCTGGCGGCTGACACCCCGTCGTGGTGAGGCCGATGATGGCGAAAAGCTGTTCAGCGTCGGCGACTATGTCACCGAACTGCGGATTCCGGAAGCGTCCGACTATGTGGGCCGCACCCTCCATGACCTGCTGACGGACAGCCGGGATGACGCCGACCTGGCCGTGCTGGGGCTCATCCGCGACGACAGCCGCAAGCTGGCGCCATCCACCTACCAGGTCCTGCAGGCCGGCGACCTGCTGCTGGTGCAGGCGGATACCGAAAGCCTGCAGGCTGTGGTGGACAAGGCCGGCCTGGAGCTTGGCAGTACTCCAGAGGACGCGGCGCTGGAAGAGGGTGAATCCCGCATTGTCGAGGCGGTGGTCACCACCGAGTCAGGCCTGATCGGCCAGTCCGCCAACCGGCTGCGCCTGCGCGAGCGCCATGGCCTGAATATCATTGCTGTTGCGCGGCAGGGGCACCGTGTCGACAAACGGGTAGGTCAGGTGGCCCTGCGGGCCGGGGATATCCTGCTGGTGCAGGGGCATGATGATGACGTTGATGGTGCATTGCGGGAGATTGGTTGCCTGCCCCTTGCCGAGCGGGGGTTGCGGTTTGGTACCCAGCGCCGTATCTGGATTGCTGGCGGCATCTTTCTGGCGGCCATCGGTCTGATACTGGGCGGCCTGCTTTCCGCCCCCGTAGCGCTGGTTGCTGCGGCTGTGGCGATGGTTCTGGTCAACATTCTCAATACGACCGAGGCCTACCAGGCCATAGACTGGTCCATCATTGTGCTGCTCGGGGCCATGATACCGGTGGGCGGCGCCCTGGAGTCCTCCGGCGGCGCCGGGCTGATTGCCGGCCAGTTGCTGGCGATGGGGCAGGGGCTGTCACCGGCGGTGCTGCTGGCGGTGCTGATCACGGGCACCATGCTGCTCTCCAATGTAGTCAACAATGCGGCCGCCGCCATCCTGGTGGCCCCCATTGCCCTGAGCCTTTCGGGGCAACTGGACATCGCCTCGGATGCCACCCTGATGGCGGTTGCTGTGGGGGCTTCCTGCGCCTTCCTGACTCCCATCGGTCACCAGTCCAACGCCCTGGTCATGGAGCCGGGTGGTTTCACATTTGGTGACTACTGGCGTCTGGGGCTGCCCCTGTCCGCGCTGGTCGTGGCTGTCGCGGTGCCAATGATCCTGCTGGTCTGGGCATAGAATACAGGCGTACCGGACCTGATTTACCTGCCGCGCTGATCCACTGTGGTAGTCTTTGGGTAGATACGATGACGCTCCCTTTGAAAGGTCAGGTATGTACGACAAAGACTGGCTGTTGCAACGGCTGTACGAGACCCGCGACCGGACCCTGGCGCTGGTGGATACCCTGTCGGAACATCAGTTGCAGGTGCCCTACCATCCGGGCGTAAACCCGCCCCTGTGGGAGATGGGGCATTCGTCCTTCTTTTACGAGGTCTTTGTTCTCAACCTGCTGGATGGCACCCCGAGCTACGACCCATCCATGGACGACCTGTGGGATTCCTTCCACATCGATCACCGGGACCGCTGGAGCCGGGAACTCTTCCCCGGTCGGGAGCAGACCCGGGACTACATGCTCACCATCTATGACCGCATGGCCCGGCGTATCCGGGAGCAGCCGCTGGATGAGCAGGCGCTCTACCTCTACCGCTATGCCATCTACCACCAGCACATGCACATCGAGTCCATGACCTGGTGCCGGCAGACCGTGGGTTATCCCGCCCCGCCGGCGGTCACGGATCCTCGCTCCGACGGCCTTTCGGGCAGTTATGAGCCCCTGGGTGATGCGGAGGTTCCCGCCGGTACCTGGCGCATCGGCATGCCCGGCGAGTCGGACATGTTTGCCCGTGAGGACTTTGCCTTCGACGGCGAAAAGCCCTGCCATGACGTGACTCTGGATGCCTTCCGGATTTCCCGCAGCCCGGTGAGCAACGGCCAGTTCCTGGCCTTCGTGGAGGACGGTGGCTACCGCCGCCCGGAACTCTGGTCCTTCGGCGGTCGCAAGTGGCTTCAGACGGAAGTGGACGTGGCGCTGGTACATGGTGAGTCCGGGCCGGTCATGCAAACGCCCCGGCATCCGCTGTACTGGCGGTGGCACGATGGCCAGTGGCAACAGCGTCTGTTTGACCACTGGCGCCCCCTGGACCCCCATGCCCCGGCCATCCACATTTCCTATTGGGAGGCGGAAGCCTGGTGCAACTGGGCCGGTCGTCGCCTGCCCACGGAGGCGGAATGGGAAGTGGCCGCCCTGGGTAACCGCCCCGGTGAACCATTCCGCCGGTTCCCCTGGGGCAACGAGCCGCCCACGCCGGAGAGGGTGGATATGGACGCCACCGGGATGGGCCGGCAATCGGTGAGTGACCTGCCGGCGGGCGAAAGCCCGTTTGGCTGTCGCCAAATGATCGGCACCGCCTGGGAGTGGACCAGCGACCAGTTCCTGCCCTATGACGGGTTCCGGGTGGACATGTATCCGTTTATGTCTACCCTCCAGTTTGGGGACCACAAGGTCACCCGGGGCGGAGGGTGCGCCACGTCATCCATGCTGATCCGTGGCACTTACCGACAGGCCTATCTGCCCCAGCGCAACGATGTCTACACCGGGTTCCGCACCTGTGCGGTGTGATACCCGGGAAACCCGGAGGGTTTGCCCATGAATGTCTACGAAACCGATGAATTGCTGGGGCAGTACCTGGCCTTCCATTACGGTGACAGCCATTTTGGCGTCGGTAACTATCCGGCCCGGTGCGCCAACACCTGCCTGGAGGTCATGGCGGGGCGGGAAAAGCACCGCGCCCTGGACTTGGGCTGCGCTGTCGGTCGCACCAGTTTCGAAATGGCCCGGATTTTTGAGGAGGTGGTGGCACTGGACCTGTCACAGCGATTTATCGATGCCGCCAACACCCTGAAGACCCATGGACAGATGGAGTATTTCCTGCGGGCACAGGGGGAGCTGGGCGATACGGCGGTGGCGAGCCTGGAGGGGCACAACCTGGCCAAGCATGTGGACCGGGTCACCTTCGAGGTGGCGGATGCGTGTAACCTGGGGCCGTCGTACCGTGGCTTTGATCTGGTCTTCGCCGGCAACCTGATCGACCGCCTGCAGGACCCCGGGACTTTCCTGTCCGGTGTACACCAGTTGCTGAACGACAGGGGAGTGCTGGTGATCAGTTCCCCGTACACGCTGCTGGAGGAGTTCACCCCCCGGCCAAAGTGGATTGGTGGCTTCCAGCGCAATGGTCAGCCGTTCACGGTGCTTGATGGCATGAAGGAGATCCTGGCGCCCCACTTTGAGCTGATGCGGGATCCGGTGGATGTCCCTTTTGTGATCCGGGAAACTGCCCGGAAGTATCAACATACTATTGCTGAATTGACGGCCTGGCAGAGGAAGTAGATCACCATGGGAGAGGGGCTCCCTAGCCTGCATGTTGAGGTGCGGGGCCTCGGGGTGGTGGTACTTTCTCCGCTGCAATTCACGGTACGTCCTGTACCGACCTTGCACCGCGCCATCCCTGGCGCTGCTACGAAAGCACCACCACCCCAAGTCCCACAGAGCTTGTCGGTGACCGCAATGAGCGTTTCTGTGACGCTTCACCCACCGGTAGTGAAAGAAATTCCGCGACTGTAATCGAGATTCATTGAGGTAACTGCCAGGTTAGGCGGGGACGTGGTGGGGGACCTTTTGGAGCAGCGCCAGGGATGGCGCGGTGCAAGGTCGGTCCATGGACGGGCCGTGAATTGCAGCGGAAAAAGGTCCCCCACTGCGGCCCAGGCACCAGACCTGGACCGCCCACTCCAAACGAAGCGAATACCGGTCTTCAGGCCCGGGGCATCGGCAAATCCGGCAACCCGGTTTCCTTGACGAGGCCCTGCATCAACAGCCGCATGCTGGCCTCCTCATCGCCCATGTGGGCATTCAATCGACTGAGTTCCGCCAGGGTTTCCTGATTGCGGCGCAGGTGCAGGCTGGTCTCGAAATACTCTCGGGCCTTGCCCCAGAGCTCATTGCGCAGGCTCAGGCGGCCCAGGGCCAGCAGCAGGTCCGGATTGTTGGGGCGGTCCTGCAGCCAGCGTTCCGCGGCCAGGAGTTGCTCGTCGGGCTTGGCACCGCAGATGCGACCATAGAGGCGGATCAGCTCATCGCTCCAGTGATTGCGCAGCACCTTCCGCAACAGGGTTTCCGCCTGGTCCTCGTCGCCGGCCCGGGCCAGCAGTTCCGCGTATACCCGGATAGTGTGCTCATCCCGCCGCATGGACCCCGGCAGCTCGTCCCACAGGCGGGTCAGGGGTGTCATATCCTGGTTACCCTGGCGCTGGCACTCGTCCGCGGCCCGGTGCAGCAACTTGTGCCAGGCCGTGCGTTCCAGCCGGTCCAGTTCCGAACTATCGCCGAGCTGACGCTTGCGCAGTTCCGGCAGCAGTCGGGACAGCTCCCGCCAGTCCTCCAGGCGGACATACACGTTCTTCAGCAGTTTGAGCACGAACGGGTGATGGGGGGCCTGCTTGCGAAGCCGTACAAGCGTTGCCAGCGACTGTTCCAGCCGATTGGCGTTCAACTGCAGTTGCGCCTGGGTGATGCCCACCGCCAGGTCGGAACCGGGGGTGCTTTCAAAGGCCTTGCGCAGCAGTTCGTCCACATCGTCATGGTCGCCGGATTCCGAGGCGGCCTGGGCGGCGGCCAGGTAGTTGATCAGGGGCGTGTCCGCCTGCTCCGCTGACGCCTCCAGCTTCTTGCGGGCCTGGGGCCAGTTGCCTTCCGCCAGGGCCAGCAGGCCTTCCGTGGTGCGGCGGCGGGCGCGGCGTTGCTGGCCCCTGGCCAGCCAGTTGGCCATGATACCGGTCTGCTGGGTCAGGCGGCGGATAAACCAGATAGCCGCCAGCAGGACCAGCACCAGTGCCACCAGCAACACCAGACCCACCCAGAAATTGGTCTCGATCAGGTAATTGCCCAGACTGACGCGGATGTAGCCCAGGTCATAGTGGAGGCCCTGGCTGAGCCCCAGCCCAATCAGCAGGGCAACGACGAGGATGATCGCAAGGCGGATCATGACTCACCGTCCCCGCTGTCGGCAGGCTGTTCCCGGGTCTCCCCGTCCGGGGCATCCGCGCCGTCCATGGGCGCCTCGGTGTTGGCGTGACGACCGGCAATGCGGCCCTTGAGGAGCGTCAGCGAGCGGCTGATGTCCGGCAGCTCCGGGTTGATGTCGCGCCCCTTCAGTTCCGTCAGGGTGTCCCTCAGGGCGGTGATGTGGTTGTTGCTGCTGTCGTACCAGGTGTCCAGGGAGGTGAGGGCCTTGTCCAGGGCCTGCTGGTACAGGGTGTCGTGGCCACGGAGCACCGCCAGTTCCGCCTGCTCGATCATCAGTTGCAGGTTCAGCCGTGCCCAGGCGCTCTGGTCCGGGGACAGCAGTGGCTTGACCGGTTCATCCAGCCGGCGGATGGACACCACGTTGCTCAGGCTGGACTTGACCCGTTTCCAGGCCCGGGAGAGGGCACTGGATTCCTCGCCGGTGCCGACGGTATCGCTTTGCGGGTCGTCGCCGGCATCGGTGAAGTCAGGGGCCCGCTCGATCAGGGCCCGGTCGGTGAGCTGGGTGACGGTATTCCGGGCCGCTTCCAGTCTCAGGTAGAGGCCGGTGCGGTCGACATCAGTCACGCTGCGCAGGGCCATGATTTCCCGTGCCAGTTGTTCCCGTACCGGGTAGACGCCCACGTCGTCGGTTTCCCGCAGCACCTCATCGGCGGATTCCAGGGCCGCCAGGGCGCCCCGGATGTCCTTTTCGATCTGCAGGCGCTGGTTGGCGATGCGCATCAGGTATTCCGCCTCCGCCAGCAGCCAGTCCGTGCGGGTGCGGTTGCCGGCATCCAGCAGCTCGCTGGCGGTATGGTCGATCTGCCGTTGCTGCTCGTTCAGGCGTTGCTGCTGTTCCCGCAGGGTTGTCTCCAGGGATTGCAGTCGTTCGGTGCGGCTGTCCCGGCCCTGGTTCAGCCGCTGGTCCAGTTGGCTGTTCATCTCGGTAACGTGTTGCAACGACTGCTGGAGCTGTTGCTGGGTCTGCCACTGCTGCCAGCTCCACAGTCCCAGGGCGATCAGGCCCGCCAGCAGTATCAGGCAGACCAGCCAGACCGGCCAGAGGGCGGCACGGCGGGTCTCCGGATTGGCGGGTATGGTCGCGGGAAGCTGGTTCTCGTTGTTGGATTCGGTCACGGGCATCCTTACTGGCTGTCAGGGCGATCCGGGCGTCGGGGCTGGTCCTGTCTGGTGAGGAGGATAGCAGCCAATCACCCGGTTCACGATGTCCTCGTCTGCCATGCCGCTGGCGCAGATGACCCGGTCGAACCCGGCCTCCCGGGCCTGTCGGGCCACCCGGTCGGTCGGAACCAGCAACAGACTTTTCAGGCAATTATGGCTGCTATTCTCACTCAGTGCGATGAAATTGTTCAATGTTTCCCCGGACAGCGCGATGATGACGTCGGGTGCGAACCGCTCCAGGCTGTCCGCCAACTGCTCTGGTGACGGGGTTGTTCGCTGGCGACGGTAGAGTGGCAACTGGGTGACCGACGCGCCCCGCTTTTCCAGGGTCTCGCGGATCAGGTCGCGACCGGTCTCGCCCCGGGCCAGCAGTACTTTCTCGTGGGTCAGGGTCTGTAGCGATGGCAGAGCCAGCAGGGCCTCACTGGTGAAGCCTGCCGGTGGATGCCCGGGGCTCAGTCCAGCGCTCTCCAGTACCGCCGCGGTACTGGCCCCGACTCCATACCAGTGGACGCCGGTGGGGAACTGGGGCCACCAGGTGTCCACCCGGTCCAGCAGTTGCCGGGCGGCATAGGGGCTGACGGCAATGATATGCTGGAACAGGTCCAGGTCGAGGATGATCTGCCGGCTTTCCGGGGTTTCCGGCAGGGGCACCCGTTCCATCACGGGCAGGGTGCGGGTATCGGCACCGGCTGACCGGAACGCCCCTGACAGCCGGGTGGCCTCCGGTTCCGGCCGACAAATCAGCACCCGCACGCCGGTCAGGGCAGTCACTTCCTCAGGTCGGGGTGTGTCCATAGATATCGGCCAGTATCCGGTCGGCGCCCATCCTGAGCAGGTCCTCGGCCAGTTCCCGGCCCAGGGTCTCTCCCTCGGCCCGGGCGCAGCGGCCTTCCACCCGCAGGATTTCCTTGCCGTTGACCGTGCCCACCAGGCCCCGCAGCCACAGGGTGTCTTCGTTTTCCAGCAGGGCATAGGCGGCGATGGGCACCTGGCAGCCGCCTTCCAGGCGTCGGTTGAGGGCCCGCTCGGCGCTGACCCGGTCCCAGGAGTCCCTGTGATTGAGTGGCGCCAGCAGGTCGATCAGTTCCTGGTCGTCCAGGCGGCACTCGATGCCCAGGGCGCCCTGGCCAACCGCCGGTAGCGACAGGTCGTCCGGCAGGGTGTAGCGGATGCGGTCATGGAAACCCAGGCGCTTGAGGCCGGAGGAGGCCAGCACGATGGCCTGGTAGTCACCGGCATCCAGCTTGGCCAGGCGGGTGTTGACGTTGCCCCGCAGGGTGCGGACATCCAGGTCCGGGCGGTAGTTGCGCAGCTGGGACTCGCGACGCATGCTGGCGGTGCCCACCACAGCGCCCTGGGGCAGGTCGTCCACGGTGTTGTAGTTGTTGCTGATGAAGGCGTCGGTGGGGTCTTCCCGTTCGCAGATGGCCACCAGGCCGAGACCTTCCGGGAATGCCATGGGCACGTCCTTCATGGAGTGCACGGCCAGGTCGGCGCGCCCGTCCAGCATGGCCTCTTCCAGTTCCTTGACGAACAGGGCCTTGCCGCCAATCTTGGCCAGGGGCACGTCGAGGATCTTGTCGCCCTGGGTCTTGATGCCCACCAGCTCCACCTCGACATTGTCGTGCAGGCGCTCCAGCTCGGCCTTGATGTGTTCCGCCTGCCACAGGGCGAGGGCGCTGGTACGGGTTGCGATGCGAAGGGTTCGTTTTGCCATGGTGTCCGTGTTTGTTGAGCGGAATGAGAGGAGCGGGAGACGGATTGACCCTATCCCGCCTGACTGTTTGCACAAGCCTAACCCGATGGCGCTGAAAAGTCCCGTCAGTGGGTGTTGACTACAGCTCCCGGAGCCATTGCCTGACCCGGGCCACATGGCGGCGGCTTACCGGCAACGCCTCATCGGTGTCGGCCACCCGGACCTGGCTGGAGCCATCCTCAAGGCGCTCCAGCGAGCGGATGAAGTGGGTGCCTACCAGGGTGTGCCGGTGGATGCGCAGCAGGTGCTCCGGGAACCGGCTTTCCAGGGCCTTCAGGCTCAGGTCGGTCAGTGTCTCGCCGTTGTCGTGGTGCAGGGTGACGTACTTCTGGTCGGCTTCGCAATACCTCACCCGGGTCATATCCACCAGTTCGGTACCCCGGGCGCTGCTGACACTGAGGTGGTGGCTGTCGGTGTCCGGTTGCCCCTGCAGCGCCTGGAGCTGCACCCGGTTCAGCCGTTCCGCCTGGCTCAGGGCACCGGCCAGCGCCTCCCGGCGCACCGGTTTCAGCAGGTAGGCCACCGCCTGTACCTCGAACGCGCGGACGGCGTAGTCGTCGTAGGCGGTACAGAAGATGATGGCAGGCGGATTGGGCTGCCGGGTTAACTGTGCGGCCACCTCCATGCCATCCCTGCCGGGCATGCGAATATCCAGCAGTACGATGTCCGGCATGTCCCGGGCCATGGCGTCGAGAACCTGGTCCCCGTTGGCCGCCTCACCGCTGACCCGGTAGCCGTCCAGGTCATCCACCATCCGGATAAGGCGTTCCCGTGCCAGGGGTTCGTCGTCGGCAATCAGTACGCGGCGCTGGCTGGTCATCATGTGGTACCCGTGGTTTGCCATGGGAGCCGCAGGGTGACGGTGTATAGATCATCCTGCTGGCTGTGCTTGAGCACGGCGGTTTCCCCGAACAGGGTCTGGATCCGCGCCTGGGTGTTGCTGAACGCGACCCGGTTGCCCTGGTGCTGACGGGCGCCGTCCTCCGGTTTCGGGTTCTGTACCAGCAGGTAAACGTACTGGCCGCTGCGCTGGCTTTCAATAACCACCGTGCCGCCCTCGGCCCGGGGCTGGATGCCGTGGTAGATGGCGTTCTCCACCAGCGGCTGCAGGGTCAGTGGGGGGATGGCCTGGGTGTCCAGGGCCGGGTCGGTGCGCCATTCCACCCTGAGCCGGTCGCCCAGCCGCAGTTTCTCCAGGGCCAGGTAGCGTTGGCACAGGCCGAGTTCTTCCTTCAGGGGGACCACGCGCTCCGTGGTCCTCAGCGAGGCCCGGAACAGTTCCGACAGGTCCAGCACCGCATCCTCCGCCTGTTCCGGGCGGGTACTGATCAGGCTGGCAATGGTGTTCATGCTGTTGAACAGGAAATGCGGATGGATGCGCGCCTGCAGGGCGGTGAGCCGGTAGGTCATCTCCGCCTGTTTCTGCAGCCGCCACTGGTGTTGCAGGTAGAAGTAGCGCAGGGCCATGAGGGTGGCGATAACGGCAATCAGCAGGCTCTTGCCCATGGCCTGCCCGTGTTCTGCCATGGATTCCGGGTAGAGGAAGACGCCGGCGAGTCCACTGAACAGGAGGACGTCCAGTGCCACCAGGGTCACCATGGCCAGGGTGGCCCGGGTGGTGGTCAGGCTCGACAGCCAGGGCCGGGCCAGGCAGATCAGCGCTGCGCTGGTGAGCACGGTCCACTGCACCAGCAGTGACACCAGGCCGAAATAGTTCCAGTCCAGCCACTGGCCCCGGGCATGGGCCATGGCCAGTAGCAGCACCATCAGTTCGCTGGTGATCACCAGCATGAACACGGAGCGTACCCGGCACAGGTCCGGCACGAAGAACCCGTTGAGCTGCGAGCCGGGATCATCCTGCTGACGGTTTCTGGTACTGCTGACAGTCATGCGGGTGAGAGTCCTCTCCGGAGTGTTATAATCCGCACACATTTTTTCGCACCGGATCATTCTGCCGGGCCGTCAGCAGGAAAGATACACCATGACCGACCAGAACAAGAGCTCTGAAAAACCCTGGGGAGGCCGTTTCAGCGAGCCGACCGACGCATTTGTGGAAAGGTTCACGGCCTCCGTGGATTTTGACCGGCGCCTGTACCACCACGACATCCGCGGATCCATCGCCCACGCCACCATGCTGGCGGAGGTGGGCGTGCTGACCGCCGACGAGAAGGATCAGATCATCCAGGGGCTGGAAGAGGTCCGCGCCGATATCGAGCAGGGCAGGTTCGAATGGTCGGTGAGTCTGGAAGATGTGCACATGAACATCGAGGCCAAGCTCACCGAGCGTATTGGCATCACCGGAAAGAAACTCCATACCGGCCGCAGCCGCAACGACCAGGTGGCCACGGATATCCGCCTCTATCTGCGGGATGAGATCGATGCCATTGCCGCCGAGCTGGCCCGCCTGCGGGGCGGCCTGCTGGATCTGGCGGAGCGGGAGGCGGAGACCATCATGCCCGGGTTCACCCATCTGCAGACCGCCCAGCCGGTGACCTTCGGTCATCACCTGCTGGCCTGGGCGGAAATGCTGGAGCGGGACGCCGAGCGCCTGCAGGACTGCCGCAAGCGGGTTAACGTGATGCCCCTGGGCGCGGCGGCCCTGGCCGGCACCACCTATCCCATCGATCGCACCATCACCGCGCGGCTGCTGGGTTTTGACCGGCCCACCGAGAACTCCCTGGATTCCGTCAGCGACCGGGACTTCGCCATCGAGTTCTGCAGCTTCGCGGCCCTGCTGATGACCCACCTGTCCCGCTTCAGTGAGGAACTGGTGTTGTGGACCTCAGCCCAGTTCGACTTTATCGACCTGCCGGACCGCTTCTGTACCGGCTCCTCCATCATGCCCCAGAAGAAGAACCCGGACGTGCCGGAACTGGTGCGGGGCAAGACCGGGCGTGTCAACGGCCACCTGGTCAGCCTGCTCACCCTGATGAAGAGCCAGCCGCTGGCCTACAACAAGGATAACCAGGAGGACAAGGAGCCGCTGTTCGATACCGTGGATACCGTCAAGGGCAGCCTGCGGGCCTACGCCGATATGATCCCCGCCATCACCTCGAAGGCGGACAACATGCGTGAGGCGGCCCGTCGCGGTTTCTCCACCGCCACCGACCTGGCCGATTACCTGGTCAAGAAGGGGGTCGCGTTCCGGGATGCCCATGAGATCGTGGGCAAGGCGGTGGCGTTTGGGGTTGCCGAGAAGAAGGACCTGTCGGAAATGACCCTGGTGGAGCTGCAGCAGTTCTCCGATACCATCGGTGAGGATGTCTTCGACGTACTGACCCTGGAGGGGTCTGTGCAGGCCCGGAACCATATGGGCGGCACGGCGCCGGATCAGGTGAGGGCGGCGGTGGTCCGCGCCCGGTCAAGGTTGGGCTGACCGGTTACCGGTCGCGCCGGTGGGTCGTCGATTCAGGCGATCGCGCCGGTCGACCAGTTGCCCTGGTCGGGGGTGCCCAGTTCCTTCAGTGGGCGGGGTGCGCTGACCAGTCGGCCCTGGATCAGGTGGATGCCCAGGTTCTGCACCCGCTGACGGGCAATGTCGTTCTCAACGGCGGTGGCGATGGTGATCTTGCCTGAGGCATTGGCGATTCGCTGCAGGGCTTCCATCATCACCAGGTGGGTGGGTTCGTCTTTCAGTCCCCGCAACAGTTCCGGGGCGAGTTTGATGTAGTCCACCGGCAGGCGGCCGGCAAGCCGGTAGCTGTCCATACTGTTGCCGGCACCATCCAGGGCGGTCTTGCAGCCGAGACGTCGCAGCATGCGACAGATCTGGCGGCAGTCGGCGGTGTAGGCGACGGCATGGTGGGCCGGGATCTCGAAACACAGGGACTCGGGTTTCAGGCCGGTCTTTTCCAGTGCCCTGGCAATAAATCCGGGAAACGTGCGGTCCTGCAGGGACCCCAGGGACAGGTTGAAACCGCAGTAGCCCATTGAGCCGGCCACCTGCGGGTGGCGATACAGGTGACACAGCGCCTGCTTGATAACCTGCCTGTCCAGGCGCCGTGACAGTTCGAAGCGCTCGATCAGGGGCAGGAACTGTGATGGCGTCATGGCGGATTCGGCACTGTCGGCGCCGCGCAGCCGGGCCAGTACCTCGAAACACCGTCCGTTTGTCCTGGCTGTCAGGGCTTCGATGGGCTGGAACTCCAGTGGCAGGCCGCCATCGGCCAGGCACGAGCGGATATGGGCCAGCATGGCCTTTGTCTGGGCAATGTTTTCCCGGTGGGGGGATCGACCAGCCCGCTGGACGGGAGCCTGCTTGGGAACCACTAAGGTATCTGCGGTCTGTGAGCGGGTCGCTGACTTGGGAGCACTGGCCTTGCGCACGGTCACTTTCGCTGCCATAAAGTAACCACGGCCATGGCGCAGGGTGACGGTGAGGGGGCGGCCACTGTCGTGGTAGCCGGCATAGTCCGGGCTTAGCGGATTATCCTCGGCAGAGGCAATCAGCTGCTTGAGGGGGCGACCTTCGATGTCACCGCTGCTGTACCCAAGAACCACGGGAAGGTTGGGGTCCGTCGCGGTTACCACGCCGTCCTTATCGACGGTCAGTATGGTCGTCACGCCCTCGCCGGCAACCGGTCGGTGGCGGCAGATGACGAGCTCATTCACGTCAGAGTACTCCTGTCTCAGTCCCTGTTGTCGCTCCGTAACAGGTCGGCGGCCGGACTGCGTTATTATTCTTTCCAGTATTGCTTTGCTCTGGCGTCCAGTGCCGGGAATCCGAGGCGGTCAGTACCGGTGACCAGCTCAGTTAGATCTTCTGTTAGGCTATCCAAATGCCAACCCGATCACATTGTACAGATAATACGCGGAAAGGAAACGTCTCGATTCCGGAGTCGTGTCGATGACACCCGAACATCCTGTCTCGGTAGACTTTTCCGAAGGTGTTGACCGCAAGGTCCTGAAGCGAATTACCGATCGTTTCTGCACCCTGAACCAGCTACGGCTGGACCGTGCCCGTTCGGCGCTCACCTGGCGGCAACAGGTGGTGCTGGATTTGCTGCCACTGGCGTTCCATCTCAACCACCCGGCCCTGCCGGGTTACCATTCCACCGACTGTCCCAGGGGGCTGGACCGGTATCAGCCCTCGGACCAGGCCATGCATGCCGCCCAGCGCCTGGCCCGGTCATTTCGCTTCGGCTCCGGAAAGAAGGGGGCGACGGAGCTGACCGGTCTCTACCTGATGGGTAGCCCCGGATCCCTGGGGCATTCCGTTGCCAGTGACCTGGATGTGTGGGTGTGCCACCGGGAGGACCTGGCTCCCGAGCGGGTGGTCGCTCTGAACGAGAAAGCTGTACGGCTTACCCGCTGGGCGGAGGACTACGGCCTTGAGCTGAACCTGTTTGTGTTCAGCGCCGAGGATTTCCGCCAGGGCCGGCAGCAGGCGGAAGTCACCACGGAAGATTGCGGCAGTGCCCAGCATTACCTGTTGCTCGATGAGTTCTACCGCACCGCCATTCACCTGGGTGGGCGATACCCTCTGTGGTGGCTGATTCCGGTGGAGGACGAAGCGCGCTATGGGGAACTGACCCGGTTCCTGCAGGACAACCGCTTTATCCGCCCGGATGAGTACCTGGATTTCGGTGCTGTGCCCTCTATTCCTGTCACTGAATTCCTGGGGGCCGGCATCTGGCAGCTCTACAAGGGTATCGATTCCCCCTGGAAGTCGCTGCTCAAGCTGCTGCTGATTGAATGCTACGCCCGTGATCGGGACAACGGCCTGTTGTCCGGGGATTTCAAGCGCGCTGTCTACCGTGGTGAGACCTCGGTGGATGCGGTGGACCCCTACGTGATGCTCTACCGTCGGCTGGAGCGCTGGCTGACGGCCATGGATGCCCCGGAACGGCTGGACCTGGTGCGGCGCGCCCTCTACCTGAAGACCGGTCTTCCGCTGACCCGGGCCGGGGAAACCGCCAGCCGCTGGCAGGGGCGCATCCTGCGGGAGCTGGTATCGGAATGGGGCTGGCAGCGCGAGATCCTGTCCGAGCTGGACGCCCGGCATCAGTGGCGGGTGGAACTGGTAATGGAACTGCGCCGGCGAGTGGTGTCGGAACTTACTCACAGCTACCGGCTGCTGTCGCGTATGGCCCGCAGTGACAATGTCCGAGCCAGTATCAGCAAGGCTGACCTGGACCTGCTCGGCCGCAAGCTCTATGCCGTCTTCCAGCGAAAGGCGGGTAAGGTGGAGATCATCAATCCCGGGATTGCCCCGTCCCTGGCCGAGGAGAACCTGTCGTTCTGCCGGCGCACCGCCTCCGCGCGCCAGTCCACCCCGGACGGGTGGCTCCTCTTCCGTAACCTCGAGAGCCTGGCGGACATCGTCTGGCAGTCGCCGATCCGTCGGGCCGGCAGCCTCGTGGAGCTGGTGGTCTGGTGCCAGTGCAATGGCCTGATGTCGCCGGCGACCCGGCTGAACCTGCGCCAGGAATCCCCGGAGCCGGATGCCCCGGTCCCGGTGCTGACGGTCAAGGACCTGCGGGCCATGGCTGCGTTTATCGGGCAGCATCTGGGCATCCCCCAGCCCCCCTCCCGTGAGGCCCTGATGGCCCCGGTGCGCCCGGACACCCATCTCCTGCTGGTGAATGTCGGTGTCGATCCCCTGGCCAGGCTCACCGAACGCGGCCTGCACAAGCTTAGCGGCCAGCACGACTCCCTCGGGTTCAGTGGTGGTCGTGACAACCTGGTGGCCACCATTGAACAGGTCACCATCAACAGCTGGCGGGAAGTCAGCCTGCAGCGTTACGTGACCGGTGATGCCCTGGTGCAGTGCCTCAAGAACCTGCTGGCGCTGGTGGCCCGGGACCCGGCCCATCCTCCGGCGGTGAAGGTGTGGTGTGCCGGTGGCAGCCACGCCACCGCCATTTCCCGGCGTATCCGTGAGCTGGTGGAGGACGTTACCCGGCAGTTTTTCGCCGGTGGAACCGGGCCGCACCCGTTGCGTTACCTGCTGAAGGTGGACCAGCGCTGGTTCGTGCTGCGTTTCGAGGGTCTGGAGCCCGGATTCATCGGCCTGGCGTCGGATCAGGAACTGATGGACTACCTGGCCCGGCCCCAGGAGGAATATACCCCGGTGGTCCCGGACCGGTACGCGCTGCAACAGGATCCGGCCTTCCGCGCCGTGTGCAATGGCTGCCAGCCGGATGTCATCCAGATGTTCTGGCAGCGGGGCAGCGGCCGCCTGCGTTTCTGGGTCACCGATGAAACCGGCTCCCTGTACGGCTGGAGCCAGCCCTGGTCCGGCAGCCGGCGCCAGTCACTGCTGCCACTCATGCGGTTCCTGGAAAACCTGACGGAGCGTAGACAGCTCCGCCAGATGGCCGGAGCGGAGAGTCCGGTCGCGGGGCTGATCTGTACCGAGGTGATTGTCGAGGCCGGCGAGGCCCGCCTGGAGCGCACGCCCCTGGCGCCGGAATCCCTGTCGCTGGATGGTATTGAGCTGCAGGCGGTGGGGGTGCAGCAGGGGGATGGCAGCCTGTGTTTCGACCTGTACTGCGATGAGCAGGAATTCAGCCATGCCGAGTACGGCGACCGGCAGATGGCGGCGGTTGCCCATTACGTCCGCCAGCTCCGGCGCAGTGATGAGGATTACCCGGTCTATCTCACCGACCTTCATCTGCCCCACGATCTGGACCCGCAGATGTGGCAACAGGAACTCCAGACCTGCCAGTACCTCTGGTACCGCCAGCAGATCCAGCAGGCCCTGAACCGGGAGATAGGTGTTCCGTCTGGGCTGGTATGAGCGGCAACCGGCCGGCGCTGCGGCTCGCCCTCGTCGGGCTCCCTCAGGTATACTGCCCCATTGATTTTTTCGAGGTGCAGCCCTGTGGTGACAGGGCCATCGCCGGATGAGGCAGGAAGGTCTGACCATGAGAACTGCGATTTACCTGGCTGTGCTGGTACTGATGTCCGGCCTGGTGGCCGGTTGCGGCCAGAAGGGACCGCTGGAGCGCCCCCAGCAAACCACCACTGCTGTCTCGCCGGCGGATGAAGACGCCGAGACCCGTTAACAGGATTTATTCATGGATCAGTTCAACTATCGCGACGGCCAGCTGTTTGCGGAACAGGTGGCCGTGGCCGACATTGCCCGGGAGCATGGTACCCCGGCCTACGTATACTCTCGGGCGGCGTTTGAGGACCACTACCGTGCCTATGACAGCGCGCTGGCGGGTCGGCCCCACCTGATCTGCTATGCGGTCAAGGCGAACAGCAACCTGGCGGTGCTCAATGTGCTGGCCCGTCTTGGCGCCGGTTTTGATATCGTCTCTGCCGGTGAGCTGGAGCGGGTGCTCCGTGCTGGCGGTGATCCGGGCCGGGTGGTGTTCTCCGGTGTGGGCAAGCAGCCCTGGGAAATGCGCCGGGCCCTGGAGGTAGGCGTACGCTGCTTCAATGTGGAATCCGACACCGAGCTGGACCGCCTCAACGAGGTGGCCGGCGAGCTGGGCGTGAAGGCGCCGGTGTCCCTGCGGGTGAACCCGGATGTGGACGCCGGTACCCACCCCTATATCTCCACCGGTCTGAAGGAAAACAAGTTCGGCATCGACATTGCTGATGCCCCGAGGGTCTATGCCCGTGCAGCGGCCTTGCCGCACCTGGACATCCAGGGCGTGGACTGTCACATCGGTTCCCAGCTCACCACGGTGTCGCCGTTCCTGGACGCCATGGACCGGGTGCTGGCCCTGGTGGACCGGCTGGCGGAGGACGGCATTGTCATCCGTCACCTGGATATGGGGGGTGGCCTGGGCGTGAGCTATGATCAGGAACAGCCACCGGCACCGGAGGACTACATCAGCGCCATGGTGGAGCGGCTGGGCAACCGCAACCTGGAGCTGGTGCTGGAGCCGGGTCGCTCCATCGCCGCCAACGCCGGCATCATGCTGACCCGGGTGGAGTTCCTCAAGTGCACTGACCAGCACAACTTCGCCATTGTCGACGCCGCCATGAACGACCTGATTCGTCCGGCACTGTACAGCGCCTGGCAGGCCATCGTGCCGGCCGCGCCCCGTTCCGACGTGGAGGCCAAGCCCTGGGATATCGTTGGCCCGGTGTGCGAGACCGGCGACTTCCTGGGCAAGGACCGGTCGCTGGCACTGGCGCCGGGCGATCTGCTGGCGGTCCGGTCCGCCGGTGCCTATGGTTTTGTCATGAGTTCCAACTACAACTCGCGCAACCGCCCGCCGGAACTGATGGTGGACGGAGACCGCGTGCATGTGATCCGTGAGCGGGAAACCCTGGACGACCAGCTCCGCCACGAACACTGCCTGCCGCAATGAGTGAGCACGGGATGAGTCGACCAGCACGCAGCCAGGGCCCGACGCTGTCATTCACCAAGATGCACGGCCTGGGCAACGATTTCATGGTGGTGGATGCCATCAGCCAGCCGTTCCGTTTGAGCCCGGAGATGATCCGCAAACTGGCGGACCGGAACTTTGGCATCGGTTTCGACCAGTTGCTGGTGGTGGAGCCGCCCGGGTTGCCGGATGTGGATTTTCGCTATCGGATCTTCAATGCCGATGGCACCGAGGTGGAACAGTGCGGCAACGGCGCCCGCTGCTTTGCCCGTTTTGTACGGGACCAGCGACTGACCAATCGCCGGGTGATCCGTGTGCAGACCGCCGCCGGGGTGATCGAACTGCGTGTGGGGCGGGACGGCTGGGTTACTGTCAATATGGGCGTGCCGGAGCTGAACCCGGCGGCCATCCCCTTTGCGGCGGAATCCCGCCAGTCAGTCTACCTCGTTGAGGTGAGCGGCCAGACCCTGGAGCTGTCCGCAGTATCCATGGGCAACCCCCACGGGGTCCTGCTGGTGGATGATGTGGACACGGCGCCGGTGGAGACCCTGGGCCCGGCCCTGGAACGGCACCCACGGTTTCCGGCCCGGGCCAATATCGGCTTCCTGCAGGTGTTGGACTCCGGCCGCGCCCGGCTGAGAGTGTACGAGCGGGGCGCGGGTGAGACCCTGGCCTGTGGCACCGGTGCCTGCGCCGCGGTGGTCGCCGGGCAATTGCGGGGGGTGCTGGGCAAGCGTGTCAGGATCACACTCCCGGGGGGCGACCTGGTGATCGAATGGCAGGGGGAAGGGGCCCCTGTTATGATGGAAGGACCAACCGCCCGTGTCTTTGACGGCCAGATCCGCCTGCCTGGCGAAAATCGCCGCCGGGGTCGCCGTCATTCCTCCGCACGCGAGCCGGAACGTCGGCCCGCGGACCGCTGAGCCGGGCGACCACAGGAACCGTGACACGACGCCGTGACACACATCGCCGTGACACACATCGCCGTGACACACAACGGCCCGGCAGAAGGCCGTCGCAATAACAGGGGAACCTTCAGTGGATGCAACCTTGACCGCCGAGCAGGTGGCCGATTACCTGCGGAACAATCCGGATTTCTTTGTCGGCCGGGACGAGCTGCTGCGCGCCCTGACCCTGCCCCACGACAGCGGGCGGGCCATTTCCCTGGTGGAGCGACAGGTGCACCTGTACCGGGAGCAGAGGGATACCCTGCGCCACGAACTGGTGGAGCTGGTCTCCATCGCCCGCCAGAACGATCGCCTGTTTGAAAAGAGCAAACGTCTGCTGATGCAGGTGATTGAAGCCCGCAACCTCACCGAGATGGCCTCCGCCATCGACGACAGTATCCGCGGCGACTTCGGCCTGGACGCCGCCTCACTGATGCTGGTGGGAGGCTCCCTGCCGGCGGGCAGCACCACCGGCGCCCTGCACGTGGTTTCCGACGAGGATGCCAACCGCCAGCTCGGGGCCCTGCTCGACGGCGAACGCGCGGTCTGCGGCCAGTTCCGCGAGTCCGACCGGAATTTCCTGTTCCCCGGCCGCGACGAGCCGGTGGCCTCGGTGGCGCTGGTGCCCCTGCGTACGGATCGCCTGGTTGGAGTCTTTGCCGTGGGGAGCTGTCAGCCGGGTTACTTCGACCAGAGTATGGGGTCGCTGTTCCTGTCCTATATCAGCGACACCCTGAGCCGGCTGTTGCCGCCCCTGTTGCAGCGCCATCGCCAGGTGGAACCGGTACTGGATGCGGTGGCCGAATCCCGCTGACGCGACTGGCACCGGTGGCGGCACGACCAACCGGTTAGTGGCGTCGGGCGCCGGCCATGGTGTCGGCTGGACAGGATCGGGAGGATATCTTGAGCCGCAATAAGTCCGACAGACAGGCCCTGCCCGACAGCCTGACCGAGGGAGTGGCTGCGTTCCTCCACCACCTGTCCACCGAACGTCGCCAATCCCCCCACACCTGCCAGGGCTACCAGCGTGACCTGACACGGCTGATGCACTGGGCTTTTGAACAGTCACCTCCCATCGACCAGTGGCCCATGCTGACCGTGGCGGATGTACGGCGCTATGCCGCCACCCTCAACCGGGAAGGCCTCTCGGGCCGCAGCATTGCGCGGGCACTGTCCGCCATTCGCCGTTTCTACGATTACCTGATCCGGGAAAACCGCGCCAGAAGCAATCCGGCCCTGGATGTGAGGGCGCCAAAAAGCGGTCGCCGGTTACCGGTGGCGGCCGATGCCGATCAACTGGGGCACCTGCTGGACGCCACCCCGGACGATCCGCTGGAAGTCCGGGACCTGGCCATGTTCGAGCTGTTCTACTCTTCGGGCCTGCGGCTGTCGGAGCTGACCGGTCTTGATCTGCTACACCTGGATCTGCGGAGCAGCGAGGTGCGGGTACGGGGCAAGGGCAACCGGGAGCGGGTATTGCCGGTAGGCCGCAAGGCGGGTAAGGCCCTGAGGGAATGGCTGGCACTACGGCCGACGCTGGCTGGCGCAGGCGAGAACGCGCTGTTTGTCAGTCGGCGGGGCCAGCGGCTCAGCGCCCGTAGCGTGCAGCAACGGTTGGCGCGCTGGGGGCTCCACCGTGGCGCGGACCAGCACCTGCACCCACACCTGCTGCGACATTCCTTTGCCAGCCACCTTCTGGAGTCCAGTGGCGACCTGCGGGCGGTGCAGGAGCTGCTGGGGCACGCCGATATCGCCACTACCCAGGTCTATACCCATCTGGACTTCCAGCACCTTGCCCGGGTCTATGACCATACTCACCCCCGGGCAAGGCGCCGGAAGGCCCAGGTGCCGGAAAAGGGCTCCGGGCCCGGGGATTCGCTATAGTGATCATGGGGTTTATGACGTTTTCAGGTTCAAGCGGTCCGGTCGGGGCGTATTGATTGAGAGACGGAATTCAGCAGAACGGGATTGGATATGACATCAAGAACAGGTGGTCAGCCCATGTCCGCCACCGATGAAACCGAGCTACGCTATCTGATTGAACGCCTGCTGGCCCGTACCAGTCTGGCTTCGGAGGGCCAGGATGAGCGCCTGGATGCGCTGGTGTCGGAGCTGCGCCAGTACCTGCGGGGGCGGGACCGTGACCTGGACATCCTCCGGGACTTCCAGGAGCGCCTGGACGATGAGCTCGAGCGCCTGGATGACCAGGTGGCCGGGGATGCCCGCCAGGCAGGACGGATCCTGGGCGAGTTGCTGTCGGCGGTAGAGGGGAATGACCTGTTCCAGATGGTTGGTTCCGACCTGAAAAGGCTGCGCAAGAAACTGGGACCTCGTGGATTGTCCCGTCAGCAACTGATTCCCTGGCTGGAGGGTTTCTGCGCGGCAACCGAGAAGGCCCTGGCCCACCCGACGCCGGGCAATGGCCGGGAGCGGGGGTTGCTGGACCGGCTTTTCAAGCGTGGCGACGAGGCAGTGGTGGATACCGGGCCGGACCGTCACAAGCCGAAGGCGGAGGACGAAGGGCACGAACTGGACACCGGGGCAGACGATCCCCTCACCACCGTGCTGGGAGACGGGGAGCAGCGCCTGCGTATTGCCCGTCGGGTGGGTGAACTGATGGAGCGGATCATGCAGCAGGTGGATCTGCCACCGGACACCCATAAGCGGGCGGTCCTCCTGAGATCACGCCTGTCCGACCTCCATGATTGGGACATGCTGCGCCAGAGCCTGGATGAAACCGCGGACCTGGTGATTGCCGTGGTCACCCACAGCCAGCGGGAGTTCCAGAGTTTCCTGCAGCGTCTCGATGAGCGGCTGTCCTCACTTCATGGCCATCTCAGTGACCATGCGGACGTTATTGAAGGACGGCGGACATCCGCCGCCGAGCTGGAGAGGGCTCTCCGGGCGGAACTGTCGGAACTGGGGGGCAGCCTGGAAACCAGCTCCGACCTGTCGGAATTGCGAACATCCGTGTCAGGTCACATCGAGCGGATCGCCCGGACCGTGGAGGCGTTCCGGACCCAGGAGGATCGGCGGGAGCAGCAGGTGTCGGAGCAGATGATGCTCATGCGGGAGAAGGTCGTGGCTATGGAAACCCATTGCGACCAGGTTCGTGAGCAGCTCGAGCGGGAACGGGCCCGGGCACTTACCGATATCCTGACCCAGCTACCCAACCGTGAGGCCTGGGACGAGCGGCTCCGGTTCGAACACCAGCGCTGGCAGCGGTATGGCCGCCCGGTTACCCTGGCCATGATTGATATCGACTACTTCAAGCGAGTAAACGACTCGTTTGGCCACAAGGCGGGGGACCGGGTGCTCCAGCTTGTGGCCAAGGCGATCCAGGAACGTCTGCGCTCTACGGACTTTCTGGCACGCTACGGTGGTGAGGAGTTCGTCGCCATACTGCCAGAAACCTCACCCGAACAGGCTGCCGGCATGCTGGATGAAATCCGCCGCCATGTGGCGGACATGCCATTCCACTTCCAGGGTCAGCCGGTCAGGGTAACCGTGTCCTCGGGCTTCTCCGGGTTTCGAGAGAACGTCGAACCCGATCTCATCTTCGACGAGGCGGACAAGGCCCTCTACCAGGCCAAGACCCATGGCCGTAATCGTGTGGAGTATGCTGGGGAGCTGGAACTGTAGTGAGACTGGCCCTTTTCCTGACCCTGGTACTGACTTTCCCGGCCATCCCCCATGTGGTGGCGGAGCCCGATACACCCTTGCCCTGGCCGGTGCTGGGCGCCGATGAGCTGGCCCTGGTGGAAAGCATTGATGAGATTGAAGTGGGGGTACGGGCCGGACAGACCCCGCTGGCCTTCGTGACGGCGGAAGGCTGGCTGGCCGGCACCTATGTGGACTATCTGACCCTGATGGCCGCCAAGCTCCGCATTGACCTTGACGTGACCTCCCTGGGTACGGAGCGGGTGGTGACGGAGGAACAGGGCGCTGACCAGCCGGACCTGCGGGTCAGCACGCGGCGGCCCGAGGAGTCTCAGGAGGATGGCTGGCTGCGGACGCAGCCATTCATGCAGCTTACCTATGGCATCTTTGCCGACCCCGGGGATGCCGGTATCCGCCGCCTGGCGGACCTCGAACGCCGGCGGGTGGCCCTGGTGGGCAAGGACAGCAACCAGTACGCACTGCTGGACTCGGTGGACAACTTCACCCCGGTGCCCGTAGCCACCATCAGCGAGGCGGTCAGCATGGTGCTGTCGGGCCAGGCTGACGCCTTTGTGGGGCCGGTGCCGGTGGTGTCGGATTACCTGCAGTCGGCACTGATCAACGGCGTTGGCCTGATTGTCCTGCTGGACGAACATCCGGTGGATGTGGTGCTGGAAGTCAGGGAGGAACGGGCCGAACTGATTCCTGTCCTGAACAGCACCATTGAGGCCATCAGCCATAATGAGCACCGGGGGATCCGCTCCGCCTGGTTGCCCGATCCGGTGGTGGAGCGGGATACCTCGGAGGGTCTGGCGCTAAGCTCCATCGAAAGGGAGTGGCTGCGTCAGCACGGCCCCTTGCGGGTGGCCTATCGGGAGAACTGGCCTCCGTTCGAGTTTACCGAGAACAACAGCCCCCGGGGGCTGGTTCCGGACCTGGTGCAGAGACTGGGGGCCAGCCTGGGGACGGATGTTCAGCCTCGTTCCGTTTCCGACTGGGCCACGGCGGAGAAGATGCTGCGCAACGGCGACATCGACATTCTCCCGGCGCTGCCCCGCACACCCCGACGGGAAGAGGATTTCCTGTTCACCAGGGCCTACCTCACCCTGCCCATCGTAGTGGTCATCCGTGAGGATGGCCGGTTTATCGGTGACCTGCGGGAACTCCGCCAGGAACGGGTGGGGGTGGTCAGCCAGCACGCCGCCCACGACTACCTGCTGATCAACCATCCAGACCTCAACATCTTCCCGGTCAATACCGTCCAGGACGGTCTGCTGGCCCTGTCCAACGGTGACCTGGATGTGATGGTCACGCATATTCCCGGGGTCAGCTACACCGTGGCCAAGCTGGGGCTGTCGAACCTACGAATCACCAGCATCACTCCCTATGAGTACGAGTTCCGGATGGCGGTGAACCGCAAGCGGGGCGACCTGGTGCGCATCCTCAACAAGGGGCTGGGCAACATCGAGACCGCCGAGAAGGACGCCATCTACAACCGCTGGGTGTATCTGGATATCGAGCAGGACCGGGACTATACCGCCATCAAGCGGGTGGTGCTGATCGCGGTGGTCGTGGTGCTGATCTTCCTTTACTGGAACCGCAAGCTATCCCGGGAGGTGGATGAGCGCATCCGCTCCGAACACGCCCTGCGGCGCAGCGAGGACGAACTGCGGGCCGCCAAGCTCGAGGCCGAGCGGCTGGCCCGGGAGGCGGATAGCGCCAACCGGGCCAAGAGCGAGTTCCTGGCCAACATGTCCCACGAAATACGGACCCCCATGAACGCGGTGATCGGCTACAGCGACCTGCTCAGCAAGACGGTGACCGATCCCCGCCAGAACCACTACCTGGATGCGATCCGTGCCAGCAGTCGCAGCCTGCTGATGCTGATCAACGACATCCTCGACCTGTCCCGCATTGAGGCGGGCAAGATGCGCCTGGAGTTCGGTCCCGTGAGCCTGCGCCGGATGTTGCAGGACGTGCGGCACATCTTCGATCTGCGGGCCCGGGAGCATAATGTCAGCCTGGAGGTCAGCGTGGCGCCGGATATGCCGACGGGCATGGTGCTGGACGAGACCCGACTGCGGCAGGTGCTGTTCAACCTCGTGGGCAATGCCATCAAGTTCACCCATGAAGGCGGGGTGACCCTGCGGGCGACCGTGTCCGCCATGGAGCAGCGGGATGACCAGGAGTTCTGTCGCCTGACCATTGCGGTCACCGACACTGGTATCGGTATCGCGGACGACCAGCGGGAGCGCATCTTCGATGCCTTCGAACAGCAGGAGGGCCAGAGCAGCCGGAAGTACGGTGGCACCGGCCTGGGCCTGGCCATCAGCCGTAAGCTGGCGCGCATGATGGGGGGTGAGCTCAGCGTCGAGAGTACCCAGGGACAGGGTTCCACCTTCACCCTGGTGCTGCCTGAGGTACAGGTGGTCCCCATGGCGGAGGAGCCTGAAGACCAGCCCCAGGCCCGCCAGGCGCCCATGACAGAAACCCTCGACATGCAGGAGCGGAGCTGGCTCAAGGAACAGTTGCGGGACGATTTCGGTGACGAGTGGCGTACCGTCCGGGAAAGTGGTGATCCGGAGCAGATGCGTTATTTCGCGGCGCGGGTACTGAGCTGGGGCCAGCGCTATCGGTCACGGGCAGTGACCCGTTATGCGGAAAAGCTGATGGCGGATGTGGACGCCTTCAACCTGGATGCCATCAACAGCGAGCTGGAAGCCTTCCCCTCACTGCTGGGCAATGCGCCGCAGTCCGACGGGGGCGATGCCTGACGGCGTCAGGGCAGGCAGTCGTACTGATAGTCGCGGTCGAACGCCACGCTCACCATGTCGTACCCCTGGTGGGTGAGGTCCTGGATCAGGTCCAGGTTGCCCAGCAGGGTGGTGCAGATTTCGTGGACCCGGGCTACCTGGGTCTCGCGGTTGGCATCCTGGCGGCTGCGGAAATCCACGATCAGGTACTTGCGATCGACGTTGGAGGCCTCCGGAATATCGGCCCGCTCGACACTGTCAAAACCAATGTAGGTGAGTTCATCCTGCGGAAACAGCCGGTTCATCAGCATGTCGATATTCTCTGCCGTGGCCGCCAGTGGCGTCAGGCCGATCAGCAGGCCTGCGGCATAGCTTAGTGAATGGTGAGCCATTCCGGATCTCCTGCAGGGAGTCTTCCCTGTTACATTCTGTTACGAAAATTATCGCAGAAAAAGTATGGAAGCATCGGCAAAACAGGCCGCATTTTTCAACTTTTCACAAATGCGCCGTCCAGTGTCCCGGTTGGACCATGCGATACGTGCCAATTCCGGGCCCGGGGCGCCAGGGAGCCTCTGAATAACTCCTTGCTTGCTCAGGCTTTCAGGCTGGCCCACAATCTAGGCGTGATTTCGAAGGTGTGTGTCCACCCATCGAGAAATTGCAACGACGAGTGTGGGCCAGCCTGAAAGCCCCGGAGGGCGCGACCTGAAAGGCCCATCTGCTGCGCTTTGCCGCTAGGAAAGGGAACCACCCTGACCGTCGCGACAAAACACAACAGCTGAACCTTTCAGGTCACGCTGAGCAGGCAAGGAGTTATTCAGAGGCTCCCTAAACTACATCAAGAAACCGCATCCGTCATGGTGTACGGGCGGACAAAGGGCAACCGTAAGGATCAGGACATGTTTCAGTTGATTTTCCGGGGCGAGTGCCAGCCCGGCACCGACGTCGAAACCGCCCGCAACAATGCGCGTGCACTGTTCAAGGCGTCCGTTGAGCAGGTGGACCGCATGTTCAGCGGACGCCCGGTGGTGATCCGCAACCGGCTGGAAGAGGATCAGGCCGAGAAATACCGCACCGTGCTGGCCCGACACGGTATGGTTGCCTATGTGGAGCCCATGGCGGACAGCAAACCGGTCAGTCCACCGCCGTCACCATCGCCTGCCCCAGAGAGGGTGAGCGCGGGCGAGCCTTCGGCAAAGCCCGCTGAAACCGCCTCCGGTGAACCCGCCGCGTCTGGCCCGGGGCCACAGGTGGAACCCGGTGATCGTCTGCCGGTGGCGGGCGACCGGGTGGATACCCTCCTGTCAGGCTCCAGCCTTGGCCTGGAGCCCGCCGGCACCCGTCTCAGCGAGGAGCGGCACGACCCGGAACCGATGTTCGAGCACCTGGATGAGTGGAGTATTGCCCCGGCCGGGACGGACCTGGGCGTCAAGCGGGAAATCCCGCCACCGGTGGTACCGGATGTCAGCCATCTGTCGCTGGCCGAGGATCCGGACGATAGGGACTCCGCCGACTAGGAGTCTGCGCGGTAGAAATCTCGCCAGGCGATCGCAGCGGTAAGATTGCTACCGCGCAGACCCCCAGGTTGTCCCGGAACAGGACCATTATCAGGGAGTGACATTGTGCCCCACCTCGTCCGTCTGTTGTTCGCCGGCCTTGCCATGCTGGCCATCTCCGCTGTTGTCCCCGTGGTCGCCCAGGAGGCTGCCTTGCCCACCACGCCGCAGGATAAGGACAGGCCGTTGGTGGGGCTGGTGCTCAGTGGTGGCGGGGCCAAGGGCCTTGCCCATGTCGGGGTATTGCGGGTGCTGGAGGAAATCCGGGTGCCGGTGGATATGGTGGTGGGCACCAGCGCCGGGGCGGCCGTGGGTGCCCTCTATGCCCAGGGCATGACGGTGACGGAAATCGAGGATCGGTTGCTGGAGATGGACTGGGTGTCCAGCTTCCGGGATAACCCGGGGCGCCGGTACGAACCGGTGCGTCGCAAGGAGGACAACTGGCGCTTTCCCATCCGTCCCGGGCTGGGAGTGGGGCTGGACGGGTTCCGGGTGGGGCGAGGCCTGATTTCCGGTCAGAATCTGGGTTTCATCCTCAATGAACTGACCGAGGATGCCGCACTGGTGCGGAGCTTCGACCAGCTTCCCATTCCGTTTCGTGCTGTCGCCACCGATCTGGAGACCGGTGAGGAGGTGGTGCTGTCCGACGGCAGCCTGGCCGAGGCCATTCGCGCCAGCATGAGCATTCCCGGCGTCTATGCCCCGGTCCGCCATGATGGCCGCCTGCTGGTTGACGGTGGTGTAGCCAACAACCTGCCCGTCAGCGTGGCCCGGGAAATGGGGGCTGAGGTGGTGATCGTGGTGGACATCTCGGACAAACCGGGGGAGGGGCCGTCCCTGAACCAGGCCTTTTCCGTGGTCAGGCAATTGACCACCCTCATGACCCGCCGCAGCGTGGAAGAGCAACTGGCCTCCCTGACCCCGGATGATGTGCTGATCAGCCCTGACCTGACCGGTCTGGGGTCGGCGGATTTCTTCCAGGTGCCCCTGTTGATGGAACTGGGGGCAACTGCCGCCCGTGACCAGTCTTCAGCCCTCAACAGATTGTCGGTAGGCGAGGAACGCTGGCGTAATGAGGCCGCCCTGCGCACCGAGCGCAGTTTCCAGCCGGGGGTGATCAGCCAGGTGGTGATCCGTCAGGACAGCAGACTGTCCGACCGTTTCCTGCGCGACCGGATTCGTCAGAAAACCGGAGAGCCCCTGGACCAGCAGAAGCTTGAGGAAGATCTGAAGTGGATCTATGGCCTGGGCTATTACGAAACCGTCAGTTACAGCCTCAGCCCGGGGGATGAGGGCACCGTGCTGGAAATCCTGGTGCGGGAGAAGAGCTGGGGGCCGAACTACCTGAGTTTCGGTCTGGGCTATGAGGAAAATTTCGAGAGTGATACCCGGTTCAATGTGGCGGCCTCCCTGCGCATGACCGAGCTTAACCGCCTTGGCGGGGAATGGCAGACCGGCCTGCAACTGGGTACCCAGCCCTGGGTGAGGACGGAATGGTTCCAGCCGCTGGACTACGGCTATCACCGGTTCCTGGTGGCGGGCGCCGAGTATGAGAAGGATCGATACAGTGTGTTCGACCAGGACGGTGACCGGAAGGCGGAGGTGGATGTGTCCAGCCGGCAGGTGGATCTGGCTCTGGGGGCCGATCTGGGTAGCAACGCGGAAATACGCTTCACCGTGGAGCGGGGCTATGCCCGGGTGGATGATCGTGTCGGCGACAGCCAGGCCACCGGCGACCGTATTGACCAGGGGAGCTGGAACCTGCGTTACGTGTACGACTCCCTGGACGACCCCTTCCTGCCGGAAAGTGGCTCCTTCGCTGGACTCCGGGGTCGTTTCGAGCGTCCGGGCCTGGGGGCGGACCGTGATTTTGATCAGGCGGTACTGAGACTGGCCAGTGCCGGTAGCCGTGGTGACTGGGTCGTGTCGGGGGAGTTCTTTGCCAGTGTTGTGACCCGGGGTGAGGCAGGTATCGAGAACAGTGTGGTGCTGGGCGGCTTCCGTCGCCTGTCGGCCTATGGCCAGGGTGAGGTGACTGGCCAGGATGCGGTCATTGGCTCGGCGGTGGCGTACCACAAGTTCGGCGGTCCCATCGTGCCCTTCTTCCTCGGGGCGGGTGTCGAGGCTGGCAACGCCTGGGAGGATATTGGTGACGCCGAGCGGGACGACCTGCTTACCTCCGGCACCATACTGGCCGGCATGGACACGGTGATCGGTCCGATCCAGGCGGCCCTGGCTTACAACAACGATGACCGCTGGGGCATCTACCTGAACGTGGGGTATTCGCTGCAGCAGTTGTTTGACTGATCACGGTCCGTCGGGCCCCGGCCCCGCTACAGCAGGGGCGCCATCAGCCGCACTGACCGGCAGGCCAGCCGGAACAGCAGGGAGCGGTCCTCATAGTCGGCCCGTTGCAGCACCCGGCTGTTTGCCAGGTCCGCCTCCAGCATGGCTTCCACCTCGGCCACGAAATCGGGTGCGGTGGACAGGGCCGTAATCTCGAAGTTCAGTCGCATGGACCGGTTGTCCAGGTTCGCCGTTCCCACTGCCGCGTAGCGATTGTCCACCAGCACCACCTTCTGGTGCATGAAGCCTGGCAGGTACTGGCAGATGCGGATGCCGCACTCGTTGGCGCTTACCAGGTAGGAGTAGGCGGCCAGGCCGATCAGGATGTGATCGGACTTCTCGGGGATCAGGATGCGCACGTCCACGCCGCGCATGGCCGCCAGTTGCAGGGCATTCATCACCTGGAAATCCGGCACGAAGTAGGGCGAGGCAATCCAGATCCGTTCCCGGGCGTTGTTGATGCAGTTGAGGAAGAACAGGGTGCAGGTTTCCCACAGGTCTGCCGGACTGCTGGGCAGCACCAGCACCTGCTGATCACTATCGCTGGCCCGGTGAGGCTGCCAGCTCAGCGTCGGGTTCTCCTCGGCGGCCCAGTTCCAGTCCTCCAGCCAGGCCAGTTGCAGACCCAGCACCGCCGGGCCCATGATGCGGCAGTGGGTATCCCGCCAGGTTTCCTGGTGATGGTCCTTGCCCAGGTACTCGTCACCCAGGTTGATGCCGCCCACGAAACCCACCCGACCGTCGCAAACCAGGATTTTGCGGTGGTTGCGGAAATTGATCTGCAACCGACGCCGGCGCACATTGCCGTTGCCGAAGGAGATCACGTGGGCCCCGGCGCTCTTCAGGGCGTTGAGGTAGCGGCCGGGCAGGGACAGGCTGCCGATGTCGTCGTAAAGGAAGTAGACCCGGACGCCCTGGGCCAGCTTGCGCCGGAGGATGCTGAGGATGCGTTCCCCCACGCGGTCGGAACGGACAATGTAGAACTCCAGCAGGATGTATTCCGTAGCGTTCTCCATGGCATCAAACAGTGCCTCGAAGGTGGCGGAGCCATTGCGCAGCAGGGTGCAGTAATTGCCACCGGTAAACGGTTGTCTGCCAAGCTTGCACAACACGCCCAGTTCATCCGCGTTGCCGGGATAGTCCACCGGGTAGGGCACCCCCTCGGCCTGCTGCTCGTAGCGGGTGAGCAGGGGCTCCAGGGTACGGTCGTTCAGCCGTCTGGCCCGCACGTAGCCCGAGAAACGGTTGCGGCCGAACAGCAGGTACAGGGGAACGGCAATCCAGGGCATGCCGATCAGGCTGATGATCCACGCGATGGCGCCCTGGGCGGTCCGGTAGCTGAGAAGCGTGCGGTAGACACAGATCAGGGCCACGCCGTAGAGCGCTGTAACCACAATGGCCAGCAGTGAAAAATCCAGCATGTACTGTACTCTTGCAAACAGACCCTGCAACAATAGCAAATTGTGAGACTGAGCAAACTGTGAGCCTGCCCGGCAGAAAGTCACGCAGGCGTCTTCCAGAAGCAGAAAGAGGTATCAATGAGCGTCAGGCTACACCATCGGATCACCGGCGAAGGCGAGCCACTGGTATTGCTCCACGGGCTGTTCGGTTCCCTGGAGAACCTGGGGGGCGTCAACCAGAGACTCCAGGACGGATGGCAGGTGCACGGGCTGGACCTGCGTAACCATGGCCGTTCAGCCCATACCGACACCATGGATTACCCGGCCATGGCGGAGGACGTAGTGGCCTATCTGGATGAGCAGGGTATCGACAGGGCCTGCCTGCTGGGGCACTCCATGGGCGGCAAGACCGCCATGCAGGTGGCCCTGACGTACCCGGAGCGGGTGAAGCGCCTGATTGTAGCCGACATTGCCCCGGTCACTTACCATCCCCGTCACGATGCCATCCTGGAGGGCATGAAGAATCTTGACCTGTCCTCGGTCAAGTCCCGGAGCGACGCCGACCAGGCATTGCAGGAGTACGTGGAGGTTCCGGAAGTCCGCATGTTCCTGCTGAAGAATCTGGTGCGGGTCTCTGCGGAAGAGAAAGCCGATAACCCGGACACGTTCCGCTGGCGCCTGAATCTGCCGGTCATCGACGCCTGCTACCAGAACCTGGCGGATGCCCCGGAGGGGGAAGGCCCGTTCGAGGGACCGGTGCTGTTTATCAAGGGGGCGGAGTCGGCCTATATCCAGCGCAAGCACCGGGAGCGCATCGATACCCTGTTTCCGACCGCCCGCGTTGAGGAGATCGAGGGCACCGGTCACTGGCTGCATGCGGAGAAGCCGGATGAGTTCGCCCGCCGGTGCCGGGATTTCCTGACAGCCTGACTGCATCGCCATGTTCACCGGTACAGGAACCGTTCCATGAAATGGCTGCTGATACTGTTGCTGATCACTTTTGTCGTCCTTGGCGGTTTCCTGCTGAGTCCGTCACCCATTGAGAGCCAGGGCTGGCAGCCGCCTTCGGCCCCGGCCATGACGGGGGCGCTGTCCCCCAATGAGCGTCTGAAGCTGTCGGATATCCTGGCCAGGGGACACCTGGAAAATCCCGAGGATACCGCCATGGACGCGCAGGGCCGGCTCTACACCGGAACCAGTGATGGCTGGATCATGCGGATGGCGGATGGCGGCAGCGGCGAGCCGGAACGCTGGGTGGACACCGGTGGCCGTCCGCTGGGGCTGGTCTTCGACAAGCAGGGCAACCTGATCGTGGCGGACGCCCGGCGGGGGCTGCTGGAGGTGTCTCCCTCCGGCCAGGTGCGGGTGTTGACCCGGGAGGCGGAGGGCCTGCCGTTCCGCCTGACCGACGGTGTGGACGTGGCGGCAGACGGGGTGATCTACTTCACCGATGCCAGCTCAAGGCACTCCCTGGCCAACCACCAGCTTGACCTGCTGGCCATGCGGCCCAATGGCCGTTTGCTCTCCTACCATCCGCGGACCGGGCAGACCCGGGTATTGTTGCGCAACCTCTATTTTGCCAATGGAGTGGTCGTCTCCCCCGACAACGATTACCTGCTGGTGGCGGAAACGCCCCGCTACCGATTACTGCGTTATTGGCTGACCGGGCCGGAGCAGGGCCAAGCGGAGGTCTTTGCCGACAACCTGCCGGGGTTTCCCGATAACCTGGATGTGGATGGCCGGGGCCGCTACTGGGTGGCCCTGCCCGCACGCCGGCGGGCGACGCTGGATCTCCTGCATCACCAGCCCTGGCTGAAGGATGTGGTGGCCCGCCTTCCCGAATCCCTGCGCCCGGGCCCCGGCCGGTACGGCCTGGTGCTGGCCCTGGATGGAAACGGCGAGGTGATCACCAGCCTGCAGGATACCCGCGGGGATTACCTCTGGGGTCTTACCTCCGCCCGGGTGCATGACCATGAGCTGTTCTTCGGCAGCCTGTACAGCAACCGTCTCGGTCGGTTGCCCCTGTCCGCCGTGCCGGGCCTGGAAGAAGCCGAACCGTCCGCAGCCAACGACTGAACTGAAGGAGCAACCGATCCATGAAAGACGACAAGGGGGCCGACCTGGCCTGGGACCTGCCCAACCCCTTCACCCTGGACATCCATGTCAGCGATGATGATACCGACCGCCTTGGCCACGCCAACAACGTGGTGTATGTGCGCTGGCTGGAGGATATCAGCTGGGCGCACATCGACAGCGAGGGCATGACCTGGGCCCTGCATGAGCAGACTGGCAAGGCCATGGCCATCACCCGTACCGAGATCGACTACCTGGCGTCCGCCAATGCCGGTGACCATCTGGTGCTGGGCACCTGGTTCACGGATTTCGATGGCCGCATCCGCTCGGCCCGGCAGTTCCAGCTGATCCGCCCGGCGGACGGCAAGACCCTGGTGCGGGCGGTGTCCACCCATGCCTGTGTGAACATGGCATCGCAGCGGCCGTCGCGGGTGCCGCCGGAATACGCCGAGATATTCCAGCGTATCCGGGTGGACGGGGGTTATACCTTTGCAGGGGACGCTGGTTGAATGGGTTTCTGCTAACCTGAAGTGTCAGGGCCGTCCGCAAAGGGAGGCTCGAGCCCCGGTCCTGGCCGGGCAGTTATTTTGCTCCGGGTTACCGGTTGGGAGGCAGTCATGGATCCACGAGCAGTCACGACCATGAAACACCTGGTTTACCACCAGTTTGGTGAACCCGATGTGCTGACGGTGGAGGACGCCCCGGTGCCGGAACCCGGGCCGGAGGATGTACTGGTAAGGGTGGCGGCCGCCGGCCTCAACCCCATCGACTGGAAGACCCGTCGGGGCCTGGGTTTCGCCGCCCGCCAGATCGAAAACCGGTTGCCCTGGACTCCGGGCTACGACATGGCCGGTGAGGTGATCGCGGTGGGGGAGAAAGTGGCCACCCTGGTGCCCGGCGACCGGGTCATGGGGATGGTCGGATTCCCCACCAGCGGCGGAGCCTGCGCCCAGTTCCTGGTGGTTCCGTCGGCGGACCTGGCCATTGTGCCGGAGGAACTGGAGCTGCTTCCGGCCGCCGGGCTCCCCCTGGCGGGCCTGACGGCCTGGCAGGCACTGTTCGATGTGGGCGAGCTGGAACCCGGCCAGAAGGTGCTGATCCACGCCGGCGCCGGCGGGGTCGGCCACCTGGCGGTCCAGTTTGCCCTGGAACGTGGTGCCCATGTTATTGCCACGGCGTCCGCGGACAACCGGGACTTTCTGGCCGGTCTGGGCGTGCACGAGGTGATCGACTACCACCAGGAGGATTTCGCGGATGAGTGCTACGGCCTGGACTTGGTGCTGGACCTGGTGGGCGGCGACACCGGCAAGCGTTCCCTGCATACCCTCAGCGAGCACGGCGTGCTGGTCACCATCCCCACGGTAACCGCGGACGAGATCGTCAGTGAGGCGGAGCGGATGGGCCTGAAGGCCCACGGCATGACCGTACGGCCCGATGTGTTCCAGCTTGAGGAAATCCTGGAGCTGATCGAGGACGGTGACGTCAGAGTCCATGTGGACGGTGTGTTCCCGCTGTCGGATGCAGCGGCGGCCCACCGGCTGCTGGAAGGCGGCCACGTTCGCGGCAAGCTGGTGCTGGACCTTCGGGAAGACTGAGTCGCCGCTGTCCCGGATTAGCCGTTGGCGGCGCTGGCCTTGCGGGCAATGCGGTTGATCAGGCGCGACGCGGCAATGAACCCGAAGCTAGCGGTCACCGGCGACGAGGCTCCGAACCCTGTGGCGCAGTCCAGCCGCACCGGTCCGCCGGTATCCGGCTTCTGGTGGCAGACACCGCCATCCGCCGTGGGGTAGATCAACTGCTCCGTGGAATAGACCGCCTCCACCCCGAACCGCCGTTTGGGGTTACGGGAGAAACCATACTCCCGCCGTAACAGGTTGCGGATCTTGGCCAGTAGCGGGTCCTGGGTGGTACGGCTGAGGTCGGCCACCTGAATCTGCGTCGGGTCAATCTGGCCACCGGCCCCGCCAGCCACCACCAGGGGAATCTTCCGGCGCTGGCAGTGGGCAATCAGCGCCGCCTTCGACTTGACGCTGTCGATGGCATCCACCACCCCGTCCATGTCAGGGGTGATCAGTTCGTCAACGTTGCCGGTGGTGACAAACCCGAAGTGAACGCGGATATCCGCCTGGGGGTTGATGGCCCGCAGGCGATCGGCCATGGCGTCGGTCTTGGTGCGACCATACTGGCCTTCCAGGGCATGGAGCTGGCGGTTGGTGTTGGACACGCAGACATCGTCCATATCGATCAGCGTGATGGTGCCGATGCCACTGCGGGCCAGGGCCTCGGCGGCCCAGGAACCAACGCCACCAAGCCCGGCCACGGCGATATGGGCCCGCCGCAGGGCCTCGCTAGCCCGTTGGCCGTAGAGGCGCTGGATGCCGCCGAAACGGAAGCTGTAGTCGTCACTGCTCATGGAAAAATGCCGGCTCAACCGTTGCTTAAAAACGCGTATTCTACAGCATGAGACGACCTGAACTACCGGGGATTTCACGGAGGAGGGCTGGCCCCGGGGTGTCAGGGCCAGTCTGGCAGCCCAGTGTGCCGCACGGCACACTAGCGAATAAAGGGGTTCAGCAGGCGACCGAAGGTGCCTGTCAGCTTGAGGGGAGCGGTCAGTACCGACAGGGTAATGCAGTCATCCCCTTCCAGGGCCACGGGCTTGTGCTCGTCTTCCTGCCCCAGCACCACGAAATCCCACTGGCTGAACACGCCCCGATTGTCGGCAAAGGCGCCCTGGAGTACCACCGTAGTTTCCTCGCCGCGATGGGTGTGGACCGGGGCCTTGCCGCCGGCACACAGCTTTTGCAGGATCACCTGGTCATCCTGGCCCGGGAAGCGGTCGGTAATGTCGAGCACGCTCACGTCCCGGAGCTGTCGTTTCCAGGGCAGGCTGTTCAGGTCGTCGCCCAGCAGCTTGCTCAGCGCGGAGCGGCGGGGGGTGCGGGATACCGGTCGGGGCTCGGGCTCGCCGTCGATGCGGGCCATGATGCTATCGAAGGTGGACTCGGCAACCGCCACGTGGGACTGCTGCTCCATCATCACTGCCCCGAGGCTGTCCAGGGCATCCACGCGGCTTCGGCAGTGGGGGCACTGGTCCAGGTGAAGCCGGATGCACAGGGCATGGGGCTCACTCAGGTTGCCTGCGCTGTATTCCATCAACATCAGGCTGTCGGGGTGGTGGTGGGTCATACGTTCTGGTCCTGCAGAATTACCTTGAGCTTGTTCAGCGCCAGTCTGACGCGACTCTTGACGGTGCCCAGGGGGATATCCAGTTCATCGGCCACCATCTGGTGGGACTTGTGCTCCATGTAGACCTTGGCGATGACGGTGATCTGCTCCTCGGGCAGGTGCCGGAGCGATTCCCGGACCCGACGCTCGGACATCAGGCGATGAAGCGAGGTGACCGGTTCGTCCTCATTGTCGCCGGGAATCTGCCACAGATCCTCGGTTTCCACGGGCATTTCCACGCTGGTGCGCCGCATCTTGCGAAGCATGTCGATACGCTGGTTCCGGGCGATGGTGAAGATCCAGGTGGACGCCGCCGCCTTGCGCCAGTCGTACAGGCAGGACCGGCGCCAGATGGACACAAATACTTCCTGCACCAGTTCCTCGGCATGGCTCGACAGACCATTGGCCATGGCGTAGTACTTGATCTGGGGGGCAAAGTGCTCGAACAGGGCGTGATATGCCTGACGGTCCCCGTGCTTGCCGACCTTCTCGAGCAGCTGGCTCCAGGGATCCCGGCGACGCTCTGCCCGGGAAGGTTTCTGGTCCAGTGTGGTCACCGGGCGCTCCTTGACAGCAGCCTGGGCTGAGGTGTTTTTCATCATGATTGTAGCACTCGTCCAGCGATTGTCAGTCGCGGGATATACGCCCGGGCGCCGGGACCGGATCATGATGTCGGCGGAATTCTTCCAGGGGTGGCCTGCGCGGCCTTATTCCTCCAGGTAGGTGTAGCCCCCCAGGCCCGCTTCCAGCTCTGCCAGCAGGGGAGCCTGGTCATCCGGCGCCAGGCCGCTGGCGGCGAAGCGGGCCCGGTAGGCTGCCAGCAGGGCCTGGGGGTCGAAGTTCACATAACGCAGGATATCCGCCACGGTGTCGCCCTCGGTGGGCTGGCTGATGTCGTACCGGTCGTTCCCGTCCAGGCGCACATCCACCGAATGGGTGTCGCCGAACAGGTTGTGCATGTCACCCAGGATCTCCTGGTAGGCCCCGGTCATGAAGAAACCGATCAGCAGTGGCTGGTTGTCGTCCTGTTCCGGCAGCGGCAACGTGGCTTCCACCCCCTGACCATCCACGTAGCGATCGATGCGCCCATCGGAATCACAGGTGATGTCCTGGATCACCGCGCGACGGGTAACGGCCCGGTCCAGCCCACTGATGGGCAATACCGGGAAGATCTGGTCAATGCCCCAGATGTCTGGCAGCGACTGGAACAGGGAAAAGTTCACGAACAGCTTCTCCGCCAGCTTCTCGTTGAGTTCATCCAGGATCTCCCGATGGGCCCGATTGGCACCGTCCAACTGCTGCTGGAGCAGCCGGCAGCCGGAGGTGTAGATGCGCTCTGCCTCGGCCCGGTGGGCCAGGGACAGTACGCCGTGGGCAAACTGGGCATGGACATCGCCCATGGCATGGAGCAGATCGTGGTAGATCTCGATCCGGGAACGGGGACTGTCGTCGTCCACCAGGTGCCGGTAGTCCCGCCACAGGTCAAGCAGGGGGGCGGGGGCATCGTCGGCGGGGGGCGTTGGCGTCCGGGATTCCGGCTGGTCCCGGTCGATCACGTTGGTGACCAGCACCGCGTGGTGGGCGGTGAGGGCCCGGCCGGATTCGCTGATCAGGTCCGGGTGGGGCACACCGGCCCGGTCGCACTCCCCCTGCAGGGTGTGGATCACGTTCCAGGCGTATTCCCGCATGCTGTAATTCATGGAACAACTGCTACGGGAGCGGGTGCCTTCGTAGTCCACCCCCAGGCCACCACCGATATCCACGGTGTCCACCGGAGCACCGAGTTGTCGCAGTTCGCTGTAGAAGCGTGCACATTCCCGCAGGCCGGTCTGGATATCGCGGATGTTGGCGATCTGCGAGCCCAGGTGGAAGTGCAGCAGTTGCAGGGTGTCGAGGGCATTGGCGGCTCGCAGCCTTTCTACCACGTCCAGCACCTGCCCGGCGGACAGGCCGAACTTGGACTTCTCGCCGCCGGTGTTCTGCCAGTTGCCCTTGCCGATGGTGGCCAGCCGGGCGCGGACGCCGATCAGCGGTCTGACCCGCAGGCGCTTGGATTCCTCAAGGATCAGCTTCAGCTCCGAGGGTTTCTCCACCACGATAAACACCCGGTTGCCCAGCTTCTGGCCGATCAGGGCCGTGCGTACGTATTCCCGGTCCTTGTAGCCATTGCAGACGATGACCGCCCCCGGTGACGACAGGGCCAGTACCGCCATCAGTTCCGGCTTGCTGCCCGCTTCCAGGCCGATCTGGCCGTTGCTGGCCGCGGGTTCTGCCCGCAGCAGTTCCTCCACCACGCCCCGCTGCTGGTTTACCTTGATAGGGTAGACGGCGGTATAGCGGCCGCCGTAGCCATGTTCCGTGGCCACCTCGTTGAAGGCCTGACACAGGCTGTTTACCCGGTCGTGGAGGATATCGGTGAAGCGGATCAGTACCGGCAGCGCAATGCCGCCAGCGGTGATCCGGCTGACCAGTTCCGGCAGTCGGATGCGTGCACCCCGGGCCTGGCGGTGGGGCTGGATCAGCACTTCGCCGTCGGTACTGACGTCGATGTAGCCGTCGCTCCAGTGGGGAATGTTGTAGACCTGGCTGGCGGTGGTTTTGGTGGCCATACTGAACTCCATAAGTCGTCCGGTGCCGGCGTCCGGCGAGCCCATTGTAGGCGTCTGGCCCGTGCTGGACCAGCGCACAATGGCCAATCGGCACAGGTTTCTCAAGCCAGTGCTTTGGCCTGCCGGCAACTGCCCATACAATGGCGGCATGACAGCCGGAGCCGTCGGTTAACAGGCCAGGCAACAGGCATCCGGAGCCGTAACAATTGGAGGTATGGGATGAGTACACTCGATAACAACTGGTTTACCGAAGTCTTCCAGGACCAGGGAACCGCGTTTTCCCTGCAGGTGAAGCGCAAGCTCCATGAGGAGCAGACTCCCTACCAGAAGCTGGAGATCTGGGAGACCGAAACCTTCGGCAACCTGATGGTGCTGGATGGCTGTGTGATGCTCACCAGCCGTGACAATTTTCTCTACCACGAGATGATGACCCATCCTGCGCTCTTCACCCACCGGAACCCGAAGAAGGTGGTGATTATCGGCGGTGGCGATTGTGGCACCCTGAAGGAAGTGCTCAAGCATCCCGGTGTGGAGGAAGCCTGGCAGGTGGAAATCGATGAGCGTGTGACACAGATGTCCGAGAAGTATTTTCCGGAGCTGTGTGAGTCGAACCGCGATCCACGGGCCAACTTCTTCTTCGGCGACGGCATCCAGTGGATGCGCGACCAGCCGCCGGGCAGCGTGGATGTGATCATTGTCGACAGCACCGACCCGGTGGGACCGGCGGAGGGCCTGTTTGCCCTGGATTTCTACCGGGACTGCATGATCGCCCTGAGGGACGGAGGCATCGTCGTGCAACAGAGCGAATCACCTCTGCTGCATACCGACAGCATCATCCGTGACATTCACCAGGACATGAAAAAGGCCGGGTTCGACCACGTCCAGACCCTGCCGTTTCCGCAACCGGTGTACCCCACCGGCTGGTGGAGCTGCACCATGGGGGGCAAGGATGTGCATACCAGCTATTTCCGGGAGGAAGACGCTGCTGACCGTCCGTTCGTGACCCGCTATTACAACGAGGGTGTCCATCGCGGTGCCCTGGCCATGCCCCAGTTCATGCTGGAAGCCCTGGAAGATCCGGTCAGGCCTGCCGAGGGCTGATTCCGGCGGTCAGCATCAGCGGACAAGGCCGCAGACAGAAAAGGGCAGCCCGAGGGCTGCCCTTTCTGGTTGGATCCCCGGAGAGGGGATCCGGCCGATCGTGCGATCTTACTGCTTTCCGGAAACGAACTCCGGATAAGCTTCCATGCCGCACTCGGACAGGTCGACACCTTCGTACTCTTCCTCTTCGGTGACGCGGATACCCATGACGGCCTTGAGGATACCCCAGACCACCAGGCTGGCCACGAAGACCCAGACGAAGATGGTGATGGCACCGATAACCTGGCCGCTGAAGGAAGCACCGTCGTTGGTGACCGGCACCAGCAGCAGACCCAGCAGGCCACACACACCGTGGGCGGAGATGGCGCCGACGGGATCGTCGATGCGCAGCTTGTCCAGGGTGACGATGCTCAGTACCACCAGGATACCACCCAGTACACCCCAGATGGTGGCGACCAGTGCGCTTGGCGTGGACGGCTCGGCGGTGATTACCACCAGGCCGGCGATGGCGCCGTTGAGCAGCATGGTCAGGTCGGCCTTGCCGAACATCACGCGGGCGGTGATCAGGGCGGCGATGGCGCCACCGGCGGCAGCGGCATTGGTGTTCAGGAACACCATGGCCACGGAGTGGGCACTGGCCACGTCACCCAGCTTCAGCACGGAACCGCCGTTGAAGCCGAACCAGCCCAGCCACAGGATGAAGGTACCCAGGGCGGCCAGCGGCATGTTGGCACCCGGGAAGGCGCGGATCTCGCCGTTGGGGCCGTACTTGCCCTTACGGGCACCCAGCAGGATCACGCCAGCAAGGGCGGCGGCCGCACCGGCCATGTGCACGATGCCGGAGCCGGCAAAGTCGGAGAAGCCCAGGTCACCCAGGTTGTACATGCCGAACACATCGGCACTGCCCCAGGTCCAGGAGCCTTCCAGCGGGTAGATAACGCCGGTCATGACCACGGCGAAGATCAGGAAGGCCCAGAGCTTCATGCGCTCGGCCACGGCACCGGAGACGATGGACATGGCGGTGGCCACGAACACGACCTGGAAGAAGAAGTCGGACGCACCGGAGTAGATGGAGCCGCCTTCGAAGTCACCGCGCTCGGCGAATTCGCCCATCACGCCGCCGACGTCAACGCTGCCCATGCCGCTGAGGAAGATGCTGCCATCGTACATGATGGCGTAACCGCAGATCATGTACATGGTACAGGCCACTGCGAACAGGGCCACGTTCTTGGTGAGGATTTCGGTGGTGTTCTTGGCGCGAACCAGACCGGATTCCAGCATGGCAAAGCCTGCTGCCATCCACATGACTAATGCGCCGCACACCAGGAAATAAAAGGTGTCTATCGCGTACTGTAAATGAAATACACTGTTTTCCATTGGAAGCCCTCCGCACGAGGCTTAACAGGATGTTGGATTTTTTGCGTTGGCCTGACTGCTTAAGCGCCCGGGATCAGACGGCTTCTTCGCCGGTCTCGCCCGTCCGGATACGGATGGCCTGTTCCAGCTCGGTCACGAAGATCTTGCCGTCACCGATCTTGCCGGTATTGGCCGCCTTGGTGATGGACTCGATGACCTGGTCCAGCAGGTTGTCACCGATGGCCACTTCCACCTTCACTTTGGGAAGGAAGTCGACCACATACTCGGCACCACGGTAGAGTTCGGTGTGCCCTTTCTGACGGCCGAAACCTTTCACTTCGGTTACGGTTACGCCCTGAACGCCAATCTCGGATAGTGCCTCACGGACATCATCCAGCTTGAAAGGCTTGATGATCGCTGTCACAAGTTTCATTGCTGTCTCCTTGGATTTAGCCGTCCCGGTTTTCTGGCCACTGCATCGTGGATCGACCGGGTTCGGGATGCTGCTACCTCGCACACCAATTGTGCGGATTGCGTGCAAGGCTCAAAGCATCGTGTGTGCCAACGCAAAAAAATATTTTAAAAACAGTGTATTACGATATTGGTGAACCAAAATGGTTCCAAAGTGTGCGCCATTATAGCGCAGCGATATGGAGCGAGAACCAATTTGGTGCAACTGCTCAAGACAGGTGCGCCCAGTTTGATAAACGTCCATTCCCTTTGGGCGGTTATCCACTGAAACCGTCACCGACGACGACGGGGTGTCAGCCAGCTTCAGGGGACTTCCTTTGAATAGTATGGCAGGGACCGGGCTGTGTTACACTCCCGGCGAACAGAAGGCCTCCAGCCCCACCGTTGTGGTGCGAGGCTGGTGACCGGGAACCCACAGAAGACAACGGAGAGAATGCGGTGAAGATTCCCAACGATCTGCTGGGCCAGGTCCAGCAACAGTTCGGTCAGTTCGTTCCGGACATGGCGCGGGCGGCCCGGGACGATGTTGAGAACCATGCCCGCGCTGCGGTCATGTCCGTTGTTTCGAAGCTGGAACTGGTGACACGGGAGGAGTTCGATGCCCAGCAGGCAGTGCTGCTTCGCACCCGCGAGCGTCTGGAGCAACTGGAGAAGCGGGTTGCCGAACTGGAGCAGACACACAGCGCCAACCCGGCACAGGACTGAATCCCCCATAAAAGGCGGCACAGGCAGTACCGCCGGGGCCTATAACATCAAGGAAGATCTTCATGCTTGCCACCATCCATACCCGTGCACGACTGGGCGTCAGCGCGCCGGCCGTGACCGTTGAAGTCCACCTGTCCGGTGGGCTGCCGTCCCTGTCCATTGTCGGATTGCCGGAAACGGCGGTCCGTGAGAGCAAGGACCGGGTCCGTAGCGCGCTACTGAACGCCGGTTTCGAATTCCCTGCCCGACGTATCACCATCAACCTGGCCCCGGCGGACCTCCCCAAGGAGGGCGGCCGTTTCGACCTGGCCGTGGCCCTGGGTATCCTGGTGGCCTCGGAGCAGTTGCCGCCGGAACCGTTGGCCGGCCTGGAATGCCTGGGAGAGCTGGCGCTGGACGGCACCCTGCGACCGGTGCGCGGTGTGCTGCCGGCGGTCATGGCGGCCCGGGACGCCGGCCGGCGTATCCTGGTGCCCTCCGATAATGCCGACGAGGCGTCCCTGGCCGGCGGCGATGATGTGCTGGCCACCGACCACCTGTTGCGGGTGTGTGAGCACCTGGCGGGTACCGATACCCTGTCTCCCGTGCCTCCAATGGAAGCGGTGGACAGTGCCAGCGGGGTGGCGGACCTGGCGGATGTGCGGGGCCAGCATGTGCCCCGGCGGGCGCTGGAAATCGCCGCGGCCGGCGGCCACAACCTGCTCCTGTTCGGCCCTCCGGGAACCGGCAAGAGTATGCTGGCAAGCCGCTTGCCGGGTATCCTGCCGCCACTGACGGACCGGGATGCCCTGGAGGTGGCCAGCGTCCATTCCATCGCCGGCCTGCCGGTGCGGGCCGGGCAGTGGCGTCAGCCGCCCTATCGCGCGCCCCACCACACCGCCTCCTCGGTGGCCCTGGTGGGTGGCGGCAGCAGTCCCCAGCCCGGCGAGATTTCCCTGGCCCATCGCGGGGTGCTCTTCCTGGACGAACTGCCGGAGTTCGACCGCAAGGTGCTGGAGGTATTGCGTGAACCCATGGAATCCGGCGAAATCATGATTTCCCGGGCTGCCCGCCAGGTGCTGTTCCCGGCCCGCTTCCAGGCCATTGCTGCCATGAACCCCTGCCCCTGTGGCTACCGTGGCCACCCCACCATTGAGTGCCAGTGTACGCCCCACGAGGTGTCCCGCTACCGGCGCAAGCTGTCCGGTCCCCTGCTGGATCGTTTCGACCTGCATGTGGAAGTGCCCGTGCAGGATGGTGACGTGTTGTTGCGGCGGGACGGTGAGGGAGAGGGTAGTACCACGGTGCGGCAACGGGTAATGCAGGCCCGCGAGCGCCAGCTTGCCCGGCAGCGCCTCAACGCGGGCCTCTCGGGGGCGGCGCTCCATGAGTCCTGTCGCCTCGACTCGGCCAGCGAGCAACTGGTGAGCCAGGCCATCGAACGCCTGGGGTTGTCTGCCCGGGCCATCCATCGGATCCTGCGGGTGGCCCGCACCATCGCCGATCTGGCTGGTGACCAGGCGCTGGCGAAGCCCCACCTGGTGGAAGCCCTGGGCTACCGCAAACTGGACCGCCAGCCGGCGGCACAGGGGGTTTCAGCGATCTGAGGCATGTCCCGGCGGAGGTTGCCTCTGACTGGTGACGGGATTCTGGTAAACTGTGAGGCCTATCGAATCGTACCCGAGAGTTATCAAGACCGTGGCCTGAGGACACAAGATGACTGATCACCAGAACCAGACGGACTCATCCCCCATCACTACCCGCCGGGGGGTGCGCAGCTTCGTGATCCGTCAGGGTCGCATGACCGACGGTCAGAAGAAGGCTCACGAGCGCCTGTGGCCGAAATATGGGCTGACCCGGGAGCAGGGTGTTATCGACCCCCGGGAGATCTTCGGTCGCGAAGCCTGGCTGAACCTGGAGATCGGGTTTGGTATGGGCCAGTCCCTGGTGGAAATGGCCGAGGCGGCGCCGGAACAGGACTTTATCGGCGTGGAAGTGCATGCCCCCGGTGTGGGCGCGCTGCTCAAGGAAGTGGAGGAGCGGGGCCTGGAGAATGTCCGGGTGTACGCCATCGATGCCAATGATGTGATCGACCTGTGCCTGCCGGACGCCGGCCTGGACCGGGTCATGGTGTTCTTTCCGGACCCCTGGCCCAAGAAGAAGCACCACAAGCGCCGGTTGATCCAGCACGAGTTCGTACAGCGCCTGCGCCACAAGCTCCGTGTCGGTGGCATCCTGCACCTGGCCACGGACTGGGAAAACTATGCCGAGCACATGCTGGAAGTGATGGACGGGTCGGAAGGCTTCGTCAACGCCCGGGAGGAGGGCGGCTACTCACCACGCCCGGAGCACCGGCCCATTACCAAGTTCGAGAAGCGGGGGGAGAAGCTGGGTCACGGTGTGTGGGACCTGGTGTACCGGCGGACCAACTAGGCCGTCAGGCGTGGTGGGTGTGGATCGGATGGCGCCGCGCCGCCCGGATCACCACCAGGCCGGCAATGCCCAGCAGCAGGGCGGTGTAGTTGATCAGTGCCAGAAGCGTGGCGGACAGGCTCAGGCGGTCACTGGGCGAATCCAGGTTCACCAGCATCAGGGAATACTCGGCAACATGGGTCATGCCGGCGGCCACGAACAGGCCCCGCACCCATCGCCCCGCCTTACGCTCCCGGATGCCGGGCCGGTCCACCAGCAGGTGGTTGGTGAACAGGATCAGCAGCGCACTGTAGAGGAAGGCAAACACGAAGCCGCTCCACAGGGAGGTCCGGGCCCAGCCGAGGCCGGCCCCGGCCCAGCTTTCGATGATGGCGGCCGCGTTCTCGCCGGTGGTGGCCAACTGGAAGTTGAGCATGCCCTGGGGGGAAACCGGGGTCTGGAGGGGCTGGTTCAGCCCCAGTTGCAGTACCAGCACGACGGCGGTCACGCCCCCGAGCCAGCGGATTCTCGCCGGGATCGGTCTGCGGGTGGTGTCGTTCATGACAGAAAACGCTCCAGCACACTGTTCAGGACCTGTCGCCCCCGCTCCGTGGCCTGCAGGCGGTGAGGGTCCAGTAACCCGTCTGTTCTCAATTGGTTCAGTATTGCAGTAATTGTAGTCAATGGTAAACCGGTGCGTTCCCGGAACAGGACCTCGTCGACACCATCCTTCAGCCGCAGGGCATTCATCATGAATTCCAGGGGGCGTTCCTCCGGATCGATGGACTGGGTGCCGGCGGTGCGGCTGCCGATGCGTCTCAGGTAGGCATCGGGCTGACGGGTCTTCCAGTATCGCAGGATGTCCCCATTCGCCAGTGACACTTTGCCGTGGGCACCGGCTCCCACCGCCAGGTAGTCGCCGAAGGTCCAGTAGTTGAGGTTGTGGCGGGAGGCGCGATCAGGCCGAGCCCAGGCGGATACTTCGTAGTCGTCAAATCCGGCCGCCAGCAGCCGCTCCCGCCCCGCCTGCCAGATGCTCCAGAGGGTGTCGTCCTCGGGCAGCGCCGGGGGGCGGCTATAGAATTCGGTATTGGGTTCCAGGGTGAGCTGGTACCAGGACAGGTGGGGCGTCTGCCAGGACAGGGCTTCTTCCAGGTCCGCCAGTGCCTGCTGCGGGCTCTGGTCCGGCAGGCCGTGCATCAGGTCCAGGTTAAGGTTGTCGAAGCCGGCCTCGAAGGCGGCCTCGATGGCCCTTCGGGCGTCGTTGTCGTCGTGGATTCGCCCCAGCCGTTGCAGGTGGTGTGAATTGAAACTCTGGATGCCGATGGACAGCCGGTTGATGCCGGCTTCCCGGAAGCCCCGGAACCGGCCCTGCTCCACCGTACCCGGATTGGCTTCCAGGGTGATCTCGGCGTCCGGGGTAAAGGTGATCCACTCACCGATCCGGCGGAACAGGCGCTGGTAGAACGCCGGGGACATCAGCGACGGGGTACCACCGCCAATAAAGACGGTGGACACCGGGCGGCCGCGGACCAGCGACAGGTCCTGCTGCAGGTCCTCCAGCAGCGCGTCCAGGTACTCGTCTTCCGGCAGTGGCCCGGTGAAGCTGTGGGAGTTGAAGTCGCAGTAGGGGCACTTGCGCACGCACCAGGGCACGTGGATGTAGAGGCCCAGTGGCGGGCAGGGTGCCCCGGTATCGGTGGTGGCGGGGATCACGTCTGTTCCAGCTGTTCCACCAGCAGGCGCAGGGCGCGACCCCGGTGGCTGACGCGGCCCTTCTGCTCGCGGGTGAGTTCGGCGGCACTGAGGTTGAACTCCGGCGCCAGGAACACCGGGTCATAACCGAACCCGCCATCCCCCCGGGGGGCCTCCAGGATGTGCCCCGGCCAGCGGCCGTGGCAGATTACCGGGGTCGGGTCGTCGGCATGGCGCAGGTAGACCAGCACGCAGTGGAACTGGGCCGAGCGCCCCGCCTCGGGCACGCTATCCAGTGCCCTGAGCAGTGCGCGGACATTGTCTTCGTCGCTGGCATCGGGGCCCGCATAGCGGGCGGAACGGACGCCGGGCTGACCGCCGAGGGCATCCACCGCCAGGCCCGAATCATCCGCCAGGGCCGGCAGGCCGGTTTCCCGGGCCGCGTGCCGTGCCTTGAGCAGGGCGTTCTCCACGAAGGTGACGGCGGGCTCCTCGGCTTCGCCGACCCCCAGTTCCCCCTGGGCAACAGGGCTCAGTCCAAGGGGGTGTAGCAGTTCGCCCAGCTCCCGCAGCTTGCCCGGGTTGTTGCTGGCCAGGACCAGTCGCTGGGTCATGGTGACTCCGGAATTCTGGTCAGTCATTGAACAGTGCCTGGGAGAAACGGATCGGCAGATCCTGGGCGTGGCCACTGGGGCGGGCGGTGATCTGGAAGGTCATCAGTTCACCGGCACTGTACTGGTACTCGGCAATGAAGTACACGGCGTCCCCCTCCTGGATTCGGCGAAACGCCAGGAAGCTGGGCTGGCCGACATCATTGAGTGCCTTGCCCTCCACCTGGCCCGGCACTGTCCTGAGGCCGCCATTGTCCCCTTCGGTCATGATGGCGATGTTGACGATACCAATGCCCTTGCTGCGATTGAGGTTGTTGGCGACCGCTACTTCCGGTTGCAGGAAGGTGCTGGGGAATACCGAGTAGTGAACCTGATATTCCCCGAAGTCGACGCTCTTCTCCTGGGCCGTGACGGGGCCGGCAAGAGTCAGCAACAACAGCGCCAACGTGATTGCGAGCTTCATGGTCAGTCTCCCCGTGTAATGCGGTAGATGGCAATCTGGCCCAGCAGGTTGGGCCACAGGCGGCTTAGCCAGCGGTCCTGGTGCTCACCGTCCACTACCGTACGATTACGGATGCGGAAGTTCTTCTGATGACACAATGCCTCAAAATCCTTGAAGGTGCACAGGTGGATATTGGGCGTGTTGTACCATCGGTGGGGCAGGGTTTCCGATTCCGGCATCCGCCCCCGCCACATCAGGTACCAGCGTAGCCGCCAATGGGCGAAGTTGGGAAAGGTGACGATGCCTTCCCGCCCCAGGCGCATCATTTCGTCCAGCACGATGTCCGGGCGTTGCACGGCCTGCAGGGCCTGGGTCATCAGCACCGTGTCGAAGCTGTCGTCATCGAAATTGGACAGCCCCTGGGTGTCCAGGTTCTGTTCAATCACCGGCACGCCCTTGCCCATGCACTCGGTGATATGGTCCGGGTTGATCTCCAAGCCGAAGCCGGTGGTCTGTTTCTCCTGTTGCAGGTACTGCAGCAGGGTGCCATCACCACACCCCAGGTCGAGGACATGGCTGCCGGGACTGATCCATTGCTGGATGATCTCGAGGTCGGCCCTCATGCCCCCACCTCCCGTGCCACCCGGTTCATGTAGGCGGAAAACACGGCATTGTACCGGGGGGTCGGAATCAGGAAGGCATCGTGCCCCCAGGGCGCGTTGATTTCCGCATAGCTCACCCGGCGCCGGGCGGCCAGCATGGCGTTCACCAGTTCCTCCGACCTGGCCGGGGTAAAGCGCCAGTCGCTGCTGAAGGACAGCACCAGGAACTCGCAGTGGGCCTTGGCCATGGCTTTCACCAGGTCGTTGTCGGTTTCATAGGCCGGGTCGAAGTAGTCCAGGGCCCGGGTCATCAGCAGGTAGGTATTGGCATCGAAGGTCTCGGAGAAGCGTTCCCCCTGATAGCGCAGGTAGCTCTCCACCTGGAATTCCGCATCGTAGCCGAACTGGTAGGCCTGGTCCCGCAGTTCACGGCCGAATTTTTCCCCCATGGAGGCATCGGACAGATAGGTGATGTGCCCCACCATGCGGGCCAGCATCAGGCCGCGCCGGGGCAGGGTGTTGTGCTTGTAGTAATGGCCGCCGTGAAAGTCGGTATCGGAGGTGATGGCCCGGCGCGCCACTTCGTTAAAGGCGATGTTCTGGGCCGTGAGCCGGGGTGTGGACGCAATCACCACGGCATGTCTGAGCCGGTCCGGGTAGCTGATGCTCCACTGCAGTGCCTGCATGCCCCCCAGGGAGCCACCCACCACGGCGGCCCAGCAGTCGATGCCCAGACGGTCGGCGAGCACTACCTGGCTGTCCACCCAGTCCCGCACCGTCACCACCGGGAAGTCCGGACCGTAGGGCTCGCCGGTGTCCGGGTTGATGGTGCTGGGGCCGGTGCTGCCGTGGCAGCCGCCCAGGTTGTTGATGCTCACCACGTAGAAGTGGTTGGTGTCGATGGGCTTGCCCGGCCCGATACAGGCATCCCACCAGCCCGGTTTGCGCTCGTCCATGGAATGGTACCCGGCGGCATGGTGGTGGCCACTGAGGGCATGGCAGATGAGCACGGCATTGCTGCGCCTGTCATTCAGGGTGCCATAGGTTTCCACCACCAGGTCCCACTGCTTCAGGGTCCGGCCACAGGCGAGCGTCAGGGGCTCGTCAAAATGCAGGGTTTGTGGGGTAACCAGGCCTACAGAATCCGAAGGCAGGGAGTCGGGCATCGATGCGGTTGAGTCCTTGATTGGTCGTCTCGGGTCGTTCGTCCAGCCGTCTTCCGGGCCGGTGCAAGCCCTTCAGTTTAAAGGGGCGACGACACCGCTGCAACCGAACTATGGCAGCGGTGTCGCCTGCTGCCATAGTGGGGATTTTCTGGCTAGAGCTGCGTCAGGCAATGCCGGAGATGTTGACCACCTTCTGCTGGCTGAGGGTTGGGGCGGGGCGGCGAATCTGGCGCTGCATGGTGTCCGCCAGTTCCAGCTGCTTGCGCAGGTCGGTGATGGTGTTGGTGAGGCGCTCCCGCTCGGCCTTGCTGTCGCGGTCACTGCGGACCATGTCGCGGATGCGACGCACTTGGTGCTCTAGCAGCTGCTTCTGCTCCATGGAGTACTGCATGATTGGCAGCAGGGCTTCGCCGGGCCAGCGCTCCACGTCACGACGGACCCGGTCATGCAGGGTGCGGGCCTCGGTCACCATGACCTGGAAGAAGCGACGGATCAGCTGGTTCTGTTCCCGCAGCAGGTTGCCGGGTGCACGGCGGAAGCGGGTGGCCCGCTTGCGCAGTTCACGGATGGCGATCACATGGCGGCCCGCCCGCAGGGGGATTGGTTCCAGGTGTCGGGCCCGGGTGTCCTGGTTGTAGCGTCGGTAGATGGCTTCCACCATGCGCTCCGCCAGGCGGCCTTCCGCCAGCAGGTTCTGCAGGTCGCTCTCCAGCAGTTCGAAGAAATGGTCCATGGCCTGACTCATGCCGGCGGAGGTCCAGCTTTTGGTCATCATCTGGCGGACGGTGGCAGCATGGGCATTGAAGCGCTCTTCGCTCACCATGTCCGTCAGGATGTCACCCTGGGACTGCATCAGGCGGCGGCTGGAGCGCAGGGTGATCAGCTTGCGGTAATAGAAGTCGTAATCGGTCTGGGCGCGGTCCGCCAGCCGACGCAGGGCTTCCCGGTCAACGGCGCTGCCGGCGCAGGCCTGGCGTTCCTCCTCCAGGCTTTCCAGTCGGGACTGCATCGCCGCCTGGCTGTTCTGCAGCATGCCCAGCAGGTCATTGATCAGGCTCTGGGTGATCAATTCTTCCTTCTGCTTGAGAATGCGGCCTACCAGCAGCCGCTCCAGCTGCGGCAGTTCGCTGCGGCCAAGCAGGGCATCGTCGCCCCGCGCCTTCGCGGTCAGGCCCTGCTTGGCGGAGATCGGGATAACGTCGTTATCGTCCAGGCCCAACTGATTGGCGGTGTTGTGCCGGACCCGGTCGATACCCTCCTGGACCTGCTGCTCGGACTGGAGTTCATCCCACAGCGTATCGATCTTGTTGAGCACCGCGAAGCGGCCGGCGCGATGGTCGGCGTCCTCGGTATCGATGTGCTCCTTCCAGATGGTCATGTCGCTGGCGGTTACGCCGGTGTCGGCGCTGAGCAGGAACAGGATGGCATGGGCCGCCGGCAGAAGGCTGACGGTCAGCTCCGGCTCCGAGCCCAGGGCATTGAGCCCGGGGGTATCGAGGATGCGCAGGCCCCGCTCGAAAAGCGGGTGGCGGATGCTGATCTGGGCGCTGCGCCAGGACGGGATCAGCACCTGCCCGGGATTGTCGAGATCGGCTTCCAGCATGGATTCGCTAAAGCCGAACTTGCGGGCCTGCTGTGGGGTAACGCTGCGTACCCGGGCCACTTCGGCGAGCACGGCCCGCATGGTATCCGGATCGTCCTCGTCCAGCTCGTAGCGGATCCAGTGTTCCGGGTGGCGGCGAAGTTCCTGCAGTGACAGGTCCCCCTCGCGGGTCTCGATGGGCAGAAGTTTCAGGTAGTTGCTGCCGTTGGCCCGGTCAAAGAACAGTTCCGTGGGGCACATGGTGGTGCGGCCTGCCTGGGAGGGCAGCATGCGCTGGCCATACTCGGAGAAGAACAGGGCGTTGATCAACTCGGTCTTGCCGCGGGAGTACTCGCCCACGAAGGCAATGGTCAGCTCGTCCTCGATCAGCAGCTCGACACCCCGGCGGATGCGCTCGCTGACATCCTCGGAGTACAGGTCGTTGTCCTGCAGCCACAGCCGGTAGCGACTGATCTGGCGAATGAGTTCCTTCTTCCACTGGTGATAGGCTTCAACCTGGTGCGCCAGGATAGCTGGTCCGTTCATGGTACTTGCCCTGTCCGCTTGGCAGACTTCCCCAAGAGCGTCTGCGGTGATCTGAGTGCTTGTCCGGTGGTCCGTTCCGGGCAGCGTCAGGTGGTGGTCCCGACAGGCCTGTCGGCATCTCTGCAACGGTCGCGCGTATAATTGTCGCAGATTAACAATCGATAAGGTTTAGCGTATGTCGGTTTAATCGTCAGATCTGTTAAACCGGTCACAGGTGTTCAAACGCACGCTGACCCTGTGACCGTTGACGTGATCAGACCGGCATGCCCACCGCAGCACCCAGGTGATCCACCACCACCCGCAGCACGTTGAGGATCAGGAAGACAAAGATGGGGGACAGGTCGAGGCCGCCCAGTGGGGGGACGATATTGCGGACCGGTCGCATCACCGGCTCGGTAATCTGGGCCACCAGGGCGATGGCGGGATGGTCGCTCTGGGGCGCCACCCAACTGATGATCACCACCGCCAGCACGCTCCAGAAGTAGATGTTGATAATCAGGTCCAGCACATAGACCCCGGACCAGGCCAGCAGGGCCACCGGGTTCAGTCGCATGATCGAATAACCGCTGGCCACCCATAACAGCGCGAAGAACAGGGCGCTCACCAGCACCGCCAGCACCAGCGAGGCGCCATCGACACCGCCGATGCCCGGAATCACCCGGCGCAGGGGGCGCAACGGGGCGTTGGTGGCCTTGACCACGAACTGGGAAATGGGGTTGTAGAAATCGGCCCGTGCCAGTTGCAGCAGAAAGCGCAGCAGCACCACGGTCAGGTAGAACATGGACACGAACTGCAGCACGGTGATGAATATCTTGGCCAGCATTGGGGCAGTCTCTCCGTTATAAACCTGGGTGTCTGGGTGGTCGCTGGTGGTTATCGGCTGGCATCAGCCAGTTCTTTGGCCATTTCCCGGGAGCGGCTCATGGCGGCGTTGTAGGCCTTTTCCACCAGGGGGCGCAGGCCGCCGTCCTCGAAGGTGTTGATGGCCTGCTCGGTGGTGCCGCCGGGGGACATGACGTTGCGCTTGAGCTGTGCCGGATCGTGCTCGCTGCGGGCGGCCATTTCGGCGGCGCCGGCCATGGTCTGGATGGCCAGGTCCCGGGCGGTTTCCGCCGGGATGCCGGCCTCGCTGGCGGCCGCTTCCAGGGCCTCAAGCATCAGGAAGAAATAGGCCGGTCCGCTTCCGGACAGGGCCGTCACCGCGTGGAGCTGGTTTTCATCCTCCAGCCAGAGTGCCTTGCCGATGCTGTTGAAGATGGACTCGACGGTCTGCTTCTGCTCGTCGCTGACCTCGGGGTTGGCGTACAGGCCGGCGGCGCCCATGCCCACCAGGGATGGCGTATTGGGCATCACCCGTACCATCGGCAGGCCGCCACCCAGCCAGCCATCCAGAGTGTCGGCGGTCAGGCCGGCGGCGATGGAGACCATCAGCGGGCGGGTGTTCTGGGCCACGGGGGTGATGTCCCGGCACACGTCCGCCATGATCTGGGGCTTTACCGCCAGGATGAGTACGTCTGCCTGTTGGGCGCAGTAGCGGTTGTCGGTGGTCACACTGACGCCGAACTTGCGGCGGATGGCCTGCAGGTGGTCATCGTCCGGAGCGCTGACCCAGATGCCGTCGGCCTGGAAGCCGCTGTCCAGCATGCCGCCAATGATGGCGCTGGCCATGTTGCCCGCGCCGATAAAGCCGATTGTCGGTGATGTACTCACAGTTCACTCCGCGTCATAAGAATGGTGATCGCAAATCATACCAGTTAAATCGAGCGCTTACCCGCTCGCCCGGGAGCCCGGGCCACCCTGGCTGGTACCTTTGGAATAGTTCCTGGTGCCGAACAGGGCCGTGCCCACCCGCACCAGGGTGGCGCCCTCGGCGATGGCCAGTTCCAGGTCGCCGGACATGCCCATGGACAGGGTATCCAGCGGACCGGTCACGTTGTCCCGCCTTTTCAGGTCCTCCAGCGCGCCAGCCAGTGCCCGGAAGCTGGCGCGCAGGTCGTTCTCCGGCTGCTCCGGGTCGGGAATGGCCATCAGTCCCCGCAGGGTCAGGCCGGGCAGTTCACTGATGGCGGCGGCCAGTTCCGGCAGTTCTTCCAGGCGGCAACCCGACTTGCTGTCTTCCTCGTCCACATTGACCTGCAGGCAGAGGTTCAGGGGCGGCAGATGGACCGGGCGCTGTTCGCTCAGGCGCCGGGCGACCTTGAGCCGGTCCACGCTGTGCACCCACTGGAAATGCTCGGCAATGGCCCGGGTCTTGTTGGACTGGATGGGCCCGATAAAATGCCATTCCACATCGGGCAGGTCCGCCAGGGCGTCGATCTTCTCCAGGGCCTCCTGCAGGTAGTTTTCACCGAACGCCCGCTGGCCGGCAACGGCAGCTTCACGAAGGTCTTCCGCCGGTTTTGTCTTGCTGACTGCGAGCAGGCTCACACTCCCGTCGCTTCGTCCGGCTGCCTTTGTTGCTTTTTGTATGCGTCGGGTTACGCTCCTGATGTTGTCTGCTATGCTGCTCATAATAATTTCTGACTGCCGCTGGCTGTGCTGTATAGGGGCCTCACGTTAACCCCGGGGTTGGGAAAAACCAAGCGGGCCAGGGCATAAAAGAACCGCCTTCCGAGGAACCCTATGGATATTACTGAACTGCTGGCCTTCTCGGCTAAACAGGGTGCGTCTGACTTGCACCTGTCCGCCGGGCTGCCCCCCATGATCCGTGTCGATGGCGATGTACGCCGGATCAACCTTCCGCCCATGGAACACAAGGAAGTTCACGGGCTGATCTATGACATCATGAACGACAAGCAGCGAAAGGATTTCGAAGAGTTCCTCGAGACCGACTTTTCCTTCGAAGTGCCAGGTGTGGCCCGTTTCCGGGTCAACGCGTTCAACCAGAACCGGGGCGCCGGCGCCGTGTTCCGGACCATCCCCTCGAAAGTGCTTACCATGGAAGATCTGGGCATGGGCCAGGTTTTCAAGGATGTGTCATCGGTGCCCCGCGGCCTGGTGCTGGTGACCGGCCCCACCGGTTCCGGCAAGTCCACCACCCTGGCGGCCATGCTCGACTACATCAACGATTCCCGCTACGAGCACGTGCTGACCATTGAAGACCCCATCGAATTCGTGCACGAATCCAAGAAGTGCCTGGTGAACCAGCGGGAAGTCCATCGTGACACCCTCGGGTTCAGCGAGGCCTTGCGCTCAGCCCTGCGGGAAGACCCGGACATCATCCTGGTGGGTGAGCTGCGGGACCTGGAGACTATCCGCCTGGCGCTGACCGCGGCCGAAACCGGTCACCTGGTGTTTGGCACCCTGCACACCACCTCGGCGGCGAAGACCATTGACCGGGTGGTGGATGTGTTCCCGGCGGAAGAGAAATCCATGGTCCGTTCCATGCTGTCCGAGTCGCTGCAGGCGGTTATTTCACAGACCCTGATGAAGAAAATGGGTGGCGGCAGGATAGCGGCTCACGAAATCATGATCGGTACCGCAGCAATCCGTAACCTGATCCGCGAAGATAAGGTGGCCCAGATGTACTCCGCCATACAGACCGGTGGTTCCCTGGGTATGCAGACCCTGGATCAGTGTCTCCAGCGGCTGCTGCAGAAGGGCCTGATCAGCCGCGAGGCGGCACGGGCCAAGGCCAAGATTCCGGACAACTTCTGACACTGACAATGATAGGGCGCCGGCGATAGCGGTGCCGGCAAACGCGACTGAATGCTGGACGTACTCTCATGGAATTCGAAAAACTGCTGCGATTGATGGTCGAAAAGGGCGGCTCGGACCTGTTCATCACTGCCGGGGTGCCGCCCAGCATGAAGGTAAACGGCAAGGTGCTCCCGGTCACCAAGAACGCCCTGACGCCGGAGCAGACCCGGGAGTTTGTCTATGGCTCCATGAACTCCAAACAACAGGCGGAGTTCGAGGAAAGCCACGAGTGTAACTTTGCCATCAGTGCCCGGGGCATTGGCCGTTTCCGGGTCAGCGCCTTCTTCCAGCGCAACCTGTGCGGTATGGTGCTGCGGCGGATCGAGACCAAGATTCCGCAGATTGATGACCTGACCCTGCCGGACATCATCAAGGACCTGGCCATGACCAAGCGTGGCCTGATCATCTTCGTGGGGGCCACGGGTACCGGTAAGTCCACCTCACTGGCGGCCATGCTCGGGCACCGTAACCGCAACAGCCGCGGGCATATCATCTCCATTGAGGACCCCATCGAATTCGTGCACCAGCACCAGGGCTGTATCGTCACCCAGCGGGAAGTGGGCATTGACACCGACAGCTTCGAGACCGCCCTGAAGAACACCCTGCGGCAGGCGCCGGATGTCATCCTCATTGGTGAGGTCCGGACCCGGCAGACCATGCAGTACGCGGTGCAGTTCGCCGAGACCGGTCACCTGTGCCTGGCCACCCTGCACGCCAACAACGCCAACCAGGCCCTGGACCGGATCATCCAGTTCTTCAACCCGGACCAGCACAACCAGACCTGGATGGACCTGTCCCTGAACCTCAAGGCCATTGTGGCCCAGCAACTGATCCCGACCCCGGATGGCAAGGGTCGGCGGGCGGTTATCGAGGTGCTGATCAACACCCCGCTGGTGGCGGACCTGATCCGCAAGGGCGAGGTGCACAAGCTCAAGGAACTGATGGCCAAGTCCACGGAGGCGGGCATGCAGACCTTCGACCAGGCGCTGTACACCCTTTACTCCGAGGGGGCGATTACCTACGAGGACGCCCTGGCCCACGCCGACTCCGCCAACGACCTGCGCCTGATGATCAAGCTGGGCGCCGATGCCAAGGGCTCCGATCAGCTCTCATCCAGCGTCGACAAACTGTCCATCCAGAACGACTGAAGTCCCCCCCCCGGCACCGCCCCCTGTCACCTGGACAGGGGGTGCTTTGCCTTCCCTGTACCGGTGCGTGATGCATTGTCCAGCCTTGATACATTGATATTTCGTATATTAATCATAAGCAGACGATATTTTTCGGTGATTGTCCGTGCTTCGTATACTCCGCGCGCGCTAATAGAGGAGATACCATGCACAAATTACATAACACACTCGCCCGCTCCATCCGTCTCGTTTCTTTGACCGCCGCCCTGACGCCCGCCGGTGCCCTGGCCGGGGGCTTTTCCCTGAACGAGCAGAGCGCCAGCGCCATGGGTACCGCCAATGCCGGTGCCGCCGCGAACCCTGAGAACGCTGCCATTGTCCTGTTCAACCCGGCCGGTATGAGCCAGTTGTCCGGCACCAATGTGTCCCTGGGGGCGGCGGTGCTTGATATCGATGCCGAGGCCAAGGGTGACTCCATCGCCGTGAGCCGCCAGAATCCGTCAGTGCCGGTCCAGCCTGCGTCTGACGGGGGCGACATCGCGGATCCCGCAGTGCTGCCCCACCTGTACCTGACTCATGAGATCAATGATTCCGTTGATGTGGGCTTTGGTATCCATGCCCCCTACGGCCTGGCCGCCGACTACGACAATGACTTTGCCGGTCGTTTCTTTGCGGACAAGACCGAACTGACGGCAATTGCCTTTACCCCGGCCATCTCCGTAAGCAATGGGGAAGGGCTGTCCATGGGTGCGGGGCTGAACGTGATCTACGCCGAGGGTCGGCTGACCCGCTTCCAGGACCTGAGCGCAACGGCCGGTGCGGGTGCACTGGCGCTGCCCGAACCCTATGCCGATATCGAGGGCGATGATGTTGGTGTCACCTTCCGGGTGGGTTTCCTCTACGAACTGTCGGACAGGACCCAGTTTGGCCTGACCGCCCAGACCGGTACCGAGCTGGAGCTGGAGGGCGACGCTGAGATCCGAAACGTGCCGGTGGGGCCCACCTACACCCAGACCACCACACTGAATGAGAAGGTCACGGTTCCCCTGGCCATCCCGGAAACCGTCACTGTCGGTGCACGGCACCGGCTGACTGACGATGTCACCCTGCTGGCCGGTGCCACCTATGCCAAGTGGAGCCGCTTCGAGGAGCTGGACGTTATCAGCCGTGACCCGAATGGCGATATTACTGCCGGCCCCGGGGAGTACGTCACCCATATCACCGAGAAGTGGAAGAATACCTGGCAGTTCAACCTGGGTGGCATCTGGCAGGCCACGCCGGCCTGGGCCTTCAAGGCCGGTTATGCCTGGGATGAATCCCCGGTGGATGGTTACGTGACTGCCAGGATACCCTCGGAGGACCGCCACTGGCTGACCCTGGGATCCCAGTGGAAGGATGTCCGCAGCGGATGGTCCGTCGATGCTGCTGTGGGTACGCTGATCTTTGCAGACGATGCCGAGGTCAGCGATCGGGAGTACAGTCATGCCAACCCGACCGTGCCGGCGTCGTCCGCCAGCTATGACGCCACCTACGAGCTCAGCGCCTGGAGTGCCTCACTGCAGGTCAACAAGGCATTCTGATATCCGGGAGCTAGCCTACCACCTGGCCCCGGTAGATCATCTTTGGCTTCCGGGGCTGGGCCCCCTCATCCTGTGAGCTGCTCGTCGGGGTTTCGGGGTCCGGGAGGGATTGTCCCCGATAGGTTCGTTTGCTGTCGCCGGACGAGGACTCGCTCAGGACGTCCGCCAGTTCCGGAACACTGTCCTTCAGTTCGGTCCAGGCTCGTGTCAGGGCATCGGATCGGGAGCGGCCGGCAAAGCTGGCCAGTTGCTCAACCAGTGACTCTTCCGTCAGGTGCAGCTTGACCCCGAATTCCATCTGGATCAGCCGCCGGCACTGCTGGATCTTCTTCATGGTGGAGGGGTTGAACAGCCAGTTACGTTCACTCGCCAGAGATGCCATGGAAGCCTGCCTCATGTCTGGAAACGGATAAGTGGCTAATATCTAAGCGAGAATCGTGCCATGGCGTCCGAGCCACCCACGGCAGCAACAGACAGTCTGTGGGGTCACCCCCTGGCACCGGACGAGGGTGGGGAGAGGGAGCAGAGACGGTGCATACCTGGCCCGGAGTGCACCGTATTGGGGCGACGGTCAATGACGGTTTTACGGTCGAACAGGCTGTCGGTGGTCAGTGGGCCTCGTCCCAGTTGTCGCCCACTCCGGTTTCCACCAGTAGCGGCACCTTAAGCTCCGCCGCGGCCGACATGCGTTGCTCCAGGCCCTTGCAAATGGTGTCCAGGGCATCGTCCCTCACTTCCAGGATCAGTTCGTCGTGCACCTGCATGACCATGCGGGCCTCGTCGGCATGGTTGGCGGTCAGCCAGTCCTCGACGGTGATCATGGCCCGCTTGATGATGTCGGCGGCGGTGCCTTGCATCGGGGCGTTGATGGCGGTGCGCTCGGCGGCCTGCTGCATCTGCTTGTTGCGGGCGTTGATTTCGGGCAGGTAGAGCCGGCGCCCGGCCAGAGTCTCCACGAAGCCGTCGTCATGGGCCTGTTTGCGGATCCGTTCCATGTACTCCAGCACCCCCGGATAGCGGTGGAAGTAACGGTCGATATAGTCCTGGGCCACCTTGCGCTCCACTTCCAGTTGCCGGGACAGGCCGAAGGCGGACATGCCGTAGATCAGGCCGAAGTTGATGGCCTTGGCGCTGCGGCGCTGGTCGGCGGTGACATCGCCGGTACTGACGTCGAACACCTCGGCGGCGGTGGCCCGGTGGATGTCCTCGCCTTTCTCGAAAGCGGTCAGCAGTCCCTTGTCACCGGACAGGTGGGCCATGATCCGCAATTCGATCTGGGAGTAATCAGCGGCCACCAGCTTGCGGCCTTCCGGCGCCACGAAGGCCTGGCGGATACGTCGGCCCTGTTCGGTCCTGACCGGGATGTTCTGCAGGTTGGGCTCCGACGATGACAGGCGTCCGGTGGCGGCCACGGCCTGATGGTAGGAGGTGTGGACGCGCCCGGTGCGGGGGCTGATCAACTCCGGCAGGGTATCGGTGTAGGTGGACTTGAGCTTGCTCAGGCTGCGGTGCTCCAGGATCAGCCGGGGCAGGCGATGGTTGTGGGCCAGCTCCTGCAGCACCGGTTCCGCCGTGGACGGGGCTCCCTTGGGGGTTTTCTTGACCACCGGCAGCCCCATCTTGTCGTAGAAGATGGCCTGCAGTTGCTTGGGCGAGCCCAGGTTGAAGCTCTCTCCGGCCTCCTCGTGGGCTTCCTGCTCCAGCTCTGCCATGCGCTCCGCCAGTTCCTGACTGTGGCGTCTCAGGGTCGGGGCATCAATCAGGGCACCCCGTTGTTCCATATGGGACAGTACCGGCACCAGGGGCAGGTCGATGTCCCGGTAGACTGCCTCTAGCCGACCGGTGTCCGCCAGTTGCGGGCGCAGGACGTGGTGCAGGCGCAGGGTGATATCCGCATCCTCGGCGGCGTACTCGGAAGCCTGTTCCAGGGCGATCTGGTTGAAGGTGAGCTGCTTGGCCCCCTTGCCGGCAATCTCCTCGAACTTGATGGTCTTCTCGCCCAGGTACTTCAGGGCCAGGCTGTCCATGTCATGGCGGGTGGCGGTGGAATTGAGCACGTAGGACTCCAGCATGGTGTCCTCGGCAATCCCCTCCAGCGAGATGCCGTGGTTGGCCAGCACGTTCTTGTCGTACTTGAGGTTCTGACCCACCTTGCGGTGTTCCGGGCTCTCCAGCAGTGGCTTCAGCCTGTCCAGGGTGGCGTCCCGGTCCAGTTGCTCCGGCGCGCCCATGTAGTCGTGGGCCAGGGGCAGGTAGGCGGCCTGGCCGGGTTCGATGGCAAAGGAGAGGCCGACAATTTCCGCCTCGCTGTAGCGCAGGCTGGTGGTCTCGGTGTCGAAGGCAAACAGGTCGGCCTTCTCCAGGCGGTCCAGCCACTGGTCCAGTTGCGAGGTGGTGAGGATGGTGTCGTATTGCCGTTCCGGCGGGGTGTTGTCCGGTTGCTCGGAGGTGCTATCACTGCTGGTGCCGTTTTCCCCGGAATACTCGGCAATCCAGGTCTTGAACTCATACTCTTTGAACAGCGCCAGCAACTGCTCCCGGTCTTCCGGCTCCGGTGCGACTTCCTCGATACCGAAGGCCAGTTCCACATCGGTGCGGATGGTGGCCAGTTCCCGGCTCAGGGGCAGGTGGTCCAGGGCCTCCCGCAGGTTGTCGCCAATCTTGCCGCCGATGTCATCGGCGTGTTCCATGAGGTTGTCCAGGTTGTCGTACTGCTGCAGCCATTTGACGGCGGTCTTGGGGCCGCACTTGGTGACGCCGGGAATGTTGTCCACGGTGTCACCCACCAGGGCCAGGTAGTCCACCACCTGTTCCGGTTTGATGCCGAACTTCTTCTCCACGCCGTCCCGATCCATGGCGGTTTCGGTCATGGTGTTGATCAGGGTGACGTGGTCACTGACCAGTTGCGCCATGTCCTTGTCGCCAGTGGAGATCACCACATCGACGCCCTTGCTGGTGGCTTCCGTGGCCAGGGTGCCGATCACGTCGTCCGCCTCCACCTCGGGGATGATCAGCAGTGGCAGCCCCATGGCCCGGACAATCTCGTGGATGGGGTCGATCTGGACGCCCAGGTCATCCGGCATGGGGGGGCGGTTGGCCTTGTAGTCTTCATACAGGTCGTGGCGGAAGGTCTTGCCCTTGGCATCGAAGACCACCACCACCTTGGAGCCAGGGAAGTCCTGTTCGAGCCGCCGCAGCATGCTGATCACACCCTTGATCGCTCCCGTGGGGTGCCCCTTGCTGGTGGTGAGCGGGGGCAGGGCATGGTAGGCCCGGAACAGGTAGGAGGATCCATCGACCAGGACTACGGGGGGCGTCTTTTGCTGACTCATCTCTAGTGTCCCTTAACATAAGTTCGCAGCGTTTCAGCGTGCCATACAAAGCCCCTGGCGAGGCGCGGCTCGCCGGGAATGGTGTGTCCCTTGCC
>NZ_JBJJKZ010000023.1:0-8131 GCF_045449695.1 Marinobacter shunpengi
CCGGCCGCGACCAGGGAGGACGCCTGCGCACGCGACCGGGCCAGGCCGCGCCGCACGAGCTCGGCGTCGGCACGCTCGGTCATCAGTCACCCGCCTCGTCGTCCGTGTCCGGGGAGTTCAGCTGCTCCCGGAGCCGGTCGTGCACCGCCTCGAAGCGGGCGACGTGCTGCTCGGTAGGCAGGTCGTCGATGTCGTCGAGGGGAGCCAGTGCACCGGAAGGGATGCTCCCCGACGCACGCGGCACCTGCGCGTCGTGCGACATGTCCCCTCCTTGCTGCTCGTTCGTCCGGGACAACGCTACCTGGTGGGTGCGACGGGCCCGACGAGGCGGGGCCGGGCTGATGGGCTCTCAGGCGCTCAGCTCGGGAACCGTCGACGGGTCCGGCGTGACGCCGTCGTCGACCGCAGCCCACGACGCCGCGCACGCGGCGCGGATCACGTCGATGCCCGACGGGCCCGAACGGTCGAGCTCGAGGACGCCGTCGCGCACCCTGGCCGCGCGGTCCGCGCACCGCCACCACCCGTCGTCGAGGACCGGCTCGGGGTGTGGTTCGAGCAGCGCGCGCAGGTCGGCGCCGATGAAGTGGGGACGAAGTCCGGGTGGGGCGAGCACAGCGTCCCGGGCGCTCGAGACCCCGGTCAGGACGTGCAGGCCGGGGATGTCCCCGGCGCGCGCGCCGGCCAGGTCGGTGTCCAGCCGGTCGCCGATGACCAGCGGGCGACGGGCAGCGCTGCGATCGACCGCCATGCGGTACATCGTCGGCGACGGCTTGCCCGCGCTGGCCGGCTGGACGCCGGTCGCGGCGACGACGGCCCCGACCAGCGCACCGTTGCCGGGAGCAAAGCCTCGGGCCGTCGGCAACGACATGTCACGGTTGCTGGCCACGAACCACGCACCGCCGGCCACCGCATAGGCCGCCTCGGCGAGGTCCGACCAACCGAGCTCGGGCGCGAAGCCCTGAGCGACGGCGTCGGGCGCGTCGTCGGCAGAGGACACGACCTCGAACCCTGCCTGCCGCACCGCCGTGACCAGCCCTGCGCCCCCCACGACCAGAACCTTGGCGCCGGGCGCGAGGCGGGTGGTGAGCAGGTTCGCGCACGCCTGCGCCGCCGTCATCACCTCGTCGGGCTCCGTGGGGATCGACAGACCGCTGAGCTGGCCGGCCACGTCCTCGGGCTCGCGGGAGGCGTTGTTCGTCACGAACAGCAGGCGGAGCCCTCGCCGACGGGCCTCGTCGAGGGACTCCGCGGCGTGCGCGATCGGCAGGTGACCCTGGTAGGCCACGCCGTCCAGGTCCACGAGCGCGAGGTCGTGCGCCTCCGCCAGCGGTCGATCGCTCCCCAGCAGGGTCTCGCTCACGCCTCCGGCCTCTCGTCGTCCGCCGTCTCGTCGAAGACGTCGTAGACGACGTAGTCCTCGTCGTCCCCACCGTTCCCGAGCGCACGCTCCAGCGCGGACGGGTCGACGCCGGCCAACAGCTCCGTCGCCTCGTCGACCCGTCCCGCGGTCTCCAGAGCGACGGCACGGGCCTGGAGCACCCGGAGGCCCAGGTCTCCCTGGCGTTCCGCCGCCGGGATGCGATCGAGCACCGCCAGCGCCGCCTCGTGGTCGCCGAGGTCGCTGCGAGCACCGCTCACCACGATGGCCAGCTCCGTGCGTGCCTCCGGCTCGAGCGTGGCGGCCTCCTCGGACTGCGCCAGGGCGATCGCCCGCTCCGGGCGGCCCAGGCCGCGCTCGGCATCGGCCATCAGAGGCAGGTGCTCCGACGAGCCGTTCAGCCGGCGCACGGTGCGGAGCTCGCGCAAGGCCTCGGCGTACCGGCCGGTGCGGTACGCGGCGATGCCCGCGGCCTCACGGACGACGTCGATGCGGCCGGCCCGCCGCACGGCCGCCTGAGCGTGCAGGTAGGCCTCCTCGGGGTCGGTGTCCAGCAGCCTGCCGGCCATGACCAGGTGCGCACCGACGCCCTCGGCGTTGTCCTTGCTCAGACCGCGCAGCCGCGCCCGCGCTTCCTTGCTGAGCTGGCGGGAGTCGACATCCTCAGGGATCTCAGGGTCCGGGGCCCGGTTCGGGTCACGAGGCCGCTCCGGCCGGGCGGGGCGCTGCTGGCCACCGCGTGCAGGGTAGGCACCACCCCGAGCACCGGTATGACGCTCGTCGCGCCGGCCACGGTCACCGCCATGGGCCGTGCCGTCACGACGTCCGCCGTCGCGACGTCCGCCGTCGCGACCGCCCGCAGCGCCACGACCACCGTTCCCCCGCTCCTCGTCACCGCGCCGGCCGCTCCCACCCTCGCGGCGTGGACCACCACGGTGGTCCCCGTCCGGACGTCGAGGGCCGCCGCCCTGCTGGTCGTCGCGAGACCGGCGCTGTCCGCCGCCCCCTCGACCGGTGCCCTGCGGGCGGCGCGAGCCCCCGTCGCCCCGGTCTGGGCGGTCCTCGCGCGGCGTGTCGTTCACGGTGGTCCTCTCGTTCCAGGTCAGTGAGAGATTCTCCCACGTGTCGCCGGCGGGTGTGGTGGGTGCAGTCAGGCCCCCCGCACCGTGTGGTGTGGGGGGCCTGGCTGTGAAGGGTGTCCGGCGGCGTCCTACTCTCCCACCCCGTCTCCAGGGCAGTACCATCGGCGCTGAAGGGCTGAGCTTCCGGGTTCGGTATGGGACCGGGCGTTTCCCCTTCGCTGTGACCGCCGTAACGTTATCGAGTTGTTCGGGTTCCCCGTGTGTCCCCACCTGGTCAAGGGGTGGGTCGGGGGTGGTGCCCGTTTCTCGGGAACCGCACAGTGGACGCGTGCATAGCAGAAGTGTTGGTGTTGAAGTTGTTGGCTTATTAGTACCGGTCAGCTGCGACAGTCGTTGGTCCTGTCTTCCACTTCCGGCCTATCTACCCAGTGGTCTAGCTGGGTGCCTTCACCCCACGAGGGGGATGGAAACCTCATCTTGAAGCAGGCTTCCCGCTTAGATGCTTTCAGCGGTTATCCCTTCCGAACGTAGCGAACCAGCGGTGCTCCTGGCGGAACAACTGGCATACCAGAGGTTCGTCCGTCCCGGTCCTCTCGTACTAGGGACAGCCCTTCTCAAGTTTCCTGCGCGCGCAGCGGATAGGGACCGAACTGTCTCACGACGTTCTAAACCCAGCTCGCGTGCCGCTTTAATGGGCGAACAGCCCAACCCTTGGGACCTACTCCAGCCCCAGGATGCGACGAGCCGACATCGAGGTGCCAAACCATCCCGTCGATATGGACTCTTGGGGAAGATCAGCCTGTTATCCCCGGGGTACCTTTTATCCGTTGAGCGACGGCGCTTCCACAAGCCACCGCCGGATCACTAGTTCCGACTTTCGTCCCTGCTTGACCTGTCGGTCTCACAGTCAAGCTCCCTTGTGCACTTGCACTCGACACCTGATTGCCAACCAGGCTGAGGGAACCTTTGAGCGCCTCCGTTACATTTTGGGAGGCAACCGCCCCAGTTAAACTACCCACCAGGCACTGTCCCTGATCCGGATCACGGACCGAGGTTAGATGGTCGATGCGGTCAGAGTGGTATTTCAACGGCGACTCCACTCGCGCTGGCGCGCGGGCTTCATAGTCTCCCACCTATCCTACACAAACCGCACCGAACACCAATACCAAGCTATAGTAAAGGTCCCGGGGTCTTTCCGTCCTGCTGCGCGTAACGAGCATCTTTACTCGTAGTGCAATTTCGCCGAGTTCGTGGTTGAGACAGCGGAGAAGTCGTTACGCCATTCGTGCAGGTCGGAACTTACCCGACAAGGAATTTCGCTACCTTAGGATGGTTATAGTTACCACCGCCGTTTACTGGGGCTTAAATTCTGAGCTTCGCTTACGCTGACTCGTCCTCTTAACCTTCCAGCACCGGGCAGGCGTCAGTCCGTATACATCGTCTTGCGACTTCGCACGGACCTGTGTTTTTAGTAAACAGTCGCTTCTCCCTGGTCTCTGCGGCCCTCACCGCTTCCCACCGCTAGGGTGTTCACGGATCGGGCCCCCCTTCTCCCGAAGTTACGGGGGCATTTTGCCGAGTTCCTTAACCACGATTATCTCGATCGCCTTGGTATTCTCTACCTGACCACCTGAGTCGGTTTGGGGTACGGGCGGCTAGAACCTCGCGTCGAGGCTTTTCTTGGCAGCTGAGGATCACCCGATTCCCGCTAGTGCGGTCACCGTCAGTTCTCACCGTCAATGCTTCGCGGATTTGCCTACGAAGCCGGCTACGACCTTGGACGTGGTCTACCATCGCCACGCCGGGCTACCTTCCTGCGTCACCCCTGTTAACACGCTTACCTACTACCGGATTGGGTCCCACGCCGTTGTACCGGTGTCACCCGAAGGTGACGGTGGTACTCGGGGGTGGTCAGCATCACCGGATTCGGTATGGGCGGTTCTTCGCCGGTAGGAGAATATCAACTCCTTGTCCATCGACTACGCCTGTCGGCCTCGCCTTAGGTCCCGACTTACCCAGGGCGGATTAACCTGGCCCTGGAACCCTTGGTCATTCGGCGGACGGGTTTCTCACCCGTCTTTCGCTACTCATGCCTGCATTCTCACTCGTGTGGTCTCCACCGCTAGGTCACCCTGCGGCTTCACTGCCCACACGACGCTCCCCTACCCACCCACACACCTGAACACCCCCTCGAAAGGGAATGCTGGGTAAAGTGTGAGTGCCACGGCTTCGGCGGTGTACTTGAGCCCCGCTACATTGTCGGCGCGGAATCACTTGACCAGTGAGCTATTACGCACTCTTTCAAGGGTGGCTGCTTCTAAGCCAACCTCCTGGTTGTCTGTGCAACTCCACATCCTTTCCCACTGAGCACACGCTTAGGGGCCTTAGCCGGTGGTCTGGGCTGTTTCCCTCTCGACTACGAAGCTTATCCCCCGCAGTCTCACTGCCACGCTCTGGCTTACCGGCATTCGGAGTTTGGTTGACGTCAGTAACCTGGTGAGGCCCATCGGCCATCCAGTAGCTCTACCTCCGGCAAGGAACGCGTGACGCTGCACCTAAATGCATTTCGGGGAGAACCAGCTATCACGAAGTTTGATTGGCCTTTCACCCCTAACCACAGGTCATCCCCTCAGTTTTCAACCTAAGTGGGTTCGGTCCTCCACGCCGTCTTACCGGCGCTTCAACCTGCCCATGGCTAGATCACTTCGCTTCGGGTCTAGACCCGGCGACTGAATCGCCCTATTCGGACTCGCTTTCGCTACGGCTTCCCCACACGGGTTAACCTCGCCACCGAGCACTAACTCGCAGGCTCATTCTTCAAAAGGCACGCCGTCACCCCTGCTAAGGAGGCTCCGACGGATTGTAGGCACACGGTTTCAGGTACTATTTCACTCCCCTCCCGGGGTACTTTTCACCTTTCCCTCACGGTACTTGTCCGCTATCGGTCACTAGGTAGTATTTAGGCTTAGCAAGTGGTCTTGCCAGATTCACACGAGATTTCACGGGCCCCGTGCTACTTGGGATCCCCTTCACCAGGCCGCACCATTTCGTCTACGGGACTCACACCCTCTACGGTCCGCCTTTCAATGCGGTTCGACTATGACACGACTTTCTTACTGGTCCAGACCATGTCAGTGATCTGAGAAAGGTCCCACAACCCCGCACACGCAACGCCTGACAGCTTGACACGCATACGGTTTGGCCTCATCCGCTTTCGCTCGCCACTACTCACGGAATATCTCTTCCTGCCGGTACTGAGATGTTTCACTTCCCGGCGTTCCCCCCTGCACCCTATGAATTCAGGTACAGGTAACCGCACATGACTGCGGCTGGGTTCCCCCATTCGGACATCCTCGGATCACAGCTCGTTTGCCAGCTCCCCGAGGCTTAACGCAGGCTACAACGTCCTTCTTCGGCTCCTAGTGCCAAGGCATCCACCATGTGCCCTTCTAAACTTCGACACACACTACAAATATGCTACAGAAATCCAAGAATAATACTTGAACATCTGGGATGCTCGCGTCCACTGTGCAGTTCTCAAGCAACGGACGGTCCCGCCGGCCACCAGGCCCACCCGACCCCCACACACCCCACCAACCACCACCCCGAAGGACAGCAGCACAGCACGATGAGCGAAGCGGTATGAAGACCCGACCAACGACCCGTATCCATCAAAGGTCACCCGACCACGCAGGCCGGTTGCCTCAGGACCCAACAGTGTGCTCACACGACGAACCAGACACCACCGACCACGTTCCCACCCACCACCGAAGCAGCAGACGTACTAGCAGCCGGCACGCACCCAGCGCACCGCAAACAGTCAATGTTCCACCCAGAGCAACCACCAGACACACGTTCGGCGCCTACGATGGCTGTGCATGACCACCCACCCACGGGGCAGAACCCCACCAGGCGAGCAGTATGTGCTCCTTAGAAAGGAGGTGATCCAGCCGCACCTTCCGGTACGGCTACCTTGTTACGACTTAGTCCCAATCGCCAGTCCCACCTTCGACCACTCCCCCCGGACGAACCGGTTGGGCCATGAGCTTCGGGTGTTACCAACTTTCGTGACTTGACGGGCGGTGTGTACAAGGCCCGGGAACGTATTCACCGCAGCGTTGCTGATCTGCGATTACTAGCGACTCCGACTTCATGGGGTCGAGTTGCAGACCCCAATCCGAACTGAGACCGGCTTTTTGGGATTCGCTCCACCTTACGGTATCGCAGCCCTCTGTACCGGCCATTGTAGCATGCGTGAAGCCCAAGACATAAGGGGCATGATGATTTGACGTCATCCCCGCCTTCCTCCGAGTTGACCCCGGCAGTCTCCCATGAGTCCCCGGCATAACCCGCTGGCAACATGGGACGAGGGTTGCGCTCGTTGCGGGACTTAACCCAACATCTCACGACACGAGCTGACGACAACCATGCACCACCTGTGCACCGACCTTGCGGAACCACCATCTCTGGCAGCGTCCGGTGCATGTCAAGCCTTGGTAAGGTTCTTCGCGTTGCATCGAATTAATCCGCATGCTCCGCCGCTTGTGCGGGCCCCCGTCAATTCCTTTGAGTTTTAGCCTTGCGGCCGTACTCCCCAGGCGGGGCACTTAATGCGTTAGCTGCGGCACGGAACTCGTGGAATGAGCCCCACACCTAGTGCCCAACGTTTACGGCATGGACTACCAGGGTATCTAATCCTGTTCGCTCCCCATGCTTTCGCTCCTCAGCGTCAGTTGCGGCCCAGAGACCTGCCTTCGCCATCGGTGTTCCTCCTGATATCTGCGCATTCCACCGCTACACCAGGAATTCCAGTCTCCCCTACCGCACTCTAGTCTGCCCGTACCCGATGCAAGCCCGAGGTTGAGCCTCGGGTTTTCACACCAGACGCGACAGACCGCCTACGAGCTCTTTACGCCCAATAATTCCGGACAACGCTTGCGCCCTACGTATTACCGCGGCTGCTGGCACGTAGTTAGCCGGCGCTTCTTCTGCAGGTACCGTCCACCCGAAGGCCTTCTTCCCTGCTGAAAGAGGTTTACAACCCGAAGGCCGTCATCCCTCACGCGGCGTCGCTGCATCAGGCTTTCGCCCATTGTGCAATATTCCCCACTGCTGCCTCCCGTAGGAGTCTGGGCCGTGTCTCAGTCCCAGTGTGGCCGGTCGCCCTCTCAGGCCGGCTACCCGTCGACGCCTTGGTAGGCCATCACCCCACCAACAAGCTGATAGGCCGCGAGCCCATCCCCCACCGAAAAACTTTCCAACACCCACCATGCGGCAGATGCTCATATCCGGTATTAGACCCCGTTTCCAAGGCTTATCCCGAAGTGGAGGGCAGGTTGCTCACGTGTTACTCACCCGTTCGCCACTGATCCACCCAGCAAGCTGGGCTTCACCGTTCGACTTGCATGTGTTAAGCACGCCGCCAGCGTTCGTCCTGAGCCAGGATCAAACTCTCCGTAAAAGAGAGAAAACAACCAACAACCCCCAAGGGGCCACCAGTCGCCTATCGATACTGGCCAGACCAAACAGACTAGCTGTTCAATCCAGTCCAAAGGAACCAAAAAGGTTCAAAATTTGGCATTGACTATCAAGCACACTGTTGAGTTCTCAAACAACCGACGCACACCATCCGGACCAGAACTTCCCGTTCCGACCCCGTCCGGGGCAACCC
>NZ_JBJJKZ010000024.1:0-8035 GCF_045449695.1 Marinobacter shunpengi
TGCAGTCAGGCCCCCCGCACCGTGTGGTGTGGGGGGCCTGGCTGTGAAGGGTGTCCGGCGGCGTCCTACTCTCCCACCCCGTCTCCAGGGCAGTACCATCGGCGCTGAAGGGCTGAGCTTCCGGGTTCGGTATGGGACCGGGCGTTTCCCCTTCGCTGTGACCGCCGTAACGTTATCGAGTTGTTCGGGTTCCCCGTGTGTCCCCACCTGGTCAAGGGGTGGGTCGGGGGTGGTGCCCGTTTCTCGGGAACCGCACAGTGGACGCGTGCATAGCAGAAGTGTTGGTGTTGAAGTTGTTGGCTTATTAGTACCGGTCAGCTGCGACAGTCGTTGGTCCTGTCTTCCACTTCCGGCCTATCTACCCAGTGGTCTAGCTGGGTGCCTTCACCCCACGAGGGGGATGGAAACCTCATCTTGAAGCAGGCTTCCCGCTTAGATGCTTTCAGCGGTTATCCCTTCCGAACGTAGCGAACCAGCGGTGCTCCTGGCGGAACAACTGGCATACCAGAGGTTCGTCCGTCCCGGTCCTCTCGTACTAGGGACAGCCCTTCTCAAGTTTCCTGCGCGCGCAGCGGATAGGGACCGAACTGTCTCACGACGTTCTAAACCCAGCTCGCGTGCCGCTTTAATGGGCGAACAGCCCAACCCTTGGGACCTACTCCAGCCCCAGGATGCGACGAGCCGACATCGAGGTGCCAAACCATCCCGTCGATATGGACTCTTGGGGAAGATCAGCCTGTTATCCCCGGGGTACCTTTTATCCGTTGAGCGACGGCGCTTCCACAAGCCACCGCCGGATCACTAGTTCCGACTTTCGTCCCTGCTTGACCTGTCGGTCTCACAGTCAAGCTCCCTTGTGCACTTGCACTCGACACCTGATTGCCAACCAGGCTGAGGGAACCTTTGAGCGCCTCCGTTACATTTTGGGAGGCAACCGCCCCAGTTAAACTACCCACCAGGCACTGTCCCTGATCCGGATCACGGACCGAGGTTAGATGGTCGATGCGGTCAGAGTGGTATTTCAACGGCGACTCCACTCGCGCTGGCGCGCGGGCTTCATAGTCTCCCACCTATCCTACACAAACCGCACCGAACACCAATACCAAGCTATAGTAAAGGTCCCGGGGTCTTTCCGTCCTGCTGCGCGTAACGAGCATCTTTACTCGTAGTGCAATTTCGCCGAGTTCGTGGTTGAGACAGCGGAGAAGTCGTTACGCCATTCGTGCAGGTCGGAACTTACCCGACAAGGAATTTCGCTACCTTAGGATGGTTATAGTTACCACCGCCGTTTACTGGGGCTTAAATTCTGAGCTTCGCTTACGCTGACTCGTCCTCTTAACCTTCCAGCACCGGGCAGGCGTCAGTCCGTATACATCGTCTTGCGACTTCGCACGGACCTGTGTTTTTAGTAAACAGTCGCTTCTCCCTGGTCTCTGCGGCCCTCACCGCTTCCCACCGCTAGGGTGTTCACGGATCGGGCCCCCCTTCTCCCGAAGTTACGGGGGCATTTTGCCGAGTTCCTTAACCACGATTATCTCGATCGCCTTGGTATTCTCTACCTGACCACCTGAGTCGGTTTGGGGTACGGGCGGCTAGAACCTCGCGTCGAGGCTTTTCTTGGCAGCTGAGGATCACCCGATTCCCGCTAGTGCGGTCACCGTCAGTTCTCACCGTCAATGCTTCGCGGATTTGCCTACGAAGCCGGCTACGACCTTGGACGTGGTCTACCATCGCCACGCCGGGCTACCTTCCTGCGTCACCCCTGTTAACACGCTTACCTACTACCGGATTGGGTCCCACGCCGTTGTACCGGTGTCACCCGAAGGTGACGGTGGTACTCGGGGGTGGTCAGCATCACCGGATTCGGTATGGGCGGTTCTTCGCCGGTAGGAGAATATCAACTCCTTGTCCATCGACTACGCCTGTCGGCCTCGCCTTAGGTCCCGACTTACCCAGGGCGGATTAACCTGGCCCTGGAACCCTTGGTCATTCGGCGGACGGGTTTCTCACCCGTCTTTCGCTACTCATGCCTGCATTCTCACTCGTGTGGTCTCCACCGCTAGGTCACCCTGCGGCTTCACTGCCCACACGACGCTCCCCTACCCACCCACACACCTGAACACCCCCTCGAAAGGGAATGCTGGGTAAAGTGTGAGTGCCACGGCTTCGGCGGTGTACTTGAGCCCCGCTACATTGTCGGCGCGGAATCACTTGACCAGTGAGCTATTACGCACTCTTTCAAGGGTGGCTGCTTCTAAGCCAACCTCCTGGTTGTCTGTGCAACTCCACATCCTTTCCCACTGAGCACACGCTTAGGGGCCTTAGCCGGTGGTCTGGGCTGTTTCCCTCTCGACTACGAAGCTTATCCCCCGCAGTCTCACTGCCACGCTCTGGCTTACCGGCATTCGGAGTTTGGTTGACGTCAGTAACCTGGTGAGGCCCATCGGCCATCCAGTAGCTCTACCTCCGGCAAGGAACGCGTGACGCTGCACCTAAATGCATTTCGGGGAGAACCAGCTATCACGAAGTTTGATTGGCCTTTCACCCCTAACCACAGGTCATCCCCTCAGTTTTCAACCTAAGTGGGTTCGGTCCTCCACGCCGTCTTACCGGCGCTTCAACCTGCCCATGGCTAGATCACTTCGCTTCGGGTCTAGACCCGGCGACTGAATCGCCCTATTCGGACTCGCTTTCGCTACGGCTTCCCCACACGGGTTAACCTCGCCACCGAGCACTAACTCGCAGGCTCATTCTTCAAAAGGCACGCCGTCACCCCTGCTAAGGAGGCTCCGACGGATTGTAGGCACACGGTTTCAGGTACTATTTCACTCCCCTCCCGGGGTACTTTTCACCTTTCCCTCACGGTACTTGTCCGCTATCGGTCACTAGGTAGTATTTAGGCTTAGCAAGTGGTCTTGCCAGATTCACACGAGATTTCACGGGCCCCGTGCTACTTGGGATCCCCTTCACCAGGCCGCACCATTTCGTCTACGGGACTCACACCCTCTACGGTCCGCCTTTCAATGCGGTTCGACTATGACACGACTTTCTTACTGGTCCAGACCATGTCAGTGATCTGAGAAAGGTCCCACAACCCCGCACACGCAACGCCTGACAGCTTGACACGCATACGGTTTGGCCTCATCCGCTTTCGCTCGCCACTACTCACGGAATATCTCTTCCTGCCGGTACTGAGATGTTTCACTTCCCGGCGTTCCCCCCTGCACCCTATGAATTCAGGTACAGGTAACCGCACATGACTGCGGCTGGGTTCCCCCATTCGGACATCCTCGGATCACAGCTCGTTTGCCAGCTCCCCGAGGCTTAACGCAGGCTACAACGTCCTTCTTCGGCTCCTAGTGCCAAGGCATCCACCATGTGCCCTTCTAAACTTCGACACACACTACAAATATGCTACAGAAATCCAAGAATAATACTTGAACATCTGGGATGCTCGCGTCCACTGTGCAGTTCTCAAGCAACGGACGGTCCCGCCGGCCACCAGGCCCACCCGACCCCCACACACCCCACCAACCACCACCCCGAAGGACAGCAGCACAGCACGATGAGCGAAGCGGTATGAAGACCCGACCAACGACCCGTATCCATCAAAGGTCACCCGACCACGCAGGCCGGTTGCCTCAGGACCCAACAGTGTGCTCACACGACGAACCAGACACCACCGACCACGTTCCCACCCACCACCGAAGCAGCAGACGTACTAGCAGCCGGCACGCACCCAGCGCACCGCAAACAGTCAATGTTCCACCCAGAGCAACCACCAGACACACGTTCGGCGCCTACGATGGCTGTGCATGACCACCCACCCACGGGGCAGAACCCCACCAGGCGAGCAGTATGTGCTCCTTAGAAAGGAGGTGATCCAGCCGCACCTTCCGGTACGGCTACCTTGTTACGACTTAGTCCCAATCGCCAGTCCCACCTTCGACCACTCCCCCCGGACGAACCGGTTGGGCCATGAGCTTCGGGTGTTACCAACTTTCGTGACTTGACGGGCGGTGTGTACAAGGCCCGGGAACGTATTCACCGCAGCGTTGCTGATCTGCGATTACTAGCGACTCCGACTTCATGGGGTCGAGTTGCAGACCCCAATCCGAACTGAGACCGGCTTTTTGGGATTCGCTCCACCTTACGGTATCGCAGCCCTCTGTACCGGCCATTGTAGCATGCGTGAAGCCCAAGACATAAGGGGCATGATGATTTGACGTCATCCCCGCCTTCCTCCGAGTTGACCCCGGCAGTCTCCCATGAGTCCCCGGCATAACCCGCTGGCAACATGGGACGAGGGTTGCGCTCGTTGCGGGACTTAACCCAACATCTCACGACACGAGCTGACGACAACCATGCACCACCTGTGCACCGACCTTGCGGAACCACCATCTCTGGCAGCGTCCGGTGCATGTCAAGCCTTGGTAAGGTTCTTCGCGTTGCATCGAATTAATCCGCATGCTCCGCCGCTTGTGCGGGCCCCCGTCAATTCCTTTGAGTTTTAGCCTTGCGGCCGTACTCCCCAGGCGGGGCACTTAATGCGTTAGCTGCGGCACGGAACTCGTGGAATGAGCCCCACACCTAGTGCCCAACGTTTACGGCATGGACTACCAGGGTATCTAATCCTGTTCGCTCCCCATGCTTTCGCTCCTCAGCGTCAGTTGCGGCCCAGAGACCTGCCTTCGCCATCGGTGTTCCTCCTGATATCTGCGCATTCCACCGCTACACCAGGAATTCCAGTCTCCCCTACCGCACTCTAGTCTGCCCGTACCCGATGCAAGCCCGAGGTTGAGCCTCGGGTTTTCACACCAGACGCGACAGACCGCCTACGAGCTCTTTACGCCCAATAATTCCGGACAACGCTTGCGCCCTACGTATTACCGCGGCTGCTGGCACGTAGTTAGCCGGCGCTTCTTCTGCAGGTACCGTCCACCCGAAGGCCTTCTTCCCTGCTGAAAGAGGTTTACAACCCGAAGGCCGTCATCCCTCACGCGGCGTCGCTGCATCAGGCTTTCGCCCATTGTGCAATATTCCCCACTGCTGCCTCCCGTAGGAGTCTGGGCCGTGTCTCAGTCCCAGTGTGGCCGGTCGCCCTCTCAGGCCGGCTACCCGTCGACGCCTTGGTAGGCCATCACCCCACCAACAAGCTGATAGGCCGCGAGCCCATCCCCCACCGAAAAACTTTCCAACACCCACCATGCGGCAGATGCTCATATCCGGTATTAGACCCCGTTTCCAAGGCTTATCCCGAAGTGGAGGGCAGGTTGCTCACGTGTTACTCACCCGTTCGCCACTGATCCACCCAGCAAGCTGGGCTTCACCGTTCGACTTGCATGTGTTAAGCACGCCGCCAGCGTTCGTCCTGAGCCAGGATCAAACTCTCCGTAAAAGAGAGAAAACAACCAACAACCCCCAAGGGGCCACCAGTCGCCTATCGATACTGGCCAGACCAAACAGACTAGCTGTTCAATCCAGTCCAAAGGAACCAAAAAGGTTCAAAATTTGGCATTGACTATCAAGCACACTGTTGAGTTCTCAAACAACCGACGCACACCATCCGGACCAGAACTTCCCGTTCCGACCCCGTCCGGGGCAACCCTTCAACCTTACCCGGCTTCCTCCGTGTCGTCAACCGCTCTCTCGAGCCGTCATCGACGGGATCAACCAGGCCCTCGATCGACCGGGCACACAACTGTACCTGATCCGAAGGTCCGAGGTCATCCACCCTGGGATCGGCCACCGGTACCCAGCCTCAGCGACTGTCTCCTCGGTGTTCGTGCCTCCCTGCCGGGCGAACGACCAGAACATTACACAGACCCTGGCCCGCGTGCCAAATCCGCAGGCCAGGGCCCGATCCGCCGGTCGGCCGGGTCAGCCGGCGACGGCGACGGCGAGGGTCTTCTTGCCTCGCCGCAGGACCGCGTAGCGCCCGTGGAGCAGGTCCTCGCTCGTCAGGACGGCGTCCTCGGTGCCCACCTTGACGTTGTTGACGTACGCACCGCCCTCGCCGATCGCCCGTCGGCCGGCCGCGCGTGAGGCCACCAGACCGGCGTCGACGAACGCGTCGAGCACCGGCGTGCCGACCGTGACGTCCGCCCGGGGCAGCTCGGCCGTCGCGGCGCCGAGCGTGTCGGCGTCGAGCGTCCCGAGCTCACCGCGGCCGAACAGGGCACGACTCACCGCGACCACGGCCTCCGTGGCGTCGGCTCCGTGGACCAGCGTCGTGACGTCCCCGGCGAGCGTGCGCTGCGCCTCCCTCGCTCCAGGGCGTTCCCGGACTGCCGCAGCAAGCTCGTCGATCTCCTCGCGCGTGCGGAACGTGAAGATCTTCAACCAGGCGACCACGTCGGCGTCGGCAGCGTTGAGCCAGTACTGGTAGAAGGCGTACGGGCTCATCATGTCCGGAGCCAGCCACACGGCCCCGCCTTCCGTCTTGCCGAACTTCGTCCCGTCGGCCTTCGTGATCAGCGGCGTCGTCATGACGTGCACCGCCGCGCCCTCCGCCTTCCGGATCAGCTCCACGCCGGACAGCAGGTTCCCCCACTGGTCGTTGCCACCCGTCTGCAGCGTGACCCCGTGCCGCCGGTAGAGCTCCAGGAAGTCGATGCCCTGCAGGATCTGGTAGCTGAACTCGGTGAAGCTGATGCCCTCGTCGGAGCGCAGCCGACGCGCCACGGTGTCCTTGGCCAGCATCGTGCCCAGGCGGTAGTGCTTACCGACGTCGCGCAGGAAGTCGATGGCCGAGAGCCCTTCGATCCAGTCGAGGTTGTTGACGAGCCGGGCCGGGTTGTCGCCGTCGAACTCGAGGAACCGCGAGATCTGCGCCTTGAGCCGTTCCGACCAGTCGGCGACCACTTCCTTGGTGTTCAGGACGCGCTCGCCGGAGTCCCGGGGGTCACCGATCATCCCCGTGGCACCGCCGACCAGCGCCACCGCACGGTGGCCCGCCTGCTGCAGGTGGCGCAGCAGGATCAGCTGGACGAGGTGACCGTGGTGCAGGCTCGGCGCCGTCGGATCGAAGCCGCAGTAGTAGGTGACCGGCCCCTGCGCCAGCGCGTCCCTCAGCGCGGCCTCGTCGGTGGACTGCGCCACCAGGCCCCGCCACTGCAGCTCGTCGACAACGTCGGTCACCGTGGTACTCCTTCGGATGGGTCGCAGCGGCCCGGGCGGTCCGCGCCTCTAGTGTGCACGACAGCGCGGGTGAAACCCGTTGCCACCGGCAGGAAGTGAGGCTTACCTTGCTCGGGAATGTTAGCGCTCCACACTCTTGAGGAACCCGTGATCAACCACCTCTCGTCCGGCCTCCTGACTCCTGTCCTCTCCTTCGGGCTCTCCTTCGTCGGGTGTGCCGTCGGACTGTCGTCGACGGCCCGCAGCCGCCTCTACGACGGCCGGGCCCGCCGCCTGTGGTTGTGGATGGGGGCGTTGTCGATCGGTGGTGTCGGCATCTGGGTGATGCACTTCGTCGCCATGCTCGGGTTCACGGTGTCGACCGGAGAGATCCGCTACGACCTCCCGCTCACGCTCGTCAGCCTGCTCCTCGCCGTCGTCGTGGTGGCCGCGGGGCTGTTCCTCGTCGACCGTGGCGCGGGACGGCCGGTCGCGCTGCTCGCGGGCGGCGGACTGACCGGCGTCGGGGTCGCGAGCATGCACTACCTCGGGATGCGGGCCGTGGACACGGCCGTGCCGATCGCCTACGACCCGTGGCTCGTGGCGCTGTCCGTCGTCATCGGCGTGCTCGCCGCCACCGCCGCCCTCTGGCTGACCTGGACGGTCCGGTCGGCGCTCGGGGGCATCTTCGCCGCGGCCGTCATGGCCCTGGCCGTCTCCGGCATGCACTACACCGGCATGGCCGCGATGCAGGTCGCGGGGGCCGCGATGCACGACGACCACGGCACCGCGGGGAGCGGGGACGGACTGACCGCCGAGGAGCTGGTCGCACCGCTGGTGGTCGTGCTGACGGTCTCGATGCTCGCTCTGGTGACGGTCGCGATCCTGGCGCGGGCGCCGCGGGAGATCAGGGCCG